>JBCCFL010000099.1:0-2970 GCA_039029735.1 Actinomycetota bacterium | reverse complement strand
TGGAACAGCGGGAGGAACGCGAGGCCGATGTCGGTGGCGGTGAGCCCTTGGGTTGCCACGCCCATGTCCACCACGGCGTTCAGGCTGCGGTGGGTGTGCACGGCGCCCTTCGGCCGGCCCGTCGTACCCGAGGTGTACACCAGCAGGGCAGGGTCGCTGGCGTCGATGGCCGAGGCGGCGTCGACGGTGGGAGCGTTGGCTGCCGCGGCCCTTAGCTCGACCACGCGATCAGTGGCGCTGACATCACCGTCGACCACGGCCGGGGCGGCCCACGTGACCTGGGCTGTCTGTTCAGCTGCGGTCAGCCGGGTGTTGAGCGGGGTGAAGATCGCACCGAGGCGACTGCACGCCAGGAACTGGACGAGGAAGGAGATGCGGTTCTCGCCGAGCCACACCACTCGGTGACCTGGCGCAACGCCTTGCGCGGCCAACGCCTTGGCGGCTTCGACCACCTGGCGGTGGAGATCGCCGTAGGTGACGGTGATGTGATCGCCGTCGGGCGACGACTCGATGATGGCCGGATGGTCGGAGCGCTCGACGGCCCAGCGATCGAGCCAGGCGCCGAACGATGTCACGCGAGATCACCCTGGAGCACGCCGCCGTCCACCACCACTTCGCCGTCGAGGGCAACGGTGCAGCCCCGCATCGGGAGATCGAAGTGGCCGAGCGTGTGGCGGCCTGCCACCTCGTTGGCACCGGTTGAGTACAAGAAGTTGCCGGCGAAGGCGCGCAGCTCGGTGCCGTTCACCTGAGATTTGTCGTACATGGCGAGGGAGTCCCAGCGGGCTGCCGGGTTCATGCCCCAGCCCACGTGGCTCACGGCGTAGGCCTCGCGGTCGCCCCAGGCCTCGAAGTAGCTCGCCATCAGCGTGGTATCGAGGCCGTCACCAGCGATGTCGGTGATGTAGTCGTCCACGATCGTGAGGGTGATCGGCGACTCGATGTACCGCTTGAACGTGAGGTTCACGTCGCCCCGGTCGAGCACGAGCGTGCCGTTCACCGCGCCGGCAGGCGGGAAGCACAGGCAGAGCCCTCCGGGCCAGTGGGCGATCGTGCCGGGGCGGCTCGTGTAGCCCCAACTCGAACCGGCGGGCGCATCGGCCACGTCGATCGTGAGGTCGGTACCGCCGGGTGACGACACGGCCATCGTGGACGCGGCTCGGAGCCGCTTGGTGCCGAGCTTGACCTTGGCTTCCAACGCCGGGTCGGGCACCACGCGCTCCAGGAGTTCGGGGTGCTCGTTCGACACCATGAGCACCCGAGCCCCGCCACCGAGGATGGCCGGAAGCTCCGGGGCGTGGAGCAAGCCCTCCACGGTGTTGTCGGCAACCAGGGTGGCGCCGGCGAGGGCGGCGATCACCGGCTCGAGGCCTCCGATCGCATCGGACGCACCCGTCGAGCGCACTGGCACTGGCGCCGTCTGGGCTGGGCTCGGGATGCGGACGTGGAACACCTTGGCTCCGAGCCGGGCCAGGGCCAGCTCGCTCAGCTCGACGTTGACGGCGCGGCTCTGGCTCTCGGAGAGCACGGCGCACACATCTCCGGCTTCGACGCCGCACAGTTCGAAGGTGCGGGCGAACGCCTCGATCCACTTCGACTCGATCCGTTCAACCAGCATGGTCCGGGTCCTTTCTCACGAGCTCGGTTCTCGGCCAGCGGGCTGCGCCGACGCTCAGTGCTCACCGTTGGGGCGTACGAGGATCTTCACATGATCCTCTGGATCGGCCAGCGTGGCGAACGCCGCCGGCACATCTTCGAGCCTGACCTGGCCAGTCACCAGCGGGTTCGGATCAATCCGGCCTTCCGCCAGGTTGCGTAGCGAGGCCGCGAACTCGTCCGGGCTCCAGCCGAGCACGAACCGGAGCGACAGGTGCTTCATGATGCCCATGATCGGGCGGAAGTGGTCGGGCTCCATACACACGCCCGCCACCACGATCTCGGAGTGAGCGGGCGCCGTGGCCATGATCGACTCCACCATCCCCGGTACACCGACCGCTTCGAAGATCACCGGTGGGCCGAGGGCACCGTTCGCCTGCCAGGCGTCCACTACTGGCGCAAAGGCCGAGGCGCGGTCGGGGGCGACGGAAGGATCGACGGCAACGTGGGCCCCCATGGTCAGGGCGAGTTCGCGGCGGCGGGGGGAGAAGTCGGAGGCGATGATGGGCTCCACCCCGGCAACGGCGAGCGCGGCGATTATGGCGAGGCCCACCGGGCCGGCCCCGGCGACGAGGGCGGCTCGCCCTGGAGCCGCCGTCGACTCGTTCACGGCATGGAGGCCGACGGCCATCGGCTCGGTGAGGGCGGCGTGGGCGGGGTCGAGACCGTTCGGTACCGGGACCAGCGCCCACGGCGCAAGGAGCATCTGCTCGCTGTACCCGCCGGGATACACGTTGCTGTAGCCCGGCACGGCCATGCCCCCATCGGGGGTGACCACCGTTGGCATCGCCGCGGCCACCAGCCCTGGGGCCACGCCGTCGACGCCGGCGCCCGTATCGAGCACGCGCACCGACATCTCGTGGCCCATCACGAGATCGACCTCGGGGTCGTAGTCGAATGTGGCTGATCCGGCGTCGCGGGCTGCGTCGGCGAGCGCGCTGCCGTGATCCACGGTGTGGAGGTCGCTCCCGCAGATGCCACAGGCGACCGTTTCCACCAGCACCTGACCGGGGCCAGGGGAGAGATCGGCGATGTCGTCGACCACCATCCGACCGTTGCGGAGAATCGCTGCTCTCATGGCCGAATCCTAGATCCTCGCCGGGCCGGCACGAATCGAGGGCGGATCCGGCCCCGGCGATCCTCCACCCAGCTTGTGCCGTACGCCGTCGGGTTGTCGGATGTCGATTGTTCGATCCGGGTGGAGGCGTAGGTGCCATTTGCCGTCGTGGACTCGGTGGTGGTGTTGGCTGCAGAGGGGGAGCAGGTTGTTGAGGTTGGTTGGTCCGCCAGTGGCCCAGGGTTGGACGTGGTGGA
>JBCCFL010000098.1:0-3752 GCA_039029735.1 Actinomycetota bacterium | reverse complement strand
TGGCCAGCCCCCCAGTCAAGCCAGTGTGGATGCTCAAGAGGGACACCTGCAGCCCACTATTGTAGGGCTGCCAGTGGAGGAAGGCTCTGCGCCTCACGTGCCTCCTGTGCCACCCATGGTGCCTGCACCCGTGGTGCTTGCACACGTGGCACCCGTGGTGCCTGTGCCCCCCGGTGCCCCCACCAGTGGCTGCCGTGGCCACTGTGCCACCCCCCATGGACACTGTGGCCCAAGTGCCTGTGAGCACTGTGGCTCTCGTACCTGCCGCTGCGGCCACCATGGCTACCGTGGCTGCACCTGCGGCTGGGGTGGCCCCCGTGCTGGCTTCCGTGGAGATTGTTGAGGTGGATGCGGGGGATGCAGTGGATGGTGTGGATGCTGTGGATGCTGTTGCGGTGGATGCTGTTGATGTGACTGCGGGGGATGCAGTGGATGCAGTGGATGCTGTTGCGGTGGATGCGGGGGCTGCGCTGGATGCAGTGGATGCTGTTGCGGTTGCTGGGACTGCAACCGTGGAGATTGTTGAGGTGGATGCTGTGGAGGCTGCTGGGGCTGACTCCGTGGCTGCTGCCACTGTGGCGGGTGCACCAGTGGAGGCTGCTGGGGCCACTGCCGTGGACGCGGTGGCTTCCGTGGCCGCCGGGCTGCGTCTGCACTGCACTCACCTAGTGCCCCTACCATGGCACCACACTCCCCCGTGTCCCCGACTGGCCGGTGCTGCGCGACCCCGATCGGTGGACCTATCTGAAGCCCGAGGCCGGCGGCTCGGTGCTCGCCGGCCTGTTCGAGCCCGAGGGGCGCCCGTGGCCGTCGAACGGACCGCCGCCGACCGACCGCCCCTTCATCACCATGGAGCCCGACGCCGACCATCTCGCGCGCTGGCTGGTGCCGGCGTTCGATCGCATCCCCGCGCTCCACGATGCCGGCCTCCGACTGCTGTTCGACGGTCCCGAGAGCTTCACGCCCGACGACGCCTACATCCTCGGCGAGGCGCCGGGCCGCACCGGGCTGTTCGTCGCCGCGGGCTTCAACTCGATCGGCATCCAGTCGGCCGGCGGCGCCGGCATGGCGATGGCGCACTGGATGACCGAGGGCGCGCCCCCGTTCGATCTCCACGACGTCGACATCCGCCGCTTCGAACGCTTCCAGAACAGCGAGGCGTACCTGCGCGAACGCACGACCGAGGTGCTCGGTCTGCTCTACGCGCCGCACTACCCGCATCGCACGTTCGAGACCGCCCGCAACCGTCGCAGGACGCCGCTGCACGACCGCCTTGCGGCCGAGGGCGCGGCGTTCGCCGAGCTGGCGGGTTGGGAACGACCGATGTTCTACGCCCGTCCCGACATCGGGGTCACCGCCGACCATCACGACGGATGGGGTATCGGCCAGTGGCACGCGGCGAACGCCGTCGAGCACCGGGCCGTCCGCGAACGGGTCGGCGTGTTCGACCTCACATCGTTCGCGAAGTTCGACGTGCGCGGTCCCGACGCCGCCGAGATCCTCGACGTGCTGTCGGCGGGCGCGGTCGACGGCGACGTCGGCCGGTCGGTGTACACCCAGTGGCTCAACGAGGCGGGCGGTATCGAGGCCGATCTCACCGTCAGCCGCCTCGGCGACCATCACTTCCGCGTGATCGGTGGCGCCGCCACCCGGCGACGCGACCTCGACACGCTCGAACGGGCCACGGCAGACCGCAACGCGATCGTGACCGACCTCACCTCGGCGCTCGCGTGCATCGCCGTGATGGGCCCCGAGGCTCCGGCGCTGCTCGCACACCTCACCGACGTCGATCTGTCGCTCGACGCCTTCCCGTTCTCGACCAATCGCGTGATCGACGTCGCCGATGCCCCGGTGTGGGCCAACCGGATGAGCTACGTCGGCGAGGTCGGCTGGGAGCTGTACGTCGACGCCGACCACGCCGTCTCGGTGTTCGACGAGATTCGCCGCGCCGGCGAGCGGTACGAACTCGAGTTGTGCGGCTACCACACGCTCAACTCCCTGCGGCTCGAGAAGGGCTACCGCCACTGGGGGCACGACATCACGCCCGACGACACCCCGGTCGAGGCGGGCCTCGGTTTCGCCGTGGCGTGGGACAAGGACGCCCCGTTCACCGGCCGCGACGCCGTGACGGCGCAGAAGGCCGCCGGGGCCACCCAACGTCTGGTGCAGGTCCGTCTGGTCCAGCCGAGCGGGCCGGACGCCCAGCTCTTGCACCACCACGAACCGCTGTTCCGAAACGGCGAGCGTGTTGGCTACGTGACGTCGGGGATGTGGGGTCACACCGTCGACGCCGCGATCGGCATGGCGATCGCGAATCGGGGCGAACCGGTCGACAAGGCCTGGGTCGACGAGGGCGAATGGACCATCGAGCTGCCCGGTGGGCAGGTGCCGGCGGCGGCTCAGTTGCGCCCGTGGCTCTAGCCACGCCGAGTTGCCGACCGAAGCCGCTGTGTGAACCTCTAACAGGGGGCTAGACCTTCTCACCGCGCGAGCGTAGAGTCGCGCACATGCTCACGATCGACTGGTTCCTGCCGACCGGCGGTGACTCGCGCGACGTGCTGCCCGAGGGGCACGACGCGCACTGGCGGCCCCCGTCGACCGAGTACCTCGCGCAGATCGCACAGGCGTGTGATCAGCTCGGCTACGAGGCCCTGCTCACCCCGTGCGGGACCGGTTGCGAGGACGCCTGGCTCGCCACCGCGCCACTGATCCCGCGCACCGAGCGGATCAAGTTCCTGGTCGCGTTCCGCCCCGGATTCCTGTCGCCCACGCTCGCCGCCCAGATGGCGTCGACGTACCAGCGGATGTCCGACGGCCGACTGCTGATCAACATCGTCACCGGCGCCGAACCGCGCGAGCTCAACCGATTCGGCGACTGGCTCGACAAGGACAGCCGCTACGCGCGGACGGCGGAGTTCCTGCAGATCATGAGTCACGCCTGGACCGGCGAGCCGTACGACTTCACGGGCGAGTACTACGAGGTCGCCGGTGCCAGCACGCGCGAGCCTCCCGCTCCCCCGCCGCCGATCTACTTCGGCGGTGCGTCACCGGCCGCGCTCGATGTCGCTGCGCAGCACGTCGACGTGTACCTCACGTGGGGCGAGCCGCCGGCGATGGCCGCCGAACGGATCGCCGTGGTCCGCGAGAAGGCCGCCGAGCACGGCCGCACGCTGCGGTACGGCATCCGGTTCCACGTGATCACCCGGCCGACGGCGGAGGAGGCCTGGGCCGTCGCCAATCACATGCTCGACGGCATCGACGACGAGGCCATCGCCGCCGCGCAGGCCGACTTCGCCTCCACGATGTCGGAAGGGCAACGGCGGATGGCCGAGCTGCATTCGGGTTCGCGGGATCATCTCGAGATCCACCCCAATGTGTGGGCCGGCATCGGCCTGGTGCGCGGCGGCGCCGGCACGGCGCTCGTCGGTTCGCACGACGAGGTCGCCGATCGCATCGAGGAGTACGCCGACCTGGGCTTCGACGAATTCATCCTCTCGGGCTACCCGCACCTCGAGGAGGCGTTCTGGTTCGGCGAGGGTGTGATGCCCGTCCTCCGCCGCCGCGGCCTGCTCGCCGAGTCGGGCGAGCGATCCGGCGCGGTCTTCTCGTTCCGGTAGAACGTCTCGTTCCGTCTAGCGGATCGTGAGGTAGAGCGCCTTGAGGTAGGCGCCGTGTTCGAAGCCGATCGGGTGATCGACGGCGTGACCCGTGCGTCGGACCTCGTGCACGTCGGTGCCCGTCGACGCGAAGCC
>JBCCFL010000097.1:0-7117 GCA_039029735.1 Actinomycetota bacterium | reverse complement strand
GTCGAGACTCTCAGGGCTTCGGGCGGTCTCAATGGCTCTCAAGGGACTGAGGGTTGTTCCGCTCGCTCACTAGGAAGGGAAACCGAATGCGTATCAACAACAACATCATGGCGTTCAATGCCAGTCGGAACCTGGGCGTGTCGAACATGTCTCTGGGGAAGAACCTGGAGAAGCTGTCGTCGGGGTACCGGATCAACCGGGCTGGCGATGATGCTGCTGGTCTGGTGATCTCGCAGAAGCTGCGGGCTGAGGTGTCGGGTCTCAAGCAGGCCACACGCAACGCCCAGGACGGCGTCAGCCTCGTGCAGACGGCTGAGGGTGCTCTTGGTGAGGTTCACAACATGTTGAACCGTATGCGTGACCTGTCGGTGCAGGCCGCCAACGACACCAACGACGCTGACGCTCGTACCGCCATCGCCGCCGAGATCACGGCCCTCACCGCTGAGATCGGCCGTATCGGCGCTGACACCACGTTCTCGGGTGCTGCGGTGTTCTCGGCCACGGCCCTGAACTTCCAGGTCGGCTCCGAGGGCTCGGGCACCAGCGGTCAGATCGCTGTCACGGTCGGCGCCCTGACGACGGCCAACGTGGGTGGTACCGACATCACGGGCATCGCGGTCAACGACGCCACCAACGCCCGGGCCGCGATCGAAACGATCGACCTGGCCATCGCCGGCATCTCGACCACTCGGGGCACGCTCGGTGCTGCGCAGAACCGGTTCGAGTCGGTGACTCGGAACCTGCAGGTCGCCACGGAGAACCTGGCGGCGTCGGAGTCTCGGATCCGTGACACCGACATGGCGGCCGAGATGGTGGAGTTCACCAAGAACCAGATCCTGACTCAGGCTGGTACGGCCATGCTCGGTCAGGCGAACTCGATCCCGCAGGGTGTCCTCCGACTCCTCGGGTAATCCAGTGGACCCACGCTGAGTGGGGCTCACGCATGAATCACGAGGAAGGTCCGGCCCAGCGGGCCGGACCTTCTTCAGTTCACGGCGCGCCGCGCCGACCACATTCCTGGACGGGAAAGGAACCAGCAGATGACCTTCGTCGATGGGTTGATCTCCGGTTTGGACACAACGACCATCATCAACCAGTTGATGGCCATCGAGCGCCGCCCCCAGGTGGCGCTGCAGACACAACGGGATCAGGAGCAGGCGGCCAGCACCGAGCTGTCAGCCATTCGCAGCGACGTGAACGCGCTCCGCGATCTGGCTGCGGACCTGCGCCTCAACTCCTCGTTGCAGGGCATCACGGCGACCTCGTCCAACCCCGAGGCGGTGAGCGTGCTCGCCACCACGGCCACCACCACCGGCACCTACACCTTCGACGTGTCGTCGGTGGCCACCGCGGCTTCGATGTACTCGACGGCGACGTTCGCCTCGCTCGACGACGTGGTGACCACCCCTGGGGCCGACGTGTTCCAGGCATCGGGCTACTCAGGGCTCGGCTTCTCCGATCTGAGTGGTTCGGGCTTCGCCACCGGGCCCATCTCGTTCGAGGTGACGCAGGACTCGGCCGCCGCCACCCTCACCGGGGCATCCCGCCCCCTCGGCCCGTTCACGATCGACGGCACCAACGACACACTGAACGTGACGGTCAGCGGGTCGAGCTACACGTTGACACTGGCCCATGGGTCCTACAGCGACCACACGGCGCTGACCACCGCCGTTTCCGATGCAATCGATGCCCACGGGAGCCTCGACGGTGTGCTGACCGCCGTGGCCGACGACGGCATCTCAGCCGTCAGCCTGGTGTCGGTGGACGAGGGCAGCAGCCACTCGGTGTCGGTCACCGGAGGATCAGCCGCCGGCGAACTCGGCTTTACCATCGGCTCGTTGGCGAGCGGGACCGACGGCATCGTGGAGGTTGATGGCCTGGCCACCACCGTCACCGATGTCAGCGACGGCACCGTGGTTGCCCTCCCGTCGGGATCGGCCGGGTCGATCTCGGCCACGATCAGCGGCGGTCTGCGGACCGGTACCGCCACCGTGGCCTACGAGCCGACCGACGGCGGCAGCCTTGCCGAGCTCGTGTCGGAGGTCAACAGCGCCGATCTCGGCTACACCGCCATGGCCATCGACACCGGCAGCGGCTACCGGCTCCAGCTGACCGCGGATGAGACCGGAGCGGCCTCGGCCTTCACCCCCGACGCCGGGATCTTCGAGGGTATGGCCTTCACCCAGCTCAGCAACGGCAGCGACGCCGAGCTCACCGTGAACGGGCTGAACCCCTTCACGGTCACCAGCACCGACAACACGTTCGACTCGATCCTCCCCGGCGTGACCATCACCGTGCACGACGTGACGGCCGCTCCCGTCACCGTCACCACCGACCGCGACGTGGACGGCGTCGCTGAGAAGGTGGGCGAGGTCGTCACCAAGATGAACGAGTTGCTCACCCGGATCTCCGACTCCACCCGCAACGACCCGGAGGGAGAGCGCACGGTGCTGCAGGGCAACCGGGAGGCTCGCCGTTCGGCCGACCTGCTGCGGAACTCGCTGTTCGAGGCCATGGACGATCACCCGCTCACCTCGGTGGGCCTCGTCGGCATCGAGCTGACGCGCGAGGGCGCCATCACCTTCAACGCTGAGGAGTTCAAGCAGGCCCTCATCTCCCAACCGGCCGACGTGCAGAGCCTGCTGATCGACCCGACCGGTGGAATCGACGAGGCAACCGCCGCCCCGGGCGCCATCGACCGCATGATCACGATGGCCGAACAGCTCACCGCCACCGGCGAGGGCATGTTGTACACCGCCGCCGAATCGGCCAGTCAGCGCGTTGAGGACTTCGGACGCCAGATCGAAGCCTTCGAACGTCGCCTGGAGCTGCGGGAGGAGAACCTCCGCCGCACCTACGCCAACCTCGAGGTCGCCCTGGGGGGCCTCCGAGACCAGTCCGCATACCTCGCCAGTCAGCTGCCGACACTGCAAGGACAGAGCAACCAGTGACTTTCCACCGTCGGGCCGCCTTGGCCGACCAGTACCAGAACGACGGCATGGCCGCCTCGTCACCACCGCGGCTCCTCCTGGCGGTGTTCGACCGGCTCCAGCGGGATCTCAACACCGCCATCGCCGCCATTTCGATGGGCCAGGTCGAGCCGGCCCATCGGGCTCTGGTCAACGCGCAGGATCTGGTGCTCGAACTTCGCCTCGCCCTCGAGGACCAGACCTGGTCTGGGGCGTCGGAACTGCAGGCGCTGTACGACTACGTCATCGATCGCCTCGTCGAGGCGAACCTGTCGAAGGATCCACGCCTCGTGCAGGACTGCCTGGCGATCGTGGTTCCCCTGGCCGAGACCTGGGTGGAGGCCGATCGCATGCTGCGCGAGAGCAGCGCGGTCGATGCCTGAGGAGCGCACCTGGGCCCTGGCCCTCGATGCGTTCGAGGCCCGGCTCCAGGTGTGCGCGAAGGCCGGCGATCGGCACGATGAACTGGCCCTCGCCCCCTGGCCGCCGCCGGGGCTGAGCGGTCCCGTTCCGCCAGCTCTCGTTGACCGGGCCCGCCACCTCCTGGCCCAGGCGGCCTCGATCGAGGCCGCGCTCACCGCTCGCCAGCAGGAACTTCCGCCGCTCCGTCAACGCGGTTTCGCCCCCACGGCGCCCGCCTCCCGCTCCGGCTCCCGCTTCTCCGCCTCGCTGTAGGGGCTCCTCCAGCAGCTTCGGGGCTCCCACCTGGGGGAGTGATCCTCACGACCCATGCGGTGGGTCGGTCAAATGAGCCGTCGGTCCTACGCATGGCAGGCCGTCGGGTCCGATGGAGGGGAGCGAGCCGGATGCTCACCTCGACGCCCAGGGATCGGGCGGTGTTGTTTCCCGATCCTCAGGAGCCGTTGCCGTGTTGTCCGCTGGTAGCCAGGTGCAGTTTCTCGCCGCCGCACTGCGCGGGCTTGATGCCCAGCGTGAGGCCGCCGAACACAATCTCGCCAACATCGAGACCCCGGGCTTCCGGGCTCGGCGGGTGTCGTTCGCCGATTCGCTGCGTGATGCCATGGCGGCCGGGGATCCGAGCCTGGCCCAGGTAAGGGTGCACCAGACCCGAGCCGGCAACCGGCTCGACGAATCGAACGTGAACCCCACGGCCGAGATCACCTCGCTGGAGCTCAATGCGCTCCAGCAGCAACTCGTGACCGAAGCGATCAACTCGCATTACGACCGCCTCCGCACGGCACTGGGAGCGTGACATGAGCGGACCCTTCCACAGCCTCAGCATCTCCGGATCCGGACTGAACACGTTCCAGACCTGGCTCGATGCCATCGCCGACAACGTGGCCAACGTCAACACGGCCACCTCCACCGAGGAGGAGGCCTTCCGCGAGCGCCTCGTGGTCGTCCGACCCCGGGTGGAGGACGGACGCCCTTCCGGCGTGCACCCCGACCGGGTGGAGCTCGGCGACCCCGAGGGCCTGGTTGTCTACAACCCCGATCACCCGCTGGCGGACGAGAACGGGCAGATCCGCATGCCCGGCTTCGATCTGGCCCAGCAGATGGCCAACATGCTGGTGGCTCAGCGGGCCTACCAGGCGAACGCATCCGCATTCCGTAGTGCCCGTGAGGCCTACCAACGAGCACTGGAGATTGGTTCCTGATGACTTCTCCGATCCGTCCCGTGCGCATCCCGTCCATCGACTTCGGGGGCGTCAACGCCACCGAGAGTTCGACGAGAGCCACGCCGGGTGAAACCGAGACGGGTGCAGGCAACAGCTTCGCCCAAGCCGTCGGTGACGCCCTCAGCCAGGTCAACCAGCTCGACACCGCAGTTGACGAGCTGGCCCGCCGGGCCGCCGTCGGTGACCTCGACTCGGTGAGCGACTTCATGGTCGCCGCCACCGAGGCGCAGCTCACCACCGAGATCACGGTCGCCGTTCGCGACCGGGCCATCTCGGCGTTCAATGACATCATGCGGATGCAGCTCTGATGGCTGCGGTCGACATCGAGGCCATCGGGCGGTCAGCGGCGCAGTCGGCGCAGCGCATGACCGGCCCCCAGAAGGCAACGCTGGCACTGGCGTTCGTGGCCACGGCGGTGGGCATGTTCGTCATGTCGCGGGTCACCTCATCCACCCCGATGGGAACCCTCTATGGCGACCTCGAGCCCGAAGCGGCTGCGGCCGTGGTGGATCAGCTCGAATCCCAGGGGGTTCCCTACGAACTGCTGTACGGCGGGCGCACGGTGCAGGTGCCGGCCGACCAGGTGCACGCACTCCGGCTCGACATGTCAGCTCAGGGCCTCCCGAACTCAGCCGGTGGCTGGTCCGTGCTGGAAGATCAGGGCCTCACCACATCTGCCTTCGACCAGCGCGTCGGCTACCAGCGGGCCATGCAGGGTGAGCTGGCCCGCACCATCGCCGCCATCGACGGTGTGTCGCAGGCCAACGTGCACCTCGTGATCCCCGAGCACGACTTCCTGGCCGACGACAACGTCGAGGCTTCGGCGTCGGTGCTCGTCAGCACTGGTGGCGAAGCCCTCGCCCCGATGCAGGTCGACGCCATCGTGAACCTCGTGGCGTCGTCGGTCGAGGGCCTCACTGCCGATCAGGTGTCGGTGGCCGACGAGAGCGGACGGGTGCTCGCCGCCCCCGGCGACGGATCCGGCGTGATGGGTATCGAAGGCGACACCCAGCTCCGGGCCAAACGGGCCTACGAGGCCCACCTCGAGTCCGACATCGAGTCGATGCTGGCCGCAGTGGTCGGGCCTGGTCTCGCCATCGTCGCCGTCGAGGCCAACCTCGACTTCGACTCGGTCACCACGGTCACCGAGCAGTACCAGCCGGCCCGGACCGAGGACGGCCAGCAGATGCTGATCGAGGAGACGACGCGGGCCGAGCAGTACAGCGACCCCGACGCTGAAGCCGATACCGGGTCTCCGTTGGAGGTCGAGGTCCCCGAGGAGGAGACCGGCCAGACCACCGACGGCGAGGACCTGGGGGCCAATGACGGGCTCGGGACCGGAGGCGGGCTCGACTACAGCCTCGACGAGCGTGACGCTCGCTTCGCGGTCGACAAGGTGGTCACCAACGCCGAGCAGGCCGCTGGGGACCTCACCTCACTGTCGGTTGCCGTGCTCCTCGACGAGACGGCCATCGACGCCGCTCGGGTTGGCGAGATCGAGTCACTCGTGGTGGCCGCCGCCGGCATCGACGCCGAGCGGGGCGACACCCTCGCCGTCACCCTGATGCCGCTGAACGAGGACTTCCGGGCCACAGCCGAGGCGAACGCCACCGAAACCGAAGGGTCGGCGTCGGGTGGGTTCGACATCGTCGGCCTCATCCGGATGGTGTTCGCCAGCCTCATCGCGCTGCTGGTGGTCGTGCTCAGCCTCCGCTACCTGGCCCGGGCATCGAAGGAGGCTGCCGAGCCCGAGGTGACGCCGATCGAGCTCGACTCGGGCCCATCCCAGGCGGCGCTGCCCCAGGGCGAGAACGCAGACGAGGACGAGGACCTCGAACCCGCCGACGTGCGACTCGAAAGCCTCATCGCCAACCAGACCGATGACGTGGCCGGCGTGCTCCGGTCGTGGCTCAACGAGGCCGAGGAGGTGCCGCGATGACCAAGCTCGACGGCCTGTCGCCGAAGCGCAAGGCGGCCATCATCCTCCTGCGGCTCGGATCGGAGACCTCGGGCCCGCTGCTCAAGGGCCTGCGCCGCCCCGAACTGCAGAAGGTCATGGAGGAGGTCTCCCGGCTGGGTCGGGTGGACGTCGCACTGGCCGACGCCGTGCTCAGGGAGTTCCTCGGCGAGGCGGAGGGCGACGCCCTGGCTGCTGGCGACGAGGAACTCGCCTACGAGTACCTCGAGGCCACCTTCGGCAAGCGCATGGCGCGCGAGGTGCTCGGCGAGCTGAGTGGGGACGAGGTGCACATCCCGTTCCAATTCCTCGACGAGCTCGACCCCGACGTGATTGCGGAGAACGTCAGCACCGAGCATCCGCAGACGATCGCCTTGATCCTGTCGCACCTCACACCGGAGATGTCGGCGGAGATCATCAGCCATCTGCCCGACGACCTGAAGGTCAAGATCGGGATCCGGCTCGGCACGATGAACAAGGTGCCGGCCGACGCGATGCTGGCAGTCGAGCGTGGCCTGCAGAGTCGCCTCACGACGCTGCTCGAGAGCCAG
>JBCCFL010000096.1:0-7535 GCA_039029735.1 Actinomycetota bacterium | reverse complement strand
CGCTGGCTGCCGACTCGTCGGTTGGCTCTGCCTCGTCTGACGACTCCTCGGAGTCGCCGGAGTCGTCAGTGGCCTCGTCGGTTGCCGCTTCCTCCGTGGCCGCATCCTCAGATGCGTCCTCGTCATCGCCGCTTCCGCAGGCGGCCGCCACGAGGGCGAACACTGCGAGCAACGCTGCCAGCAGTTTGAGGTTCGGTCGGGTGGACATGGAACACCTCCAGTGGTGTTTGGGTGAGAGGGGTCGGTGGGTTCGACAGGGGTGGTGGTGGGCCGGCTCAGGCCGAGCCGCCGCCGGTGTCGAAGACCTTGTCGAGCGATTCGGGGGCGGCGTGGCGTCGGCGACCGCTGAGGAGCAGCAGCACGATCAGCACCACCACATAGGGGATGGCGTCGAGGATGAAGATGGAGATGCCAGTGCCTCGGGCTTGCAGTTCGAGCTGGAAGGCCACGGCGCCGGAGAACAGGTAGGCACCGGCCACGGTGAGCATCGGATTCCATCCGGCGAAGATCACGAGGGCCACGGCGATGAAGCCCCGGCCAGCCACCATGTCCTCCGACCAGGTACGGGCGAAGGCGGTGGCGAGCTGGGCGCCACCCACACCGGCCAGGCCGCCGCCGATGGCGGTGGCGATCCAGCGCACCCGGGCGGCCGAGCCGCCCGCGGTCTCCAACACGCCGGGCCGCTCACCGGCGGCCCGGATGCGGAGCCCGAGCCCGGTTCGATGGAGCAGCCACCAGGCCAGGGGGGCGACAGCGAACGACAGGTAGGTGAGGGGGTCGTGGTCGAACAGCACGGCGCCGAGGAGGGGGATGTCGGAGAGCCCGGGGACGGCCCAGGGATCGAACGGCACCACGCCCTGCGACACGTAGCTCTGGCCATAGAGCGAGGTGAGGCCGAGCCCGAGGAACGTGACGGCGAGCCCGGTGGCCACCTGGTTGGCGCCCCGCGAGATCACAAGGCCGGCGTGGACGAGCGACAGCAACAGCCCGGCCACGAGGCCGGCGACGGCGCCGAGCCAGGGGTTGCCGGTCTCGATGCCGACGGCGTAGGCGGCCAGGGCGCCGGCCAGCATGGAGCCTTCGGTACCGAGGTTGATCACACCGGCCCGTTCGGCCACGGTCTCGCCGACGGCGGCGAAGAGCATGGAGGTGCCGCCGCGCACGGCGCCCACGAGGATTGCTTCCACCATCATGTGGCCGCCCTCACGACTCGTCGTCCGCCCCAGCCGAGGATGCCGAGCAGGAGCAGCGCCATCAGGATGTTCACCGACGCCGAGGAGAGCCCGGCCCGGATCTTGAGCCCGTTACCGCCAACGGCGATGGCGGCGAGCAGGAGTGCCGAGGCCATGGCCCGCAGGGGGTGGTGGCGCACCATCCACGCCGCCAGCACGCCGGTGAACCCGTAGCCGGTCATCATCGCCGGGCGAAGCTGCTGCTCCACGCCGGCGACCTGGAGCATGCCCCCCAGCCCGGCCAGGGCACCGCCGACCACGAGGGCGGAGGCGGCCAGTCGGTTGCTGGCGAACCCGGCCCGGCGAGCCGCTTCGGCGTTGCCGCCGAGCACCCGGAGTTGGAAGCCCCACCGCGACCACCGGAGCGCCGCCCACACGGCCACCGCCACGAGCACGGCCACGATCAACCCGACGTGGACTCGGCCCCACAGGATCGGGAGCACCTCGTTGTCGTCGAGTATTCGACTGCGGGGAAAGCCTGTGGCGCCTGGATCCTTCCAGCGGCCGAACACGAGCCAGCCGAGCAGGAGGAACGCGAGGTAGTTCGACAGCAGCGTGCTGATCGCCTCGTTGGTGCCTGTGCTCTGGCGCAGCAGGGCGGCCACGCCAACCCAGGCGCCGGCGGCCACCATGCCAGCCACTGCCATGAGGACGAGGGTCGGGTAGCGGGGGAGGCCCTGGCCGAGGGCGTTGGCCATGGCCATCGCGCCCACCGCACCCACGAGGAGCTGGCCTTCGCCGCCGATGTTGAACAGGCCCGCTCGGGCCGGCACGGCCACGGCGAGCGCGGCGAGCAGGTAAGGCGTGAACCGCACGAGCACGTCGCCGAGGCTGTTGGTGTCGCGGGTGATGGAATCCCACATGGCCCGGTAGCCGGCGATCGGGTCGCTGCCGTTGGCCAGTAGGAGCAGCCCGAACACCACGAAGGTGGCCGCGATGGCGGCGGCAGTACGTACTGGTCCAGTGTTGGTCAGCTCGACCAGCCGGCTCATGCGGCGGCCCCCACCATCATCTGACCCAGCGCCCGACGGTCGGTGTCGGCCGCGGTCACCATGGGGAGCACGTGGCCGTCGTGGAGAACGGCGATCTTGTCGCACACGGCGAGGAGTTCGTCGAGATCCTCGGAGATCATCAACACGCCGGCCCCATCCAGGCAGCGCCGGCGGACCAGTTCGAGCCCCGTGCGAACCGTGGCGATGTCGAGGCCCCGGCTCGGGTAGGCCAGTACGAGGAGGTTGGCCTCGGCGGCCAGGGCCCGGGCGTAGAACACGCGCTGGATGTTCCCCCCGGAGAGGGTCTCGACCACTCGGTCGAGGTCGGCCACGGAGAGGGCGTCGAGCGCCTCGATCGACCGGGCCCACTCCCGCACAGAGCCCCAGTCGAGGCCGATGCCACCCTGGGCGGTGGCCCGATCGAGGCCGAGGGTCTGCAGCACCGTGAGGCCGGGTACCACACCGTCGGCGATCGGATCCTCGGGCAGGCCCACGGCGCCGGCCCGCAACGCATCGCGGGGGTCGTTGCTCGTCACGAGCTGTCCGGCCACGTGGATCTGGCCGCCCTGGTAGGGGCGCAGCCCGAGCACTGCCTCGTACAGCTCGCGTTGGCCGCTGCCGGCCACCCCCGCCACACCGATCCACTCGCCGGGCTCCACCCGGAGCTCGATGTCGCGCAAGGCAGGGCCACCGCGGTCGTCGTCCACGTTCACGCTGCGCACGAGGAGGGCGGCGTCGCCGGTGGTAGCCGCATCGGGGGCGCCAGCCAGGGGTCGGACGGTGGTGCCGACCATGGCCTCCACCAGTTCGTCGTCGTCGAGCGAGTTGGGGGAAGCGCCGTCCACGATCAGCTGGCCACCGCGGAGCACGGTGAGGCGGTCGGCGTTGGCCCGGGCCTCACGGAGCTTGTGGGTGATCAGCACCACCGAGAGTCCGGCTTCACGGAGCCCGGCCACCGTCTCGAACAGGGCGTCCACCTCTTGGGGGGCCAGGGCGCTGGTCGGCTCGTCGAGGATCACGATGCGGGCGCCGAGCATCAGCACGCGAAGGATCTCGACCTGCTGGCGTTCGGCGAGGGACAGGTCGCGCACGAGGTCGCTGGCGTTGACCGGGAGGGCGTAGGTGTCGGCGGCCTCGGTCACCTTGGCCCGAAGCCCCTTGTCAGCCCATCCAGTGCCGTCGAGGGCAAGTGCGATGTTCTCGGCGACGGTGAGGGCCGGGATCAGTCGCAGATCCTGGAACACCATGCCGATGCCGCTGGCTCGGGCGACGGCCGGGCTCTCCATGACGGTGGCGGTGCCGTCCACGAGGATCTCGCCAGCGTCGAGGGGGTTGAGGCCGTACAGGGCCTTCATGAGGGTGCTCTTGCCGGCGCCGTTCTCGCCGAGCACCGCGTGCACCTCGCGGGCGTACACCCGAAGGTTCACGGCATCGTTGGCCACGAGATCACCGAAGCGCACGGTCACGCCGCGGGCATCGAGCACGGGCGTCGGGTCGACCACACCGGCCTCGTCGGCGCTGTGAGCGACGTCAGCCACGCCGGCCGCCGATCATCCGGCTGAGGGCCACAGCGGCGCGCTGTTCCACGACGTGCTCGGAGATCTCCAGGTGATCGCTGAGCCGAGCAACGGCTGTCGCCCCGTCGGCGTCGATCAGCGCATCGAGAATGGCGGTGTGTTCGGAGATCGTGTCGGCCACGCGGTCCACGGTGAGGAAGTCGTGCATGCGCACGATTCGGATCCGCTCGTTCACGCTGGCCAGGAGGCCGGCAAGCGCCTCGTTGCCGCTGGCGGTGGCGAGGCGGAGATGAAAGTCCTCGTCGTGCACCACGAACTCGGGGCTGCAGTCGTCGTCGGTCGCAGGGGTGGCCATGGCCACCCACTCACTCCTGAGATGAGTGAGCTGGGCGAGGTCGTGCCGGCCCCGATTGAGGGCGGTCATCTCGAGCGAGCGGCGCACCTCGTAGAGCTCGCTGATCGTGTGCAGATCGGGTGCGGCCGGCATGAAACCGCCGTCGGGCTGGCGCACGAGCAGGCCCTCGGTGTGCAACCGCGAGAGCGCCTCGCGGATCGGCGTGCGCGACATCTCCAGCTGCTCCGCGAGCGCTGTCTCGGCGAGGCGGGCGCCGAGCCGGAAGTCACCGATGAGGAGGCGGTGCTTGAGCGCGGCGTAGGCCTCAGCGGCCAGAGACAGGCGGCGCCCGGTACGGGTCGACGTTGTGTCCCGGCCTGCATACATGGTCGGGCACGCTACGAAGAGGCGATTTCAGCCGCTTTGCCCGGTCGTGAACGGCGCAGGCACGCAACCTGATCCATGGCCGTCAGAAGTCGGTCATGGTTGCGTCAGGTGATCCTGCTGCCGATCTTGAGGTGATCGCGAACCAAGCGAGTGGGTCTGGTCGTACTGGGGGTATGTCGTCGACCACGCTGCTGGCTCCAGCCCCCACCCTCCCGCCAGCCGTGGTCGACGCGTTCTGCGCGGGCGACGTGCCGGCCCTCGGCGCGGTGTACGACCACTACGCCCGAGCGGTGTGGTCGATAGCCCTCGGTGTGTTGCGCGACCGCGAGCTGGCCGAAGACGCGACGCATGAGGCGTTCATGCGGGCCTGGCGTGCGGCCGGTCGGTTCGATCGGAGCCGCGATCTCGGGCCGTGGTTGATGACGATCGCCCGGCGTACGGCGCTCGACGTGCTCCGCCGTGAGTCTCGACCCACCCGAGGTGGGCACGCACCTGAGACCGACGTGGGGGTGGCCGACCCCGGCATCGAGCGGGCGTGGGAGACCTGGCAGGTCCGGCTCGCCCTGCAGGAGTTGTCGACCGCGGAGCGCCAGATCGTGGGCCTCGCTCACTTCGGGGGGCTCAGCCAGGTGCAGATCGCCGAGCGTCTCGACCTGCCCCTCGGCACCGTGAAATCGCGGTCGCACCGGGCTCACCGGCGTTTGGCGGCCTTGCTCGGGCACCTCGTCGACGCCGAGGCCGGTGCAGCATGAGATCGCCATCCCACGACGTGTGGGCGCTCCACCTCGATCCCGAGGTGGAGGTTCCGCCCGATCTCGAACTCGACCTCGGTGCCCTCGACGCCGACGAACGATCTGGCCTCGATCGCCTCGCTGGCGTGCTCGCAGCCGAGGCCGTCTGGTCTGATCCGCCGGCCGATCTGCGGGCGCGGGTGTTGGCAGGAGTCGCCGCCGAGGCGACGGAACGGGACGACCAGCGAGTGGTGATCGACACCGGTGCCTGGCCCGGCGTCGCCGGCGCGTGGTCTGGCGGCGGTGCGAGAGATCGGAGCAGGAGTCGGACGCGGGCCGAGGGTCGGTGGTTCGGCTCGGCGCTGGTGGCCGTGGCGGCTGCGGCCGTGGCGATCGTCGCGATGGTGGCCTGGACCCATGTGGTGAACGCCGCCGACGTGACCACCTATGATGTGGCCGGGACCGAACTGGTGCCTGCGGCGAGCGCGGCGGTGGACGTGGAAGAGACTGGCTCCGGTGTGGCCCTGACGCTGCGCCCGTTTGGCCTGCCGCCGGCAGCGCCGGGTGAGTACTACGCCGGTTGGCTCATGGGCGACGCCGGGATGGTCGGCGTCGGCAGCTTCCATCTGCGGGACGGGCCCGAGCCCGTCGAGCTCTGGAGTGGCGTCGAACTGGAGGGTCATCCCCGGTTCATGGTGACGGTGCAGGTTGAGGGCGAGCCCCCGACCCCCAGCGATCAGGTGGTGCTCAGGGGCGCGCTGGTCGCGCCGTAGGATCAGCCGCCGGCCGGGTACAGCGGCCTGGCGGCGGGTGACCCTGCGGTGAACAGTCGGTGACCGAGCACGGGGCGGTGGAGGCCGTACACCTATCGTGAGGCCCGTGGCGGGGACGGGTGAGCTTCGACGGCAACTGGGCGTCTCCGATGCAGTGGTGATCGGTGCAGGCTCCATGATCGGGGCGGGCGTGTTCGCCGCCTGGGCTCCCGCCGCTCGTTCCGCCGGAACGGGTCTGCTGATCGGGCTCGTGATCGCCGGCATCGTGGCGTTCTGCAATGCCGCGTCGTCGGCTCAGCTCGCCGCCATCCACCCCGAGTCGGGTGGCACCTATGTGTACGGCCGCCGCCAGCTCAACCTGGGCTGGGGTCATCTGGCTGGCTGGGGCTTCGTGGTCGGCAAGACGGCCTCGTGCGTGGCGATGGCCCTCACGGTCGGGGCCTACGTATGGCCCGAGCAGGAACGGACGGTGGCGGTGGCTGCCATCGTGGCGATCACCGCGGTCAACATCGGAGGGCTCTCGCGCACGGTGGCGGTGACCCGGGTGCTGCTCGTGGTGTCGATCGGAGCACTTGCCCTGGTGGTGATCTCCGGTTGGACGGACGGCTCGGCCGACGTCGGGCGGATCACCCCGATCGAGTGGGACGCCTACGGCATCCTGCAGTCGGCTGGCTTCATGTTCTTCGCCTTCGCCGGGTATGCCCGGATCGCCACTCTCGGGGAAGAGGTGCGGGATCCCGAGGTCACCATTCCCAAGGCGGTGCCCCGGGCCCTATTCGCTGTGCTGGTCATCTACGCCATCGTCGGAGTGACGGCGCTGGCCGTGGCGGCTCCCGAGGATCTCGCCGCCACCGATGCGCCGCTGCGGCTCGTGGCCGCCGACAGCCTGGCGCCGCTGGTGCGGGTCGGGGCGGCCGTGGCTGCCCTCGGGGTGTTGCTCAATCTGATCCCTGGCGTGTCGCGCACGAGCCTGGCCATGGCCCGCAACCGGGAGCTGCCCCCGTGGTTCGCCCACGTCGACACCACCCGGGCGCTGCCGTTGCGGGCCGAGCTCACCGTGGCGGCCGTCGTGATCATCCTGATCGTGCTTCTCGATCTGCGCAGTGCCATTGCGGTGAGTGGCGTGGCCATCCTCACCTACTACGCCATCACCAACGCCGCCGCTCTCACGCTCACGTCCGAACAGCGTCGCTGGCATCCCGCCATCGCCGTGGTGGGCCTCATCGGCTGCGTGGTGCTGGTGGCATCGCTCCCACCGTCGGCGCTGCTCGGCGGTGGAATCACCCTCGGCCTTGGCGTAGTCGTACGAGCGTTCACCAGCGGCCGCGGCTCCGGCCCCTCAGCGGCTGAGCCTTCGGCCAGCTGAACGCAGGCGGCCCCGCCTGACGCCGTCGGCATCGTTGCGCCCGTCGTGAACGCTACGGCGTCGCTGTTGCGGAGTTGCGCTCCTCGACCACGAGGCGGACCTGGGCCGTCATCTCCTGATCGAACTCGGTGGCCAACAGCGGAGCGAGATCCTCTGCGGTGGGCGCGCCCTCACTCGGCCCGATGATCACCGCCGTCACCTCG
>JBCCFL010000095.1:0-7660 GCA_039029735.1 Actinomycetota bacterium | reverse complement strand
GGTCGGGCCTCGTTCGGCCGGCGCCGACCCGGGGCCGCTGTGCTATGGCCGGGGTGGCACCGAGCCGACGGTCACCGATGCCCACCTGCTGCTGGGGCGGATCCCACCGGCCTTGATCGGGGGCGGGGTGCCGCTCGATCCGTCGGCGTCGGAAGCGGGACTGGAGTTGTTGGCCGCCGACCTTGGCCTGGAGGTCGAGGAGGCGGCGGCCGGGGTGCTGGAGATCGCAGCGTGGAACCAGGCCAACGCGATCCGTCAGGTCACGGTGCGGCGTGGGCTCGACGTGCGCGAGTTCGCATTGTGCGGGTTCGGCGGCTCGGGCCCGCTGCAGGCCTGCCGCCTGGTCGACATCTTGTCGCTGGAGGCGGCGGTGATCCCGCCCGACCCGGGGAACGTGAGTGCCTACGGGTTGATGGTGGTGGACCTGCGCCACGACGAGGTGCAGACGTTGGTGGGGCGCCACACGGAGCTGTCGGTGGAGCGGCTGGCGTCGGCGTTCGGGGCGTTGGAGGCCCGGGCCACGAAGGCCCTCGTCGATCAGGGGTATCCGGCGGAGGATCAGCACATCAAGCGCTGGGCCGATTTGCGGTACGAGGGGCAGGCGTTCGAGGTACAGGCCGAAGTGCCCGACGGGCCGGTGGCCGATGAGGCGTTCGTCGACGCCGTGCTGGCGGCGTTCCACGACGAGCACGAGCGTCAGTACGGCTATTGCTACCGCGACCGCGACGACGTGGTGGTGGAGTGGGTGAACCTTCGCGCCTCGGCGTTCGGGCCCACCCCACAACCAGAACCGCCAGGGGTGGCGCCGGGGTCGGGGGCAGTGGCCGCCCGCACCCGGCCCGTGTTCTTCGGCGACTGGGTGGACACTCCCATCTACGACCGTGCGAACCTAGGAGCAGGCGACAGCGTGGTCGGCCCTGCCGTGATCGAGGAGTTCGGGTCGACAACGCCCTTGTTGCCCGGCTTCACCGCAGTGGTTGATTCGTTCGGCAATCTCGTCATCCGCCAGGAGGCCTCATCATGACCGACTCCGATTTGGACACCGCCAACACGCCCAAGGGCATCGATCCCATTTTGGTGGAGATCGTGGAGGGCACACTCGCCTCGGTGGAAGCCGAGGTGGAGGATGCGATCGGCCGCACCGCCCGGTCGCCGATGATCCGCGACCAGCACGACTTCCGGGCCGGCATCCACGACGCCAAGATGCGCAAGCTGACGGGGCGGTCGTACTCGGCGCTCGTGCAGCCGGTGGTGCGCGACTTCCCGATCGACACGATGAAGCCCGGCGACATCTACTTCCACAACGACGTGTACCTGTCGGAGGGTGGGATCGGGCACCTGCCGGATCTGTGTGTGACGGTGCCGGTGTTCGCCGAGGGGAGGGTGGTGGCGTTCGTCCAGGCGTTCGGCCATCACGACGACATCGGCGGCAAGGTGCCGGGGTCGATGCCGAGCGATGCCCGGTCGGTGTTCGAGGAGGGGCTGATGGTGCCCCCGATCAAGCTGTACGACGAGGGGGTGCCGAATCAGGCGGCGCTCACGATCTTGACTCGGAACACCCGGCTGCCCGACAGCTTGGCCGGGGATCTGGATGCGGAGTGCTCGGCCTGTCGGATGGGGGCGGCCCGGTTGGGCGAGCTGTTCGAGCGGTACGGGGTGGAGGCGGTCGAGGCGTGTTTCGACACGATCCTGGAGCGGACCACCGAGACGTTCCGCCGGGAGGTGCTGGCCAAGATCCCGGAGGGCACGTGGACGTGGGAGGACTACGCCGAGCACGACGGGGTTGATCCGCCCAAGCTGCACGGCCAGCGGATCACGCTGACGAAAACGCCCGACAAGCTGATCCTCGATCTGAACGGCACGAGCCCGCAGGCCAAGGGCCCGATCAACCATGCCGGCGACTATGCGGATGGGGTGTTCCTGAAGAAGTGGCTGGCCCCGATCCTGCGCAACCTGGCCGACACTCCCGAGCGCATGGCCGAGCTCGACGTGAACGAGGGCGTGGTGCCGCTGATCGACATCGTGTTCCCGCCGCCAGGCACGTTGGTCACGCCGGTGTTCCCGGCGCCGACGAATGCGCGCACGTTCGTGATCCTTCGCCTGCTCGGCGTGCTGGCTGGCGTTTTGGCGAAAGCCACCGATGGCCGCATGCCGGCCGACCAGGAGACGATCCGCTACACGGGCATCGAGGGCATCACCGAGCGGGGCGACTGGTTCTTCAGCCGCGAGATCCTCGGGGGAGGGTCCGGTGGTCGGTACTACGCCGATGGGTCGGATGCGATCCACGTGGTGCCCGACTCCAAGAACCTGCCGGCCGAGTTCGTCGAGGGTCGCTTCCCGGTGCGCATCGAGAAGCTCGGGCTGGCCCCCGACTCCGGTGGCCCCGGGTTGCATCGTGGCGGGCTCGGGTATCAGAAGGAGATCCGGGTACTGGCCGACGATGCGAAGTTCATGTCGATCGCCGACCGTTCGATCCTCAGCTGCTGGGGGTTGAACGGCGGGATGGCGGGGGCGCCGTTCAAGGTCACGATCGACCCCGACACTGATGGTGAGCGGGAGATGGAGGGCCTGTGCGACCGCGAGCCGGTGGCCACCGGCGCAATCATCCGCATCGAGACCACGGGCGGCGGAGGCTGGGGCGATCCCCTCGAACGCGATGTGGAGGCGGTCGCCCTCGACGTGCTCCAGGGCAAGGTCACCGCGGAGGGCGCAACCGAGGCCTACGGCGTGGTCTTCTCCTCGGTCGACGGCCCAGATGGGCCGCAGGTCGACGAGCCCGCCACCGCCGCCCTCCGAGCCGCCCTCGCGGCCGATCGCGGCGAACCACAGTTCTTCGACCGCGGCCCCGGCTTCATCACCCTCGCCGGCTCCCCCACGGCCGAGGTTGACCAGGTCAGCCGAAACGGCAGCGCATAGGTCTGCAGGCTGCCGCCACACCAAGCTAGGCCTGACGTACATCCGCACGGTTAGGGACGTCCGCCAGGATGTGCTGGAACGCTAACCGCAGGGCTCGCTCGTCGGCGTCCAGGGCACGCGCTGCGTCGAGCGCCAGCATCACCGCCACTCGTACGATTGCCCGGTCGTGCTCGGAGAGCCGATCGGCAACCGCATTCGCCGCTGACCAATCCATCCAGGCCAGGTTCTGCTCGACGTCTACTGTGATGCAGCTGTGGAGCGGCCGGAGCAGATCGGCTTGTGACAGCAATACGATCGCTGCCTCCACAGCTCTGGTTCCTTGGGCAGCGCGGAGGAGCCTCGCTGGGTGGAGTTCGGCCGAACAGCCCGCTGGCACCGTCGGCCGAACCCCGCCGAGCGTGCCCGGAGCCAGCTCCATGGACCGTCGATTCAGAGTCACGAGACCAGAGTGCTCAGGGCAGCACCCGCCCAACAGTGCGAGACTGGGGCGAAGCAGGTGAAACTCACCGCGTTGCGTTTCACCACGAGGGAACGGAGCCGCCGATGGACGCCGCCGCTGACCAGCCGGATTGGTCCACGCGAATCATCGCGGCGCGCGCCAACCGGAGCTGGACACAACAAGACCTTGTTGATGCGCTCCGTGCGGTCTCAGACGCTGATCTCCCTGCCGACGAGTCCATGCTCCGCTCGATCAAGGGGTGGGAGGCCGGTGACCATCGACCGAGCCATCGCTATCGCAAGCTTCTCGCAGCTGTACTCGGCAGCGCATCGGCGACGCCTCTCGCCAGTAACCCCGGCGACATCCCGGACATCGACGGTGCCGAGTCGCTCGACGTTCTCGAACGACTCGCAGCATCGGAACTCAACGGCACGACCCTCGACCTCATCGAACAACACGTCGAGCAGCTGTGCACGGAGTACTCCTGGGCCGATCCGCACCAGACTCTGAGTCGCTCGGTCTCGTGGCTGCGGTACCTGGATGACGCCCGGTCTGGTCGAACGACGGTCACCGAACACATCCGAATCATCGAACTGGCCGGGTGGCTCACGCTGCTGGTTGCAACCCTCAGTTTCGATCTGGCGGATCGGCCGTCGGCCGAGAGAGCTCGCCGGGTGGCCGTTCGTTTCGGCCAAGAGGCAGGCAACCCGGAGATACGGGCCTGGGCGCTCGAGCTCCTCGGCTGGTTCAATCTCGCGCTTGGGCACTGGGAACGGGTCATACCCACTGCGCAGGCCGGTCAGCTGATCGCCGGTGAGCGAGGAATCGGGGCGCAGCTCGCCGTGCAAGAGGCAGAGGGGTTTGCTCGTATCGGCGAACGCCGGCAGGCAGACGCAGCGCTCGGCCGGGCACAGGCGTTGCTCGAACGGCTACCGGCTCCGCCGAACCCTCTTCATCACTTCTGCGTCGCGTACGACAAGTTCGACAAGGCGGTTATGCACATCCACGTGCTTCAGGGGCACGACGACGAGGCCGTCGCCATCTCGGCCGATCTCGAAGCTCGCTTCTCTCAGACCGACGGCACGTTCACGAAACCAATGCGTGTCGCCGACGCCCGAGGCGTGCGGGCCGTAGCCGCTGCTCGCGACGGGGCCATAGATGAGGCCTTGGCTCTGGCTCACTCGGCGTTCGACATCGAACGCCAGACGTTGCCGTCGCTGGTGAAGAACACCATCGAGCTTGCCGACGTGCTCACCACGACCTATCCAGATCACCCTGGGAGTCGAGATCTACTGGCTCGCCGTGCCGAACTCGCCACGGTCGCGGCCCAGCCGTCGCCATTCGGACCACCAGGCACCGGCAAGCTCTGATGACCGCCGCCAGCTTCGAAGAGCAACTCACGACGTTGGAAACGGATGTTGAGCATCTCTGCTCGGCCTACAGCACTGAGGACGCGCAGGCGCTCAAGAGTGCGTCCGAGACACAGGCCAACGCGGCGGCGAGCTTGCTACGACTGGCCCGCGATGAGCTGAGCCGAGCAAAGGTGCTGACACAAGCTGGATGGCTCGAGCTACTGAGAGCAGCCCTGGCCTTCGATCTCGGCTTGCTAGATGAGGCCGACGCTGCGCGGCGGCGGGCCTTAGCCATTGGGGAGGATCTCCCCGACACATCAATTCACGGGTGGGCCCATGAGACCGAGGTGTGGTTCGAACTGACCCGGGATCGATTGGTTGAGGCTGTGAGCAAGGCTGAGATCGGCCTCGCCGTTGTCGGTCGCATGGAATCGACTGGGGTCGGAATCCAGCTCGCTCTCCAGCAGGCGGAAGCGGCAGCCCGCCTCGGTGATGTTGATCAGATGCACCGCTCACTTGCCATCGCTCGGACCCTGCTCAGTACTCACGAGCCGCCGAGCAACCCCATGAACCACTTTCGGTTCGACCACTCGAAGTTCGATGTTCGGCAGATGCGGATCCTGTTGATTGTCGGAGCGGACGACGAAGCCGAGCCCATCGCGCTGAGGCTGAAGAACGAGCTCGAACGTACAGATGGGTCGTCGGCGCATCCGATGCGCAGCTCCGAGGTGCTCGCCGGCCTGGCCCTGATCGCCGCACGACGAAACGACGTCGAGCAGGCGCTCGTCTACGCCCACGAATCGATCGAGATCGGCCGCCGTTCTCGTCTCTCGTTCCGACAGATCATCGGATCGGTACTCAAAGAACTCCAACGCCATCGAGGCGACTCCGGCGTTCAGAGTTTCCTCGACCAGCACGCCACCTTGACCGGGCCGGCAGATCACACCCTCCGACCGTGAGAGCCCCTGCCGGGCACACAAGGGGGGCGAGTGTCACAGCGCCATGCTGAAATTGTCGGTGACATGCCTGCCACATGAAGAGAACTCAAAATGGCCGCCGCCCCAAAGAAGACGTCGAAGGCTCCCTACAAAGGGGAGTACTCACCCCAGCCAGAAGACAAACTCGGGAATCTGTACTGCCTCTACACATTCTTGGACGCCAATGGCAGTTCGATCTACGTCGGCCAGTCGAGTGATCTCGTGCGCCGTATACGGCAACACGACTCGACCAATCAGAGAACTGGCACAGTTTCCAAACCATGGTGGCCAGAGGTCCGCTCCGTTCAGGTAGAGCACTTCCCCGAGGGCACCACGGTTCGAGAAGTCGAACTCGTCGAGTACCGACGGATCCGAGAACTCAGGCCTCGCTACAACATCGAACACAACCCGAGCTACGCAAAGGGAGCGCTCGCCAACGCTCGTGAAGAGATCAAGCAGCGACGCAAAGAGTCGGCGAAGCTCCACTCACAACACGACGGCGTCACGCGCGATGTCGAACCGCTGCCATCTCAACACCCACCAGCGCGACCACCCAAACCAGTCGTAGCCACAGCGATCGAGCAAGCGCGTCAGGGGTCCCGTGATAACCGGCTTCTCACGTTTCTGGCGCTCCTGATTCTCTTGATCGGCATGATCCTCGGGATGTTGTTCGCCCTGGTCACCGTTGCGCTCTCGTGAGATACCGAGTTGCCTAGTCCGCCACGTAGAGCTCGAAGCCGGCGAAGTCGATGTGCTCGTTGCGGATTGGAGCGTGGGAGGCGCTGGCGCCGCCGAAGAACGTTGAGAAGAAGATGCGGTCGATCTCCAGGCCGTAGCCGGGATCACGGAACGTCAGGTCGGGCACGTGGATCGCCTGGCGCAGGCCCGACTCGCCCGGCTGCTGGATCCACGCCTTGATCGACCCATCCTTGCGGCCCGGCGTGTTGAGGTTGACCTGCACCGCCACCCGGTACCACTCCCCCGACCGGATCGCGAGATCCCTCCCCGCCGCCGGCGCATCCGGATTCAGGAAGATGTGCGAGATCCCCCACTTCCCCTGGCCCGACCAGAACGTCTTGTTCCCCCAGGCATCGAACAGGTACTCGTCCCGCTGCACCCCGGCGTTCTGCTGCCCGGGCGGCAGGTAGCTGTAGGTGCGCAACGCCAACGTGCCCGGGCTCGTCCTCGAATCCCGGAACCCCAGGCGCACACTCCAGCCATCAGTCCCGTCGGGCTGATCACCACCCGTCTTCTCCTTGCGCCGATCGGCCGGCCCACCCGTGAACCCCGGCAGCTTCCCGCCCTTCACGTGCTCGAACCCCTCCTTGAACCGGAGGCTGTACACCAGCGTGGCCGACTCCGCCCTTGGTGCGAACAGGGACTTGAACTGCGTGCCGCCCTGCGGACCCACCACACCCTCTGCGTACGACACCCGCAAGACGTCATCGTGCGCCCCCGTCGGATCGGCGATCACCCGACGGTTCTGCGGGGCCGTCGTGTCCTGATAGCCGAGCCACCGGTTCTCCCACCCGGGCGCGACGTCATCCGCCCACACGAGCGCGCCGAATGACTCATCGACCGGGCCCGACACCGGAGGCGGCGTGGGTTCAGGCTCAGGTGTCGGTTCCGGCTCAGGCTCTGGCTCTGGCCGCGGAGTCGGGCGAGGAAGCTCCGGCGTCGGCTGGGGTTCGGGCGTGGGGCGGGGCAGTGCAGGCGGCGCCCCACCACCAAGACGGACGGCCAGGTCGAGGTCGTGGCGGGCGACCACCGCCCCCGAGCCGTCCCGCCCGAGCAGCTCGACCGCACACGAGCCCGACGCCAGCGACGTCGGCACTGTGATCGTGGCGCCAGGTCGGGACGACACCGCCTGATCGACATCAGCGACGCCACAGCCGCTGGCCCGCACCGACACCGACGCCACCCGGGCACGGATCACGACCTGGAACGCCGGAGCCGACACGCCCGACGCACGATCC
>JBCCFL010000094.1:0-9301 GCA_039029735.1 Actinomycetota bacterium | reverse complement strand
GTGTTCGGTGCTCCGTGGGAGCTGCTGATCCCTGCCGTGAGCCTGTGGCCCCAGGCCGTGCAGAGCGTTGCTGCCGCCATCCTCCGCGGGCGTCAGAACATGGGGCGGCTGGTCGTCGCCGGCATCGGTGGCGCTGTGGTGGCGGTTGCGGTCGTGATCGTCGCTGACCAGCTCGATCGCCTCACGGTGGCATCGGCGCTGACGGCGACCGCGCTCGGAGCGCTGGTCAGCGCCGCGGGGGCCGCCGCGGCCTCCGGCGGACTCGTGCCCGAGGGGTGGCGGGCCGACGGCGTGGGCGTAGGTGCGCTCACGGGTGAAACGGCGGTGTTCGCAGCGATGGTCGTCGCCACCGCCCTGGCCACCCAGGGTCCGTTGATCGCCGTCGACGCCGCTGGCCTGGCTGGGGCCGCCGGCTTCGGCGTGGCACTCCGCCTCCTCGACGCAGCGCGGTGGCTCCCAGCCTCGGCTCACGGCGCGCTCTTCCCGGCGTTGGCCGCAGGTGGTGCCGCTGACCGGCGCTACCGCCGCAGCGTACGGCTGGTCGATGTCGCGGTGCTGGCCGTGACGGTGCTCCTGATCGTTGCCGCGGCGCCACTCGCCGAGCGCCTGTTCGGCGACCCTGCCCTCGGGACAACGCTCATTCGCATCCTCGCGCTGGCGTTGCCGCTGATGGCTGTTCGCCTTCGAATGTCATCCGAGCTGATCGCAGCCGGAGCGGAGCGCGCCGTGCTCGTCTCCGCGCTCGTCGGACTGGTCGTGGCCGCGCTGGGAACGTTCGGGGGGCTCCATCACGCCAACACCCTCATCGTGGCCTGGGCCCAGGTGGCAGGCGTGGCCGCCAACGCAGCCGTGCTCGCAGTCTTCGCATCCGAGCGAGGTCAGAACGGTTCCGATGGGGGAAGCTGACGCCAGGATGGGGCCGATCGAGGAACGCACACAACGGCTCCCACGAGAGCCCGGTGTCGACGTCGAGCCACAGCGCGTCGTGGCGCCCATAGGCCCACCGGCCGAGCTCGTGGTAGTGGCGGTCGTAGACGGCGCCGAGCACGTCGGCGTCGTAGGTGTCGGTGCCGTACACGGTGCGGTGCACCCGATCGCCGAGCGCGCGCGTTGGCGCGTCGAGCCGGTCGAGCCCCGGGCCGAACAGCCACGACATCGACGCCAGCCAACTGGCCCGATTCCTGACGGTGACGATGTAGCGAGCGTCGGCGACCTGATCCTCGATCGTGGCCCGCAGGAACGGGATGGGATTGTCGAAGAACGCATCGTGAGCCGCGATGAACGCTGGGTCCCACCCATCGATCAAGTGGGCCGACGATGGCGCCGAGTCGATGCCGAGTATCCCCATGGCGTGGTGCAGCGAGGTGGTACCTGTCCGGGCGAGGCCAAGCCCGAAGATCTTCGGGCTTGGCGCCGATGCCGCACCCTGAGCCCGCTCCGATGCCGTCACGTCGACCTCCCGTGGTCCTGCCTGCTCCGAGCGGAACCGTGACCGCGTCCAATCTAGGAGCGAACACCGGGTCGGCTGCGGCACAGGGGCCGACGCGGGCCGAGGAAACGACGGCGACCGGGGCTGGTCGGTGGCCCGTTCTGCTTCTGGCAGCGCTCGCCGCACTCGCACCGTTCAACGTGGCCATCCCCGGCACCGAGATTGCGTCGCTGCTGTACGTTCGCCCACTCCTGGCAGTGGTTCTGGTTGGCGCCGCCGTGCTCGCCCTCGCCGGCCGCCAGCGTCCGCCGCGGATCGTCGTGGGGCTTCTCCTCGCCTGGGTGGGCGCAGTCTGGTTGTCGGCGATGATCAGCCCCGACGCGGTGTTGGGAGCGTCGGGCGCGATCCGCCTGACCGCCTTCGCCCTTGTGGTGTTGGCTACCGCCCGCACCGTGTCGGATCCGCGCCGCGAGCGGATCGTGCTCGTTGCCATGGTCGGCGGTACTGCGGTCGCTGCTGTGGTCGGCTTGGTGGTCTGGGCCGCCGGCCCCGAGGGCGTGGCTGGGGACCCGTTCTTCGGCGCCGTCACCAGGCTCGGCCCACTCCCCCGGCTCACGCGGCCGTGGTCGCACGCCAATGTGGCGGCGATGGCACTCGGCGCCTCGCTGCCGGCGGCAATCGTGCTCCGTCGATGGTGGGCGGTCGGCGTCGGGGCGCTGGTCGTCGTGGCGACCGTGCTCACCTACAGCCGAGGGGCGCTGGCGGCCATGGTGGCCGCAGCCGTTGTCGTGATCGCTGTCAGCCGGGATCGACGGCTGCGGGTCACCACGGTGGGGCTCGCGACCGTCGGCGTGCTCACGGCGCTGCTGGCGCCCGGATGGACGGGCCGGTTCAGCCACCCGGGGAGCGCCACGTGGCAGGCGGTCGAGATCGCCGTTCCCGACGAGGTGGAGGTCGGCCCTGACGGCGGCGAGGCCACGGTCGAAGTTGCGAACCGCAGCGCCATCACCTGGCCGTCGACCGGGGCCGACGCCGTGGTGCTGTCGGCTCGGTGGGTGCTCGATGACGAGTGGGTGGTGGCCGAGCACCGATGGGCCTTGCCTGGCGACCTCGCTCCGGACGACGAGGTGACGATGCGGGTGGCATTCGATCCGACGGTGGCGCCGGGAACCTACGACCTCTACTGGGATCTGCTCCGGGACGGCGAGGCGTACTTCCTGCAGTTCAGTGGCCGTGAGGCCCTCAGCGTTGGCGTTGCCGCCCCGCCTCAGCTCGCCCTCGACGGCGTAGCCGCCCCCACCCGGCTGGTGACCCCGGCTCGCGAGATCGGTCGGACCGACCTGTGGCGGCTGGCCCTCACTGCGTTCGGGGACGAGCCTGTGCTCGGAGTCGGCCCCGCCCAGCTGACCACCGCGGTGGTCGCAGACGTGCCTGACGGTGAGCGCCTTCCGGGGCGTCACGCCCACAATCTGGCGATCGAATCACTGGCCACCACAGGCCTCGTTGGCACGGTGCCACTGCTACTTGTACTGCTGGGCGCGATCGTGCGAGCGCTGCGCCGGGCGTGGCGTCGCCCTGCACCGGCTGCGACGGCGGCGGCTGCGGGGCTCGGGGCTGCGGCCGTTCACGCCGTGGTTGACTGGCCGCTCATCCACACCGGCCCGACGGTGGTCATCGGTGTGCTGGTCGGTCTTGCGTGGCGCGAGGACGGCGACGAGCGCGCCGGCGCTACCTGATCAGCGTCAGGTGCTCTCGACGATGTCGGCTGCGAACTCGAGCAGAAGCGCCGCAGTCACGCCGTCGATGGCGCCAGTCTGCGGCACGTCCTGAGAGTTCTGAAACCGCCGAACCCACGTTTCGGTCTCGTCGCCGAAGTCGCCGTCGGCGCCGAAGCGAGGCAGGGCTTGCGCGCTCCAGCCCAGCAGGGCCTGTTGGAACTTGCGCACCGCCGCGCCCTGATCTCCTGGTCGCAGGCTCATCTCATCCTCCACGTCGCCAGCAATCGCCTGGCGGTTGATCTCGTCGATCTGGTTGTACAGGTTGATCCCAGGGCAGGCCGTCGATCGCACGTCGCGGTGCCCACCGGTGAGCTGGGCTGGCCACCAGCCCTGCCCGTGGCCGAATCGGATCAGCTCCCCGAGCTTCGTGATCAGCCCGGCCGAGGGGTTCTGGACCTCGAAGTTGCCCATCACGCAGATGGCGTGGGAGATCGTGTTGTGGCCCGAGGTGTGCCCACCCTGCACACCAGCTCCGCGCCCTTCGTAGACCTCGAGAGAGAACCGGTCGACCAGGAACGAGTAGGCGATATCGGACCAGCCCCGCTGGTCCATGTGAAAGTTCTGGATGCGCCTCACCCCGGAGTCGCCGAACTCCGACCCTGCGCTGTGGTGAAGCCACAACTCGGGCGTGGGCACCGAGATGGGGATCCGCTGACGCGCGGTCCGGGCCCCCCACTGCGCTCTCGAGATGATTTCCACCGCACCCCCTCGTGGTCCCGGAACCGTCCGAGGATGGCGGCTTCGGGTATGTGGTAAGGCGAAGCGTATCCGGCACGACCCGCTCCACATCGTCGGGTGTCGATGGAGTGGCCGACCGGTTCGAGCCACCGTCCCCCGATCGCCTCACCGGTCAGCGACGCGGGCCAGGAAGCGCCGCAAACCGGGCATCCAGGGCTGCTGGCCACGGCTGGCGAGGAGCTCAGGCGACCAGTCAGCCATGGAGTCGAGGAGGCGCCCCGCCACGGCGGGCCACACCCGCAGGGCAGCGACCGGGGCCAGCTGCACCTTGATGGTGAACAGGATGGCGCCGCTGGCTGGAAGTCGACGGAGGGTCTGACGCTCGCTGCGGAGCCAACAGCGGTCGGGGTCGAACACGTCGGGCTGCTCGAGGTCGGACAGCCGGGGAACGAACAGCAGGGGGTGGCCGGCGAAACCCCAGTTGCGCCGGGTCACGATCGAGTCGACGGCGAGCCGGTCGAAGAGGCGGGTCACCTTGTCGGCCAGATCGTCGGCGTAGTGTGGCACCGGGCCGTGGATCGTCTCCTGCGGTCGGTCGATCTTGTCCTCCAACGACCAGTACGTTGGGAAGCAGACGAACCCGGCGGTGAAACGCCAGCCGTCGTCGGCTCGTTCCATCACGCACAGGTCTTCCTGCACCGCGAGGCCGGCCCGGACCAGGGGCGCCAGATCGGCCGATCCCCAGCGAGCGAGGGCCGCGGGGCGATGACGACGGAGCCAGGCCTCCACCAGCGCCGCGGTCTCGGCCTGGGCGGCCGTGCTCGACTCCGTGGCCCGGAAGACTTCACCGGGCGCGTCGGTGAAGAGACGGCGGCGTAGATCGAGTTCGGCCTCGGCCTGGCCGTCGAACACGAGCCACCGACGGGGGTCCAGCGTTCTGGTGCCCATGCGCTGATGCGGGAGCCCGGTGTGCAGTACGCGGTCGTCGAGATCGTGCATCCATCGCAGGTCGCTGATGGCGTACTGCGTCGGATCGATCAGATAGGCCCGTGGATCAACCCGAGTCATGGGTGGGTCATCAATGGGTCATCGCCCGGGGGCGAGGCGCGTCGGCCACGGCGGGCCGCTACGGCTGCGGGTCGGACGCGCCGTGTGCAGTGCCCAACGGGCCGCGGTCGTAGGCGGCGCTGATCTGGGTGAGGTACTCAACGGCGGCGTCCGGGTCGTCGGTCGATTCCAGACCCCGTCGCACCATCGATCCGAGCCACTTGGGGGTGTCCATGGTGGTGACGTCGGTTCCGGGCATGCCGCCCCGGGCCAGGGCGGGGCCCACCCCGCGATCAACGGGTACCTCCACCGAGAGCCGCTCGGTTCGAGGAAGACGACAGGCCTCGTCGTCGCATGCCTGGTAGGCAACCTCCACCTCGACCGTGACCGAGTCGGGTCGTTCGCTGCGCACCAGGCTTGCAATCTCGTCGGTGGCCCAGACCGGCATCACGAAGTCGACCTGGTTGCTCCAAACCTGCAACTCGCCCACGCCGGGCAGTTCGAGGGGCTCGGTCGGTGGTGCCTCCACCGGCAGGGCGCGAAGGCCAGGGGGGCCGAGGAGCGTGACCGTGGTGGCCACCATCCCTGCGGGAACCGGGTGATCGTAGACGTGAAGGCCCTCGGGCATCTCGATGCGCACAACGAGCCGCCGGAGCGAGCCACCCCGCATCACGCCACCGCCTCCGTGGTAGGTGAGCGACAAGGTGATGTCGTCGCCATCGGCGGTGGCGACTGTCGGTTCCTCCGACCGCAGGAGGATCTCGCCCAGGGCGGAGTCGATGAGCCCTTCGGCGCTCTCGCGCTGGGCGAGGCTGGCGTGGAACGCCTTGGCCGCAACGACTCCGTGTTCGTCAACGAGGTAGGTGCCCGGGAACGGAATGCCGTGGTATGGCACCTGCTCCTCGGTCACGTGATGGTTCAGGATCCCGAACGTTCGGATGACCGCCGACCCCTCGTCGGAGAGAAGGTCGTAGGTGATCCCGTGGTGTTCGGTAAAGGCTTCGAGGGCCCCGATCTCGTCGTAAGAGATCGCGTAGAGCTTGATGCCCGCCTCAGCGAATGCGGGAACGGCGTTCTGCAGCTCGACCAGCTGCGTCATACAGGGCGGTCACCACACTGCCGACCGGAAGAACACCACTGCGGCCTTCGACTGCCCGCGGTCGTCGTGGAACGACACATCGCGGCCCTGGGCCGATCGCAGCGTGAAGTCAGGAAGGCGCTCGCCGACGGCTGGGCCGGTTTCGTCGTCAGGGCCGAGGGGCTGACGCTGACCGTCGCTGGCTGGCAGTGGCCCGACCAGTCCGAACTGGTCGACGTAGTCTGCAAACTCGGTCACGACGCCTCCTCGTGTTGGTGGCGAAGGTAGCCCACTACGGCGATGTGAGCCCATCTCGTGCGACCATGACAACGTCATGCCCGCCGATCTGCGTGTGCCGGCCTCAGCCGCGCACGATGCTGGCGGCCCGGTCGACCGCGCCGGCGACGTCGCCGTCGGCCGGGAACAACAGTGACCGGCCGACCACCAGGCCACGCACGTTCGGCACCTCCATCGCACGAGCCCACGATGCGAACGCCGCGTCCGGATCGGGCCCTGGGGTGCCACCGAGGATGAGGGCCGGGAGGGTGGTGGTGGACAGCATCCGGGCCGGATCCTTCGAGGCCGGAACCTTCAGCCAGGTGGCCGTGCTCGTGCCGCCGAGGCCCGCACCGACGGCAACAGCCCGCAGCAGCGCATCGTCGTCATCGAGCAGGCGGGCCGCGCCGGTGTCCGGATCGTGATGGTACGGCAGCGGCTCCACCATGATCGGCAGACCATGGTCGGCACAGCCGTCAACCATCTGGGCGCAGGTCTCCAGGGTGGGCGCGGTACCCGCATCGTCGTCGGCGAGGCGCAGGAGCACCTTGCCACCGTCGAGGCCGTTGGCCGCGAGTGAGGCCGGCGTGTAGGCGGTGACTCGATCGTCGAGCTCCCAGTCCGCCCCGGCCAGACCGCCGCGGTTCATGGTGCCGAACACGAGCTTGTCGTCGAGCACCCCGAGCAGCGCTAGCTCCTCGGCGATGTCGGCGGATGCCAGCACACCGTCCACGCCCGGGTGCTCCAGCGCAATCAGCAAGGAGTCGAGGGTGCGGCGCCGGTCGGCCAAGGCGAAGGGCTGCCCGGGAACACTCAACATGCCCCGAGCGGTGTGGTCGGCGGCCACGATGAACATGCGGCCGTCACCCTCACGCAGCAGGGGACGACGGCGTCGGCCCCGCAGCATCTCCAGCGCTGCGTTGGGCTCCTGCGCTCGCCGCTCGATCAGATGGTTCCAGGCATCATCGGTCAAGGACGGCATCGATTTCCTCCTGGTATGGCATGTCGTCAGCACACATGAGCCGTGAGGCCACGATGGCGCCTGCTGCGTTTCCGGCCCGGGCGCACCGGGCGAGATCCCATCCGGCCAGCAGCCCATGGCACACCGCTCCGCCGAAGGCGTCGCCGGCTCCGAGGCCACACACGACCTCGACCGGGAACGGCTCGATCTGTTCCCGCAGGCCGTCGGCGGTCGCCACGAGTACGCCGTCGCCGCCGAGCTTCACGATCGCACCGTCCATGCCGCGGGCCAGGAGGGCCTCGGCGGCGCGCTCGGGATCGCGCTCGCCCACGGCGACCTCGCACTCGGCGCGGTTACCGATCGCCATCGTCACCTGGCCGAGCACCGGATCGAGCTCGGCCCGGGCGGTGGCGGCGTCGGGCCAGAACTGTGGGCGCCAGTCGAGATCGAGCACCGTGTGACGGCGACGGTTGCGCCACGTGAGCAGCTCCCGCACGGTCGACCGTGAGGGCTCCCGGGAGAGCCGCGACGTGGGGAACCACAGGATCGGCACCTGCTCCACCACCTCCCGGTCGACCTCGGCGGGCGTGATCTGCATGTCGGGCGCTTCGGGTTCGCGGTAGAAGGTGAGCGCCGGCTCGGCCGGATCCTCCATCTCAGCGAAGGCGAGTGGGGTGAGGTAGTCGGGGTCGGCGCCGACGTATCGAACGTCGACGCCGAAGGTCTCGTCCAGAGCCCATCGCACGTAGTCGCCGAACGGGTCCTCCCCCACTCGGGTGAACACCGCGGCTCGATGACCGAGACGGGCGGCGGCGACGGCCACATTGGTGGCGGTGCCGCCCACCGACTTGCGGAACGTCTGCACCCCCCGCATCGAGGTGTTGAGCTGTTCGGCGTACAGGTCGGCGCTGATCCGACCGATCGTCAACAGCTCGAGCTCAGTGGCGGCTGCGGTGCTCACGACGCCACCGGGCCGTCGGCCGACGTCATCGGGCAGCGGGGATCGAGCGGCATCGACGACCACGTGTCGCGCACCCACGTGTGGGTCGGGTCGTCGCAGAAGGCCATGGAGCGCTCGCCACCGGGGCCGGCCAGCACATTGAGGTAGTAGAGCGGGTAGCCGGGCGCCGAGATGCAGGGGCCGTGGTAGCCCTTCGGCACGAGGTACACGTCACCGTCGCGCACTACCAGGGTGTCGTCGATCTCCCCGTCAGGGGTGTAGGTGCGGTGCATGGCGAACCCCTCGGGGTCGTACTCCATGCGTTCGTTGGCCACGCGGAAGTAGTAGATCTCCTCGTTGTTCACCGGGCACTCCGGCGAGTCGTCGTGGCGATGGGGCGGGTAGCTGGACCAGTTGCCATCGGGCGTGAGCAGCTCGACGCACATGATCTTGCTGGCGTGGGGCCAGGCGTCGGGGCTGGCGAAGTTCGTCACCTGACGGGTGGCCGGTCCGGCCCCTCGCACCTCGACGGCAACGTCGGCCGCCGAGCCGTACCGCGGGGGCAGCACCTCGTCACAGCGGGCGGAGGCGATCGCCACCTCGCCCCCACCGGCGCAGGCGAGGGTCATGGTGGAGTCGCGCCCGACGTAACAGAAGTCGCTCACCTTGGTGAACACGCTCTCTCGGCCCGCCAGGGTGAAGGTCTCGCCGGCCGCGCCCACGGTGACGTCGGTGGCGCTCAGGGGCAGCATGATCACCTCGCTGCCACCGGTCTCGACCGTGCGTTCGGTGCCGGGGGCGAGGGTGATCACCTGGATACCGCAGTAGATCCAACCAGCGTCGTCCGGCGTGATCAGCAGCGGGTCGGACCCCGCTGCGGCCGAGCCGTTCGGAATGTGTCTGCGAGCCATCTGATCCCCCATCGGATTCGAACGCCGGACACCCTAGCGGCCTCGAACCACCTTCGGTTAGAGCGCTCTATCTCGATGGCCAAGGAGCGACCGGCGCCGGCACCTGGTTGGGCTATGTGCGGTCCTGGGCGACGGGAAGGGGCTCAGCCAGGGCTGCCCGCAGCCCAGCTGCGGTGGCATCACCGCGCGCACCGTCACGCTCG
>JBCCFL010000093.1:0-10101 GCA_039029735.1 Actinomycetota bacterium | reverse complement strand
GTCCGTTCCTCTTTCCGACCTCATGGGGATGGTGTTGCACGGCGAGGTGGACGACGCCTTCACCGTGCAGGCCCTCGGGCTGCTCGCCATCGACGGGCGGCTGCCGGACACGACCTGACGCCGCCGTGTTTGTCCGGACTCGGGCCCACCGGACAGAGTGGAGCCATGAGCGACACCACTGAGCAGGCCGTCCACCTCGACGGCGCACCGATCGACTGGGCCACCTTGGTCGACGACCTCAACCGCCTGCTGCGCCTGCGCACCACCCCGATCGGGATGAAGCTGTTCGAGACAGCCGCCGAGATGGAGGCGGTGCCGAAGATCCGCCGGCCCGGCGCGATCCACACCACTGACCAGATCGTTGGCATGGCCTCGCGGCTGAACTGGACCGTCGGCATCACGAACGACGATCTCGTCGGCGCCCAGTGCGGTGCGGTGATCGGCCTCCATCCCCAGGATGATCAGTGGCTGTCGGGTGAGCACATGGCGGGCGTGTGGTTCGAGACTGTGGAGGACTCCTCGGTCCACCAGCACGCCATGCACACGGTGCCGTTCGGCACCTACGAGGCCATGGCGGTGTCGCCGTTGGTCACCGGCCGGCTCGACCCACCCGACATCGCCCTCATCTACGCCACCCCCGCCCAGATGATTCTGTTGATCAACGGGCTGCAGTGGTCTGGCTACCAGAACTTCGAGTGGGGCTGCGTCGGCGAGTCAGCCTGCGCAGACTCGTGGGGCCGAGCGCTGAAGCTCAAGGAGCCGAGCGTGTCGATCCCGTGTTTCGCCGAACGGCGCTACGGCGGCGTGGCGGACGACGAGTTGTTGATGGCCACACCGCCCCACTTCCTGCCCAAGGCGATCGCCGGGCTCGAAGCGCTGAGCCGAAACGGCCTCCGGTATCCGATCCCGCCCTACGGCATTCAGTCCGACGCCCAGGCCGGCCTTGGCCGCTCCTACGATCGCTGACGCCCGTCAGCCCCACTCGGGGATCGGGGGGTTGGTCTGGCTGAGCACCGCGTTGTAGCGGGGCTGCATGCCGGCCACCATCTGATCATCGGTGAAGATCCAGAACCGATCGCCGAGGATCGCGTCGTGCACCATGTCGGCCACGGCTTCGGGGCTGCGCCCGCTTGCGAGCTGATCACGAATGAACGCCATCCGCATCTCGGCCTCCTCGGAGGGCTCGTCGAGGGCATCGGGTGAGGCCCACTCGGGCCGGTTCCGATCCGATTCGGCGATCCGGGTGTTCACCCAACCGGGGCAAAGACAGGACACGCCGACCGTCGACTCCTCCCGCTTCAGCTGGATGTAGAGACCCTCGGTGATGCCGACCACAGCCCACTTCGACGCCATGTAGGCCGAGTGTCCTGGCATGTGGCCCGCCATCGATGCGGTGTTGACGATGTGCCCGTCGCCGTGTTCGAGGAGGTGGGGGAGGAACGCCTGGTGCCCGTGGATCACGCCCCACAGGTTCACGTCGATCACCCACTTCCAGTCGGCGATCGAGACGGCCCCCGGGTTGCCCACCAGGCTGGAGCCGGCGACGCCGGCGTTGTTGCACACCACGTTGACGCGGCCGAATCGGTCGAGCGATGCCGAAGCAAGGCCCTGCACAGCCGTTTCGTCGGACACATCGCACACCACGCCGGTTGCCCCGGCGCCATCGGCCAGGTGGGCCGACACGGCGGCCACGGCATCGTCGAGGGCCGGAGCCTCGACATCGGACAACACGACGTTCATACCAGCCTGGGCGAAGCGGGCGGCGAAGGCCAGGCCCATGCCGCTGGCGGCTCCGGTGACGACGGCGGTTTTCCCTGCGAGGTGCTCCATGGCCGCAACCTAGCGCCCAACGCCCCAGGGGCACAGCCGGCATCGGCAGCGCTGGTCAGCGGTTGATGGCGCTCTCGAACACGAAGGTGCGGCGCCCGAGCGCCACGGTGTCGCCGCCGTTGAGGATCACGGCCTCGTTGGGGTTCACCTGATTCCACCGCTCGTTGGTGTCGTCCCAGATGAATGAGCCGTTCGTGGACCCGAGATCCACCAGGTGCACCGCCCAGTCGACGAGTCGGATCTCTGCGTGACGGCGAGACAGGGTTTCGTTGTTGTCCTGCACCGAAAGCGCCGTGGTGTGGGCGTCGTCGGTGTCGCCTGGCTCACGACCGATCAGATAGCTGCGGTCGAGCCCGTAGGTCGAGCCGTCGTCGAACACGACGAACCCGAGCGTGGGTCGTGGTCCCGGCACCAGATTGTGGGTGACGTGCACCATCGAGATCCCGCACACCCCGCAGAACGAGGCCGCCGGATTGTTGAAGTGCCCGCGCGAGCACATGATCCCCTGCACCATGACCTGGTTGGCGTGGGTGCGGCGGCGGCCGGTGGTGCCTGGGCCGGGCATCGGCGTGCCGTCGGACCCCGGAAGCGGGTCTGGGGTCGGACCCCGAGCCGGCTCAGGCACCGACTTGAACAGTGGTGCCGGTTCGGCCTCGTCGCTCCTGGTGGGTCGGGCCCGCCCGGAACGGGCACCGGCGGGGACTGGAGCGGGAGCTTGGGCCGGTGCAGGCGCCGGGGCCCGGGTGGGCACCGGCGGGCGGGGGGCCTCGACCGGCTCGTCCATGATGGGCAGCGGTGGCCGTACATCGGGGCGAGCCCCGCGGCCCAGCCGCTCGGAGCGGAACGGGATCGATCGGGACTGGCCGTTGTTCGCACTGGCCCGTTTGGGCGGGGTGACCGGCTGCATCGCCGTTGCGTTCTGGGGCTGGCCGAGGGTGATCCCTGCCCCGGGTGCGATCCCCTGGCGAAGATCGAACGGGGCAATTGGCTCGGCCGCCTTCACGAGGTTGGCGGCCCGGACGGTGAGCTGACCGGTGGCGTTGAGCGATTCCTGTTGGGGGCCTTCGAGGCCCGAGACCACCGTGCGGCCGTCGACGAGGATCTCGACCGCACCCTGCACCAGGCCGACGGGCCCTCCGGCGAAGATCGCAATCACGCCGACGTCGGTGAGTGACGCCGAACGGATCGCCTCCTCGACGGCCTCGGTCAGCTCCTCGGCGGTGGCGTCGGCCCCCAATCGGCGGAGCAGCCGTTCCACGGCCTCATCCTGGTCGCGCTGACTCGGCACGACGAGCACCACGCCGGGCCATCGGCCGACATAGCCGAGGCCGCGGTGTATGGCGCCGGGGACGGAGTCGAAATCGATCATGGCTGGTCACTACGAGCGTAGCGCTGCGCCAGTTCCGCCACCGAGCGGGCGAACGCCATTGCTGTTGGCGGGCGCTCTGCCGGGTCGACGTCGAGGGCGTGGCCGATCACGTCGTGCTCCTCCGGACGGAGGCTCTCGTGCAGCTTCGGGCGAGCATGGAGCAGGTACCGCAGCGCTTCGACGGTGGAGTCATCGGGCAGGTCGGGGTACACGGGGCGGCCGGTCAACACGCGATGCAGGGTGGCGCCAAGGGCCCAGATATCGCTCGCCCGCGATGACCCGTCGCCCTGAATCAGCTCGGGGGCCTGGTACTCCATGGACCCGTACGGGTTCATGCCCGCATTGGTGCGGCCCGGGTTGAGCACTTCGTTCAGCCCGGGATCGGTCAGCTTGGCCCGGTGCCCGTCGATCAACACGTTGCCCGGCTTGATCGAGCGATGGGCCACGCCGGCTTCGTGCAGGGCGTGGGCGGCGATCGCGGCGTCGGCCACGCTGGCCAGCACGGCAGCTCGGGTGAACGGCCGGGCTGGCTGGGCGAGCGACCCGTCGGGGCAGTAGTCGCAGGAGTAGAAGAGCATGTCGCCCTGGAGGCCCGCTTCGTGGAGGGCCACGAGGTTGGGTGACATGATCCGGGCCAGGTAGTGAAGCTCCTCGGCCATCAGATCGAAGCCGTCGTCGGTGGCGTGCTGGTTCAGCACCTTCACCACCACGTGGTCGGATCCCAGCTGCAGGCGCCCCGGGCAGCGTGCGAGCAGCGCGGTGCCGGCCGCCCCCTCACCCAGAGTCTGGATGATGTCGTAGTCACCGATCCGATCCGTCACCATGTTCCGCCCCTCCCGCTCGAGGTCTGGTGTCCGAGGGTCACAAGAGCCGTCCTCCGTTGAACCGCCAGCGCAGCACGAAGACCCGGAACGGGCCCACAGCCGTGAGCCACACCACGATCCAGGTGGTGACGAAGTGGGCGTAGAACGTGCCGATCGGCGGTGCCGGCTGGAACGTGCCCGCGAGCACGATGAGTACCGGGATGCTCTCCAGAAGGCCGAGCGCGAACGAGAACAGGATCGGCCAGTCCTTCTCCCACCGGTACTGCTGGATCCAGTGGTAGAGGCACTCCCACCCAACGCCGAAGATGGCAACCAGGAACAGTGCGGTGATCGTGGCCGAGTAGACCGCTGGGACCGACGCACCGAACCGGGGGAGGAAGGGCACCACGACGATCGTCCACGCCAACCCCACCGTGGCGAGGAGCACGAGGCGCGTCTGGATTCGGCCGACCAGGGTGGGTGTCATGGAAGCCCCGATCGTAGCGGAGGTCGTTCCCCGCGGTCCCGGTGACGGATCAGTGCCCGGCGATCACTGGTCGGGCAGTGGCTGGTTGCGCATCCACTTGATCCACTGGCTCACCGAGCGTCCGATCCCGATGCGGGAGCCGAACCCGGCGCTGGCAAGATCGTCGGCGATCTGCAACGCGGCGTACTGCAGCCCGAGGAACGAGTCGACGCCGGCGTAGTAGCCGCCGAGGGTGGCCGAGCCCGACGCATAGAGCCGGCCGGGCTCGTTGCGCGTGCCGCGCACCTCGAAGGTGCGCTCGACGTCGAGGCGGCCCATCGGGTTGCGGCCGGCGCCGCCGTGGGAGAGCAGGTCGGCCAAGAGGCGGTGCTCGCTGATGTCGGACTCCAGACCAGTGGCGTCGATGATCGCGTTGGCCCCGAGCTGAGTGGCGCGACCCTCGGGGTCGAGAATCGTGGTGGTGATCGTCTGGTTGGGGCCCGGCTCCACCGACTGCACCTCCCCGATCCACTGCTGGTAGTAGCCGCCGTCGCGGCCACGCTGGAGCAGGCCCTCCCACTCCCGGCGATAGGGAGTGTTGGTGCCGCCCATGCGCCCGATCAGCTCGGCCCGCTCCTGGCCTTCGAGCTCCTCGAGGGCGAACTTGAGCTGCCCACCCCAGGCCGCTTTCGGGTAGTTGAAGCCCTGGTAGGCGAACCCGTTGCGACCGTCGCGGCGGAAGGTTGCGTCATCGCCCTGGGGGCCGTGTACGTAGGTGCGGAACAGGTGGAGGATCGTGGTGCGAGCGCCGTGCTTCTCGCGATCTTCGAGCAGCCGCACGAGGATCCTCGACGCGACGATCCCGCTCCCGCGCACCATCACCGTGCTCGGACGGCGTCGCAGTTCGGCGTACACCTGGTCGTGTGGCTCGTAGGCGTTGACCACTCGTGAGTAGTCCTTGTGGGCCTGGCGGTAGTCCTGCAGATCGGAGAGGAACCGCACGCCGGGGTAGCCAACGGCGATGTGCACGTGGCGGGAGCGGTAGACGATCCGCTTGGAGGGGCCGGCACCGTGGGGGAGGGGCGTGCCCGCCCCGGGGGTGAGCACTGAGAAGTAGCCACCGCCGTGACGAGGGCGCACCATGCGCACCACGCCACCCACGCGCATGCGATCCCAGCCGATGCGGGTGGCTTCGACGGCGACCGAGTCGTACACCTGGCCTGCCTTGGGGGTGTAGAAGTCGGCGCCGACGGGTTCGACGAACACGTTCCACAGCGGTCGGAGCTTGGCGTCGAGGCCCTTGGCCGACCACGCCTCGCGGAGGGCGTAGCTCGGGAAGCCCCAGATGTTGTCCATCGTGGACCCGGAGTCGGATCGCAGGCGCTCGTGGCCCGGGATCTGCGAGTTCTCGGCCAGCAGGCGGTAGGTCTGCTCTGGGCGCTCGATCGAGGTGAGCACCGTGATCGCCGAGGTCGGAAGGCCGGCGATGCGCAGCACGTTCACCATGGCGAACGATCCGAGCCCCCCACCGATGGTGACGAAGGGGGCATCGACAATGGGCAGCCCAGCGGCCTGCACGTCCTCGTCGCGCCAACGGGGCGTGTCGATCAGTTCCGGGGTGAGGTCCGCTGGCGTCACGGGAACCGACTCTAGGGGTGGTCACCGGCCCCATGCCTGGCGCGACCTCGGGATTCTCCCCGCGCGCTGCGTTTCACCGACGCCGGATTGTGAGGGTGTTTGCATTCAGCTCGATCAATCGTGATCGAGCGTCGGCGTCAACGCTCTGTGAACTGTGTCTTGACAGGAGTGGTGGGTTTGCGACACTCTGCAACAAATATTTGTTCAGGATCTCTACAAATCCTGGAATCCACAAAGGGAGAGACCACGTGACCATCACGCGCAAGGCCCTCTGGGCCGTCCTACTCGCGGCCCTGCTCACGGCCGCAGCCTGTTCATCGGGCGACGACGCCGAAGACGAGGGCGCCGAGACCTCGACTGAGGCCGAGTCCGACAGCGCATCGTCGGCTGACGATGCCGAGTCCGACGACGAGGCCATGGCAGACGACGAGGGCGAGGACGACGGCGAGGCCATGGCCGATGGCTCCAACCTCGTGGGCTTCATCCTGCCCGACTCGGCCTCCTCGGCCCGGTGGGAGGCATTCGACCGCCCGCTGATCGAAGCGGCGTGCGCCGAGGCCGGTATCGAGTGCCTCATCCAGAACGCCGAGGGCGACAAGGACAACATGGCCACCATCGCCGATCAGATGATCGCTGATGGCATCGGCGTGCTCGCGATCGTCAACCTCGACTCCGACTCGGGCGCGGCCATCCAGGAGAAGGCCGCAGCGGCCGGTGTGATGAACATCGACTACGACCGGCTCACCCTCGGCGGCGCCGCCGACGTGTACGTGTCGTTCGACAACGTGGCCGTGGGTACCGCTCAGGGCAACGGCCTGATCGAATGCTTCGGTGGCGACACCGATGGCAAGCGGATCATCCAGCTCCACGGCTCGCCCACCGACAACAACGCCACGCTGTTCCGCGAGGGCTACCAGACCGCCATGGAAGGTGCCGGCTTCGAGACCGTTGGTGAGGAAGCCGTCCCGGACTGGGACAACGTTCAGGCCGGCGTGATCTTCGAGCAGCTGCTCACCGCCGCCAACGGCGACGTGGCCGGCGTGCTCGCTGCCAATGACGGCCTTTCGCTCGCGGCCCAGGCGGTGCTCGCCGACAATGGCCTCACCCTGCCGATCACCGGCCAGGACGCCACGGTGGAGGGTCTGCGGGCCATCCTCCAGGGCAGCCAGTGCATGACCGTGTACAAGCCCGTGGTCGAAGAGGCCAACGGTGCCGTGGCCGCCGCGGTGGCCCTGCTCAACGGTGACGATCTGCCGGCCAACGCCACGATCGACAACGGCAACGCCGAGATCCCCTATGTCCAGGCTGAGGTGCAGTCGATCTTCATCGGCGACGTCAAGGTTCCGGTGGCAGACGGCTTCGTGTCGGTCGAGGACGTCTGCGACGGCCTCGAAGACCTCTGCGCCGAGCACGGCGTGGGCTGATCCCCCCACTCGCCCCTGGGGCCCGGCTCTCTCTCACCTCCCCTGGGAGATGGAGCCGGGCCCGGGGCGGCCTCTCGTCACCCTGACCCCGATCCACGAAGACGGAAACGCAATGGACAACACGCCGATGCTCGAAGCCGTCGGTATCAACAAGACGTTCGGCTCGGTCCACGTCCTCCACGACGTCGACTTCCGGATCCATCCCGGGACCGTGACGGCCCTCGTCGGCGACAACGGTGCCGGCAAATCGACTCTGGTGAAGGTGATCGCCGGCATCCACCAGCCCGACAGCGGAACGTTCCGCGTGAAAGGTGAGCCGACCGAGATCAACGGGCCTCGCGACGCGTCGCGGATCGGGATCGAGGTCGTGTACCAGGATCTCGCGCTCTGCGAGAACCTCGACATCGTTCAGAACCTCTTCCTCGGCCGAGAGGTCATCCGCCGAGGATTCCTCGACGAGCATGCCATGGAGCGACGGGCCCGGGAGACGCTGGCGTCGCTCGGGGTGCGCACCGTGAAGAGTGTGCGCCAGCCGGTGGCGGCGCTGTCGGGCGGCCAGCGCCAGACCGTGGCCATCGCCCGGGCCGTGCTGTGGAACTCCGATGTGGTGATCCTCGACGAGCCGACCGCCGCGCTCGGCGTGGCCCAGACCGAGCAGGTGCTGGCTCTCGTGCGCCGTATGGCCGAGAACGGCCTCGGCGTGGTGCTCATCAGCCACAACATGGTCGACGTGTTGCAGGTGGCCGACCGGGTGGCGGCCATGTATCTGGGACGGCTCGTCGCCGACATCCCCGTCTCGTCCTCGACCACCACCGAACAGCTGGTCGAACTCATCACCTCTGGTCGCTCTGGCGACCTCGGCGCAACGGAGCCCTCGCAATGACCGACTCCACGTCTGGCCTCGACATCGACGGCGGGGGCGCCGAATCGATGGCGGCCACCGACTTCGCCTTGGACGCGCCGGTGACCGATCTCGCCGGCGCCGCCCGGGCTGCAATCGGCAGGATCAGGGGTGGCGAGCTCGGCTCGCTCCCAGCCCTGCTCGCCATCGCCGTGCTGGCCACGGTGTTCGGCGCCGCCAATCCCGAGAGCTTCCTGTCGGCGATCAACCTCGCCAACTTCTTGGAGCAGGCATCGTCGGTGATCGTGATCGCCATGGCCGTGTCGTTCGCACTGTTGCTGGGCGAGATCGACCTCGCCGCCGGGTTCACCGCTGGCGTGTCGGCTGCGGTGCTGGCCACCCGGCTGCAGGAGTGGCCGTTGATCCCGTCGGTGGCGATGGCCGCCCTGGTGGCCATTGCCCTCGGCCTGTTCACGGGGTTCATGGTCGCCAGAGTGGGGATCCCGTCCTTCGTCGTGACCCTGGCCAACGTCTTGTTGTTCCAGGGCATCCTCCTGCTCCTGGTACGAGAGGGCGGCAGCGTCCGCATCGAAGAACCTGTGGTGAAGGACCTGGTCGGGGCGAACCTCACCGTGGCGCTCTCCTGGGCCTTCGTGGCGATCGGCGTGCTCGCCTACGCGCTGTTGCTCATGAGGCAACGTCGAGCCGCCGACCGGCCCACTCCGTGGTCGGTGCTCATCGTGAAGGTGGGCGCCCTTGGGCTCGGCGCCGTGTTGGTGACGGCGATCCTCACGGCGAATCGGGCGTTCCCCAACGCGCCGGAACCGATCAGGGGCCTGCCGATCGTGATCCCCGCCGTGCTCGTGCTCGTGGTGCTGCTCAACGTGTTGTTGAACCGGACCAGGTTCGGGCGACACCTCTACGCCGTAGGGGGCAATCCCGAGGCCGCTCGTCGTGCCGGCATCGACGTGACCCGGATCCGGCTCGCCGCCTTCACCCTTTGTGGGCTGCTCGCCGGTATCGGTGGCGCCTTCCTGGCCAGCCGAGTCAACAGCGTCGACCCCAACACCGGGGCCAACGACACGCTGTTGTTGGCGGTCGGGGCCGCCGTCATCGGCGGCACCTCGTTGTTCGGTGGTCGGGGGCGGATGATGAACGCCGTCCTCGGCGGCTTCGTGCTGGCCCTCATCCCGAACGGGCTCACCCTGGTCGGTACCCGCGACATCCCGTTGCTCGGCACCGTCGAGTTCGGGAGCTCGGGCGTGAAGTTCATCTGCGCCGGCGCCGCGCTGTTGTTGGCCTCATCGGTCGACGCGCTCAGCCGCCGTCGCACGCCCTGACACACAGCTGAAGACAGAACTCACAAGGAGAATGACAAGTGTCTGAGTTTTTCGCGTCGGTGTCGGAGCCGATTGGGTTTGGTGGCCCGGGTTCTGATGATCCGTTGGTGTTTCGGTGGTATGAGGCGGATCGGGTGGTTGGTGGTCGGTCGATGGCTGATCAGTTGCGGTTTGCGGTGGCGTATTGGCATTCGTTTGCGTGGGATGGGTTCGATATTTTTGGGGCGGGGACGTTGGATCGGCCGTGGATTGGGGCTGGGGTGTCGGATCCGTTGGGGGCTGCTGGGGTGAAGATGGGGGCGGCGTTCGAGTTTTTCGAAAAGCTTGGGGTGCCGTTCTTTTGTTTTCATGATGTGGACATTGCGCCTGCTGGGGCCTCGTTTGGGGAGT
>JBCCFL010000092.1:0-10195 GCA_039029735.1 Actinomycetota bacterium | reverse complement strand
CGCCCCATCAGGCGCCCGACGAACCGCCGCATCCACCGACGTAACCGCCGCATACGGCGACACCTGCTCACCCCGAGCCGGCGTGTACCACACCGAACAATCCACCCCCACCACCGACGACGTCGACGGCGCTGGCGAGGTTGGCTCGGTGCCAGGCGCTGCGTCGGTGATCGTGGTCGGCCGTTCGGTGGTCGGGGTCGGAGGCGGCGACGTCGAGGATGGCCCGTTGTCGCCCGCTGGCTCCAGCGATGCGGCCCCGGACGCTGCGTCGGCGGTCGACGGCCCAGTGGCCTCGGACCCCGAACCGGCTGGCGACTCGGTACCTCCGATCTGCGAGGCGCTGTCGAGAGCGTCGTCAGCCCCGTCTGGCTCATCGTCCGACAGGGGCCGATCGAACACGGCAGCGAGATCGACGTCATCGGGACCGGGCTCGCCGACTGCGATGTCGGCCGGAGCATCGGTGGTGGCCTGCCTCTCCGAGGCCAGGAACGGGCCACGGCCGGTGGGCCGCCACGGCAGGATCGCCGCCACTGCCAGCACCACCAGGAGTGTCACTCCGATGGCGGGCCACGGTCCGTACCGCTCGGTGGCCCAGCTCATCTGCCGCTGTGGCCACGACGGCCGGCGCCCGGGAGGCACCCCGGTCCTGGCACCGGCACCCTCCGCAGATGCCGCGGTGAAGGGCACGTCGGAGCCATCGGTTGGATCATCGTTGGCCAGCCCGGCGAGCGCAGCAACAGCCGACGGTGACACGATCGGAGTCGCGGCGATGCCCAACTCGCTCTGTACCCCCTGAAGCGCCTCGGCCAGTGCTCGGGCGGTCGGGTGTCGCCGAGCAGGGTCCTTGGCGAGGTCGGCGACGATGACGGTGCGCAACGGGGCCGGCGTGTCGTCGCCCAACGCCGCCGGCTCCCCGGCCACGACGCGCCCGACGAGCTCCTCCAGCGACGGCGCCGCACCGGACGCGAACGGTCGTCGGCCCGACACGGCGTGGTAGAGCGTGGCGGCCAGGGCGTAGACGTCGGCGGCCGGGGTGACGGGCCCGTCGTCGAGCAGCTCCGGGGCGGCGTAGTGGAGGGTGACGGCCCGCAGCCCATCAGGATCGGTGCGATCGCTCCGATAGCTGGCCGTGCCGAAGTCGGTGATCGCGGGCTCTCCGTAGTCGGAGAGCAGGATGTTTCCCGGCTTCAGATCGCGATGGACGATCCCGCGGTCGTGGGCGGCGTGAAGAGCCGCTGCGAGCTTGATGCCATGGTCCAGCACGCGTTCGACCGGCAGCGGTCCGTTGGCGGCGATCTCATCTGCGAGCGAACCCCGTTGGTACCAATCCATCACCAGACACAGGGACCCGTCGGCGGCGAACACGGTGTCGTGGATCGTCACGATGTTGGGATGCTGGGACACCGCAGCCATGATCCGGCTCTCGCGCAGCATCGATGCCCTGGCCCCATCGTCGGTCGCGTCGATGGTGACCGCCTTGAGCGCAACGGTGCGGTCGAGCCTCGTCTGACGGGCCCGGAACACCGTTCCGTGCCCGCCTGCTGCGACCGCTTCGACGTCCTCGTAGCCGGCAACGACCGGGATGCCCATTGTTGCTCCTCCGCCAATGGCCTCCGACCTGACCCTAGCCCGACCGTGCCGCTGCCCGTTGTCGACGCCCCGGGGGAGGACTCCCCTGTCAGTCGGTGCGAGGCTGAGGCTCGTCGAGGTCGGCGAGGTCATCGGCCGTGATCAGTCCCGCCTCAACCGCATGCTCGACCAGGCGCCGCCGGCGATCCGAGGCGAGGTCACCCGCCGACCCGACCAGGCCCACCACGCCCGAGTGGGCCAGTTTGGCGCAGAGCCGGTCGAGTGCCCGATTGAACGTGGTGGCCGACCACCCGAGCCGCGACGCCACCGCCTTGTTTGGCGGCACGACCACGGCTGAGGTCGGCGAGGTGAGCGTCGGCTCGGCCAGCGCAACCAGAAGAAGACGCTGGTTCGGAGTGAGCGGTACCGACGCACCATCAACGGTTGGAGCGCTCGTGGTCTCCGGTGTGCTGTCGCCGTCGGCTCGGTGGTCGACCGGACCCAGATCCAGTGCGATCTCCAGCTCGTAGGTGGCCTGACCCGCTGTGAACCGCACGACGGCGCTGGCGAAGGTGAGCGGCGCGGACGTGCCAGGAGCAACAGCGGCGTTCGAGCGCGACTCCTGGTCGTGTACGTGGATCAGAAGCCGGCTTCCGAGGTTGTCGAGCCACCACTGGTCCTCGTGATGGCGGAACACGCCGAACCGACGGTGCAGGCGAGGGTTGTCGTCGATGTGCAGGTCGACCGTCGAGCCTCGACCGAACGTGAGCTCCTCCCCCGGCGACAGCCACTGGTGCTCGCCACAGAACCCGACGTTCAGCCGATCGGTCATGAGGAGTCACCCTCGGGTGTGGTGCCCAGCACGACGGGCTGCTCGCTCGGCTGGGAGGCCGCGGCGCGATCGAGGACCACCGGTAGCTCACTGATGGCGTCGTGTTCGGTGGCGGCCAGGTGCTGCACCCTCCGCCGCAGAAGCGGGAGGCGGGCGGCGTCGCGTGCGCTGCGGGCAACGTCGCCGGGGCTGGGGCGCTCTCCCGCCTTCCACGCCCAGCGGCGTCGGCGGATGCGGTACTCCGCGTGCACCCGCTCGTGGAGCGCCCGGTAGAACTCCGTGGGATAGGGCCCGTTGAACAACATGGCGAGATCGCTCGAATCAACCCAGTGACGGGTCCGACCCAGTTCGGCCTCCACCCGGTCGTAGAACGGCGTACCAGGAAGCGGGTACGCCACCGAGATACCGATGTCGTCGGGCCTGGCCTCCCATATGAGCCGAAGGGTGGCCTCGATGTCGTCGAGCGTTTCTCCGGGATAGCCGAACTGGATGAAGAAGGCGATGCGGTAGCCAGCGGCGTGCACGCGATCGGCCGCCTCGCGGATCTGGGCCACCGTGGTGCCCTTCTCCATGGCATCGAGGACGGCCTGACTCCCCGACTCGGCCCCGATCCACACCTCCTCGCATCCGGCCGCTCCGAGGGCCTCCGCCGTGTCGTTGCGAACGAGCAGATCGGGCCGGCTGAGGCACTTGAACGGCACCCGGGCGTCGTTCGCGTCGACCAGCTCGGCGAACCGCTGGATCCAGCCGGGCTTGAGCCCGAAGATGTCGTCGGCGAACCAGATGTGATCGGGGCGGTGAGCATCGCGCACCTCCACCATCTCGGCCACGACATTCTCTGGGCTTCGGGCGTTGTAGCGCTGACCCCAGATCGGCTTCGAGCACCAGTTGCAGTGGTACGGGCAGCCGCGGGTGGTGACGAGATTCAACGAGAACCGACCGTGATGCTCTGTCCAGATGCGCCGGTAGGCGTCGATGTCGACGAGGTCGCGGGCTGCGAACGGAATGTCGTCGAGGCCCTTCAGATTCGGCCTTGATGGGGTGACCACGAGCTCGCCGCCAGCCCGGGTGGTGAGACCGTCGATGGTGTCGATCGACTCATCGCCGTGATGGGCGGCCAGCACCGACATCAGCGTGGCGTCGCCTTCGCCGTTGAGCACAGCGTCGGCGCCGGCATCGAGATACAACTCGGCGTTGTCGCTCGCATCGGAGCCGGTCACCACGGCGAACACGTTGCGGGCGGCCGCACCACCGAGCATCTCCAGCCCCGCCTCACGCATCCGTAGAAGGCACATCTTCGACAGGTAGTTGAAGTTGTCCTCGAACAACACGGCCGCGTCGGGCTGGTGGCGGTCGAGCAGCTCGAACCAACCGGCGGTCGTGGTGGCAAGCATGGCGTCGAACACCACCACCTCGTGCCCGGCCTCGCGCAGCTGGGCGGCGGCGAGGAGTGTGCCGAGCGGAGGGTACGGCTGGCGGGCCTCGGCCAGCTTGGGATCGAAGTGCTGAAAGTAGGAGTGCCCCAACACGACCTTCATCCGGACCTCCCATCGAGGGTCATCATCAACAGTGGCATGCGGGCGATTTCGCGCCCGGCCCGACGCCGACCGCGCCAGGCCCTCAAGGTGGCGACGAGGCCAGTATCGGCGTCGATCCGTCGCCACGGGATTCCAGCACTCGTTGCGAACGCATCGAGGTCGCGTTCGGTGACGAAGCCCGGGCCCTCCAGGGGCGCAGCCTCCACGCCATGGACCCTGGCGGTGTGCGCCGCGAAGTCGGCCACCATCGCCGCTCCGGCGCGTGGTGTTGCGAACACCGGCGAATCGAGTACGACCAGGCGCCCACCGGGGCTGAGGACGCGGGCGGCCTCGGCCAGGGCACGATCGACGGCCGGCGCGTAGTGGAGTGCCGCGTTGAACACCGCAAGGTCGACCGACGCCGACGCGAAGGGCAAGGCGTCCATCTCCGCCTGGATCAGCGTGAGCGGCTCGGGGTGAGCCTGGGCGGCCCGGAGCCCGTCGCCGTCGTTGACGCACAGATCGACGGCCGCGGCGGACCAGCCGCGCCGCGCGAGATCGGCGGCGAGCCATCCGCTGCCGGCGCCGATGTCGACCATCAGACCGGGCGGCGGGCCTCGGTGACCTCCGTCGGGAGCGCCGCCGAGGTCGGCCGCCGCCAACAGGCGCTCGTAGGACGCCGCTCTCGCCGTCCAACGCGCCACGTGGCGACCGGTGAGATCGGCGAAGGGCAGCGCCCGCACCGCATCCGGGGCGATCGGGGCCAGCCCTTCCGCCTCGCGCACTGCGCCATAACGGGCGGCGAACTCGGCGACGGCCGCGTGGCGATCCGGGCGCACGAGCCGCCAGACACCGTCGGCCTCTGGGGATGCGCCGGCCGGCAAGGGCTCGTCGGTACCGGGCATGATGAGGGTGAACGGCCCACAATCCACCTGGGTGACGGCCGGGTCGTCGTCAGGCACGGTGGCCCTCCCCCTGCGTCGCCGGTGCGGGCGGGGCGGCCACCACCACGTGATGATCGCCGACCCCGAGACGCGCCGCCGGCCCGGCGACGGCCGCATCGAGCCGGGCCATGCCAGCCAACAGTCGAGGACGATCTTCGACGAACCGGTGCTGCTCCATCGTGGGCAGGACGGAGCCGATCGCCTCCACGCGTTCGGCCATCCAGCCCGGCCCGAGCGCAGCGACGAGCTGGCGACCCGACAGGTAGCGCAGCGGCGCGTTGGCGTAGTCGCTATCGGCGGTGGAGACGAGGCGTCTGCGACCGAGCCCAACGTTGGCCCGCGCTGCGGCCTGCGCGAGTTCGGGCGGGCACCAGCGGGCCATGGGCACCAGCACGACCCGACCGGTACCGGGGACGACCACATCGCACAGCACTCGCCCGAGCCGGCCCAGATCGCGCACCATGTTCACCACGCCGAAGTTGGCCAGTACGAGGTGAACCGGGCCCGCGACGAGACGAGACCACTCGGCCGAGCCGACATCAGCACAGTGCACCTCCACCAGATCCTCGACGTCGGCTGCCGCCACCCGTTGCGCCGCACGTTCCACCATCGCCGCCGATGCATCGATCGCCACCACCTCGGCATGGTGGGTGAGAGCGAGGTGAGCCGCATCGATGCCGGTGCCACAGCCGAGATCGAGCACCCGCAGGGGGCCGTGGTCGACGGGCTCACTGTGGCGCACCGCATCCAACACATCGTCGACCACCGCATGCACTCGAGCCCGGGCCGCCTTTCCCACCGCCGAGGTGGCTACGGCGTCGTAGCCGGCTGCGTGGACGTCGAACGGCGAGGCCATCGTCACCGACGACTGCTTCCACCTCGCCCGGCGACCGACGCCTGCGATGCTGCCGGCACCGATCGGTCGTCGAGCCGTGACTGCCAGGCCACGTCGATGCCGGCTGCGTTGCCGAGCATGTGGCCTTTGCACACGTCGGCCGAGAAGGACGACTCATCGGGGCGACCCACCTCGGGGCGACGCGAGCGCACCGTCTGGAGCTTGGCGATCTTGCGGCGCCGTTCCCAGCGTTCGAGTGGCGTGAAGAGCGGCGAGATGAACACCAGCTCGGCGAGGCGGGTGAGCACACCGGGGCGCACATTCACCTCGTGGGTGGTGTCGCCCTCCAACGAGGCGTTCGGCAGGTACTCCAGCAGCCATGCGTTCCGACGCCGCAGCTCCGTGCACCGTTCAGCCGAGACGACAGGAACCATCTGTGCGAGTTCACGAGCAACGTAGAGGGCGCGATCGTCCATGTCGAGCGCCCGGTCGGTGACCATGTAGTTGGGGCACAACTCGGATCCATCGCGAGCGGCGAGGCGGGCCACCACCAGCACGAGCAGCCGCGTGAGCCAGAGCCGGCCAGGTCTCGTGATGATGAAGTAGTCGATGTCGTCGTGGGGGGCCACAGAGTCGACGGCGAGGCCACCGGTGACGGCCACCATGCGGATGCACGGCACCCGGGCCAACCAACGGGCCCAACGCTCGGCCTCGCCCCACATCACCTCGGCCCGAACGGCCCGCTCGTCGTGCACCGTCAGCACCTCGGATCGGCCGGCCAGGTAGGCCAGGTCGTCGCGCCGACCGAGGCGGTCCTGGGCCACGAGGTCGTCCACGACGGCGCTGACGTCGGCGCGACTGGCAGGCGCTCCCACGAGGAAGCGATGGAGCCGGGCGATCGAGATCGGCATGTCGAACACGTCGGAATAGGCCACGGTGGCCAGCACGGCATCGTCGAGCTCGGCGAACACGGCCGGTGGGATGACGACCGGTTGTCGAGACGAGGGGGCGGTGGTCATGGACTGGACTCCAGATCGATCAGGGCAGCCCGCAGCGCCGAGGCGGTGGCATCCCACGTCAGTGGACGGAGGCGGATCGCAGCGGCCGCCGCCAACTCGGCCCGCCGGGCCGGTTCGCCGAGCAGCGCCGTGACCTCGACGATAGCCGCCGAGGCGTCGGCCACGAGGGCCACGGCATCGTCTGCGTGTTCCACCACCGACGGCACCGGTGTGGTCACCACGGCCGCGCCCGACGACGCGGCCTCCACCACCGGGAGCCCGAACCCCTCGGCGCTGGACAGGGCGACGAACACATCGGCGGCAGCGTAGAGGTGCGCGAGGTCATCGTCGTCGAGTGCTCCCCGATCGGGAACGGTGCGATGATCGGGGCGGCCCTGACGGCCGAACACCCGCGACGCCCCATCCTGGCCGGCCACGAGCACCTGGGCTCCAGGGTGGCGGCAGTGCACCTCGGCGAGCACGTCGACCACCAGCCCCGAGCGCTTCCTGGGCACCGAGCTGGCGAGCGCCGCCACGAGGGGTCGATCCGGATCGAGGCCGAGCGCCGTCTTGCTCGCCGCCCGATCGCGGGGGCGGAACACGGCTGACACCCCCGGGGGCGCCATCACCACCTGATCGGCGGCGACACAGAACGTATCGATGATCTGCCGACGTACCGTGTCGGACACGGTGACGATGGTGGTGGCCCCACCGATCACCGCAGGCAGCAGTCGGCGCTGGAGGGCCGCGAACGCCCGGCCGACGGTTTCAGGATGGGTGAGCGGGAGCAGATCGTGCACCACCACGAGATGACGGGGATGACTCGTGGGCCCCGTGTTGGCCAGACTCGCCAGCACGCCGTCGTCGGTGTGGCCCGTGAGCCGCACCTGCTCCCACAGGCGGTCGCTGATCCGGTCGCGGCAGTAGGGCGGCGGTTCGATCACTTCGAAGTCGGGGATGCGCGTCAACAGCTCGTGTCGATACCGCCCGATCCCACCGTTGGCGCCACGGCCGCTCCGGCCATTGAGATACCAGGTCACACCGGCCGCTCCCCGGCCCGGCGGAGGAGCGTCTGCGACGCGACCCCAACCGCGTGACGGGCGGACGCAGTGACCGCACCACGGTCGCCGAGGCGCCATCCATCCCCGTGGTAGTGGTCGCTGACCGCCAGCAGGGCAGCGGCCTCCACCCCCACCGTTCGGGCTGCGGCGAACACCGCAGCCGCCTCCATCTCGATCACATCGGCCTGCTCGGCGAACGCGGCGATGGTGCGAGCCGTGTGGCGGAACGGCACGTCGGTGCTCACGGTCGTGACCGATCGCGCCTCGGACATCTCAGCTGCGAGCGCGGTGAGGCCGGCGGCCGGCTCGGGCGGCTCCGGATAGCGAGGCGCAGTGCCGTCGTCGCTGATCGCGCGCTGGCCCACCACGAGGTCGCCGGTGGCGAGAGGCATCCGACCGAGCGAGCCGCACACACCCACCACCACCATCTGCTCAACGCGGAGATGCCCCAGCATCTCCACTGTCACCGCTGCCGTCGGCGCTCCGGGCCCACCCGCCACAACGATCGCAAGCTCCGGCGTGGGCAGCGACACCATGCGGAACGGCCAGCGGTGGCGACGGATGGCACGGCCCGTGCGGTGCGTGTGGTCGAACACAACCACGGCCGACGGCGGGAGCGGCGGCAGATCAGCCCCCACCGGCCCGAGGAGCTCCGCTGGTCCGAGCACGGGGCGGTCATCGTCGCCAGGTGACGGCGGCATCGCGTCAGCGGCGGCCATCGAACCACCGTAGGGCTGCCAGATCCACGCGCTGGCGAACGAGCGAACGCATACCGGGACGGTGACCTCGGGCTGCGTGATGGCTGACCGCACCTCGGGCCGCCCAGGTGGCCCAACGGCTGTCGAACACGTCGGAGGCCTCAGCCAGGGCAATACCAGATCCGTCGATCCCGTGGATCACGTTGGCCTCGGCTGGGCGAAGCCGAAGCCCCCACCGCTGGTCGGCCCGCCGAACTGGTCGGGTGGTGAGCAGCGTGCGCCCAGCAACGGATGCAGGGGAACGAACGCCTCGCAGATCGACGATCGGCTGGACGGCGGCGAGGTCGGGCTGCAGCCGGGCGAGAGTGGCCGTTGTGAGTTCCTGGTGGTCGTCGTAGGCAACGGCCTCGTCGAGGGCGGGGATGCTCCAGCCGTGGCGGGTCGCAACGTCGATCGCCACCTGGAACCGGTTGCTCGTCGTGGCGAAGTGGGTGCCGGCGTCACCCTGATTCGAGGCCTGGGGGGTGCGCGGGAACAGGTAGGTTCGGCCAGTGGCCACCAGGTAGCGCATGGCGGCAGGAAACCACTCGTCGGCGTCAAGAGCATCGAACGCCGGGTGGATGGCAACACCGTCAACCTGTGCGGATGTGCGATATCGCTCCCACATGTCGGCCGTCCAGGCCATGCCGTGGTACCACGGCACCTGCAGATAGAAGGCGTCGGTTCCGTCCGGGAGCGGCTCGAACGGGTGGTGGCGATATCCGTCGAACCAGGGGGCGGCGAGGCCGACCCCGGCGATCCTGGCGTCGTCGCGGCCGTGGCGAAGTGCCGACTGGGCCCAAACCAGGGCTCCGGGTCCGACGATGAGGTCGTCTTCGAGGAACAGCACAGCGCCGTAGCGGGCGGTCAGATCGCCACACGCGTGGAAGTGGGCCACGAGACCAAGGTGGTCGTGCTCCACCACCGTTGCTGGGCCCCGGTGCCGCTGGGCGAACTCGGTGGCCGCTGCAACCACTGCACGGTGACGTGCGCCCCCGCCGTCGATCGACACCACCACCGGTACGGTGCCCACCCCTTCGACACGCGCGAGCGACGTGAGCAGGCGAGCCAGGGACTCCGGGCGGTCGTGGGCCGCGATGACGATGGCGAGGGAATCCGACATGGGTGACTGGGCCGCCTGATGGGCCGACGGGAGCGCCGGGCGCAACCGCCAGCGGCATGGTTCATGTGGCGACGACAGTAGTGCAACGATTGGGCCATGCCTGTCGCGCCTCCGGCGCCCCCAGACCTGTTCCACCGCACGATCGGCGGGAATACCGCCGCGCTCCTGATCGGCCGTGCGCTGGGGGCGGTGGCGGGCCTGGTCGTTGCGCTGGTCGCGGCCCGGGCGCTGGGCCCGGACTTCGGCCGGTTCGCCGCATTGGCGGCCGTGGGAGCGGTGGCCAACACGCTGGTCACCTTCGGTACCGACACAGTGGTGACGCGGGCTGTCGCTCGCGCCGGGCCAGACCGCCCCTCGGCCGACACGGTGGGCTCAGCCCTTCGATTTCAGCTGGCTGCGGCATCGGCGATGGTGGCCGCTGCGGTGATGTCGGTGGCGGTGTTCGGTGCTCCGTGGGAGCTGCTGATCCCTGCCGTGAGCCTGTGGCCCCAGGCCGTGCAGAGCGTTGCTGCCGCCATCCTCCGCGGGCGTCAGAACATGGGGCGGCTGGTCGTCGCCGGCATCGGTGGCGCTGTGGTG
>JBCCFL010000091.1:0-10345 GCA_039029735.1 Actinomycetota bacterium | reverse complement strand
TGATGCTGGCCCGATCGCTGTTCCGCCGCCCGAAGGCCAACGAAGGCCACTACTACATCTGGGATCGCGCCACCTTCGACACGTTCTGCCGTCTGACCGGCATGGCCGTGGAGGCCCGCTCCGTCGACTACGTGCCTCTCGTGCCGGTACGCATTCGCCGACGCCTTCCCCCCATCGCCAGCGTGGAGCGCGCCCTGTTGGCGCCCTTCCCGTTGTTCGCCAACTCCCACATCGTGGTACTGCGGCCCTGACTCAACCAGCCACAACGGTTGCCGACATGCGTTAGGCATGCTTTACTCAAGGCTCGAAGTACGCCTTGCAAGGAAGGTAGGCGACCGTGCCTCATACCCGTCAATCACGGCTGACAATGCTGTCAGCCATTCTGTTCGCAGCTGCCCTCGTGGCCTCCGCGTGCTCCAGCGACGATGAGACTGATGCATCGGGCTCCAGTTCGGAGTCCGCATCGGCCTCGGAGTCCGGAACCGGCATCTCCGAAGACGAACTCGCGACATCGTCCGACAATCCGCTGATCAACGACGCCGTTGACGGCTACCGGGCCTATGTCCAGACCCAGATCGCCGACATGCAGGCGGAAACGACGACGTTCGCTGATTTCGTCCGTGACGGCGACATCGAGGGCGCCAAGGAGCACTACCAGATCTCTCGTCGCCCCTGGGAGCGCATCGAGCCAATCGCCGGCCTCATCGAGGACATTGACGGTGCCGTCGACGCCCGCGAAGACGACTTCGACGGCCCCGAGGATCCGAACTTCACCGGTTGGCACCGTCTCGAGTACCACCTGTGGGTCCTGGAGGACGTGAGCGAGGCGGGCCCCATCGCCGACCAGCTCGAAACCGATCTGCAGACCCTCGCCGACGAGGCCGCCACGCTCGACCTGCCCCCAGGTGTGCTGACCGTCGGCGCCCAGGAGCTCATCGAAGAGGTGGCCGCCCCCGACGGCAAGCTGTCGGGCGAAGAGGAGCGCTACTCCGGAACCGACCTCTACGCGTTCAAGGCCAACGTCGAGGGCTCTGAGGCGCTCGTGGAGCTGCTGGAACCGGCCCTGACCGAGGCCGATCCTGATCTGCTGGCGACCATCGAGGGCCACTTCGAGGAACTGAACGCCCAGCTCGCCGTCTTCGGTACGTACGAATCGGGTTACGTCAACTACAACGATGTAACCGAGGAACAACGATCCGAGTTCGCCGCCACCCTTGGTGAACTGGCCGAATCGCTGTCGCTGCTGAATGGCACCCTCGGGCTGAGCTAGGAGACGACCGAGGTCCATGACTGAAGACGCCACGTCCCGACGCCGATTTCTCACCGCCGCTGGTGCTGCGGCCCTCGCCGCAACTGCGGCGGCCGCATGCACAAGCGATACGGACGAGGCGGCTCCATCGTCGGCTGCGAAGCGGTATGCGTACCGCGGAGCGCACCAGTCCGGTATCACCGCGCCACCAGCGGCGGCCGGACTGGTGGCTGGCCTGGACGTGCGAGCCACGTCCAGGGAGGAGCTGGCGGTAACGCTGACACAGCTTGGATCCACGATCGAACATCTGATGGAGGGCCGGGAGTACGAAGACCGGGCCGGCGGGTTTCCACCCGCCGACACCGGCATCGTTGGCCCTGGGCCCGCTGGGAGCGGGCTCCATGTCATCGTCGGCTACGGCGAGTCGCTGTTCGACGAGCGCTTCGGCCTCGCCGAACAGCGGCCCCGTGAGCTGACCCGAATGCCCAAGTTCGCCAACGACTACCTCGTTCGCCCCGAACGAAGCCATGGTGATCTGTCGGTCACCGTCAGCGCCGACGACGCCGACACGGTGACCCACGTGTTCCGCCAGATCATGCGCGAGACGCGGGGCGATCTCATCCCCCGCTGGATGCGTGAGGGCTACAACACGCTCGTCCCCGACTGGGAGCCAGGTATCGCCCCGGGGCGGAACCTGCTCGGATTCAAAGACGGCACCGCCAATCCCGACGCCAATGACTCCGATCTGATGGACGATCTCGTGTGGGTCGCCGACGGTGACGACGAGCCCGCATGGACCGTCGGCGGCACGTACCAGGCAATCCGGGTCATCCGGATGATGGTCGAGTTCTGGGACCGGACGCGGCTGAACGAGCAAGAGGCCCTCATCGGTCGCCACCGGGACTCCGGCGCCCCGATCGGCTTCGACAACGAGGCTGACACCCCGGTGCTCGCCGACCTCGAGTCCCACATCGCCAGGGCCAACCCTCGAACCCCGGGACGCGACGATCGCATCTTCCGCCGGGGCTTCAACTACGTGGGCGGGTTCGACCAGAACGACCAGCTCGACCAAGGCCTGATCTTCCTCAGCTTCCAGCGCAGCCTGGAGCGCGGCTTCATCGCCACCCAGAAACGCCTCGATGGAGAGGCGCTCGAAGAATACGTTCGCCCCCTCAGTGGCGGCTTCTTCTTCGTCCCAGCACCGCCAGCCGACGGAGAGGCGCTCGGCGCCGCGCTGTTGGCCTGAACCATCTGCAAGTCAGTACACCCACCGGAGACACTCGTGCATCCCACCCTCGAATCCCTCAGGCTCATGGTCGGCCTCGCTCACGCGATTCCCGACGCCGCACTCCAGCTGGACCTCCGGGACGGACGCACGTTGGAGGTGGGTCACCGGCCCAACTACGAACTCGACCTCTGTTCACTGCGCCAGGCCGTGCTGCACAGTGATTGCCCTCGTCATCCGAACCTGACCGACTGGATCACCGACATTCGCCCGACAGGCTCGATCACACCCGAACAAGCGGGCCTGTTCACCCGTACCGCGCCCGACAGCAGCCGTCAGTGGTGGTTCGCCACCCTGCTGCGACCGGAAACGGCGGGGCACTTCCTGCGGGCCATCGATGCGGACAGCAACTACGTGGACCTCGAAGCCGTTCTGAGGCCCGACCCGTGTCTGGCCGTCACCGTTGTCGGCATCTCCGGGATGTCGTGGATTCCGGCCGCCGATCAGTTGGCGATCGCGCTCGAAGCCTACGAGAGCTGTCTCGTCGAGGAACTGATCCACAGCGGCCGCACGCGATCTGGCCTCAAGTAGGCCGGTTGGCGTGATTCAGCAGCCATCTTTACCGACCCTGGCTTCGGGGGTACAGTGCACCTACCGAGCCAGTTAGGTTCTCTTAATACGATCAGCGGGCTGGACGTTGCAATGCTCACCACACCCACAACCCGATCGGTGATCCGCTCCATGCGAGTGAGGTCGATCTCGGTAGAGGGGTCAGCGTCGCGACTCGGTTGCCCCGACGGCGATCCGACGGCTGACGTGATCGTGCCTGCGGTGCCCGATCTGGCCGCAGCTCGACGCTTTGCCAACGCAGTGCGATCGGTCTCCAGCGTGACGATCACCGTGTCTGACCATGGCACCCGGTGCGATGTGCACGGCCGGAGCGGACGGCTCCCGTTCGTTCGCCACGTGCCACTTCGAGTGGGCTTGGGCCTTGCCCAGCTCGGCGTGCCCACCACGATCACGGGGCAGGTTGCCTGATGGTCGTCTGCCACTGCAACGCCGTGAACGACGCCCACATCCGAGCCCTCGCAGCCGAGGGTGCCCTTACTGCCGATGCGATCGCAGCCGTCTGCGGCGCTGGCGACCGCTGTGGCAACTGCCTTCCAACGGTGCTGGAGGTGCTCCAGTCACTGGACAATGACACGCCAACGGCAGCATCCACCGCGCAACCAACCAGGGTTTGGCTGCGCGCCAGCTGATCTCGCTCGTCGAACGCTGACGCGGGGTACAGTCGCCCCATGCAAGGCTCTCCCGCGATCATCGAGTTCCTGAACGAGGCCCTCACGGCCGAACTCACCGCCATCAACCAGTACTTCGCCCACGCAAAGCTGTGCGAGAACTGGGGCTGGATGGAACTGGCTCAGAAGTACCGCGAAGAGTCCATCGAGGAGATGCAGGACGCCGAGAAGTTGATCGACCGCATCCTGCTGCTCGACGGCATGCCAAACCTCCAGCGCATCGGCTCGGTGCGCGTTGGCGAGACCGTGCCCGAGCAACTCCAGCTCGACAAGGAGCTGGAGCAGGCAGCAATCGAGCGGTATCGACGGGGCGTCGTGCTCGCACTCGAACAAGGCGACCCCGGCACCCGCGAGATGCTCGAGGGCCTTGTCGTCGGCGAGGAGAGCCATCTCGATTGGATCGAGACCCAGCAGTCGATGATCGCCGACATGGGAGTCGAGCTCTACCTGCAGGCGAAGATCGGCAGCGGCGAAGGCTGACCCCGCCTCGGGGTCGCTGAACCTCGGGGCAAAAACGCTGTCGCTCCGACCCGCGGCGGATGAGTCGGAGCGACAGCAGAGTCCGAGCCACGGCATCGCCCTCCCGTGGCTCGCATGTTTGTTACAAACAGCGTTATAGCCGCTCCAACAGGCGTGTGGTACGCAATGTCGCAAAAAGTCCCGCAGACCGACATTCGGTCCGAATCAGGGCTCTTCCCGCTCGCCGGGCCGTGATCAGCGACGGCGCCAGACGATGCCGGCAACGGCAACCCCGGCCACGCCCACCAACAACAGGCGCTCCACTCGATCCGCCGTGCGGATCTCGGCCCACAGGTCGCCGCGCTGTCGATCGCGACCGTTCGGAGCCGACGCAGCAGCCCGCAACACGGTGGTGAGCTTCTGCGGCACGAAGTCGGCCACATCGTCGATCGTGCGAGCGGCCCAGGTGAACCGGGGCCGCCCACTCACGCGGCCGCTGCGGGCCAGGTCGTCCATCTTCTGGATCGCGCGGTACCCCAGCGCACCAGGCGGACCGGCGACGAGGCCCCAGAACACGGGCCCCACCACGGCGTCGGTGGTCTTGTCGTTGAGGGTCTCGATCACGGTGGCCGAGATCTCGGCCTCGTCGACCGGAACGATGTCGGCAGCCGTGAGCGCCGGGAGCACATCGCGGGCGCCCGCCACGTCGCCGTCTTCGAGCGCGAACCCCACCTCGGCGGCCAGCAGCCGCACCTGCTTGCCGGCCAGTGCGGCGGTGGTGGCCACAGCCAGAGGCGTCGACCGACCGACGAAGATCGCCGTGCCGAGCCCGACGGCGGCGTAGATCGTGCCGGCCAGTCGGGAGTCTTCGCCGAAGCGCTGCTCGATCGATGACATGAAGGCGCTGAACCCCGTGGTGGGGCGGAGCAGCTTGGGGGCTTCGGGCAACAGGCGGGCCCCGATGAGCCCGACGGCGACGGGCAGTGCCCGACGGCGAAGCACGCTGGCGGCGTCAGCCATGCCTGGGGCCTGTCGATTGCACCGTTCCCACCACTCCCGCTCCCCTCATCGGTACGGGCTCTGCTCCCCATGGTAGAGCGCTGAGATCAACCAGCGCCGTCGGTAGGAGGCAACTCATCATGATCGCTCGTGATGTGATTCAACGCTGAATGACGAGCAGCGGGGAGGACCACGATCTCATCGTCGAGCACCCGGACGCTCAACGCCGTTGCGTAGACTGCATTGAGCACGTCGACCTCGAGCACCTCGGCCGGCAGGCCGGTGGCCACAACCCGTCCTTCGGCCAGCAGCACCATGCGGGTGGCGTAGCGGGCGGCGACGGTCAGGTCGTGCATGGCGGCCACCACGGTGAGGCCGATGCGGCGGCGCTGCTCGTCGATCGCGTCGAGCACAGCGAGTTGGTGGCCGAGATCGAGCGCACTCGTTGGCTCGTCGAGGAGCAGTGCAGGGGTCTGTTGGGCCAAGGCACGGGCGAGCACCACCCGCTGGGCCTCCCCGCCGCTCAGCTCATCGACGGGCCGATCAGCGAAGCCGTCGAGGGCGAGCTCGGCGAGGGTGCGGTGGACCACGTCGCGATCATGCGCCGACTCTCGAGCCAACCAGGCGAGATGGGCGGTACGGCCGAGCAACACGTACTCGGCCACGGTCATCCCCGGAGGCATGACCGGCACCTGCGGCACAAGGGCGATGTCGCGTGCGGCGGGCGCTCGACCATCACCGATGGCAATCGTGCCCGTCGCCGCTGGAACCAGACCTGCGATGGCCCGCAGGAGGCTGCTCTTGCCGGCGCCGTTCGGCCCGATGAGCGCCAACCACTCGCCCGGCTCGACCGCCACGTCCACCGTGTCGAGGGCGCGTCGGGCTCGGTAGTCGACGCTCACGCCCGTGACCGAGATGGCAATGCCGCCGGAAGCGCCCCCAGTCACACTGCTGCCTTGCGGGCCTGGATCAGGACGAAGGCGAAGAAGGGTGCGCCGATGAAGGCCGTGACCACCCCGACGGGCAGCTCGGCCGGTGCGGCCAGCGTGCGGGCGCCGACGTCGACCAACGCAAGGAACGATGCACCGAGCAGGGCCGAGAGCGGCAGGATCGCCCGGTAGGAGTGGCCCGCCGTGAGGCGCACCACATGGGGGACAACGAGGCCAACAAAGGCGATCAGGCCACTCACCGACACCGCTGCCGCCGTGAGCAACGACGCAGCCACGATCACGATCGCCCGTGACCGGCCGGGATCGAGCCCGAGCGCCCTGGCCTCGTCGTCGCCAACGCGCAGCACATCCAGGTGGCGACGGATGGCAAGAAGCACCGCACCGCACACGATCACGTAGGGGCCGAGCAACCCCACCTGGTCCCAGCCACTCGTGTTGAGCCGACCGAACAACCAGTTCAGCACCTCGCGGGCCTGGGTCTCGCTGAGCTTCTGGAGCACATAGGTCTGGCCGGCTGCGAACAGCGCGGCCATGGCGATGCCGGCCAGCAACAGCGTGGCCGGCGACGCGCCAGCGCCACGAGCAATCAGCGCGGCCGCGCCTACCGCAACCAGGCCGCCGACGAAGGCGGCACTGGCCACGGCGTCGAAGGGGCCCCACCCGATGTCAACGCCGAGCCCGAGCGCCAGCGTTGCCCCGAACCCTGCGCCCGACGACACCCCCAGCAGATACGGATCGGCGAGCGGGTTGCGGAACACGCCCTGGAACGACGCGCCCGACATCCCGAGCGCCGCACCCACGAGCATGCCGAGCACCAGCCGGGGCAGCCGGATGTGGAACAGGATCGATTCTTGACGCTCGGTGAGTGACGACTCGACTGAGACGCCAGGTACGAGATCCACCATCGAGGCAATCACGCCCGCAGCAGGCAACGAGGCGGCACCAGTGATCGCGCTGATGATGGAAACCCCAGCCAGCACCAGGACCCCCATCACGAGGCCGGGTACCGGCAGCCGATAGGCCCGGTCGATCGCAGCAGTGGCCACGGACGGCACTGAGCGTGCTAGGCGTCCACCGACACTGAAGCCATCGCCTCGGCCACCGCCTCGATGAACTGCGGCAGACGCGGGCCCCACCGCGAGGCGATGTCGGCGTCAACCGTGACGATGGTGCCGTTCACGACGGCCGAGACCTCGCCCCAGCCATCGCGGGCGGCCACGTCATCGGCGGTGTAGGACACCTGGTCGGTGATCACGATCAACTGCGGATCAGCCTCGACGATGTACTCCTCGGTGAGCTGGGGGAAGCCGAAGCCGTCGGTGTCGGCCTCATCCGCGATGTTCTCGGCTCCCATCTCGGCGTAGATGGCACCGATGAATCCGAACGAGCTGGCGGAGAAGAACGTGTCGTCGAGCTCGTGATACACCCGCACGGAGGCGTCAGCAGGAGCGGCCGCGAACGCGGCCTCGATCTCGGCCCGCAGATCCGACACCAGCGCAGCACTCTCGTCAATGCGGCCCGTCGCAACGCCAAGCTCGGCGATACCTGCATATCCAGCCTCGATGTTGGCCGGAGCCGGATTGACCAGCACCGGTACACCAACGGCGGTGAGGGAGGCCACGACATCGTTGGCATCGCTGGCGATCACGACGAGGTCGGGCTCGAAGCCGAGGATCGCCTCCACGTTCGGGTCGAACCCGGACAGCTCAGTGACCGGCGCCTCAGCGGGGAAGTAGGAGAACGAGTCAACGGCCACCACCTGGTCGCCAGCGTCCATGGCGAACAACAGCTCGGTGGCGGTTGGCGACAGAGACACGATCTGCATCGGCGGTTCGTCGAGGGTGAACGTTCCGGCGGCGGAGGAGATCGTCACCGGGAAGTTGCCCTCGATGGCGCTGAGGTCGATCTCGTCTTCCATGGCCTCGTCGGCTCCGGCGTCGTCCATGGCCTCGTCGTCGGTCATCGCCTCGTCGTCGAGGGACGCCTCGTCCTCGCTCGTCTCTGACGCTGACACCTCGGTGGTGGCGGTCGCCTCCTCGTCGCCGTCACCGCATGCGGCGGCTAACAGAGCGAGCGCAGCAAGAAGAACGAGCATGCGTCGGAACGGGAATGTGAGCATGGAGTGACCTCCTGTCGGTCGAGGAACGGTGCGTCGAGCGACAGGAGATGCCGTTCGAACCTGCCCTATGCCTCGAGGGATTCGGTTCGTGTGCAGCGTCGAGGCTCGACCGGACTCGCCGCCGCTCTCACCGGAGTGGGAGTGGCGGACCACCGTTGCGGGACAGTGCCGGATTCTCACCGGACTTCGTCCTCGGGCTGGGGCGCCAGCATAGGCGTCCGCCGCTGTGCATGCGTTGCACCTGGGCCCTGGCGCGCCGACGGCCCGGTGTCGCTCCATCCCACCATGGAGCGACACCGGGCCGATGAGGCCACGGTTCGAAATGGCGACGTCGACTACGGGAACCGGCTCACGATGCACTCCCCGCCGCCCTCGAAGCGGACGATGAAGGCGTGTCCGATCACCACATCCACGGTGTCGGTGTAGCGATGTCGGCCGAACGATTCGCCGCGACCCCAACCTCGGTCGAGAACCCCCCAGTCGGAACGAGATCCGAGCCGCGACCAGAACCCTGTGTTCGACTCACCACCGAGCAGCAGCTCTGCGCCGGGGTCGGAGTAGGAGTACTTCGACCACTGGTCCAGCGTGAGCACCGCATGACTCGAGCGGTACTGCCAGTCCGCAGTACCCGTGCCGTTGGCGTCCCACGAGATACGCATCGAGAACGTCTTCCCACTGTCTGTGCACGACCGCACCACGCCGGTCCGAGGCGCCGCCATCCCCGGGTAGGTAGGCGGATCGTCATCCGGCGGCGGGGTGACCGGGGGTTGTGTCGGGTTACGGGTGAGGTCGGCCCGGATCCAACCCCCGCTACGCAGCCGGAAGTACCCTCCGCCGCTGGCCGTCACCTCGACAACGTCGCCGACGCCGAGTGTGCCCCGCTCATTGCCCTTGCACGCCGGGTACCGCTCGCGGGGTGCGTCGTAGATCGTGGCCCGGCCCGTGACCACCTTCGTCGCCGAGTACGACTGGATCTGGGCGCTCCAGCACACCGGTCCCTGGTCGTCGTCCGGGGGCGGTGTGGGCGGCGGCTGTGTGGGTGGAGGCGTTGGCTGCGTGGCGGTGATCGAGCGGCTGGCGATCCAGCCGTAGTCGTTGCGGCCGATGTTGCGGACGTAGATCCAATCACCGGCCCTGGCCTGCACCTCCAGTCGGTCACCCCCGTAGCTGTTCGCTCCCCGGTCGCAGGCGGCATCGCCGCTCGGGCCCCGCCGCATGTTCCATGGGCCGCCCAGCACGGTGGCGACGTAGGGCGTGATCTTCTGGGCCTCGGTCGGCAGGGTCCAGATGCTGCAGTCCACCTCACCCACGGGCGGGCTGGTGGTTGGCGACCCGCCGGTGTTGCCGGGCCTGCGGGCCAGGGCATTGCGGTGAATCCAGCCCCAGTCGTCGCGGTCGGTGTTGTGGATGTAGGCCCAGTCGCCGGTGGCGGCGTACACCGTCACGTCGTCGCCGCCATAGCTGTTGGCACCCCGATCGCAGGCCGCAGCAGCGCTCGGTCCGCGCCGCATGTTCCAGGGCCCACCCCGGATCGTGGTGCCGTAGGAGGAGACGCGCTGCTGGTCGGTCGGATCCGTCCAGCGGCTGCAGTCCACGTTGGCGTTGGCTGGACCGGCGATGGCGAACAGGCTGGCCCCCAGGAGGGCCAGCACCACGAGAGGCAGCGCGTGACGGCGCCAGCCTCTCGATCGCTCAGGAGGGTGCTTCGATGCATCAGGGACGGACATGGGGCTCCTCGCTCTCGCCGCCGGATCGTTCACGATCCATGGTCAACGGAGTGCCCCGTACCTGGTAGGGGGACCACTCCCCCTCCAAGGTCCTCAGGTGCCGGCCACGGCCGCGGCCGGGATCCAACCCCAGTCATTCGTCAACGCATCAAAGGTGTACACCCACCCCCCACGCTCGGCATGCACCATCACCTCAGCCCCCGCCGGCAACACCACACCCCGCTCACACGCCGCCGCCCCATCAGGCGCCCGACGAACCGCCGCATCCACCGACGTAACCGCCGCATACGGCGACACCTGCTCACCCCGAGCCGGCGTG
>JBCCFL010000090.1:0-10414 GCA_039029735.1 Actinomycetota bacterium | reverse complement strand
GTGTGGCGGGTGGAACGCCCGGCAGGATCCCGGCCCGATCCAAGAGCGTGACCACCGGGTCCTTGCCATCTGCCCGAAGGGCATGGGCCATAGCCATGGCAATCTCCGCGCCGCCAATGCCTGCGCCAATGACCGCAATCTCGGGCGGCGCCTTGCCCGATCTGACCTTTTCCCGAAATCGGCCCCATGCGCTGGCGTAGCGTTGCAAGGGCTTGGCGCCGATACCGTGGGCTTTGAAACCGGGCAGATCCGGCAGGCCGGACGTGACCCCGACATCAAGCGACAGCACGTCATAGGCGACCGGCGGGCGACCGGGCAGCATCACGCGACGTGCCTGAGGATCAATCCCGGTGGCCGGGGCCGCGATAAAACGGGCGCCGGCCGCACGGGCGAGGCGCACGAGATCACTCTCGAGATCGGCGCGCTCGTAGTGCCCGGCGATGACCCCGGGCAGCATGCCGGAATAGGTCGCCGTGGGATTAGGGTCGATCAGCGTCAGCCGCGCGCCGGGCAGGGGCAGCATCGCCCACATGCGAAGGACCAGCGCATGGGTGTGGCCACCGCCCACCGTCCTCGACGGGGAGGATCCGCGAGATCACACCCTTGTTGCCATGGCGCCCGGCGAGCTTGTCGCCAACCGAGATCTTCCGCTTCTGGGCCACGTACACCCGCACCAGCTGATTGACGCCGGGGGGCAGCTCGTGGCTGTCGTCACGGTTGAATACCTTCACCTCGATGACCTTGCCGGTCTCGCCGTGGGGCACCTTCAGCGAGGTGTCACGCACCTCACGGGCCTTCTCGCCGAAGATCGCACGGAGGAGGCGCTCCTCGGGGGTGAGCTCGGTTTCGCCCTTCGGCGTGACCTTGCCGACCAGCACGTCGCCAGGACCAACGTCGGCTCCGACACGCACGATGCCGCGCTCGTCGAGGTCAGCGAGGATGTCCTCGGAGAGGTTCGGGATGTCCCGGGTGATCTCCTCGGGGCCGAGCTTGGTGTCGCGAGCATCGATCTCGTGCTCCTTGATGTGGATCGACGTGAGCACGTCGTCTCGCACCAGGCGCTCGGAGAGGATGATGGCGTCCTCGAAGTTGTAGCCCTCCCAGGGCATGAAGGCGACAACGAGGTTCTTGCCGAGGGCCAGCTCACCGTTGTCGGTCGAGGGACCGTCGGCCAGAAGCTCACCTCGCTTCACCGAGTCGCCGGCGGCCACACGGGCCTTCTGGTTGATGCAGGTGTCCTGGTTGGAGCGATCGAACTTGAGAAGTCGATGGACCTTGCGGCCCATGTTCTTGTACTCCATCACGATCTGGCGGCCGTCGGCCTCCAGCACCTGACCGTCGTCGGGAGCGACGAGGGTGTCGGCGGCGTCGGCCGCAGCGCGACCCTCGATCCCGGTACCGATGTAGGGCGCCTCGGCGGTGAGCAGAGGCACGGCCTGACGCTGCATGTTGGCGCCCATCAGGGCCCGGTTGGCGTCGTCGTGCTCGAGGAACGGAATGAGGCCGGTGCCGATCGACACGATCTGCTTCGGCGACACGTCCATCATCTGCACCTCGTCGCGAGGTACCTGGGAGATCTCGGTGGTGGCACCGAAGAACACGTCACGCTCGAGCTGGAGCTTCAGGTCACGCAGCGACGCCGCCTGCGGTGAACGCCGGGCGAGCACCCGGTCGTCGGCGAGGGCATTGTCGGGAGTGAGCTTGGCGTTCGCCTGGGCGACGACGTACTCCTCCTCCTCGTCAGCGGTGAGGTACACCACCTCGTCCTGTACCTGGCCGTCGACGACGGGGCGGTACGGGGTTTCGAGGAAGCCGAAGTCGTTCACCCGGGCGTAGCTCGACAAGTAACCGATCAGGCCGATGTTCGGACCCTCCGGCGTCTCGATCGGACACATTCGGCCGTAGTGACTGAAGTGCACGTCTCGCACTTCGAAGCCGGCTCGCTCACGCGACAGACCGCCCGGGCCGAGCGCCGAGAGGCGCCGCCGGTGGGTGAGGCCCGACAGGGGGTTCACCTGGTCCATGAACTGGCTGAGCTGGGAGGTTCCGAAGAACTCCTTGATCGCCGCCACCACAGGGCGGATGTTGATCAGGGTCTGCGGGGTGATGGCCTCGACGTCCTGGGTGGTCATGCGCTCACGCACCACCCGCTCCATGCGGGACAGACCGATGCGAACCTGGTTCTGGATCAGCTCACCCACCGACCGGACACGGCGGTTGGCGAAGTGGTCCTGATCGTCGAGCCGGTAACCGGGCTCGGCCACCATCAGGTGCAGCAGGTACGTGGCGGAGGCGAGCACCTCGCAGCGCGACAGCACCGGCTGGTCGATCTCGGGCTTGTCGAGATCGAGCATCGGGAAGAGCCGTTCGAGCTTCTCGATCTCGGGGCCGAGCTTGCGGTTGAGCTTGTAGCGACCAACGCGGGAGAGGTCGTAGCGACGGTTCTCGAAGAAGGCGTTGCGCAGGTAGGTACGGGCGGCTTCGAGGGTGGGTGGCTCGCCAGGGCGGGCTCGCTTGTAGATCTCGATGAGGGCTTCGTCCTGGGTGGGCGAGATCTCACGATCCTTCTCCCACTGCCCCTCGAGGAACTCGAAGTGGCGCACGAAGGCCTCGAGGAAGCCGGGAGCGTTCTCCTCGTCGTAGCCGAGGGCACGCAGCATGGTGAAAAGCGACAGGCGACGCTTGCGGGCGACACGAACGCCGGCGGTCGGATCCTTGCCGGGCTTCTGCTCGACGTCGAACTCGATCCACTCGCCCCGGTAGGGGTGGATGGTGCCGGTGACCATCTGGTGCTTGGCGAGGTTCCTCAGACGGAAGCGCTCACCGGGCTGGAAGATCACGCCGGGCGAGCGGACGAGCTGGGACACCACGACACGCTCGGTGCCGTTGATCACGAAGGTGCCCTTGTCGGTCATCATGGGGAAGTCGCCCATGAAGACGGTCTGCTCTTTGATCTCGCCCGTCGAGGCGTTGATGAACCGTGCCCGCACGAAGATCGGTGCGGAGTAGGTCATGTCCTTCTCTTTGCACTCTTCGACCGAGAACTTCGGGTACGGCTTCAGATCCTCGTCGTGAGGATCGAACTCCAGCTCGAGCTGGAGCGTCTCGGTGAAGTCCCGAATAGGGCTGATGTCACGGAACGCATCCGAGAGACCCTGTTCGAGGAACCACTGGAACGAATCCCGCTGAACGGCAATCAGATCAGGAAGCTGGATGGCCTCCTCCAGATTTCCGAACGAATAGCGGTCGCGAGCGACAGTACGTGCAGGCAAGAGGCACCACCAGATAGACCACGAGGAGCGACGAGCGCGCACTCAAACGCGAGCAACCCGATTCGGAAAACGCTCCGAAGCGGGTGGCAAGAGAGAGCACGGCTCATCCAGCATATGCCGCGCAAGGTCGACCAACAACCAAATTCGGACCCTGGATCGTAAGCAAACCAGGGGCCTGGGTCAAGGTTCTTTGTTGAATCACGTGCCGCCGATGCGACACGTGTCACAGAAGCGTAGACGCGCAACACCCCTGGGGGCGAGCGCCTCCAGGGGTGTTGGATCGGCGTGTGCCGGCCGGAGGCCGGCACACACGCTGCTACGGCGTCTACTTGAGTTCGACCTCGCCACCGGCCTCTTCGAGCTGGGCCTTGGCGGCTTCGGCGTCGTCCTTGGATGCGCCTTCGAGGATGGGCTTCGGCGCACCCTCGACGAGCTCCTTGGCTTCCTTCAGACCAAGCGAGGTCAGGCCACGCACGGCCTTGATCACCTGGATCTTCTTGTCGCCAGCGGAGGTGAGGACCACGTCGAAGCTGTCCTTCTCCTCTTCGGCCTCGCCACCGGCGTCGCCGCCACCAGCGGGCATGGCGCCGGCCACAGCCACGGGGGCCGCGGCGGTCACGCCGAACTTGTCTTCGAAGTCCTTGAGGAGCTCACTCAGCTCCAGCACGGACATGGACGCAATGGCGTCGAGAATGTCGTCTTTGGTCAGGGTTGCCATCGTCAGCTCTCCTCGGTCTCGGTGTTGTCGTCTTCAGCTGGGTTGTCTTCGGTGTCGGCCTCGGCCGCTGCGGGGGCAGCGTCGTCTGTGGCCTCGGCCTCTGCGTCAGCCGGAGCGTCTGCGTTGGCCTCGGCGGCTGGGGCATCGCCCGCGCCGCCCTGATCGATGAGTGCCTGGAGTCCGTAGGCGAAGTCCCGGGGGACTGCCTGGAGCAGGCCGGCGAACTGCTGCATCGGGGCCGCCATCATCCCGGCCAGCTTGGCCAGGAGGACTTCGCGGGGTTCGATGTCAGCCAGCTTGTTCATGCTGTCGGCGTCGACGGGGTCTCCGTCGAGCAGGCCGCCCTTGATGACGAGCTGTGGGTTGTTCTTGGCAAAATCCTTGAGGGCCTTGGCCACGCCGACGATGTCGCCGTCGTCGCCCTCAGGGGTCGTCTCGGTGAAGGTCAGCGCGGTCGGTCCGACCAGCAACTCGTCGAGGTCGACGCCGATTTCCGACGCTGCCCGGCGGACCAAGGTGTTCTTGTACACCTTGTACTTGCCGCCCGACGAGCGCAGGGCCCGACGAAGCTCAGCGAGCTGCTTGACGGTCAGTCCGCGGTACTCGGTCACGACGACCGACGCAGACTGCTCCATCCGCTCCTTGACCTCGGTGACGATCGCCACCTTTTCCGGTCTGGGATTCTCCATGTTGCACCTCCTCTCGCGTGTTCGTGGTTTCAGTGGTTGATGCCCGGCATCCACACGCCGAACAGCAACCGCCACGAACGGCCCGGAACGGGCCAACCGAAGCGACAGAGGTTCTCACCTACTCCTGGATTTATGGCCGAAGCCGACCTGGAGTCTCGGGCGAAGGAGTATTCGAGCTGGTTTCGTCGCAGGCCTGAGCCTGCAGCGATCAAGTGTAGAGAGCGTCAGGCCGAAGCCGGCACGAGGCTGCTCAAGGGGGCGTCGGCTACGCCGACGCCGGGGCTGCGATCTCGTCGAGGCGGCCCGGATCGATCTTGATGCCGGGGCCCATGGTGGACGACATCGTGACCTTCTTGACGTAGCGGCCCTTGGCGGAGGCAGGCTTGACCCGGTTGATCTCGTCGACGAGCTGGGCGAAGTTCGCCTCGAGCGCCGGGGTGTCGAAGCTCGCCTTGCCGATCGCCACGTGCACGTTGCCGTAGCGGTCGGTGCGGTACTCCACCGTGCCACCCTTGAACTCACCAACGGCCTTGGCCGTGTCGGGGGTGACGGTGCCCGTCTTCGGGTTCGGCATGAGGCCGCGGGGGCCGAGAACACGACCGAGCTTGCCCACCTGGGGCATCATGTCGGGCGTTGCGATGGCCAGGTCGAAATCGAGCATGCCGCCCTCGACCTCGGCCACGAGCTCCTCGGCACCAACGATGTCGGCCCCGGCCTCCTTCGCCGCAGTGGCAGCGTCGCCGGTGGCGAACACGGCCACTCGCACGTCCTTGCCAGTGCCCGACGGCAGAGCCACGGTGCCCCGCACGATCTGGTCGGCCTTGCGGGGGTCGACACCGAGCGTCAGCACCACGTCGACCGACTCGTCGAACTTGGCCGAAGCCAGGCTTCGCACGAGCTCAACTGCCTCGGACGGGCTGTGGAGGTGCTCACGGTCGTAGCGCCGCGTCGCGTCGTTGTACTTCTTGCCTTTCGCCATGATGGCTCCCTCGTTGTTCGTGGCCGCCCGGCGAGGTGATCCTGGACGAGCCGATGTGTTGTTCGAACCGGCTGGGATCAGCCGGCGACCGTGATGCCCATCTGACGGGCAGTGCCTGCGACCTGCTTCTTGGCCGCGTCGATGTCGTACGCGTTGAGGTCCGGCATCTTGATCTCGGCAATCTCGGTGAGCTGGGCATCGGTGATGGTGCCCGCATGATCACGGAGGGGATCCGATGCGCCCTTGTCGACGTTGGCTGCCTTCTTGATCAGCTCGGCCGTGGGCGGCGTCTTCAGGATGAAGGAGAAGGTGCGGTCCTCGAAGACCGTGATCTCGACCGGCACCACCTGGCCGCGCTGCGACTCGGTGCGGGCGTTGTACTCCTTGCAGAAGTCCATGATGGCCAGACCGTACGGGCCGAGCGCCGTACCAACTGGGGGCGCCGGCGAGGCCTGGCCAGCCGGAATCTGAATTTTCACGACCGCAAGGACTTGCTTCTTGGCCATCTTCGTTCTTTCCTGCTCGTGCGAAATACTCGACCCGAAAAGGGCGACATACTAGTGTGCCGCGCCCAGCGGGGCGCTCAAACCTTGCCGACTTGGGAGAATTCGAGCTCCACCGGCGTTTCGCGGCCGAAGATGTTGACCAGCACCTTGAGGCGGAGCTGATCCTCGTTGATCTCCACGATCTCGCCTTGGAAGTCGGCGAAGGGGCCTTCCTTGACCCGAACGGTCTCGCCCATCGAGTATTCGAGGCGGGGGCGGCCCTTGGCTCGCTGATCGTCGCCCTCCTCCTTCACGGAGAGGAAGCCCTCGACGTCCTTACGCGGGAGCGGGGACGGCTTGTTCCCGGCGCCGACGAAACCCGTGACACCTGGCGTGTTGCGAACCACGAACCAGGAGTCGTCGTCGAGGCGCATCCGCACGAGGAGGTACCCCGGGAACACCTTCTTCTGGACGACGACCTTCTTGCCGTTCTTGAAGTCGACGACATCTTCGAGCGGGATGACGATCTCGAAGATCCGCTCCTCCATGTTCATCGACTGGGTGCGAGCCTCGAGGTTCGTCTTGACCTTGTTCTCGTAGCCCGACTGGGTGTGGAGCACGTACCAGCGGCCGGGCCGGTCGTACGGCGAATCGCGCTTGGGAGGCGGCGGGGCCGCCTCCGCCTCACCGGCTTCGGCACTGGCGTCGGTGTCGGTGGCGTCGCCAGCGTCGGCCTCAGCAGGGGCGTTGCCAGCGTCAGTCTCTGCCACGTCGCCAGCGGCGGCGTCGACGGTTACGTCGTCGGCCTCGACCTCGGCCTCGGGGGCCTCGGTAGCTGCGGCGGTGGCGTCGGCCTCGGGGGCGGTCATGACCGCGCTGTCACCGTCGGCATCTGCGTCGTTCACGGTGTTGTCGAGATCGGTCTGGTCGCTCATGTGCCCAACCTCAGCAGCTCGATGATCAGCCGACCAAAGCCCCAGTCCAGGCCGGCGATGAAGGCTGTGACCACGGCGAGGGTGATCATGACCACGATCGTGTAGTTGATCACCTCGTTCCGGCTCGGCCACATGACCCGCCGGAGCTCGGTGTTGACCTCGGAGATGTACTGCCTCGGGGTGACGCGTTCGTTGGATCCCGACGGGCGGGCCTGTTCGCGTCGAGAGGCAATTGGGTTGCCCTCTTCGTCGAGTTGCCCTTGCCGTTGCAAGTACCGGCGTTGGGCCCGGTTCATCGCCATTGTCTGTAAAGCCTCGTCTTGTCCGCCGCGCGGCGGCGATCGGGATCACTGGCCGTGGCCCCGTAGGGCCACCACGCAGGGCAGGAGGGAATCGAACCCCCAACCTTCGGTTTTGGAGACCGGTGCTCTGCCAGTTGAGCTACTGCCCTAGGGGCTCTGTCGAGACTACCAGCACGCAGGCCGCGAACCGCCTCGGGTTTGCGCACGGCGCTGCGGCGTCGGGGCGGCTCAGCTGGCGAGGCTCGGCTTGTTGTTGGCCGCCAGACGCGATGCGATGACGATCGCCCCGGCGGCACCCGCAGTGGCCGCAGCCGCAATACCGCCGATGTAGGCCGCGCGACGATTCCGTCGATGGAGGCGATAGACGTCGGCCGGAGGCCGGAGCGCCTCGAGCAGGTCATCGAGCAGACGCTCATCCGGGATCACGTACTGGGTCCGCAACGAGGTCAACGCTCGAAGCAGCTTCCGGTACTGCGCCAGTTCCGCCTGGCAGCGCAGGCAGGTGGCGAGGTGTCGAGCCGCCTCGGGGCTGAGCTCGGTGTGGCCGTCTGCGATCTCGGCCAACTGCAGACTCACCGTCTCACACCGCACGTGCGTGCTCCTCGTCGCCCAGGGGATACAGCTTCTCCCGCAGACGTTTCCTGGCCCGGTGGAGCCTGACCTTCGCGGCCGACTCGGTGATCCCGAGCTGGTCGGCGATGGAATCGTGGGGGAGATCGTAGATGTCGCGCAAGACGACCACGGCCCGGAGCTTGGGCGGCAGTGCCTGGAGGGCCTCGGTCAACTGGGACCGGAGGTCACCGTTGCTGGCGCGCTGTTCGGGGTCGATCTGGGGATGCAGATCGGCGATCGGTGGATCCTCGGGAAGCGGATCGTGGTCGTGGCGACCGCGTCGGCCGAGATAGGTGTTCGCACAGTTGGCCGTGATCCGGTGCAGCCACGTCGAGAACTGGGCGTCGCCGCGAAACCGCTTCAGGCCCTTGTGGGCTCGGAGATAGGTTTCCTGCACCACGTCTCTCGCGTCCTCCTCGTCTCCAACCAACCGATACGCCAACGTGTACGTGTCGGCGTGGGTGGCACGGACCAACTCTTCGAACGCCAGATGATCACCGGCCTTCGCTTCTTCCACGAGCTGGTCGACAGCTGCCGACTCCACCACTTCAGACCTCGATACTGGCTGGATGGTTACGTCGCGTGGCCGGACCGCGACAGTGGGCGGTGGCGCGCTGGGAGGACATGGCTCAGCGTACCGGTGGGGGGCGGGCCTTCGTCAAGAGCCCGTCATGTTGGCGACAGCGATCCGACACACGCTGTCACCGCCGATCACTACGGTCGGCCCCAGCCGTTCCCCATCGTGGGCGGCGTATCGGGTCGCCAGGCCCCGCCACCTCACCGTGCGAGGAGCCTCCCGATGATCGATCCCCCATCCGACCCCACTCCCAATCGCCAACCGCTGGCCACCGGCCCCGCCATCACTGACCTCGCCCGCCGGATCGACCTCGTCGACCAACGGGTGGTGGCCGTGCGCGAGGATCTGCACCATTTGGCCGCCGCCCGCCGGAGCGAGGTGCGGCTCGGGTTCGACGAGGTCGGTGCCACCGTCGACGATCAGGCGATCCGCATCCGAACCGCCCAGGCCGAGAGCACCAACCGCCTTCGCCGGCTGATCATTGCAAGCACCATCGCCACAATCGCGGCGTTTGCGGTGACGGCGCTCGCAGTGATCGTGAGTGTGGTGGGCTGGCCCTGAGTTTGAGGAGTGGCAGGCGACGGTCAGTACCGGAGCGGGCTCTCCGCACTCCAGGAGAGATCGTCCTCCACCACGTCCAGGCGTACCTGCTTCCAGGTCACGTCTACCTCGTCGACCTCACCACCGTCACCCGCTCCCCCGTCGGCGGCATCCACGAGCAGTTCGAACATGCCCAGATCCGTCTCGGCCGGCGGGCGGGCCAGCAGCTGGGCGAAGGCCTCGGCGCACTCGTGGGTCTCGAGCATGCGGGGCTGCCAGCGCCCGTACACCTTCTCATTCTCGGCGTACTCGTCGGTCATGCCCGTGCGGATGAAGGGGAACAGCACGCTGAGGCTGGTCACGTCGCCGCCGGATCGCCCGAGGTTCACCTTGAGCACCTGGGGCAGCTGGAGCACGGCCCAGTTCGACAGGGCATAGCCGGGCACCGCCGGCCCAGGATCGATGGCCTGGCGAGACGACACGTAGACGAACTGGATCGGCTCCGAGTGGTACACCGCCTCGCCGGCCCAGAGGTGAGTCGAGGCGAGGAAGCCGTCGATCTTGGTGTCGAGCACGAGGCGCGACTCCTCCAGCGAGTCGATGAAGTGTTGGCGCACGCGGGCGCGGCGGATCGCTGCCCGTTCGTCTTCGATGGGGCGCAGCGCTCGCCCGAAGGAGTAGCCCTTCTCGGTGAGGCCCGAGTTGCAGATCACGAGGTTCGGCGGGAGCCCGCCCATCTGCTCGATCACGTAGCTGCGGCTGGCCCACAGGTCACGGAGGTTGGTGACGTCGGCCTGGACGGGGAACGCGTTCACACCCTCGGCCTGGAGCTTGTCCACGAGGTCGAACCCGTCCTCATAACTGCGGTGGAAGTGCACGCCCACCGCATCTGCGCCGTTGAGCCCGGCGGCGAGGGCGAACGCTTGCCCGATGCCGCCATCCTTGCCAGCACCGGTGATGAACACCCGCTTGCCTTCGAACCCGGCTCGGAAATCCGGGGAGAAACGGAAGCGGTCGGTGTCAGCGCTGTACATGGCCTCGAAGTATTGCGACTGGACGGACTGCTGGCAAAAGCGAGCGGCTGCAAACACGACGAAGCCCCCGGCTCCGAGCGTGTGCTGCGGAGCCGGGGGCTTCGGTGCGTTCGTTCAGGTGAACGTTGTTCTACTTGATGATCTTGGTGACGCGGCCGGCGCCTACAGTGCGGCCACCCTCACGGATGGCGAACCGCAGACCCTCGTCCATGGCGATCGGGTTGATCAACTCAACCGTCATCTCAGTGTTGTCACCCGGCATACACATCTC
>JBCCFL010000089.1:0-10490 GCA_039029735.1 Actinomycetota bacterium | reverse complement strand
GCCTGGATCGTCGACCGTCACATCCGCCCGGGGTTCGAGGTCGTGATCGGCGCATGGAACCAGCTGCTGACCCGAGACGAAGTCCCACCGATCGAAGCCGGCGTTCTCTACTACTCCGTGATCGGCGGCGCCTCACTCGCCTACGTCAATGCGGCCGAGGCTCGACCGCTCGGAATCGACCCCCTCGACGACCGATTTGTCGAGGCCCACGCCGACGCCCTGGTCGCCATGGTGCTCGGCCCCGAAACCTGAACACACCCAAGAACAAGGAGAGACCATGTCTACAGCAACCCCAGACGGCGCCACAGACCAAATTCGCGTGCCCTTCTCAATGGCGGATCAGCACACTCGCGCCGTCATGAAGCTCGCACGCGACCAGCGCACGTCGTGGGAGCCAGTTGGCGCAGACGGCGTCGGCCTGCCAACGGTGCAAGGTGAAGTCCCGATGCTCGACATCATCCCCTCGATCGTCGAGGTGCCCAGCGTCAGCGAGGATGCTGAAGCTGTGCAGGTCCCCGAGAAGATCGCCGGCTTCTTCGCGGAGAAGATCACCGGCGCGGCACTCGATCGCCTGCCCGTAATCGATGACACCACACCGTGGGAGTCGAGCGAGGCCGCCGACGCCTGCATCGATGCCTTTTTCGGGGGCGCTCTTCCAGCGCCAACCGATACGTGGACCGACGCGACGTCGGACGCAACCATCGAACGTCTGGCGATGCAGGGGCTCGCCGCCCATCGCCTCGAACCGGTGGACGATCCCACCGACGACGCAGCGTTCGTCGTCGATCTGTCCTGGCTGGTCGGGTACGAGGTGCGGTCCGGCTTTCTTCCCTTCGGTGCGTCTGCCTACTTCGCCGCCGATGGCTCGGTGCTTCGCATCTATGTCTGTCATGACGACCGCACCTACACACCCGGAGAGGACGGCTGGGACCAGGCCAAGTGGGTCTGGAAGTCATCTGTGCTCACCGCCGTCGGCCTCGTCGACCACCTGGGGTCGACCCACTTCCTCACCTCCAACGTGGTCACCACGGTGGCGCGCGAGACCCTACCGGTGGACCATCCGCTCCGGCGCTTGTTCAAGGCCTTCACCTACGGTGCGGCCGACGTCAATCGCGCTGCTGCCCTCACCCTGTCGAACCGCGGCGGCATCGCCCACCGACTGTGGTCCTTCACGTACGAGGGCTTGGCCCGGATGCTGCTCCGCGGCTACGAGTCCGTTGAGTTCGAGCCTTTCCCCGCACGTATGGCGGGGATGGAATCGCTCGGTGATCGCTACCTCTTCCGAACCGATGGCCTCGCCCTCTACGGGATCTTCTCGACGTACCTTCGTAACTACCTTGGCGTGTATTTCACCAGCGAGGAGCTGGTCCGTGACGACGGTGTCCGGGCGTTCTGGCAGGCGCTGCAACGCCGAGCACCTGGTCTCGGACTCCCCCCGCTCACCACTGCTGAGCAGTTCGAGGAGACCCTCACCGAGTTCATGTTCGCCGTGACCGGCATGCACGCCCAGGTCGGCGCCGTCGTTGAGTACCTCGTCGACCCGACCTTCATGGGCACCAAGCTCGTGCCCGGGCAACATGAGAGCGACGCCCAGTCGACCATCCAGGCCCTCAACCTTGCGAGTTTGACCGGGCTCGAACAGCCACCGCTGATCGGCGACTACCGCCACCTGCTGCTCGACGATGAGGCCCGAGCTGTCTTCGATCAGTACCAGGCATCGCTGAAGGCGCTGTCGGAACAGATCGAGGCCCGCAACAGCACACTCGATCAACCATTCCAGAAGTTGAACCCGGCCTTGCTGGACACGAGCGTCAGCACCTGACCTCGAATCACCGCGTAGGGCCGGTGCTCGGGCACGCAGCGGCCGGTGCCGCGCCAGCCGGTTCACGAGAGGGCCACCGCAAGGCTGGCGACGGCGGAGATGAACGTGACGGCTCCGAAGCCGTACCGTTCGATGGGGCGGGCCGCTCCCATGTTCGCCGCCGTGTTGAGCGCAAGGAACCCGACGACGACCCAAATGGCTACTCGTAGGATGCCGTCGCTCACACCCCGGGCGTCGACGAGACCGGCCCGGGCCAGCACGATCCAGATGGCGAGGCAGAGCATCAAGACGGCGACAGCGCTCATTGCGCGATACCGGCGGGGCAGCACTCCCCCAATCGTGTTCACTCGCCCGCCATAGGAGTGATCACCCCAGGGAGCGCCGGCGGCGAGCGCTCCTTGGAAGCAGGCAACGGCGCCGACCAGAACAGCCATGATCAGTGCGGCTACGTCGGTTGTGGACATCTCGCTATCCCCTTGCGTCAGTCGTTGCCGGGAGCGGACTCGAACGGACCGTCATGACGCCAGCTGGCGATCGCGTCGTCAATGGCGCCCACGACCTCGGCTGGCTCGTCCCAGTGGACGTAGTGGCCGGCGTCGGCGACGACCCGATAGGTGCTCCGGGTCGACAGCTCCGCCAGTTCGGCCTGGAGCTCGGCGGCAATCCGGCTGGCCTCCTCGAGGTCGCCCTCGGCAACACCGTCGACGGGTTCTTGTTCAGCGAATGGGTCGCGTCCGCTGGCCAACACGGTCAGGGGCAGATCGCCGAGGCCGGCCGGTGGCGTGGCCCGGCTGGTCTCGGCCCTGGCCGCAACGAACTCGTCGCGAACCGTGGCACAGAACCGCGTCTGGTTCAGGCGGCTCACCCACGCGGCCCGGACATCGGCGGAGATCGGCAGAGTGCTCGGGACTGCGGCGTCGTTGAGCCCGAGGAGGCGAGGGAGCCCAAGCAGAGCCACGCGGCGACACATCGTGAGGCCGGCGAGCTGGGCGTCGTCCAGCGGGGCGAGCATTGCCAGGCGGGTGGCCTGCTGCTCGTGTGATGAGTCGACCAGGATCACACCGGCGACATCGTCGGGATACCGAAGGGCGAAGGTGCGGACGTGGAGGCCGCCGAGCGAGTGACCGACCAGTAGGAACGGACCCGTCTCGCCGCCGTTGACAAGCAGCGTGTGGAGGTCGTCGGCGGTCTCGATCGAGGTCTTCGGGTCGGCGACGCCATCGCTCCATCCATAGCCAGCCCGGTCGTAGGCGCAGACCCGGGTGGTTGTGGCGATATCGGGCTGGAGGTGGCTCCAGTCCTGGCTGAACCCACCCAGCCCCGACTCGAGCACCACCGTCGGCGAGCCGCTGCCTCGGCAAAGCAGGTGGAGCCAGTGGTCGCCGACCTCGATCCGCGCCCCGGGTGGTGGATGGTTGATGTCATCGACTGCTGCCGCTGCGTGTTGGTAGATGAACCCACCCAGCACCAGAGCGACGGCTAGGAACACGGTGCCGCGGGCAATGCGGACCGGTCGGCTCCGACGAAGAGGTCGGATGTCGGTCTCGTCGCCTTGTTGATCGGTGCTGGTTGGGGTGTCAGTTGTGACCATTGGTCTTCTCCTCGATCTACGCGTCCGTCGAGTTGGGCCGGGCCCATGTTCCCGACGTGCTCTCTCAGTCCGTCTCGGTGGCGGTCACCAGGGCGGCAGCTGCGGTGAGTGCGAAGGCGCCGGCATTGGCTGCGGTGCGCAGGTAGTGCCACCGGTTCCATGGGGTCTCGTAGTCGTGGCGGCGAGCGCTGATCGCACGGTCGTTCGAGCCGGCCAGATCGAACGTGTCGAGAGCGTCGTTGAGGGGGACGTTGCCGCCAACGGTCACGCCGAGCACGCCGAGGAGGTAGGCGCCGGCGGCGCCGGCGAGCAGCCAACCTCGGCGGGCGTCGCCGGAGCGGAACTGCATCAGGGCGGCCGCACCGAGGAGGACCGGTATCCCGAGGAAGGGGACGATGAAGGCCGGGTTGATGATGGCCCGGTTGATGTGCTGCATCGTTTCGACGTAGGTGGCATCGGCCACTCGGCGGGTACCGGGGATGACGGAGACGGTCCAGCCGTACCAGAGGCCGGCCATGAGTCCGGTGACGATGATGCTGGCGCCGAGAAGGGCGTTGGGCAGATTCACGGGAGATACCTTTCAGTCGAGGCTCGACGGGCTCTTCGATCAGGCCGAGACCGACACGGTCTCGTAGCTCAGGGTCGGGTCGCCGACGACGTGCTCGATGGCTTGCCCAACAGCGACGCGCGAGACCTTCATTGCTGCGGTCTCGCCGGTGGTGGAGAGGAAGGCGGCGGCGTGCGGCGTGGTGTCGTTCAGATGGACTGGCTGGATCAGCGTCCAGTCCAGACCGCTCGATCGCACGACCTGCTCCTGGACTGCGGTGTCGGTCATCTGGTTCTTGACCAGGACAGCGAAGAAGAGGCGGTCGCGGAACCCGAGATGTCGGCGGGTCGGGCCGATCCCGTAGGACGACTGGACCACGAGGCGGTCGACGCCGTGGGCGTGCATGGCGTCGACCACGTTGCTTGTCCCAGTGGAACGGACGTCAATGGGGGTGCGAGCCGGTCCGAGGAGACGGACCCGGATCGGATTCTCTGTGATACCGAGGGTCACGACCACGGCGTCGTGGCCGGCAACGGCACGATCGACGGCGGCCTTGTCCATCACGTCGCCGTTGATGGCGGTGACCTCGGGATGATCGCCGAAGGCAGCTTCGGCACTGCGGGAGAACGCGGTGACGTGGTGGCCAGCTTTGGTCAGCGCGTCGACTGCAGCTCGGCCTGATCCGCCGGTGGCGCCGACAACGAGGATCTTGCGAGAGGTGTTGGTGGGCATGTTCGAACTCCGTTCGTGGTGCGATGTGTTGTCACCACGAACCTACGAATTCGACCCCGTCCAGATCTTGACCTCGGCCGCCGGATCATTGACCGGCACCGCCACGCGACAGCCGGCGCGGTTCAGCTGCGGCGAACCTGGAGCGGGGTGCGGCCCGTCCACCGCTTGAAGGCCCGTTGGAACGCGCTCTGCTCCGAGAATCCGGTGAGGAAGGCAATGTCGACCAGCGTGTGATCGGTCGTCGTCAGCAACGCAGTGGCGACGGTCTGTCGGACGTCGACCACGAGATCCTGATAACGGGTATCTCCCTCACCGAGGCGGCGATGCAGAGTTCGTTCGCTCATGCCGAGCCGGTTGGCGACGATGCGCATCGGCGGCACCCCATCAGCCAGATCGTTGGCGATCACATGCCGCACCCGGGCCTCGATACCCCGCTCGGCGAGCGCTGCCCGCAGCTCATCATCGAGCCGGCCAACCAGATACTCCGAGATCGCGGCGTCGCCCAGCCGGGTCGGCGTGGCCAGAATGTCGGCACTCAGGTGGAGGGCATCGTGCTCGGCCCCGTACACGACGGGGCAGCCAAAGAACGCCTCCGGAGCGTCCAGCGACGGCGGAGCTCGATGGGCGAAGGTGACCGACGTCGGCACCAACGGCGTGTCTGCCCCCACCGCCTGGCGACACATCGACAGCACCGCAGCGATCGCCCCCTCGTTCGCGACGGCGATGCCGGGTCGGCTGGCCGGCCGCCCGCCGATGATGAACATCGCGCCCCGATCACCGTCGATGCGCAGCTCGTAGGTGACCGCATCGCCGAGCAGCGCCACATACCGTTCCCCGCGGGCGAGCGCACTGCGGACGTCGGCGGCGGTCTTGATCGCCATCCCCAGAACCCCCAGCCGGTCGATCTCGACCGCGGCACCGTACCGGTAGGCCAGATCATCGTCGCCGTCGGCGATGATCGTCTCAACCACCGAGTAGAACGCGGCAGCATCAACCAAGCTCTCAGCACCGGGATGCTCCTCGAGCCCGATGCGCGCCAGCAAGGCCGGCACGTCGTCGCGCCTCGACGCCATGATCATCGCTCGCACGGGGACCGAGGACATCACCGCCATGGAGACCGATGGTACTGCCGGCACCACCGGGGCCAGGCCGACCGACGGCATGAGGGCTCGTGCGAGGCGACCGGCCTCGCTGACGCCGGCTTCGCCCCGAGCCCGGCAACCCGTTCTCGCCGTCACGACGAGCGCACTACGCTCCATTCGGACGCCTGGACCGGAAGGTGTCAGATCTACGAACCACGCCCACGGATACGGCTGCTGTGAGGGATGGCGTCGATGAGTCGGATTTTGGATCGTAGATCGCTCGTGGGTGTCGGCTGCCTCCTGGCTCTGGTATCGGCGTGCTCCGCTGCGGAAAACAACGCAGTCACATCCCCACCAGGCTCGACCAACGCAGTCGAGACCTCGGCGCTTGGCTCGAGTACCACCGCAACCGAAGCCACGCCTTCGCCTGCCCCGCTCGACCTTGTCCAGATAGCAGACCCGCGATCGATCGCACCGGAGGGAGGACACCTCTTCGCAGGCGAAGTGGACCCAGGGAACCTGTCCGAATACTCCGAATTGGCAGTACGAGGCCAACTCATAGGGATCGGCGAGTCGAGGACCACAACAGGGTCAGGTGACTGGGAGCGACTGACCGACCCCCAAGCCATCCTGAGCCAGCGCGCCAACATGCAGATCGTGACCGCTCTGGAGATACGAGTACTCGAAGTGATCGGTGGGCGCCGCGATTGGCGGGAGCGCCATCAACCGGGAGATGTCGTCACAGCCCACGTCCTCGGTGGGACGTTCGGCTTCGAGGTAACACCGGAAGAGGCGAAGATCACCGGCTTCCGGCCTGATCTGTCTGATGAGGAAGAGCAGGCCGTCATCGACGCTGGCGAGGTACCCGAAGACGGCGGCGCCGACCAGATTCCGGACGAACCGTTCAAGGTGTCCCTGACCACGGGATACTGGGTCTCGCTCACTGAGGGAGATGAGATCATCGCCTTCATACGCGACCATCAACTTTGGGATCCGGTGGCAAACGACGGCACTCGGCTCGACGCTCAGCTCACCTTCCCGGTGCATCCAGTGGGTCACGGCATCTTCGTCCGGGACGACGACAGCGTTGCGTTCAAGGATGCGACCAGCGATGCACGATTCGACGAAGACTCGCTTCGCAGCGAAGCTGCAAGACTCGATGGCCTCCTGGGCGAGCCCCCAATCGCAGACATGATGACTGCCGTTCGGATCGACCAGCCGGCAGGCTAGCTACACGCGAACCCCAAGGGGCCAGGCATGAGCCCGAGGGGCCGGGCAGCCCTCCACGATCCACTCATTGCGGTCGGCGACCTGGGCCCGGCGCTTGCCCCGGGGGAACCCTTCGGGGCACCGTCGTTGCCAGGTTCCCGCGCCTAGGCCGCAACCACGCAGTTCCGGCCCGATTCCTTCGCCCGGTAGAGCGCCGCGTCGGCCAATCGCATCACATCCCGCACCGAACGCAGGGGCCCCTCAGCCACCCCGGCCGACGTGGTCACCGAGAGCCCTGGGGCCAGGTCGTTCCACGGCTGTTCGGCGAGACCCCGGCGAGCCAGTTCGGCCAGGTCGGTCGCCACGACGAGTGTCGTCTCGGGCAGGACGACCACGAATTCCTCGCCGCCGTACCGGGCGACTGGATCGGTCGATCGGAACAGATCGGCGAGGATCGCGCCGACCTGGCCGAGGACCTGATCGCCGAGGTGGTGACCGTGCACGTCGTTGATCGCTTTGAACCGGTCGATGTCGAGCACGATCACGGCGCCCGAACCGCCATCGGCTGACAGCTGATCGAAACGGGCCTCCAGCCACCGTCGTGTGCGTACGCCGGTCACCGGGTCGACCTCGACCTCCCTGGTCAACTCCTCGGCCCGGCGGCGCAAGTCCGATCGGACCCGTTCCGACTCGGCCCGCTGCGAGATCTGCTCGGCAAGCCAGCCGCCGGCCGAGACCTGCATACTCCGGTGACGGCGTTCGAGGGCCAATGCACAGTCGTAGGCGCCAGCGACGTCACCCTGCGCGGCCCGGATCGCGGCCCGTTCCCGGAGTGCCCTGGTGATCCAGAGCCCGTCGCCGTCCTGGTGGAGGTCAGGCAGGACCGCCTCGATCAGCGCCGACGCCACTTCGAGGTCGTTGACCCGGCGAGCCACCCCGGCCCGGACCAGACGGTGCCAGGTCACACCCCGATGCGGTGCCCGCTCGTAGTGGGTCCGCCCGGCATCAAGCTCGGCTCGGGCGTCGAGCAGCGCGGTGTGCGCGTCGCCGGGCGGTCGACGGTCCGCAACGTCGCCGAGGTCGACCATGATCAGCTCGCAGCGCATGCCCTGCCCGTACAGTTCGCGGGTCACCGGGTCACTGATCTTCAGCACCCAGGCCACAGCTTCCCGAGCCAGTTCCGCATCGAGGGCCACCCCGGCGTGTGCCGCCTCGACCGCATTGTGCACGGTGGTAAAGCTGACAGCGGCCCGGGTGTCGTCGCCGACGGTCCTTGCGCCGCGCATGGCGACCGCCGTCGACTTGGCCGCCAGGTCGAAGGCCGAGAGCTGGGTGAAGATGACCGACAGCGCGTTCGCGGCCCGCACGCCCTCGTACCCGGTCGCTGCGTGATCGTCCATGATGACGAGCGCGGAGACGGCGAAATCGATGGCCTGAGCCGTATCGCCAGTGCGCTGCAACATGACTGCCGCACAGGCCATCGCCAACCCCAGAGTCGAGGTCAAATCGGTCTTCTGCAAGAGCCGGACCGCCTCGACGGCGTCGGTCACCGCTATGCCAGGATCGGAGGCGCCCTGTCGAGCCAATGCTCGCGCCAGCAGCAGGTGGCCCCGGTCGGCCGGATGTACGGCGTGCTTCAACGCCTCGGTCAACCGGGCCGGTACCTGGGCGTCTATCGACGAGTGCGCGAAGCGTCGCGCCTCGTCGATCAGCACCTCGAGCTCCTCCCGCTTCACCCCTCGGGTATCGGCTCGTTTCGGCTGTGGCTTCAGCTCTTGGCGTCGGCGTAGGTCGGAGTCACCGAATCGCCCAGGGGGCATGACGAGCGTTTCGTGGCCCGGCGATTTCCGAGCCCGCCCGCCGCAAAGATGCCCATGTCGTTGAGAAGCTCGGGGTAGAGCTTGTTGAGTGCCTTCTTCATCGGGATCTCCAGGACGGTTCCGATTGTGTTTGTGTCCCTTCGTCGATCGTGCGTCTCAGGACTCCAGCCAGGCTCGGGCCTCGGCCCGGGTGGCGAAGAAGGCCGTCGGGAAGTCGGCCGGTCCCTCAGGGGCAGGGGGAGCGCCGACCGGTGGGAAGTCGGCGGGGACGATCAGGGCGATCTTCTTGAGCCCGGATGCGTTCAAGCGGGGGGTGACCTTGGTGTCACGGAACTCGACATCCAAGTCCTGGGCGTTCATGCCGAATTGGACAGCGTCGATGAGCACCTTGGTCCGTCCGTGCTGTTCGACGAGCTCGGCGAAGACGACGCAGCGGTCGTTGAAGCTCTGGCTGGTGAAGGCCGAGGAGCCGTCGTACCAGCGGGCTTCGAGATAGCCGTCGTCGGGGTAGTCGATCACGGAGCCGTAGATGTCTTCGTGGACGAGGTGAGCGTTCATGTCAGTTGCTTCCTTCTCTTCTGGTGTCGGTGCCGCCGGGCCAATACGGAACCCGGCAGTTCCATCAATGTAGACTGAAGCGTTCCGGAACGCAACAGTTCTGCTAGGGTTCGTCCATGACCGAGGAACCAGGCCGACGGCACGGCAACACCACAGGGCGAAAGCGCGACGAACAACGAACCGGCGCGATCCTCACTGCCGCCGCTGACCTGCTGCTCGAGGTCGGCTTCGACCGCTTCACGGTCCAAGACGTCGCCGAACGGGCCGGCGCCGGAAAAGGGGCGATCTACCGCCGCTGGTCCACCAAAGAAGCGCTACTGGCCGAGGCGATCCGCAACATGCCCGCCAACGAGCCACCGGTCTCCGACGACCCAGTCGCCGACCTCCGATCCCTCGTAGGCGAACGTTGTCGCTCCGCCGAGGCGAAACCCGACCTCGTCCCCGGCCTCATCTCCGCCATGCGGGCCGACACAGGAATCGAAGCAGCCGTCAAAGAAACCTACGACCTCTCCTATGTCCGGGGCACCATCGCTCGCATCCTTGGACCCGAACACCCCAACCTCGACGTGCTCACCGACATGACCCAAGCCGTCCCGACCCTACGAGCAGCCTTCACACCCGAGTCGATCGACGGCCAGGCCATGACCGAAGAGATAGTCTCACTCATCGTTTCCCTCGCCGACCGCGCAGAAAGCCAACCACAGAAGAACCAGACGACCATCCGGTAACGGCACTACTCGCGTGCCCGGCAACCGCTTGGGTGGCTCGGTCGGTGTGGGGTCCACTCCCCGGGGCGAGTCGAACCCCTCGTACACGTGGACCGTGAGCGGCCGACCTGCGACCGACGCCGGCGTCGGCCCAGTAGCGCCCGCGCTTCATCGCGGATCGGGCGGAGAGCGACCAACCCGTACCGTCGCGACGTCAGGCACCCGACGGTTGCTCCGTCAGCCCGGCCGATTAGCTCCTCCGGCCACTATTCCCAGCCTCCGCTGAATCTCGCCAAGAGAGACCGGGACTGCCGCGGGTGGGGGTGTCAACCTTGATGAGAGGATTGACACGTGGGAAAGCCGTATCCGCAGGAGTTCCGTGATGATGTTGTTCGGGTTGCCCGGCAGCGCGATCCGGGGGT
>JBCCFL010000088.1:0-10894 GCA_039029735.1 Actinomycetota bacterium | reverse complement strand
CTGGATCGAACGGACCTACCACCAGCGCCGACGCCAGACCCGCCTCGGCCGGTTGACCCCGGCCGAATACGAAACAATCATGACCCCTCAACCGGCACTCGCCGCCTAAGCAACCTGACACCTCAAATCGCGGCAGTCCCGGACAGGCCTGGGTCCGGTCTTCGGATCGGCCGGGTGGTCGTATCCGTCATCGGCATCGACCACGTCGATGCGTCCCCATCGGCCCGCCTCTTTGGGCAGGTGGAGATGTCGAGGGCGCAGCATGACGATCTCCGATGGCCTCAAACCTGCGAGGTAACCAATCGTGGCCATCGTCTGATAGGTCCGACTTGCTGGTTGATGATTGGCCATGGCGTCGAGCACACGGAACATCGTCGATGGGTCGGGGAGCCGCTTGATGTCTATCGCCTTCGTCTTGCGCACTGACTTGCGCCTAGCTCTGCCTTTGGGTGTAGGCGGCCACGGGTCGGACGAGATTTGCTTCAACTCAACAGCTCGACGAATACACGAATGGGCCGTGCGTCGGTACCGGTTGGCTGTGTTCGGCGCCAACGACTGTCCTCTGACTCCTATGCCGAGTTGTTCGCTAGCTCTGGCCAGCAGCCGCTCATCGACCTCGCCCAGGGGGATCGACCATCGCGCCAGCCATCGCTCAGATTCGCACGTTGGGTCAAGATCGGCGTCCGGCCGCAGGGAGAGAACGAGATGCGCCCTGATTCCCGAGGGGGGCGCCGGAGCTTCCTCCGGAACCAAGAGCGGCACGAACCTCGACAGTTCCTCCAGAGCCGAGTCTCGACTCCGAGGAGCCCATTCCCTCCAGCTCTCGGCAATCCAGTCCCTGCCCCAGTCGTACGACGACTGGTCGGCGGCCGATGGAGCCCACGAGACCGGTTCTCCCGTCGAAGGCGAGAACCGCTCTCCTTGCTGATGAGCGACCCGCAGCATGGCTTGTCGCCGCTCGGCTTCGTCCTTGGTGCGAAAGTGACTCGTGTGCTCCCGGCCATCGACCGACCACCGGACTCGGTAGGGATTGCGCCGGTTCCTGGTCGTCACACCCCACACCTTGACCCGCTGGGGCCGACTCATTCAGCGGCCTCGATTGTGGACGACTCAATGTAGGACTGAAGCACCGAGAGCTTGATGCGTACGTGGCCGTTGCGACCCTCGCCAAGCTTGATGTAGGCGATCCTTCCTTCGGCGATGAGGCGCCGGGGAAACCGGTCGGTTGTGCCGAGAATCTCGGCTGCTTCGGCAACCGTGAGCAACTGATCGGGTTGAAGCGTCGGGGTCTCCACAGATTTGGCGATCCTTCGGGGTCTGGTTTCGGGGTCTGACTGCTGTTGTCGAGCGGGGTTCGTGTTTAGAGGTGGCTGGATTTGTTCCCCGCGTTCCCGGTTGTCCTGCTGTTCCCTGGTGGGAGGGGGTGTGGTGTGGGTGTGGTTTCCCCGCGTTTGTCCCGCGTTCGCGGGTTAGTTGCTGTTGGGCGCGGGGGTTTCGCGGGGATGGCGGTGATTGTTTGCAGGGCTGTGACCTGGGAAGTGCGGGGTAACGGGGAACGCGGGGATGATTTCCAGTCATCTCTGATCGGGTGGGGGTGGGTTGGGTGCGGTGATGGTCCAGCGGGTGGTGCCGTAGCGGTTGGTGCCGGCGTCGTTGTCGACGGTCCAACCGACTTTGCGGAGCACGGGCGCCCATCGTTTGAGTCGTCCGGTGACTGCTCGGCTGCTGGTGGGCCAGCCCTTCGGGAGCGGTTCGGGCGCGGGGTCGACCACGGCGAGGAGGTCGGCGGAGGTGCCTTCCCAGTCCCATCTGATGGCTTGGGTGACTGCTGCGATGAAGGGGTCGGTGTCGATGGCGTCGGTGGCCATGGAGCCCTGTTTGGCCGTGTAGCGGTCGAGGCCGGTGGTGCCAAGTACGTGGTCGACGGCGGCGGTGATGCGGGCGAAGTCCGCCATGCGTGGTTTCGATGCCAACTCGATGTGTGGGAGGTGGGCGAAGACTGCTGTGGTGAGGTCGAGTACGGCGGCGAGTACGTGGGGGTGGTGGCTGGCCCAGGTGGTGTCGAGTTCGGTTTCTTCGAGGCGCTGGTGGTCGGGGATGCGGTCGAGGTTGATGGGGAGGAGTCGTTCGGCGAGGTCGCCTCGGAGGTCGCCGATGTCGATTCCGTTGAGGGCGATGGCTCTTCGGAATGAGAAGACTTCGAGGTCTTTGTCGGAGTAGAGGCGTCGGCGGACGTCGGCGGTGCCGGTGACGGCTCGGCAGAGGGCGTCGGAGAACCACTCGCTGACCCCGGAGAGATTGTCGATCCCGACCACCCACGATGCTGCCGCGGCGGTGATCCACCGTTCCTGATCCTTCGGCGGTGTCCGTGTCGGTGCCGGGGACGGGTCGACGATCGACACCACCAGTTTCGTGGCGGTCGACTTACCGGTGCCTTGTTCGCCGAACAGGGCCAAGATCGGGTGTGCGATACCGGGCACGAGGGCGGCGACAAGCCAGGCAGCGACGAGGGGCCGGTCTTCTGGGGTGACGTTCAACAACCCCCACAGCAGGTCGAGACCATCGGGGTGCCGAACCGGCGTGGGTAGTGGTGAGGTGAGGGCGGAACGGCGGAACAGGACGGGGGCTCGGTCGTGCAGGTTCCAGTGGTGTTCCGTGATGTGGATGGCTCGGCCGTCGAGATCGCCGAGGTCGACCCAGACGGAGCGATCGAGGCCATCGGAAGCGATGCGGGTGTGAAGTTCGGTTTCCCATTCTTCGCCGATGCCTTCGAGGGTGATCATGGCGTCCGCCAACGCTTGGGACGAGGCGGCTTTGCCGTGCTCGGTGAAGTACTTCTTCGCCAACTCGTTCCGCAACGACCGGCCACCGCCACGGAGCATGAACGTGATCCTCGGGCCGGTGAGGGGGACGCCGAACACTTCGCCGGTGGTGTCTCGGCCGAACTGGTACAGCTCGGTGGCCATCTCGACCAACTCGGTCGCCGCAGCCGGTTGGGCTTGCCTCGCAGTCGTCTTCTTCGGCTGCTGGGACGGCGCCTCAAGGTCGGTTGAACTCGCCTCGGTGAGGGCTGGGTTGGGTTCGGTCATCGGCCACCCCGAACAAGGAGCCATCCAGCAGTGAGACCAACGGCACCGATGACGGTCGGCACCGCAGCACACACCATGACTTGGGTCCAGGGTTCGAGGTTGGCGTAAACGAGGAGCCAGACCGTCACCACAGCCAGCACGGCAGGCCCGGCACCGGCCACGATCAGCACAGCGACGGCTGAGATCACCGTGGGGCCCGACCGTGTGGTGCCAGCGTCGGTGTTGAGGGTCGGGTGGGTTTCGTCGCCGCTCGGGTGGTGGGTCAGCACCGGCAGCCCTCACTGGCTGCGTCGTCGAGTGCGGTGGCGAGTTCGTCGAGGCCTCGGCGGAGGTCGGCCACGTCGATGGAGTCGGGGTCCATGTCGGTGGCGGCGTGGTTGATGAGTCCGTAGAGGTGGTCGAGTTGGTAGGCGATGGCGGGCCAGGTGCGGTCGAGGTCGGGGGTGATCGGTGCGGGCCAGCCGGCGGGCCGCTGGGTGGTGGGTGCGGTCATTGGGTGGTCTCCGGGACGGCGGTGGGTGCGGGTTGGTTGGTGGGGGTGTTGGGTTCGGTGATGGCGACGATGGCGCCGGCGATGGCGACGAACAGCACGAGCACGATTGGGGCGGCGCCGATGACGGCCAGGCCGACAAGTTGCTCGGAGTTGAACCGGCGCCGCCGCACGCTCCCAGCGGTGTGCTGGGCGTGTCGTTGGGTTTCGAGGGCGACCATCTGCTCGGCGGCGATGACCTGTCGTTCGGCCAACGTCACCGGCCGCACCGCCGGCGCTCGCTCGGCCCGTGCGTTCGGGATGCGGTGTTCACGGGCGATGTGTCGTTGGAGCTGTCCCAGCCGGCGTGCTGTGGGGGCGGGGGTGGTGGTGGCTCCGGGCCCGGTGAACCCGGCGACGGCGAGGACGTAGACGGCGGGTGGGCCGATGATGAATCGGAGCGTCAAGCTGGCCATGGCGACGGCCACGGTTGCGGTGATGGTGAGTGGCCATGGGATGGCCAGGGTGGTGATGGTCCAGAGGGTGTGTCTGGTGTTGGGCCAGTAGCGGATGAGGGCGAGGGGGCCGATGATGATGAAGCTCCACCACGGCACCAGCCGACAGAGCCGGGTGAGCCACCCGTCCCGACTCGGCCGCATCCGAGCAGCGATGTGCCGGCCACGGCGCCACACCAGTCGGGCGGTGGGTGGTCCGTAGTCGAGGGCCCGCCACACGGCCCCGACGACACCCCCGAGGTCGGCCTCTGCTGGTGTGCTGGTGGTGGGGGTGAGTGCGTGGCGGGTGCGGGTGCCGGCTCGGTGGGCGACAGCGCAGGGGCTGTAGGAGGTGTAGCGGGTCATGGGGCCATCTCCCGAACCAGGACGAGCACGGTCACGATCCCGACCGCAGCGATCAGGAGCGGTACGAGGGGGTTGTTGAACGGGTGGGGGCCTCGGGGTGTCGGGTCGAATGCCATCAGCCGGTCACCTCGTCATGCATCACATGCACGGGTCCGGCTGGGAGCGCGGACCGTGCCGGCGCGGTGATCGCTGCCGGTGACGGGTGGCTGGGTTCGAGGGGCCAGTTCGTGGCAGCTGGCAGAGCGGGACGACCAGCAGCTTCAGCACCAGCTCGCAGGGCTGCGCCGAGGTCGTGCATGTGGTCCAGGTGCTCGGTGAGCGCTCGTCGACGACAGCGCTCAGCGTGGACAGCGACGATGCCGTAGGCAACGAGCGCTGCTCCGGCGGCGACGGTGAGCCCGGCTGCGGTGCGGATGCTGGTTGGGATGTGGGCGGTGTTCACGGTGATCGTGGCGAACACCACGGCAAGGGTCAGCGTCCCAGCTGTGGTGAGCGCGGGCCTGGTTGTCCGCCCTGTAGGGGTGAGCCAGGCGGCGACGAGCCCGACCAGGCACAGTGCGACGGTGAGCCCTGTGGTGAGAGTGGTTGTGGTGGTGGGGTTCATGCGGCACCTCGATGTCTGGTCTCGGCGGTTGTGGTGGTGGGGAGTTGGCGGGGTTGGGTGATGCCTTTGCGGATCCCGTTCGTGATGGCCGAGGTGGCGTCACGTTGGGTGTAGGCGCCGTTGGCGATGTGGACCGGGGTGCAGTCGTGCAGCACTGCTTCGGCTCGTTCCTGGGTCAGCACGCCGGCGCCGACGAGTTCACCGAGCGACACCGCAGCGGAGTAGAGCGAGCTGAGCCGCTTCGGCTGACGAGCCGTTCGGACCCTGTGCGTTTCGCCGTCGACGGCGGCTGCGACGTACCGGTCGATCGCCCCAGCACCACCACCAAGCGCAGGCCGAGCATCGCTGTTGGCTGCGGGTCGGGGTCGTGGTGTGAGGGCCTCGATCAACCAGTCCGGAGCCTCCGCGATGGGTGCACTGGTCGTCGCCCGGTAGGAGCCGGCCGTAATGCGGGTGGGCGGGGCGACGACGTAGCCGCCGTTGGCTCGGGTGTCGATCCGCTCACCGAGCGACGCGCAACTGTTCCCCAGCTCCACCCCGGCTGGGCGCCGGTAGTAGAGATGCCGACCGCCCGATGGGGTGGCGACGACGAACGTGGTCGGAAGCTTCGTAGCGCCGGCTTCTCGGGCAATCCGGCTGTACACGTCCACCCCGGCCGGGCCGCCGTCTTCGGTTGGGGTGTCGAGATCGACCACGAGCAGACCAGACGGGCCACACGCAATCCCGATCCCCCACGGCTTCGCTGTCCACGCTCGGGTGATCCGGTCGGTGTCAGTCGTGGCCCGTGCTTCCCATCCAGCGTGCCCATCTGCGCAGCGGGGGTCGCTGTGGTCGCAGTCTTCGGCCCGGTGGTTCGGCACGGCCGGTCGTTTCGTGCCAGGCCGTAACGGGAACACGTGCAGCCCGGCGTTGGCGTAACGGGTAGCAGCGGCCTGGAGGGCGGTCTGGTAGCGGGCGGCCGGGGCGTCGTTGCGGGCCGTCATCGGGTCGCTCCGCTGATCGCCTCGATGAGTTCTTCGAGGTCGTAGCCCTCGAACCATGCTGATTCGCATTGCTGTTTCGGAAAGTCCGGATGGGCGAACGAGCCACACATCCCCCGCTCGGCCAGGTCTGCGATCTCCGAGGAGCTACCGCAAACGTCACAGACCAGCCGGGTGAGCCCGGTCATGCGGGCGAGGCGGGCCGCTCGTTGTTCGGGGGTGGGGTTGTCGGCCCAGTGCTGGGCGGTGGTATTAGTGGCCCGCATTGCCGAGGCCAGGGTGAGGGTGTGGCCGTGGTTGCGGGTGATGAGTTCGCCGGTGCTGTTGGGCTGGTACAGCGTCCATTCCCACCCGCTGGGGGTGAGGGTGATGGTGGCTTCGAACAACGGGGCGTTGGTGTCGGCGTCGAGGTTGCTTTCGCCTTCCCATCGCCACGGGGCGACGCGGTCGAAGGTGATGCAGTCGAACACGCTGACCGCCATCCGGCGGATCGACATCAGCTCGCTCACGACTCACCCCCTTCACCGATGTGGTGCTCGGAGTCGCCGTCGTGAAGGTCGAAGTGGTGCCCGATCGTGGAGGCGATCTGGAACGCAGAGTCGAGGCTCTCGGCGAGTTTGTGGGCGTCGTGGCTGGCCCATGTCGCCAACTCGCCCGACAGTTCGACGACAGCCTCAGTCGGGTTGCCCCAGCGGGCTTGCCCGTGGCCGTCGAGGCGTAGCGTGGTGCTGCGTTGGTGGTGTTCGAGGTTGGATGCCAGTTGGGCGAGGAGCTGCTCCACGCGGCGGGCCACCGCAGCGAGATAGCAGATGACCGTCGAGGTGTCGGGAGCGCTGACCGACCCTGGTGTGAAGGTCTCTCGTACGAGGTACTCGACGGCGTCATCCGCTCGGCGAACGGCGTCGATGATGTCGTCGCGCTCGGTGATCGTTGGCAGATTCGGGGAGGTTCCGTGGTTGCTCATTGGTGGGTGCTCCAGTCGGTGGAGAAGGGGTCATGGGCGGGTCGGGATCCGGTGACGAGTCGGGTGTGGTCGGCGTTGTCCCGCACAGCTGCGGCGGCGACGACGGCGAAGGTGAACAACCCGACAGCGGCGAAGGCGATCGAGATGGCGTTGCGCCACGCCGGGGCCTCAGCCGGGTGGGTGACGAGCACGACGAGGACCTCAAGGGCGACACCGGCCACGGCGATGAGGAGACGGGTACGGCGGGTCACGACCCACCGCCCCGGCCGTAGACGAACAGCACGTAGGCGCCGCCGAGGACGATCCAGCCGAGCCAGTCGGTCGACAGCGTGGTGGTGACCTCGCCAGCGATCACGGAGGCGGTGGTGCTCATCGCCCGCCCCCATCGTCGAGCTGGACGGGTTCGGAGCGCAGCTCCACGCTCCCGGTCGAGGGTTCGGGTTGGGTGATGGTGAGCACGGCGACCGCTGCGATGGCGAAGGCCACGGCGAGGATGGCGACGTAGGTGACCCACCGGGCGAACGCCTTAGCGAGCGCACTGCGGGGTGGCCGGTAGGCGGGGTGTCCGGGTGGGAGGGGCGCTCCCCACGGGTGGATCTCGACCAGCTCGGTGGCCGGGCGGTGGTGGGTGGTGGTGTGGTTCGTTGGCCGCTCGGTAGTGGGTGTGGTGGCCGGTGTGTTGGGGTGTGGGTGGTGGCGGGTGGCCATTGGTTCGGGTCTCCTGGAAGGGTGGTTGTCGTGTTTTTGGGTGCACGAAGCTGGGGTCACGCTCGGTGACCGCTTCGATTGCTGTTTGGCCCCTGGTCTCGCGGGGTCGGCTCCGCTGCCGGCGAGAGGGGCGGTGGGTGGTAGCGGAGGTAGCGGGTTTCGGTGCCCCCCCTCGTGCCCCCCGGTTTCAGGGCTCTCTGGGGCCTGTGTTGGGGTGTGCTACCGCGCTACCTTTGGGTCGAACGTCTGTTCTGGTGCGGGTTGTCGGGGTAGCAGGCCGGGTAGCAGCTCCGCTACCTCTGCGCCGGTCTGCTACCTGTGCGCTACTTCATCCACCCGACTCCCAACCGTCGTCATCGGCGTCGGGCTGAGGTGGTTCGGGGTGAGTGGGTTGGTCACGTTGGGTGGCGGCGGCGAGTACGTCGGTGTGGCGGAAGCCCCACAGGTTCCGGCCTTGGTGTTTGACCTGGACGGCTTCGAGACCGATGGCCTTACCGGCCGATGAGACTTGTTCGACGGTCCACCCGTGGTAGAGGTCCGGCCATTGAGCGGCCAGCCGGTCGGCCAGGTCGGCGTAGGGCATGCGGCCACGCCCGTCCGGCCACACAGCGGCCAGGCGGTCAGCAAACCCCGGCTCGGCCTCGGGTTCGTCACCGGCCGCCGCCCCGGTCAGTCGCCCGGTAGCGGCTCTAAGTTGGCGGGCTCGTTCGGCGATAGCGGTGGCGCCGGGGCCGTCGACAAAGAAGCACTTCACCAACTGGGTGTCGGCGCCTTCACCTCCGAAGTACCCGAGCCCCATGTCATCGGTCGACAACTCCGAGGCGCGGTGGCCTCGGGAGTAGGCGCCGGTGCCGAGGATCTGGTCGTTCTCTGAGTGGTCGGTGACCTTCAAACAGAACCGCAGACCGGCAGTGACTGAGATCGAGCGGGGGATGGTGGAGTTGTTCACTGATTGGGTGGCGAGGATGACCATGATCCCAACGGCGGGGCCCATCTTGGCCAGCTTCGTCACGAGGGCGGTGAACTCTTTGTGGTCGGCCCAGTCCATGAAACACGTCTGGGTCTCATCGATCCCCAACAACACCGGATGCAACCCCAACGAACGGTCGTTGGCGAGTTCGCGTGTGATCTTGCCTTCGGGGATCCGGTCGGGGTCGGTCTCGGCCAGGCGGTTGAGGGTGTCGTAGCGGCGGCCCATGTCGGCGACCATGCGGCGTAGGTCAGCGAGCACGTCGGGGGCGATCAACTCGTTCTGGGAGGCCCAGAAGGCGTGAGCGACTTTGCGGCCGAGGTCTTTGAAGTCGATGCCGCCTTTGAGGTCGTAGAAGTGGATCTCCACGGTCGGATCGAGTGATGCGGCCATGAAGAACAGGCGCAGTGTGAACGACTTCCCCATCCGTGGGATGGCCCCGAGGATCATCGACCGGAACATCAGGGTGACGGCGACGATCTGGCCGAGGTAGTTCACCCCCAACGGGATCGGTTTGAAGATGTCGAACCCACCCATGTCGTCGTCAGCCAACGGCCAGGGTGGGATGGAGGCTGAGCGCATCGGGGTGTCGGTGACGACCATCCGCATCCGCCCGGCGTGCCCGTGTTCCTCCTCAGACACCTCGGAGATCCACACGGTCGACACCGGCCGAGACAACCCAGACGCGATCACTCGTTCGGCCTTGCTGGCCTGCTCCACGCTGACTCCGGATGGGAGGTCGAGCACGCACTCGTACCCATCACCCGAGGCGAGGCGGACGGGGGGTACGAGCCAGCGGACAGCGCGGTCGCCTTGTTCTTTGAACGCCCGATCCATGCCGGCGATTCGGGCGTCGCGGAGTGCTTGGACGATCAGGCCCTCGGTCAGCTTCGGCACGACAGCGCCGGTGGAGATCCACCGCTCCACGATCGACACATCACGGTCACGGCCCACCAGTCCCAGCACCGGAAGGCCGACACCCGGGGCAGCGAGTACGAGCAGGGTTCGGGCCCACCACGGAGCGACCGCCCACACCACCAACGCTCCAACCACCATGAGAACGAGGGTGATGGCATCGGCGATCAGGTGATTCCGGATTGCGTGCTTGTGTTGCTCGGCCAGGATCTCGACGTTGCCTCTGGCTCCGTCGGTGGTGGAGGAGCGGACAGCGCGGAGGTTCTCCAGGCCCTCGGCGTCGACGGTGAACCGCCACCACGCCCCCATCCCCCGAGCGAACCCCTTGTGGGCTTGTGTCGACAGCCGCCACCAATACGTCGGGGTCATCTTCGCCTGGAACCACGTCGCAGCCCAGAACCGCCGCCACGCCAACCCCATCGTCTGCTGCGCACCAGACGACGTCGACAACCACCCCGGCAGCACCCGCCGACCGCCATGGACCGTGGGTTGGGCGACGCCGTCGACCATGACCCACTCCCCGGCAAACGGTGCAGCACCACGAACAACCTCGCTGTAGTCGCCGTCACGCTGCTGACCGTCCGCCAGGTCGTCCCGCCCGGCGTCGTGGCCGTCCCGATCGTCGTCTTGGTTGTGGTCGTTGAACTCGTTCTTGGCGTCCATCAGGCAGCCTCCAACCCCTCACCCGGCTCATCACCGGACTCAGCGTCATCGCTGCTGTCGCCGCCGGAGTCGTTCGGTGTGATGTCAGCCACCCCGCTGGCGCTCTCGGCGGTCTCGGCCGTCGTCGTGTTGCGGGCGTTGCGCAGGTAGCGGCGCACGGTCCGCTCACCGACACCGACCACAGCGGCGATCTCGGCCTGGGTCATCTCCGGGTTCGCAGCCGCTATCGCCACCACCCGCTCAGCCGACGGCAACGACACATCATCACCAGCCACCAAGATCCGCTTGCCCGCCTTCGCCGTGGCCTTGGACTTACGGTCCGCTCGTTTCGCCGCTCGCTCGGCCCGTCGGGCTTCGGCCTCGGCATCGAGCTGGGCCTGACGCTCGGCCTCCACTCGGGCGGCCTCTGCTGCGACACGTTCGGCCTCGACCCTGGCGGCGTCGGCGGCTTCGTGACGGCGCACATACATCGAGGTCAGGTGGCGGCCGATCAAACCCATCACCGCTACGGCGTCGATCGTGATCGCCAATAAGATCTCGGCGATCTCCGACTCACCCACACCGGCAACGACCTCGCGGATGTGACCGAACGACACCACCGCCGCCGACCCACCAATCAGAACCAGCAGCGCGCTGATGGCACGGAGCATGAACCGGGCACCACGAGTAGAG
>JBCCFL010000087.1:0-12223 GCA_039029735.1 Actinomycetota bacterium | reverse complement strand
CTGGCGAAGCATAGCAGGCGTGCGGAAGCGGGAGCAACCCCCAAGTCCACCCCGGAGAACCGTCGGCGCCGTCCTCGGCGAAGCCAACTGCCTGAGCAACCTCGGGAAGGTCGAGTTCCGCGAGTCGAACAACGACAAAGCCCGACAACTCTTCAACCACGCCCTCCCCCTCTACCAACAGATCGGCGCCGTCCTCGGCGAAGCCAACTGCCTGAGCAACCTCGGCGAGGTCGAGTTCATCGAGTCGAACAACGACAAAGCCCGACAACTCTTCAACCTCGCCCTCCCCCTCTACCAACGGATTCGGGATCGTTACTCGATGGCAGTCACGCACGCGTGGCTGGCCAGGGTCACAGATGGTGAAACGGCCGCCGAGCACTGCGAACAGTTGGCCGAGGTCGGCAAGGACCTGCCGCTCCAACTCCAAGCACAGCTTCGAACCCTCGGAGGTTGCGGGTGACCGAGCGTCTCACTCAAGCTCGGCCACACCGTACGGATCTGCGCTGACGATCTGATCGAGGCGGTCGGCAATCGTGCGCCGCCGCGACTCGACGACGTGCTGGTATCGGAGCGCCGCTGCTGGGCTGCTGTGTCCTAGCCGATCCATGATCTCCTTCAACGTCGCCCCGGTCTGGGCCGTGAGTGTTCCGGCGAGGTGCCGGAGGTCGTGGAATCGGGTGCTCTCCGCTCCAGCGGCCGTCCGCGCGCCGTTGTAGGCCTTGGTCCAGACGGTGGCGCGGATCGGATGCCCATACGAGTTGGTGAACAGAAGGGCGTCGGCTTCGTTGTCGACGTGCTCCTGGAGGTGGACGGCGAGTCTGCCCACCAGTGTGCGGGGAACGACGACCTCACGAACGCTGGAGTCGGTCTTCGGTGTGACCATCACCGCTCCCTCTCCGGTGATCTCCTGGAGCGCACGCTCGACCTTGATCAGTTGACTGCCGAGGTCAACGTGTCGGCGGGCGAGGCCGAGTATCTCGCCCTTTCGAAGGCCGGCGAACGCAGCGATCCATACGGTGGCCTGGAGGTGTGGCGGCATGGCTTCGGCTATTGCGATCACGGTCGGGAGGTCGGGTATCGAGCGTTCAGCGGATCTCTCGACGCCTGCGCCCTGGATCTTGCACGGGTTCGACTCGATCAGGCCGTCCTCGACGGCCGTTGCCAGCATCGTGCGGAGCAGTCGGTAGACCTTCGCCACCGTGACAGGGCTCAGCGTCGTCGAGCGAAGCGCAGCGTGCCAGGTCCGAATGTGCTCAGGGCGTAGTCGACCCGGGCGGGCGTCGCCGAGATGCGGATCGATGTGTAGCCGGTACTGCCCCTCGTAGGTCTCCCGTGTCCGAGGCTTGAGCGATCGCTCGCTCAGCCACTTGGCTGCATACTCACGCAGAAGTACGTCATCACCGACGTCGCTTCGGAGCGTCGTCCCGTTGCCGGCGCCTCGGCCACCTGCCTCCAAACCCGCCAACCAGCGGCTGGCCTCCTTCTTTGTCGTGAAGGTGCGAGGTGCCGGAACCCGACGCCCAGTGAGTGGATCGAGGTAGCGGGCTTGCCAGCGGCCGCCATCGATTCTCCGAACCGAGCCGAACTGTCGGCGCCGTGCCATCAGGCGACCTCGGCGGCGACTCGCTGCTGGTCGAGCCAACCGTCGAGATCGTCGAGATCGAATCGAACGAACTTCCCAACTTTGAGGTAAGGGATCCGCCGCTCAGCCACCATGGCGCGGACGAGCCGTGGGGAGACGGTCAGATAGTCGGCTGCTCCGTCGATGTCGACGAGCCGTGGTGTGTCGTGAGTGCTGCTCGCGCTCATTCGTCTGGTTGCTCCTGAGGGTGTGGGGTGCTAGTTGAGAGAGGGCTGGATTTCTGGCCGGCTTGTCCGGCTAGCCGGCTTTTGCCTGGTCAGAGGAGGTGTGGGGCGGTTTCGGCTAACCGGCATCTGACCGGCACATGCCGGTTACCTGTGGGTAGCTGGGTGTGGGGTGCCGGTCAGTTGGATGGAGATGCCGGTCAGATGCCGGTTAGTTGGGGGCGGTCTGTGGGGCTGTGACCTGGGGTTTGCCGGTCTGCCGGTTAGGCCGGCTAGAAATCCAGCCCTCTCTGCTCGGGTGGGGGGTCGGGGGCGGTGATGGTCCAGCGGGTGATGTCCTTTCGGTCTCGTGCGTCGTCGATCTGCCATCCGGTCTTGCGGAGCACGGGCGCCCATCGTTTGAGGAGGCCGGTGACGGTGCGGGGGTGGCTGGGCCAGCCCTTGGGGGTTGGTTCGGGTGATGGGTCGAGGGTGGCGAGGAGCTCGGCGGCGGTGCCGGTCCAGTCGAATCTGATGGCTCGGGCGAGTGCGGCGATGAAGGGGTCAGTGTCGATGGAGTCGGCGGCCATGGAGCCTTGTTTGGCGGTGTAGTGGTCGAGGCCGGTGGTGCCGAGTTCTTGGTCGACGGCGGCGATGATGCGGGCGAAGTCCGCCATTCGGGGTTTGGTATCCAGTTCGATTGCGGGGAGGCGTTGGAAGACGGCTGTGGTGAGGTCGAGGACGGCGGCGAGTACGTGGGGGTGTTGGCGGGTCCAGGTGTTGTTGAACTCGGTTTCTTCGCGGCGTTGGTGGTCGGGGATTCGGTCGAGGTTGATGGGGAGGAGGCGTTCGGCGAGGTCGCCTCGGAGGGTGCCGATGTCGATGCCGTTGAGGGCGATGGCGCGGCGGAAGGCGTAGACGTGGAGTTCGGCGTCGGTGTAGAGGCGGCGGCGGACGTCGCCGTCTCCGGTCACGGCTCGGCAGAGTGAGTCGCTGAACCAGTCGGTGACGCGGGAGAGGTTGTCGAGCCCGATCACCCACGACCCCGCAGCGGCCGAGACCCACGACTCCTCATCCTTTGGTGGTTTGCGGGCCGGGACCGGGGATGGGTCGACGATCGACACCACGAGCTTGGTGGCGGTCGACTTGCCGGTGCCTTGTTCGCCGAAGAACGCCAGGATCGGGTGAGCGATCCCGGGGACCAGAGCGGCGACAAGCCATGCGGCAACGAGCGGACGATCGTCGGGCGTGACGTTCAGCGACTCCCACAGCAGCTCCAGGCCGTCGGGGTGTCGGACTGGTTCGGGTAGCGGGGCGGTGAGGGCGGAGCGGCGGAACAGCACTGGGGCGCGGTCGTGGATGTTCCAGTGCTGGGGAGTGATGTGGATCGCTCTGCCGGTGAGGTCGCCGATGTCGATCCACACCGAGCGATCGAGCCCATCGGAGGCGACTCGTTGGTGGAGTTCGGTCTCCCATTCCTGGCCAATGCCTTCGAGGGTGAGCATGGCGTCGGCGAGAGCTTGCGACGAGGCTGCTCGGGCATGTTCAGCGAAGTACCGCTTGGCCAGCTCGGCCCGGAGCGACTGGCGACCGCCTCTCAGGAGGAACGTCACCCGAGGCCCATCCAAGGGCACGCCGAAGGCCTCCCCCGTTGTTGCCGTGCCGAACTCGTAGAGCTCCTGGGCCAGGTCAACCAGCTCGGTCGCAGCTGCGGGCTGTGTCTGCCGGGTCTTCTTGGCCGGAGTGGTCTGGTCGGGGCCGGATCGATCGTCGACCGATGGTGTGGGGTCGGTCATAGGTGGTTCTCGTCGAGGGTGAGTTGGTGGTGGTGGTGGTGGTGGGGTGGGTCGTAGTTGGTCCAGAGGACTTCGGTTCGTGCCTGGCGGGTGGTGCCTGCGGTGGCGTTGCCGGTGTGGACTCGGGTGGGGATCTCGATGCGGTTCCAGCCTCGGTAGAGATGGTCGTAGAGGGGGCTGGGGTAGCCGGACAGGACGACTCGGGCCGAGGTTGTGTTGAGCGCATGGGCGAGGTGTTCGTGCTCCGCGGGTTTGGGCATGTCGACGGCGTAGTCACCGTGGCGGCCTCGGAGGTTGCGGGTGGTGCCGAGGTATGGGGGGTCGGCGTAGATGACGGTGTCGGGGCTGGCGTGGCGTTCGATGACGGTGGTGGCGTCGGTGTTGTCGATCGAGACTCGGGCGAGGCGTTCGGCGCAGTCGGCGAAGCGTCCGAGTCGGGTGCGGATTGATGCGGGGATGGATTGGTTGCGGGCGGAGGAGATCGACCAGCCGGTGGTGCGGTGGGCGGTCTTGGCGAATGATTGGTTGACCCTCACCCAGAACCGCCGGGCCCGCTCCACCTCATCGCCCGACTCGTCGGTGGTGGCTTTGGCGTGGTTGAACTCGTCACGGGCATGCGGTGACAGCGCGCACGCCCGCTCCAGATCGGCGGGCCGGTCTCTGAGGACGCGGAAGAAGGTGACGAGATCTCCGTTGGCGTCGTTGACGATCTCGACTGGTGCCGGCGCTTTGGCGAACAGCACGGCGCCTGAGCCGAAGAACGGCTCGATGTAGATCCGATGGGGAGGGAGGAGCGAGACGATTTTGGGGGCGAGGCGGATCTTGCCCCCGAGGTAGGTGAACGGTGCCGGCATCCCCGACGTAGCAGTGGTGGCGGTGGTGGTCATCGGCTGCTCCGGGTGAGGAGTCGCCCGGCTGTGAGTCCGCCGGTGCCGATGGCGGCGGGCACCGCAGCGCAGACGAGGATCTGGGTCCAGGGGGTGAGGTTGGCGTAAACGAGGAGCCACACGGTCACCACAGCGACGGTTGCGTGCGCCGACACCAGCATTGTGATGAGGGCTATGGCCATTGGCCGTAGGGCCTCGGTCTGGTGGTGGTCGGGGGTCTCCTCGGTGGGTTGGTGGGTCAGCACTCGTGGTGCTCCGCCGCGTGGTCGATGGCGGTTGCGAGGTCGTCGAGGCCTCGGCGGAGGTTGGCCAGAGCGATCGAGTTGGGGTTCATGTCGGTGGTGGCCTGGTTGAGGAGTCCGTAGATGTGGTCGAGTTGGTAGGCGATGGCGGGCCAGGTGTGGTCGAGGTCGGGGGTGATGGGTGCGGGCCAGACGGCGGGCCGCTGGGTGGTGGGTGCGGTCATTGGGTGGTCTCCTGGACGGCGGTGGGTGCGGGTTGGTTGGTGGGGGTGTTGGGTTCGGTGAGGGCGACGATGGCGCCGGCGATGGCGAGGAACAGCACGAGCACGATGGGGGTGGCGCCGATGACGGCGAGACCGACGAGTTGCTCGGAGTTGAACCGACGCCGCCGCGCTCCGCTGGTGGCGTGTTGGGTGTGTCGTTGGGTTTCGAGAGCGACGATTCGTTCGGCGGCGATGACTTGTCGTTCGGCCAACGTCACCGGCCGCACCGCCGGCGCTCGCTCGGCCCGTGCGTTCGGGTGGCGGTGTTCACGGGCGAGGTGTCGTTGGAGCTGTCCCAGGCGCCGTGCTGTGGGTGCGGGGGTGGCGGTGGCTCCGGGCCCGGTGAATCCGGCGACGGCGAGGACGTAGATGGCGGGTGGGCCGATGATGAATCGGAGCGCCCAGCTGACGATCACCACGGCGACGGTGACCGCGGCGGCGAGGGGCCAGACCATGGTGAGGGTGGTGATGGTCCAGAGGGTGCGTCGGGCGTTCGGCCACAAGCGCACGAGAGCGAGGGGGCCGATGATGATGAAGCTCCACCACGGCACCAGCCGACATAGCCGGGTGAGCCACCCGTCCCGACTGGGACGGAGCCGGCCAGCGAGGTGTCGACCGTGCCGCCACACGAAGCGTGCCGATGGTGGCCCGTGGTCGAGGGGCCGCCACATGGCTCCGAGGGTGGGGCCGAGGTCGGCCTCTACGAGCGGGTTGGTGGTGGGGGTGAGTGTGTGGCGGGTGCGGGTGCCTGCTCGGTGGGCGAGGGCGCAGGGGCTGTAGGAGGTGTAGCGGGTCATTGGGCCAGCTCCCGGACCAGTACGAGCACGATGACGATCCCGACTGCGGCGATGGTGAGCGGGATCAGGGGGCTATCGAATGGGTGGGGGCCTCGGGGTGTCGGGTCGAATGCCATCAGCCGGTCACCTCGTCATGCATCACATGCACGGGTGCGGCTGGGAGCGCGGGCCGTGCCGGTGCGGTGATCTCCGCAGGGGTCTGAGGGTTGGGTTCGAGGGGCCAGTTCGTGGCTGCTGGTAGAGCGGGCCGACCAGCAGCTTCAGCGTCAGCTCGCGGGGCTGCTCCGAGGTCGTGCATGTGGTGGAGGTGCTCGGTGAGTGCTTGTCGATGACGCCGTTCGGTGTGTACAGCGACGATGCCGTAAGCGACAAGAGCAGCTCCGGCCGCGACGGTGAGCCCGGCCGCGGTGCGGGCGTTGGTGGGGATGTGGGCGGTGTTCACGGTGATCGTGGCGAACGCCGAGGCGAGGGCGAGGGTGGCCGCTGCGGTGAGCGCGGGCCTGGTTGTCCGCCCTGTTGGGCTGAGCCAGGCAGCGACGAGCCCGACCAGGCACAGCGCGACGGTCAGCCCAGCGGTGAGAGCGGTTGTGGTGGTGGGGTTCATGCCGCACCTCGATGTCTGGTCTCGGCGGTTGTGGTGGTGGGGAGTTGTCGTGGTTGGGTGATGCCTTTGCGGATCCCGTTCGTGATGGCAGAGGTGGCGTCACGCTGGGTGTAGGCGCCGTTGGCGATGTGGGTGGGGGTGCAGTCGTGGAGGACGGCTTCGGCTCGTTCCTGGGTGAGGGCGCCGGCGCCGACGAGTTCACCGAGTGACACCGCTGCGGAGTAGAGCGAGCTGAGCCGCTTCGGCTGACGAGCCGTTCGGACCCTGTTGGCTTCGCCGTCGACGGCGGCTGCGACGTACCGCTCGATCGCACCATTGCCGCCAACTAGCACCGGCCGATGATCGCTGTTGGCTGCGGGTCGGGGTTTGGGGGTGAGGGCCTCGATCAACCAGTCCGGGGCATCCGCGATGGGGGCGCTGGTCGTCGCCCGGTACGCTCCGGCGGTGATGCGGGTGGGTGGGGCGACGACGTAGCCGCCGTTGGCTCGGGTGTCGATCCGCTCACCGATCGACGCGCAACTGTTCCCCAGCTCCAATCCGTCGGGGCGCCGGTAGTAGAGGTGCCGGCCCCCTGACGGCGTGGCGACGACGAAGGTGGTCGGGAGCTTCGTAACACCGGCTTCTCGGGCGATCCTCGTGTACACGTCCACGCCGGCTGGGCCGCCGTCTTCGGTGGGGGTGTCGAGATCGACCACGAGCAAACCAGACGGGCCACACGCAATCCCGATCCCCCATGCTTTGGTTGTCCAGGCTCTCGTGATTCGTTCGGTGTCGGTCGTGGCGCGGGCTTCCCATCCGGCGTGCCCGTCGGTGCACCGGGGGTCGCTGTGGTCGCAGTCTTCGGCCCGGTGGTTCGGCACGGCCGGGCGTTTCGTGCCAGGCCGTAGGGGGAACACGTGCAGTCCGGTCGTGGCGTAGCGTCCGGCGTGGACCCGCAGGGCGGTGTGGTAGCGGGCGGCCCGGGCGTCATTGCGGGCTGTCATCGGGTCGCTCCGCTGATCGCCTCGATGAGTTCTTCGAGGTCGTAGCCCTCGAACCACGCTGATCCGCATTGCTGTTTCGGAAAGTTCGGATGGGCGAACGAACCGCACATCCCACGTTCGGCCAGGTCTGCGATCTCCGAGGAGCTACCGCAGACATCACAGACCAGGCGGGTGAGCCCGGTCATGCGGGTCAGGCGGGCCGTGCGTTGTTCGGGGGTTGGGTTGTCGGCCCAGTGCTGAGCGGCGATGTTCGAGGCCCGCATCGCCGAGGCCAGGGTGAAGGTTCGGCCTTGGTTGCGGGCGATGAGTTCGCCGGCGCTGTTGGGCTGGTACAGCGTCCATTCCCACCCGCTGGTGGTGAGGGTGATGGTGGCTTCGAACAAGGGGGTGCCGGTGTCGGCGTCGAGGTTGCTTTCGCCTTCCCACCGCACCGCAGCGACGCGGTCGAACGTGATGCAGTCGAACACACTGACCGCCATCCGCCGGATCGACATCAACTCGCTCACGACTCACCCCCTTCACCGACGTGGTGATCGGAGCCGTTGTAGAGGTCGAAGCGGTGCCCGATCGTGGAGGCGATCTGGAACGCGGTGTCGAGGCTCTCGGCGAGCTTGCGGGCGTCGTGGCTGGCCCAGGTCGCCAACTCACCCGACAGTTCGACGACGGCGTCAGACGGTGCGCCCCAGCGGGCTTCCCCGTGGCCGTCGAGGCGTAGCGTGGTGCTGCGCTGGTGGTTTTCGAGGTTGGATGCGAGTTGGGCGACGAGCTGCTCAACGTGGCGGGCCACCGCAGCGAGATGGCAGATGACGGTCGAGGTATCGGGAGCGCTCACCGACCCCGATGTGAACGTTTCTCGTACGAGGTATTCGACGGCGTCGTCAGCTCGGCGAACAGCGTCGAGGATGTCGCCGCGCTCGGTGATCGTTGGCAGATTCGGGAAGGTCCTGTGGTCGGTCATTGGTGGGTGCTCCAGTCGGTGGCGAAGGGGTCGTGGGCGGGTCGGGATCCGGTGACGAGGTGGGTGTGGTTGGCGTTGTCCCGCACCGCTGCCGCGGCGACGACGGCGAAGGTGAACAGCCCGACAGCGGCGAAGGCGATCGAGATGGCGTTCCGCCAGGGCGGGGCGTCGGTGGGGTGGGTGACGAGGACGAGGAAGACTTCGAGGGCCACCCCCGTCACGGCGATGAGGAGGCGGGTACGGCGGGTCATGCCCCACCACCCCGGCCGTAAATGAACAGGGCGTAGAGGCCGGCGAGGACGATCCAGCCGAGCCAGTCCGTCGACACGGTGGTCGTGACCTCACCAGCCAACAGAGCAACGGCGGTGGCGCTCATCGCCCACCCCCGATCGGGGCGGGCTCGGACTGGCGCTCCACACCACCGGTGGTGGGTGCGGGTTCGGTGACGGTGAGCACAGCGACCGCTGCGATGGCGAAGGCCACGGCGAGGACGGCGATGTAGGTGACCCATCGCAGGAAGGCCTTGGTGACCGCTGTTCGGGGTGGCCGGTAGCCGGGGTGTCCCGGTGGGAGCGGTGCTCCCCACGGGTGGATCTCGATCAGCTCGGTGGCCGGACGGTGGCGGGTGGTGGTGTGGTTAGTTGGCCGCCCGGTAGTGGTTGGGTTGGCCGGGTGGTTGTGGGACGTGTGGTGGCGGGTGGCCATTGGTTCGGGTCTCCTGAGAGGTGGGTGGTCGTGTTTTTGGGTGCACGAAGCTGGGGTCACGCTGGGTGACCGTTTCGTTGGGTGTTCTGAAGCCCCTGTGGGGTGCTGCGGTGCGCCGCCGAGGGGTGGGTAGCGGAGGTAGCGGGTACTGGTGCCCCCCTCGTGACCCCCTGGGTTTCGGATGATTCCGAGGGTCCGTGGGGGTGCGCTACCGCGCTACCTTTGGATCGAACGTGTGTTCTGGTGTGGGTTGTTGGGGTAGCGGGCCGGGTAGCAGGTCCGCTACCTCTGCGCCGGTGTGCTACCTGTGCGCTACCTCATCCACTCGACTCCCAGCTGTCGTCTTCGGGGTCGGGCTCACGGTGTTCGGGGTTGGTGGGTTGGTCACGTTGGGTGGTGGCGGCGAGTACGTCGGTGTGGCGGAAGCCCCACAGGTTCCGGCCTTGGTGTTTGACCTGGACGGCTTCGAGGCCGATGGCCTTTCCGGCGGATGAGACTTGTTCGACGGTCCAGCCGTGGTAGAGGTCCGGCCATTGGGCGGCCAGGTGGTCGGCCAGGTCCTTGTAGGGCATGCGGCCACGCCCGTCCGGCCAGATGGCGGCCAGGCGGTCAGCAAACCCCGGCTCGGTTTCCGGTTCTTCACCGGCCGCTGCCCCAGTCAGTCGCCCAGCCGCAGCTCTGAGTTGTCGGGCTCGTTCGGCCACAGATGCGGCGCCAGGACCGTCGACGAAGAAGCACTTCACCAACTGGGTGTCGGTGCCTTCGCCGCCGAAGTACCCGAGCCCCATGTCATCGGTCGACAATTCCGAGGCTCGGTGGCCACGGGAGTAGGCGCCGGTGCCGAGGATCTGGTCGTTCTCGGAGTGATCGGTGACCTTCAAACAGAACCGCAGGCCAGCGGTGACCGAGATCGAGCGGGGGATGGTGGAGTTGTTCACCGATTGGGTGGCGAGGATGACCATGATCCCAACCGCGGGGCCCATCTTGGCCAGCTTCGTGACCAGGGCGGTGAACTCCTTGTGGTCGGCCCAGTCCATGAAACACGTCTGGGTTTCATCGATCCCCAACAGCACCGGATGCAGTCCGAGTGAGCGGTCGTTGGCGAGCTCCCGTGTGATCTTGCCTTCGGGGATCCGGTCAGGGTCAGTCTCGGCCAGGTGGTTGAGGGTGTCGTAGCGGCGGCCCATGTCGGCGACCATGCGGCGTAGGTCGGCGAGGACGTCGGGGGCGATCAGCTCGTTCTGCGACGCCCAGAACGCGTGAGCCACCTTGCGGCCGAGGTCTTTGAAATCGATGCCGCCTTTGAGGTCGTAGAAGTGGATCTCCACAGTCGGGTCCAACGATGCAGCCATGAAGAACAAGCGCAACGTGAACGACTTCCCCATCCGAGGGATCGCCCCGAGAATCATCGACCGGAACATGAGGGTGACAGCCACGATCTGGCCGAGGTAGTTCACCCCGAGGGGGATCGGTTTGAAGATGTCGAACCCCCGGGCGTCGTCGTCAGCCAACGGCCAGGGTGGGATGGACGCAGAGCGCATCGGGGTGTCGGTCACGACCATCCGCATCCGCCCGGCGTGCCCGTGTTCCTCCTCAGACACCTCGGAGATCCACACCGTCGACACCGGACGCGACAACCCAGACGCAATCACTCGCTCGGCCTTGCTCGCCTGCTCAACGCTGACACCAGACGGGAGGTCGAGCACACACTCATACCCATCACCCGACGACAACCGCACAGGGGGAACCAGCCAGCGGACAGCGCGATCGCCTTGTTCTTTGAACGCCTTGTCCATGCCGGCAATCCGGGCGTCGCGGAGTGCTTGGACGATCAGGCCCTCGGTCAACTTCGGCACCACAGCGCCGGTGGAGATCCACCGCTCCACGATCGGCACATCACGGTCACGGCCAACCAGACCCAGCACCGGAAGGCCGACACCCGGGGCAGCCAGCACGAGGAGAGCTCGGGCCCACCACGGAGCGACCGCCCACACCACCAACGCTCCAACCACCATGAGAACGAGGGCGATGGCATCGGCGATCAGATGATTCCGGATCGCGTGCCTGTGCTGCTCGGCGAGGATCTCGACGTTGCCTCGGGCTCCATCGGTGGTGGACGAGCGGACAGCGCGGAGGTTCTCCAGGCCCTCAGCGTCGACGGTGAACCGCCACCACGCCCCAATCCCCCGAGCAAACCCCTTGTGGGCCTGTGTCGACAGCCGCCACCAATAGGTGGGTGTCATCTTCGCCTGGAACCACGCAGCAGCCCAGAACCGCCGCCACGCCAACTCGACCGTCTGCTGCGCCCCCGACGACGTCGACAACCACCCCGGCAACACACGACGACCGCCATCAACCGTCGGTTGGGCGACACCGTCGACCATGACCCACTCCCCGGCAAACGGTGCAGCACCACGAACAACCTCGCTGTAGTCGCCGCCATGCTCACCGCCCGCCAGGTCGTCCCGCCCGCCGCCGTGGCCGTCCCAGTCGTCGCTGGGATCGCTGTGGTCGTTGAACTCGTTCTTGGCATCCATCAGGCAGCCTCCAACCCCTCACCAGGCTCATTACCGGACCCACCGTCATCGCTGTTGTCGTCGCTGTTCGGTGTGAGATCAGTGACCCCGCTGGGAGCCTCGGTGGTCTCCGTCGTGGTCGTGGTGCGGGCGTTGCTCAGGTAGCGGCGCACGGTCCGCTCACCGACACCGACCACCGCAGCGATCTCGGCCTGGGTCATCTCCGGGTTCGCGGCCGCGATCGCCACCACCCGCTCAGCCGACGGCAGCGACACATCATCACCAGCCACCAAGATCCGCTTGCCCGCCTTCGCCGTGGCCTTGGACCTGCGGTCCACTCGTTTCGCTGCCCGCTCAGCGCGTCGAGCTTCGGCCTCGGCATCGGCTTGGGCCTGACGCTCCGCCTCCACTCGGGCGAAATCTGCTGCGACACGTTCCGCCTCGACCCTGGCGGCGTCGGCGGCTTCGTGACGGCGCACATACATCGAGGTCAGGTGGCGGCCGATCAAACCCATCACCGCTACGGCGTCGATCGTGATCGCCAACAAGATCTCGGCGATCTCCGACTCACCCACACCGGCAACGACCTCGCGGATGTGACCGAACGACACCACCGCCGCCGACCCACCAATCAGAACCAGCAGCGCGCTGATGGCACGGAGCATGAACCGGGCACCACGAGTAGAG
>JBCCFL010000086.1:0-13033 GCA_039029735.1 Actinomycetota bacterium | reverse complement strand
CAAGCAAAAGCGCGTGTTCTGTTACGCAGCAGCCACATTCCAGCTTCGGCCTGACTCAATAGGAAGATCTCCACATCGACGTCGAGGGCGTCGGCCAGCGGCACGAGATCCCTAGCGGTGACCTCGGACCGGCCATTGCGCTTGTTGTTGACCGTGGCCCGCGACATCCCGGCGCGGCCTGCCACCTGGTCATCTGTGAGGTCGAGCATGCGGCAGAGCAGGTCGAGCACCTTGCCCGGCGCTCCTGGATCCGACAGTCGTTCCATGCCTCGACGCAGCTGATCGAACGTCAGCCGGGTGCGTGTCGAATTGTCCATAGTTCAGCATTTTGTCAAAAAACTAGCGACGGCGCAACATATTCATGGTCCACAAATGTGACACCCCGGAGCCAATGTCGCATCCCGGTAGCATCTAACATCATGTATTGACAAATTGCTAATCGATAGCGAGACTGCTTGCCATGGCCTCATCCGCTACCACAGCAGGCACGCCAAAAACAGCTCGCCACCGCCTCCTCGACGGGATCGTGAGCGAGCAGACGGATTTCGCCGATCTTGCGGATTTTGTCCGCCACCACCGGCCGGAGCGCCGCTCATGGGACTGGATCGTGGCCGAGCTACGCCGCCTCACCGGCGAGGAACTCTCCAGACAGACCGTCATCAACTGGCTCACCCCCACCAATCAGGAGGACTCATGACCGCCGCGCCCACCGCCAAACGCAACCCCGTCATCACCGTCCCCGTTGACGAAGTCCTCGAAGCCCTCGACCACGGCGACAACTGGATCCAAGGCCGATGGACAGACGGCAACGGCCGCATGTGCCTCCACCAAGGGATCCGCGTCTGCCACCCCATGCCCGGCGACGCGTACCTCATCGAAGCAGTCGCAATGCAACAAGGCTGGGGACCAACGTTCAACGACAACCCGGACACCACGTTCGACGCCCTCAAACAGCGCCTCGTTGAGCACCGCGAGGTGTTCCCCGACGAACTCGAAGCAGCATTCGGGCCCCAGTGGGCGCTCATCGTCCGACTCGTCAGAACCGCCGCCACCCTCACAACCGAGCAAGCCCACCTTGTGGCCGCCGCTCGGAACGCCGCTCGGTACGCCGCTCGGTACGCCGCTTGGAACGCCGCTCAGGCCGCCGCTCGGAACGCCGCTCAGGACGCCGCTCGGGCCGCCGCTCTGGACGCCGCTTGGGCCGCCGCTCAGGCCGCCGCTCGGGCCGCCGCTTGGGAGGCCGCTTGGGACGCCGCCGGCGCGCTCACGATGCGGGACCTGATCGGCCAGCACGGATTCACCCAAGCCCACTACGACACACTCACCGCCCCATGGCGCACCGTGTTCCCCAACTTCGAGACACCCGGAGTCGAGGCCGCCTGATGTTCCTCATCCACCGAGACGACGGGCCGTGGCCACCACGAGACAACGGCGCACCACCACCCCGCGCCGTCTACTACCTCCACCCCCACCCCGAGAACGCACCGACCAAGCGCCCACCGAAGCGCCGTCGGACACGATCGCTCCTTCGGCCGATGCGCGGCGGCACGGCCGGAGGGGCACCTACCGAAGCAGCCACCATCACCCCCGAAGTGATCGCTGCGATCCTCCTGGTAGTCATCATCCTCGCCCTCGCCTGGGCCACCACCCGATGACCGCCCACATCGACACCGACCCATTCCCTTTCGGGTCGGTGCAGGACCCGACACAGCACCACCCCGCCAGGTGCGCACGTCGGGCCACCACGGGGACAGCCGACACCCTCCACCCGTCGGCTGTCCCCATCCCTCGTCCCCGACACAGCGGTCGGGGACGACTGACCACCACCCGCCACCGGTCCCCTTTCTGCCCCGACGGGCCCGGAACAACGCGGGTGGTGGTCAGCCACCCCACAACAGGCGGCCACTGATGGGCGCCGCCTACCAAGTCGACCCCCACCGCGACCACATCGGCGGCCCCTACTGGGCACTCGCCGAACCCTGGCAACGCCCCATCGGCGAACCCGTCGCCATCACCCACGACCACCAAGTCATCCCCGCCGTCACCGTCGCCCAACTCAACGGCCGCACCATCGTCAACACCGAGGCCGCACGATGAGCGACGACGACCAGACACCAGCCGAAGCGAACGCCACCGGTGCAGCCATGGCCGTCGTCACTGGCCTGTGCGTGAACGAACTCCTCGGCGACGAAGCCCTAGGCGACCTCACTGTTCAACAGCTCAGTCGAAGCCAAGCCGTCGACGCTCTTGGGGTCGCCGTCGGCATGTACGTCACGCTCCTGCGGATCACCTGCCCGGAACACAACGACGACGAACTCGCCGCATCTCTCATCGTCGGCCACCTCGAAGCCGCACCAGGAGCACAGCAGTGACCGGCCGAGCAGCGCAGCGCAAAGGCGCCAAAGCAGAACGAGACGTCGCCGCCTATCTCAACCAGCACGGATTCCCCCACGCCCGCCGCCGCGCCAACCGAGGCCAACACAACGACATCGGCGACATCGCCGAACTCGGCCCCGGCCTCGTCATCGAAGTCAAAGACCGAGTCAAAGCCTCCCCCGCCGCATGGCTCGCCCAACTCGCCACCGAGATGGCAGCGGCTGGCGCCGACCAGGGCGCCGTCATCTACAAACGCGCCGGCACCACCAACGTCGCCGACTGGCACGCGCTGCTCCCCGTCGGCGTGTACGTGCGACTCCTTCGCGAAGCCGGCTACGGCGACCCGATCGAGGCGATATGAAGCGCCCGGACTGCCCGCAATGCGGGATCCGCTACGCCGATCTGAAGGCGGCCAAGCAGGCGAAATGGACGGCGGCCCTCTGCCCTCGCTGCATCAACGCGTGGGCCGCGCCGACTGCTACCGCCTCGACGACACCGCGATGTGCTGGCTGTGGCCGGCGTGCGTCGCTCAGCAACGACAACCTCTGCCGCGCCTGCACTGATGCGGGTGTCCAGGCACCGACCCTGTTCGAGGTATCCCCGTGATCGATGTTGACCTCTCCCACGGCGAACGTCGTCGCCTTGCCGAGGAGGTAGCTCGCGTGATCGCCGACTCAGCGTCGGTGGAGCTGGACACGAGCGAAGGTGGCGAGTCAACGCTGTATGTGGCTGCATCCGTCAGCATCGGCCCCACGGTGGCCGATGCAGTGCTGCGTTTGGTCGGCGACGCGATCGGGGTGGAGCTGACGTGAGCGTCCCGGTCGACTCGATCGCCCCCGTCGAGCCCAAGTTTGACCGCTGGGGCCGCTACCTCCTCCCTGACCCCGACGGCAAACAGCGGGCCTACACCCGGGCCACCACCGTCGCCAAGACCCTCGACGACACCTACAACCTCGAACGCTGGAAGATGCGCCAAGTCGCCTACGGCATCGGTAAGCGCGCTGACCTGTACGCCGCCGCTGCGAGCCACCACCCCGACACCGACCGAGGGAAGTTCGACAAGCTGTGTGAGTCCGCCCTCGAGGTTGCCGGTTCCAGCGCTGGCGCGACGATGGGCGATGCCCTCCACAAGATGACCGAACGCCTCGACCGAGGCGACATCCAACTCGCCGACGTCCCCGAACAGATGCGGGACCTGTGCGCGGCCTACCAGCGGCGCCTCACCAAAGCCGGGATCACTATCGACCCCACCGGTGTCGAGCGGTTGATCCTGCACGACGACTGGCAGATCGCCGGTACCGCTGACCGCCTCCCGTTGATCCTTCGCGACGGCACCCGAGTGCTCGGTGACCTCAAGACCGGCAAGGACCTCTCGTTCTCGTGGCTGTCGATCGCGCAACAGCTCGCCATCTACGCCACCCACACCGCCACATACGACGGCACCACACGCGGGCCACGCGTCAAGGTCGACACCGACCGGGCGCTCGTCATCCACCTACCCAGTAGAGGGCCCGAGGTCGGCACCTGCCGCCTCCACTGGATCGACATAGCCGAAGGCTACGACGCCGTACTGACATCCATGGAGACACGCGAACGCCGCAAGAGCGCCAAGGCCCTCGCGACACCGTTCGACCCCAACGACGTCCCCGCCAAGTTCGATCCCGTCGAACAACGCCTGTGGCTCAAAGGTCGAGTGGCCGCGGTCGCCAGCGCTGGTGCGCTCGACGAGCTTCGCAACACCTGGCCCACCGGCGTCCCCCAACCACTCCCCGATGAGCCGACCGAATCACAGGTCGGAGCAGTCGCCGCGGTCCTCGATCGAGTTGAGGCCCGCCATCAGATCCCCTTCGGGGAACCACAACCCAACTGACAAAGGCAAACACCAGCAAATGAGTATCGACATCAACGACATCGCAGGCCCCGACGGGGACAGCTTCAAGTTCACCGACCGAGGCGACAAGGTCGCCGGCACCATCATCCACGTCGACGAAACCGTGCGAGAGAACCAGTTCAACGGGAACAACGAGAAGGTGCTTCGCATCACCCTCGACACCGACGACGGCACCAAGATCATCTGGCCCGTCACCAACACCAACGTCGACGGCGACGGGTACGCCTCCCGCATGGCCAAGGCCATCGTCGCCGCCATCCGAGCCGCGAACGCCACCACCCTCGAGGTCGGCGCCCGCCTCGGCGTCGAGTACTACGACGACCAGGACACCGACAAAGGCAACCCCGCCAAGCTCTACCGAGCCCAGTACAAGCCCCCCACCACCACAGCCGCCGACAGTGGTGACGAAGCTGCTGTCGTCGCCGACGACCTCGTCTGAACCCCACGTGGCGTTGGCTGACCATGCCCCCGACGACACACCCGCCCACCACGCTGAGGCCTACGTCTCCCTCGGCTGGCGCGTCGTCCCCATCACGCCAGGCCGGAAGTACCCGCCCCTCAAAGCGTGGCAAGACGCCGCCACCGACGACCTCGACACCGTCCGTGAATGGTGGCGGGGCCCATACAGCGACCACGGAGTCGGGATCCTCGCCGGTCCCGACTCCGGGTTCTGGGTCCTCGACGTCGACACCGGCAACAAAGACGGCATGGCCAGCCTCGCCACCCTCACCGAAACCCACGGCGACCTCCCCATCACCGCCACCGCGCTCACCGGCTCCGGTGGCCTCCACCTCCTCTTCACCTGGAACCCCGAGCACCCCGTCACAAACGGTGATGCCACCCGCCTCGGGCCCGGGCTCGACATCCGAGGCCTCGGCGGACAGATCGTCGCAGCACCCACCATCCACCCGAACGGCACCCCCTACCGGTGGACTCAACCACCGTGGCGCACCCCGGTCGCAGCCGCCCCTGACTGGCTCTACGAGATCATCCACCCGCCAGCCCCACCCGAACCAACCGGGCACCGCATCAACCTTCCCACCCCTTCCAGCGACGACGAGTCGCCGGCCGAGTGGGTACGAGCCAACCTCGACTGGGCGACCGAACTCGCCGCCGATGGCTGGCAGCATCACTCCACCCACGCCGGCGACACCTGGTGGACCCGCCCCGGAAAACCAACCAGGTGGGGGCACTCTGCCGTCCTTCACGGCACCGACGGACCCCTCGTGGTGTTCACCACCGAGATCTCTTTCGACCTCGCCCGAACCGGCACCCCAACCGCCGACGGTCTCGGCCGCTCCTACAGCCTGTTCAGCTACCTCGCCGGAGCACGCCACCGAGGCGACACCTCCGCCGCCGCCCGCGCCATCAACGACGAACGCCGCCCCCCAGCCACCACCACCGCACGACTCACCGTCGTCCCCGAACCAGATGCACCGTCCGGGTTCGTCGATCTCGGTGACTGGTGGGACAACCCCAGGCCACCGAAACAAGCCGACCTCGCCATCCGCACCGACGGGATCGGACTCCTCTACGTCGATCAACTCAACTGGGTTCACGGCGACTCGGGGTCCGGGAAAACTTGGGTGGTACTACACGCCATGACCCAGCTCCTCAAAGCCGGCCGCAGCGTCGCCTGGGTCCACTACGAAGACCCCAACCCCGGCACCATCGTCGAACGCCTCCGCCTCCTCGGCCTCGACCGAAACGAGGTCGTCGACCGGTTCCACTACTGGGACCCCCAAGGCGCCCCACTCGACGCCCTCCAGTTGCTCCAGCTGTGCGAGGCCCACGACGTCACTCACGTGGCGTTGGACTCCGTCGGTGAAGCCCTCAACGCTGAAGGCCTCAACGAGGACTCCGACGCCGAGGTCGGCCCGTGGATCGCAGGGCGCCTCCGACCGCTCGTGAACGCCGGGATCGGCGTCACCCCCGTCGACCACGGCACCAAAGCTGCACAGCAGCCCCTGTACCCCTCAGGATCGAAACGCAAGCGGGCAGCCGTTACCGGCGCTGCCCTCCTCGTCGAAGCCATAGAGGCGCCCACACGGGACCGTGACGGCACGATCCGGCTCACGTGCGCCAAGGACCGACACGGCAACCACCCCCAAGGCCGCCCCGTCGGCATGGCCGAGCTACGCCACCACCCGCTCCGCGGCATCGACTTCACCATCGCCACACCGGTTCCCTCCGACCCGACCGGCGCCGCCGAGGAGTCACCCGAAGCCGAGATGGTCGCAGCAGTTGTGAGGGCCGTCGCCAGCTGGCCGGGCCTGTCCAAGACCCAGCTCGGCAACCACCTACCGGCAGCCGGACGCGACCGGCGACACACCGCCATCGACCAAGCCGTGAACAACCGACACATCAAATACCGAATCGGGCCACGCAACTCGCAGCTTTATTACCCCATTAATTGGGACTTTGAAGATGATCCATAACCTCTTCAAACCCACGTACCCCAGAGTCTATTTGACCGATCCCGACCGATCCCGGACCGGTCCGGACCGGTCGATTTTCGGAGGGCAGAGCGGACCAGTCCTAGGGGCCTAAAGGCCCCGGACTGGTCACAGCGGACCGGTCCGGACCGGTCACAAATGGGATCGGTGAGAAAACCAGCGAAAGAAAACAAATAGATCCCCCGCCAACCAAATCAGATAAGAACACACACAACCCCCGCTTAAAGGAAAGCACAACCCACCATGACCGCCGAAACCATCACCCTCCTCACCACCATCACAGCCCTCGGCCTCGCGCTCATGTGGGCCCTGCACCGACACAACGAAACGAACCGCACCATCACCCGCCTCCACCACCGCATCCAACGCGAACAGACCGAACGGCAACGCATCACCAACCACGCACACGAACAAGCCGAAGCACGCCGCACCGAGGCCCTCCGCAAGATGTACGACCTCGAGACCGAGATCCGCCGCCTCACCGACCACAACAACCGCCTTGAGCTTGAACTCAACCGCGTCGACAACGGCCGCAGCGTCGACCTCACCGAAGCACTCGAACTACTCCGCATCCACGAGCAACTCCCGTTCAGCGACCTCGCCACCGCATGCCGGCCCGGGCTCCCATGGACAGGGTTCGCCGAAGCCCTCGGCCGAGCCATGTTCGTCACCGGAAACATCACCATCACCGACACCGGCCAGCTACGCCTACTCCACCCAGCCGGGCGGTGGGACACCCAACAAGTCCCCATCGTCCCCACCGACACCGACCCCATCGACGTCGTAGCCGCCGAAGTTGCCGCCTACCTCAACCAGGCGGCGGTCGAAGCCGCATGACCGGCACGTGGATCGAACGCAACCCCAACCCCCACGCCCGGCAATACACCCGACCACGCCGCGCCACACCAACCGGCGCGATCGTCATCCATACCGCCGAAAACACCACCGACATCACCCTCCCTGACGGAGGCGCCGAAGCCGTCGCCAGCTACATCAGCCGACGCACCACACCCGGCTCGTACCACTCGATCGTCGACTCCGACTCCCACGTCCGTGTCGTCCCCTACGAATGGGAAGCCTGGCACGAAGGCACCGGCGGGAACCGATGGTCACTCGGCCTGTCGTTCGCGTGCCGCGCCGACCAATGGCCCACCCTCCCGCCGCACTGGATCCCCGCAGCGATCCACCAGGGCGCCGCCGAAGCCGCCCGCATGAACCAATGGCTCCACACCACCCATCAGGTCACCGTGCCCGCTCGGCGCATCACGGCCGCCCAGTACCGCAACGGGCAGCCCGGGTTTATCTCCCACGCCGAACTCGACCCCCGACGCCGCAGTGACCCCGGTGAAGCGTTCCCGTGGGGAACGTTCCTCAACACCTACGCCGCCATGACCAACCACCCCACCTCAGGAGCACCACCCGCTATGGCAACCCCCGGTCACGACGCCCGAGTACAAGCAGCCCTCAACGAAATCATCGGACTGTTCGACCTCGACATCGCCGAACTCGTCGTCGATGACGACATCGGCCCCAAGTCCGCCACCACGGCCGAGCACGTCCTCGGTGAACTCCACGACTGGCACGAAGCCAACGCCGGCCTGTCACAGCTGCACGTCGACAACAGCGACCGACAGGCAGCCCTCGCCGCAGCCGTCGCTCGTACCGACGGCGCCCCAGGCGTACTTGACGTCGCTGACAAGTACCACACCTGGCTCACCGCCGACTGAGAGCCCCGTGAAGAAATCGACCTGGGCCCACGACAGCCAAACCGCAAGCCCAGGCCAACCAACCGAGAGGAACCTACCATGGCCCCACAGCCAACAACCCGGATCGCCAACCTCACAAAGACCTACGCAACCGACCTCTGGAAGACCCTCCCCAACTACCAGAGGCGACTCGACAACGACCGCGTCGCGGCCTACGCCAACGAAATGACAAGCGGCGAGTGGCAGCTCACCGGCGCCGCCCTTGTCGTCAAGATCAACCAAGACGGGCAACCAGTCGAACTCATCGACGGCCAACACCGCGTCAAGGCCCGAATCGAAGCCAACGGCTGCCGGCACCAGATCCCCGTCACCGTCCTCGAGCTACCCGAAGACGAGATCCAAACGCTCGAGACGGCCGACGGCAAGCACATACCAGCCGTGTTCATGGTCACCGACACCGGACGACCACGCACCTGGGTCGACTTCGCCCGAGCCATGGGCATCCCAAAGCCCGTCAACACCTCCGGCACCATCCGCATCGGCGAGATGACCGACCGGAACAACGGCTACTTCAACCCGCAGCTGCGCCCCCGACCAAACAACCAGATGCGGTACCAGTGGTGGCTCAACGCCGACCACTCGCTGATCGCCAACGCCCAGCAACTCGCCGACCACACCTACCGCAAGCTCGGCCTACAACGCCCAATGCTCTCGGCGTTCTTCTACCTCGCATGCCGAGACGTCGACACTGACCTTGCCGTCGAGTTCACCGACAAAGTCCTCGGCCGAACCGGCACCCAGGGCCCAACCGATCCACCCCAAGCGTTCCGAGAAGCGGCCACCAAGTGGAAGATGTCGCACACCTCGACGCCACAGATCATCCAGTGGAACACCCTCATACGCGCCTGGCACGCCTTCCTCCTCGGCGAGGAAGTCCAAAAGCTGTGGTGGACCCCACGAAACCTCCCCCTCAAGCTCGCCCCCGACTGGTGGGAGGACAGCGACTGATGCGCGACTACCTCGACGAGTTCACCCGGGCACGCCTCCGACGCGCCTCCAAACGCTTCGGCCTCCCTCAAACCGCGATTCGACACCTCGGCGTGACCAAGTACCTCGACGAGATCGAACGCACCGGCCAGGTGGTCATCACCGCCCACCCGAACCAGCTCGACGATGACCTCGACGTCGAACCCGGCCTGTTCGGGTGACCACGCTCCGAGACGTCGCCGTCGGCGCCGCACTCGCCCTCACCCTCTTCACTGTCGGCGCACCCCTCGTGATCCTCTCCGTCATCACCGGCCACCACGGCGCCACCTGGCTCGTACTCGGCTTCTCCCTCGCACTCGTCATCGTCTACGACCCCAACCCCGAAAGGCACCGTCGTGACAACCACCCCAGCCGCCGTCGACCTAACCCGACTAGCTGACGACCTCGACAACCTCCGAGACCGCGTCGACCAACTCGCCGGCCAAGCCCGAGCCATCGCCGACCTCGCAGCACCCGAACCAGCGTCCGATGACCCCGGAAACAGCGGCATCGCCACACCCCAACGCAACGTCCACCCCATCGTTCGAGGCCCGCTCGCCATCAACGGCGAGGACTACACCGGCCAACAGCACGGCGAGCTGTACATCGACCGCCACGGCAGCGAGTACCCGGTCGACTGGTCCACCGGGACCCGTCCCCAACCCAAGCCAGGCGCCGCCCGCATCACCGGCTACGACGGCCCCGACGGGCAAGGGTTCGACATCGGGATGCAACGTCAAGGGCACCCGACCCACTCGGCGACCACCCTCTGGGAACAGAACCTCCCCCTCGACCTCAACAACCCAGCGAACGGTGGCTACCAACGGGTCACGCAACGGTTCCTGTTCCGCCGCCTCGACGACGCCCCGATCCGTACCATGAAACTGCCCGGCACCTACGGGTTCAACCAGTACGACTGGGACTACGTGCCAGCCGGCAACCGCCACCCCGGCAACCAGAACTTCTCGTACCGGCCCGTCCTCAACAGCGACGACAACCCAGGCGACGAACTCCACTGGTCGGCGTACATGTACCTCGGCGCCGACATCAACACCGCTGAGGTCGACATCGATGGGCCCGTCGACCCACGCATCGGCACCTACAGCACCGCGGGCGTGCCCCGAAAGCTCGAGATTGTCGACAGGAACGGCCCCCCAGTCCTGTCGAACGTTCTCTACGAACACGTCACCGAACTCGACGCCGGCACCCCAGGCAACGCGGACGGCTCCGTCCGAGTCCTCGTACGGCCCGCTATGAGCGTCGCATCGTTCCGCGAAGTGTTCCACATCACCGGCATCCGCTTCGCCACCGAAGGGCACCGCCGGTGGACACGCGGGTACGCCGTCACCATGTGCGGCGGCCGAGACGAGTCGTTCGCACCCCGCAACCCACAGCAGGCCACGACCGTGCGGGTCACCGACCTCGAATACCACGCCCGATGATCCGGTACGAGCCGACGAAGCAGCGGGCCACCAGATGAGCACAGCGACCATCTGCGACTTCTGCGACGAGCGCATCACCGACCAGACCAGCGGCCCGGACGGTTCGATCAAGTTTGACCACAGGAGCGGCGGGGATCGAGAGCCCGAATGGATCTCCGACACCATCCACTTTCATCGGCGCTGTCTTGACGCAATGCGGTCGGGCCTGCACCGCCATGCCTTGCCCGAGCAGGCGACCCTCGCCGCACCCCAATAGCCCCCCACCGAAAGGACCACCAACCCATGAACCGCATCACCGCACCACTCGCCGCCCTCGCCATCACCCTCGGAACCATCCTCGCCCCAGCCGCACCAGCCGACGCCGCACTCTCCGGCTGCGCCTCCTGGGGCTGCGCCTGGAACGTCAACTACTCCGGCGGCCGCTGGCACGGCACCGTGGACGACACCAAAACCGACGGCCACTGCGTTGAACTCTGGACCTACCGCGCTCCCAACACCAAGCTCGGCCGCATCGCCCGATCCTGCGGCTCCCCCGCCTCCGGCTCAGCGTGGGGCGGCGGCTCCGAAGACTCCCGCGGTGTCCGCATGTACCGCACCGACGGCCGCTACCAGACCCTCGTCTTCGACACCCCCTAATCATGACCAGCGATCACCAGATGACGGTCACCATCGGCCGCCACCAACAGGCCATGCCCCTCGGCGACGTCCCCGCCTACCTACACGGCGCCCCCGTCGACCACGCCCTCATCGACGGCGTCCCCTGGCACCGCAAGGGCGGCCGATGGAAACCTGAAGGCGAGACACCATGACCGCAGTGCGTCGCCCGCGCTCTGACCCCCTCGACTGTGGCCACGGCTGCTACCCACCACATACGCCGAGGCACCTCCGCGACCACCGTGGTGGCCAAGTCCCGGTGAGGACGAATGAGACCTGGGAATACCTACCCGGCGATCGCTGGGTCTGCCCCCACGGCGCCGCCTACGAGGCCTACGACCCATCCACAAGACGCCTGGCTTGCACGTTTCGGAAATGGCGGCGACTGCGCGGCATTGAGGCCTGGCTCGCCCGTCGGGCCGCCCGCCATAACGACCCTGATCGGAGCGACGGGTGATCGGCAGCCTGTTCGACCTTCGGCCCGAGCCCGTCGACCTCGGAGACGTTGAGATCCGCCCCGGCGCCTATCTGATCGTCAGGGACGTTGGACCCGTCGAGTTCGACGGCTGGCGCCACGCACCACCCGACGCCGCCAACAGGGAACTGGTTGGGACCAGTCACGACGATGGCGACCCGAAGCACTTCACCAGCGGCGACGTCCTGCTGGTCGTCAGCGCCGGACCAACGATCATGTTGAGATTCCCGCCGCCGGATTGGCACGGCCCCGTTGAGCCGCTCCAGCCGACCGATTGGGACGCCGTGCCGGATCAGATCGAGCGTCTTCGGGCAGATCTCCGAGCTAGCGATAACGACCCCTATACACCAGAGGGCCAGGCCGATGGGTGACGAGGCGTTCATCGTCGAGGTGCTGGCTCAGGACAGCGACGGTGATGTGGCCTGGGCCCTGTTCGGCCCGTGGGGCCGCTTCGACAAGGCGTGCTCGAAGGCCGGAGTGCTGGCCGGCGACCTCGCCCTACCGCTTGTCGATCCTGGCGAGTGGCGTCGCTACATCGACGAGTCGATGGTCGAGGTTGTCGTCCGCCCAGTAGATCCACTCGGCTCCGCCACGATCACCAATTCCATCATGGACGAGTGCCGGTCCGTGATCGCCAAGGCGACCGCCACTTGTGCGGCACTAGACGATGGGGGCACACCGTGAAGTCCCTCACCATGGCAGAGCGCGACCAGCTATGGGTCAAGACAATCAAGACCCTCCACGGCCGCGAGGCGACGGTGGAAGACCGCTGCGCCCTCATCGCATTCAAGCGTCGGCAGATCCAGACGATCGAGGCCGAGATCGGGTTTCAGGAGCACCAGATCGAGCGGATGGGGCAGGAGGCGCTGGCGCTATGACCACCGCCCCCGACGCCTACTGCCGGGCCACCTCGCGCTCGGCTGCCTGCAGCGCTGCGCTCGCTCGACGCTTCACGTCCACCAGGGCGTCAGCTGGGACCATGAGGTCGTAGTGGGCGTGAGTGGGCT
>JBCCFL010000085.1:0-14629 GCA_039029735.1 Actinomycetota bacterium | reverse complement strand
CCTGCGGAAGCGGCGATGACGAGGACGCATCTGAGGATGCGGCCACGGAGGAAGCGGCAACCGACGAGGCCACTGACGACTCCGGCGACTCCGAGGAGTCGTCAGACGAGGCAGAGCCAACCGACGAGTCGGCAGCCAGCGATGCCTGTGGCACCGGCGCCACCAAAGTCGGTTTCCTCTACGTCGGCCCGAAGGACGACTTCGGCTACAACCAGGCCGCCTACGAGGCCGCTGTCGCCATGGGCGAAGCCACCGGCGTCGAGGTGATCCACGCCGAGAACGTGCCCGAGACCGTGGAAGACGCCGTGCCGGTCATGGAGGACATGATCGCCCAGGGCGCCACGATCCTGTTCCCGACCAGCTTCGGCCACTTCCTGCCAGGCGTCGAGGTGGCGGCCGCCAACCCCGACGTGTGCGTGGTGCACCAGGGCCAGCTGGAGTCGTCGCTGGAGGACGGCCCGCTCGACAACCTGGGTACCTACTTCGCCTCGGTGTTCGAGCCCGTCTACCTCGCCGGCATCGCCGCCGGTTCGGTGACCGAGACCAACACGATGGGCTACGTCTACGCCTTCCCGATCCCTCAGACGCTGCAGAACATCAACGCCTTCACCCTCGGCGCTCAGAGCGTGAACCCCGACGCCGAGGTGATCGCCATCTCCACCGCCGACTGGTGCGACCCGGCCAAGCAGGCCCAGGCCGCGCAGACCCTGCTCGACCAGGGGGCCGACGTGCTCACCCAGCACCAGGACTGCACGAAGACGATCATCGAGGCGGCCGAGGCCGCCGGCGCCTACTCGGTGGGCTATCACTACGACGCCTCCGAGCTCGCGCCCGAGGGCTGGATCACCGGTTCCGACTGGGCGTGGACCGACCTCTACACCGACATCGTGACCACGATGATCGCCGGCGAGTTCGTCACCAGTGAATACAACGGCGACTACCGCATCGGCTACCGCGATGCCGAGGCCCCGTTCGTGGCGTTCAAGCCATCGGTGTACGGCCCCGTGGTCGACGCCGACATCGAGGCCTCCGTGGCCGACGCCCTCGACCTGCTCACCACCGATGGTGATGGAGACGGCGTGGCCGACTTCAACATCTTCGAGGGCCCGATCGAGGATCGCGACGGCACCGTGCAGATCGCCGAGGGCGTGTCGCCGACCTACACCGAGCTGGACGAGCTCATGGGCTTCGGCTCGTGGTTCGTCGCCGGCATCGAGGGCAGCCTCGAGTGATAGCCGTGGACGAAGAACTGGGATCCGCCGCAACCATGATCTCCGTCCGCATTGTCGGTACGGGTCCCCGGGTCGTCGACCCGGGGACCTCCACCCCCGTGCGAGCCCGATGACCGTTCCTGGCACCGAGCCCTACCCCTGGCCCTACGACGGGCCCCTCGATCCCCAACGTACGGCGCTGTTGATCTGCGGAGCTGGCGTAACCTGGGCGATCCGTACCCACCTCGATCCAAGGGTCGAGCGCGCCCTCGACGACCTCCGCCGGGTGGCGGCCGACGTCGGCGCACTCACCGTGCTGATCCACCACGACGCCCCCCACGGGCGACCAGCAACCGACCTCCCCGAACGACCGGCGCCGAAGCTGACGGCCCACGGGCACGAACACCTCGTGACGGCCGCTGGCATCGACGGGTTCTACGGCAGCGAACTCGACCCGCTCCTGCACCGCCACCGTCGCGATCAGCTGCTGGTGGTTGGACGGGGTCTCGAAACCACCGTGCACAGCACCCTGCGACGGGCCAACGATCGGGGCTACGAGTGCCTCACCGTGGCCGACGCCTGTGCCGCCGTCGATCCCGACCTTCGCGCCGCCTCACTGTCGTCGATCTGCATGTCGGGCGGCATCTTCGGAGCCGTTGGCAGCGTGGCGGCCACCATCTCCACCCTCCGGGCCGCGGCCGGTGCCGACGCCCCCGTCAGCTGACCTGCTGTTCCTCGACCCAGGACCACCGATGACCACGAGTTTTCCCACCATCGCCGCCGAACCCTACGCCTGGCCCTACGACGGCCAGTTCTCCCCCGCCACCACCGCGCTCATGTTGATCGACTGGCAGACCGACTTCTGCGGACCTGGCGGCTACGTCGACGCCATGGGCTATGACCTCAACCTCACCCGGGCCGGGCTCGAACCCACCGCTCGGGTGCTCGAAGCCTGCAGGGCGGCTGGCCTCCACATCATCCACACCCGCGAGGGTCACGATCCCGACCTCGCCGATCTGCCAGCCAACAAGCTGTGGCGGTCGAAGCAGATCGGGGCCGGGATCGGCGACGCGGGGCCGTGCGGCCGCATCCTGGTGCGGGGCGAAGCCGGATGGGACATCGTGCCTGAGGTCTACCCGATCGACGGGGAACGAATCATCGACAAACCGGGCAAGGGCAGCTTCTACGCCACCGATCTGGAGCTGGTGCTGCGCACGAAGGGCATCACCCATCTCATCTTCACCGGCATCACCACCGACGTGTGCGTCCACACCACGATGCGCGAGGCGAACGATCGCGGGTTCGAGTGCCTCCTGCTGGAGGACTGCACCGGGGCAACCGACCACGGCAATTACCTCGCGGCCCTGAAGATGATCACGATGCAGGGCGGCGTGTTCGGCGCCGTCGCCCCGTCGTCGGCCCTGCTCGACGCGCTGGGTGCCCCATGACGAGCGCCGCCGACGCCGTCGACGCATGGCTCGCCCGGCTCGCCGCGCTCGACGATCCCGCCGTGTTCCTGGCGGTTGCCGACGGCGGCGATCTGCGCACCGAGGCCGCCGAGATCGATGGTCGCCCGGCGGCGGAGGTGCCCCTGCGGGGCCTGGTGTTCGCCGTGAAGGACAACATCGACGTGGCCGGCCTCCCCACCACGGCCGCCTGCCAGCCGTTCAGCTACGCCCCGGAGGCCGACGCCGTCGTGGTGGCCCGACTTCGAGCCGCCGGTGCGATCCCCGTGGCCAAGACCAACCTGGATCAGTTCGCCACCGGCCTTGTCGGCACGAGGAGCCCGCACGGCACCCCCGTCAACCCGATCCACCCCGATCTCGTGCCTGGAGGGTCGAGTTCGGGGTCGGCGGTGGCCGTGGCCCGCCACCTCGTCGACTTCGCCCTCGGCACCGACACCGCCGGCTCGGGCCGCGTACCGGCTGCCATGTGCGGCCTGGTGGGCCTGAAGCCAACGCTCGGCCGACTGCCGAACACCGGTGTGGTACCAGCCGTACGCTCGGCCGACTGCGTGAGCGTGTTCGCGTTCGACGTCGAGCGAGCGATGGTGGTGGCCGACGTCGCCGCCGGCCCCGACCCCGGCGATGCGTTGAGCCGAGCGGCAGGCACAGTCGAGACCAGCCCAGGCCCCATGAGGGTGGGCCACCTCAGCGACGACGACCTCCGGGCGGCCGGGGCCGCGGCCACCGTGGTGGGGGCGTATCGGGCCACCATCGACGCCCTCGCCGCCGAGCCAGGGATTGCCCTCGTTCCGGTCGATCCGGCACCGTTGTTCGCGGCCGGCGACCTTCTCTACGGCGGTCCGATCGTGGCCGAGCGAACGGCGGCGGTCGGCCAGTTCATTGCCGCCAACCAGACCGCCGACCCCGACTCCTTCGATCCCACCGTGGCCGCCATCATCACCGCTGGCGCCGACAAGGCAGCCACCGCCGCCTACGAAACCGGGTACGCCCTGGCGGCACTGCGAGCGGAGGCGGCCACGTTGTTCTCGGCGGTCGACGCGGTGGTGACTCCGACGATTCCCCGCGCCGTGACCCGGGCAGAGATTGCGGAGGATCCGGTTGGCCCGAACACCGAACTCGGCCGCTTCACCACCTTCGCCAACCTCCTCGACCTCGCGGCGATCACCGTTCCGGCGATGCCGGGCGGCGTCACCCCCGACCCGGCCCGGAGCCTCACCATCTACGCCCCAGCCTGGGGTGAGCCCCTGTTGGGACGGCTCGGACACGTGGTGACTGGGGCGGTCGAGGGCACGATCACGATCGCCGTGGCCGGAGCGCATCTGCGGGGCCAGCCCCTCGAACACCAGCTGGTTGGCCTCGGAGCCATCTGGACGGCAACCACGGCAACGGCGCCCACCTACCGGATCTACGCCCTACCCGGCGGGCCGCCGTTCAAGCCGGCGCTGATCCACGACGAGGGAGGGGCGGCGATCGAGGTCGACCTGTGGGAGATCCCGGCTTCAGGTCTGGGTCGGTTCCTGACGATGATCCCGGCCCCGCTCGCCCTCGGGACCGTGACCCTCGCCGACGGTGCATCGGTCACGGGCTTCGTGGCCGAGCCACGCGCCACCGACGGCGCGACCGACATCACCGCACACGGCGGATGGAGGGCGTACCTCGCCTCTCTCACCTCTCCGTAGGCCACCTGCGACTCCGCGACCCGGCCGGGATGGCGTTCATCGCCGCTGGTAGTGTCGGCCCTGATGAGCAGTGACGGCGGAGCTGATCAGGGTCCGTCTGGGGTCGAGCTCGCAGCGAGGGCCCGACGCTTTCCGATTGGGGCGACCGTCACCATCGATCACCTTGCGGGTGATCCTCGACCCACCCTTGCGGCCCTGGCGCAGCACGAGCCGGTGTCATGGGTGCCTGCGCTCGGGGCGTGGCTGGTAACCGGTCGCGATCTCGTGATCGAGGCGATGCGCGACGCCGACCGCTTCACGGTGGATGACCCCCGCTTCACCACTGCTGCCGTGCTCGGCCCGAGCATGCTGTCACTCGACGGCGCGGAGCACGAACGCCTCCGGGCCCCCTTCGGACCGGCGTTCCGCCCAGGTGCGCTGAGGGCCCGCGTGGAGCGCACGCTCATCGCAGAGGTGCATGCCTGCCTCGACGCATTCGACCCGGGTGAGGGCGAGCTTCGCACGGGGCTCGCCGGTCCGATCGCCGTCACGAGCATCGCCTCGTTGCTCGGTCTCGACGGGGTGAATGCGACCGACGTCCTCGACTGGTACCGCTCGATCTCGGCGGCGATCACCGATCTCAGCGTCACCGGTATCACCGGCGGCAGTCACCATCACGCCGTTGCCGAGATCGAGCGCCGGGTGGTGGCCACGCTGGCGAGCCCCGACGCCGGTTCCCTCATCGCCGACCTGGCCTTGGCCGATCAGCCGCTCGACACAGCCCAACTCACCTCATCGATCGCCGTGCTCATGTTCGGGGCCATCGAAACAGCGGAAGGGATGACCGCCAACGCCTTGTGGCACCTGCTCTCGACTCCCGGGGCCTGGGCCGAGCTGGTGGCCGACCCGGTGCTGTTCGCCAACGCAATCGAGGAGTCACTGCGGCTGGAACCGGCCGCAGCGGTGGTCGATCGCTACACCACGGCGCCGGTGGAGCTGGGCGACGTGGCCCTCCCGGAGCGCGAGCTGGTGACCCTCAGCCTCCTCGCCGCCAACCACGACCCAGATCTGTTCGCCGATCCAGATGGGTTCGACCTGCACCGGGCGAACGCACGCCAGCACGTCACGTTCGTGCAAGGCCCGCACGCCTGCATCGGGCTCCACCTCGCCAGGATGGAGACGGCGGCTGCGCTCACAGCGCTCATCGACCGCATGCCGAGCCTGACCCTCGATCGAACTCGGTCGGATCCCCCGGCCGGGCTCATCTTTCGCAAGCCCGAGCGGCTGTGGGCCCGTTGGTGATCACCCTCAGACCGATCGATGCCTGTGGGTTACCGGTGGAAAAGTGGTGGACGGAGGATCGAATCCTGGGGAATACCGAGAAATCCGGTGGACAACCCTGAGGATTTCAAGAAAGGGCTTGACCCTTGTTGGCGGCGGGTGCAGCATGCGAATCACTCGATCAAGCGGCCAACGAGTCGCAACGGTCCGAAGGGGAAGGGCACCGAGCAAAGAGCTTGGTGGGTGAAAGCGGCGTAGATGCCACTGGTACTGGGAAACCAGTTCCGAGGGTTCGATGTTGTGATCACTCGCAAATGGCTTGATGATCTCGGGGTTTCTGAGCCAGAGGGTGTTGGTGCGGTGAGAACGCTGAGAGGTCGGGGAGTACGAGATTCACATCAGACGAATCTGGTTTCGTGCAGCTGGTCGGCGGACGTCGACATCCGCAGTCCGGCTGTGAGCGTGATCGGCTAGAAACCTGATTCATCTGCTTGTCCGGCGCTGCTCCAGCATGCGGCGTGTCGGATCCCCCAGTCGAACACAAGGCGCGGTGCTTACGGGCTTCGCAGCCCGGTGGGAGACGAACAGATACTGAACGCGAGACCTGTGCACATCGGGTCCGGAATCTGGTGAATGTCGAACGATTCCAAGGGCGCCCCTGGCGGAGAGACCGGTACTGCCGGCCTAATCCAAAAGGGGCGCCTTTCTTGTTTTGCCAGATTTTGATGGTTTGATCAGCCTGTATTTCGCAGACCGGCGGCCACACCATTCACGGTGAGAAGTAGCGCTCGCTGGATCCGTCGGGCCGTATCAGGATCGGCATCGCCCGCTCGACCTCGTGCCAGGAGTTCGACCTGCAGCACGTTCAACGGATCGAGGTAGGAGTCGCGAACAGCGATCGTGCGCTGCAGAACCGGAAGATCGTCGAGGAGGGCGCCACCCTTGAGATCGGCGATCTCGGCAACAGTCAGGTCGTACTCAGCGACGATCCGGTCGAAGAAGTTGTGCAACGACGGATCCACCAGCCGGTCCACGTACTGACGGGCGATGGGCAGATCCGTCTTGGCGAGTGTCATCTCCACGTTCGAGATGAACGTGGAGAAGAACTGCCAGTCGCTGTGCATCAGGCGCAGGTCATCACCGAACCCGGCCTCGCGGGCTCGAGCGAGGGCCGTTCCCACCCCGAACCAGCCGGGAATGATCTGGCGTGACTGCGTCCAGCCGAACACCCACGGGATCGCCCGCAGATCGTCGATACCGCCAGCCGCACCCGACCGACGAGCCGGGCGCGATCCGATGTTCAGCGCCCCGAGCTCCTCCACCGGCGTTGACGTGCGGAAGTACTCGACCAACCCTGGCGTTTCGAGGAACGCCCGGTAGGCCTCATAGGCCGACGTGGACATCAGCTCCATCACGTCGTTCCAGCGGCTCATCAGAGACGGATCGTTCCGCGGCGTCTGATGCAACAGGGTTGCCTCGACCACGGCCGACAGCGCCAGGTCGAGGTTGCGACGGGCGAGACCACCGAGCCCGTACTTGTCGGCGATCACCTCTCCCTGCTCGGTGATCTTCACCCCGCCGGCGACGGCACCGGGAGGCTGGCTCAAGATGGCGGCATTCGTCGGCCCGCCGCCGCGCCCAACCGTGCCCCCTCGACCATGGAACACCACGATCCGGATGCCGGTCTCCGCCGAGACCTCGGCGATCACCCGGAGCGCCTTGTGGATCTCCCACTGGGAGGTGGTGATGCCTCCGTCCTTGTTGGAGTCGGAGTAGCCGACCATCACCTCCTGCACATCACCCCTGAGCGCAACGAGCTGGCGATACGAGGGAACCGACAGCAGCGCCCGCAGCACCGGCCCGATCCGGCGCAGATCGTCGATCGTCTCGAACAAGGGCACGAACCCGAGGCGGGCCACCCCCGATGGCAGATCGATCAGACCCACGTCGCGAGCCAGCACCGCCGGGGCCAGCACGTCGTCCACATCGCGGGTCATCGACACGATGTAGCTCTCGACGATCTCGTCGCCGGCTGCGTCCATCTCTTCGCGGAGCACGCCCATGAGCTGCAACGCCGGCGGACCGTCAGTGGCAACCGGGGGAGCAAGGGGGCGGCGGCTCGCCAACTCTTCGGCCAGGAGGTCGATCCGCTCGGGCCGGCTCAGCGACACGTAGTCGACCCCCGTCGGCCCGAAGAGCTCGGCGAGGCTCTCATGATGGCGCTCAGCGTGCTCGCGAATGTCGAGCGTGGCGAGATGGAACCCCACCAGCGCCACCAGCCGCCGCACCCGGGCCAGCCGACCTCGGGCCAGTAACTCGCCGCCGTTGGCGATGAGCGACTCGCTCAACACCCCGAGCTCGGCCTGCAGCTCAGCGGCCGAGCCGTAGGCCCGCGGGCCGGGCGGCACCTCGGAGGCCTCTTGCAGCCGCTGCTGAATCACGCCCAGCCGCTGGCGGTAGGGCTCCCGAGGGCTGCGCACGCCGAGCTCGGAGGTGAGGCGAGGAAACAGCTGAGCGTCGGCCTCGAGCGCCGCCGACACCTCAGGCGAAACGGCCACCACCGCCGCACTCACCGACAGCTCCGACGACAGCGCCTCCATCTCGGCGATCAACAGCCGCAGGGCCCGGGACCGCTGGAACGCCAGCACCTCACGCGTGATCTCCGGCGTGACGTTCGGGTTGCCGTCGCGGTCACCGCCCACCCACGAGCCGAAGCGCACGGGTACCTGGTCGTCGGGCATCACGTGACCGATCGAGCGCAGCCCCAGGTCTACGTCCTCCAACAGCTCGGGCACACCGTCAGTCATCATCTCGATGAGGAAGTACAGGATCGACCGGGCCTCGTCGATGGGGGCCGGCTTCTCGCGTCGCAGCTCGTCGGTTTGCCACATGGCGTCGATCAGCTCGTCCACCCGCCGGTCCACCTGGCGAAGACGAGCCGGGTCGTCGGGGCCATCGCTTCGTTGTTCGATGAGGGTGGCGATCTCGGCCAGCTTGTCGAGGATCGACCGCCGAGACGCTTCGGTGGGATGCGCGGTGAACACCGGGCGCAGTTCCGTGCGCTGCGCGGTGGTCGCGATCTCGGTGGCGGGCACACCGGCGGCCTGCAGCTTGGCCACCGTGTCGATGAAGCGGTGGCTGCTGGCTGGCGCGTTGCGGCGCAGATCCTCCACCCGATGCACTTGTTCGGCGGTGTTGGCCAAGTGGAAATAGAGCGTGAAGGCCCGCACGAGCCGGATCGCGTCGATCACGTCGACCGACGACAGCTCCGCCGACAGCGCCCCGCTGCCCGCCACCCCCTCGCGCCGCAGGCTGCGGGCGTGGGTGCGGACAGCGTCGACCAGATCACGGAGTTCGGTGCCGTGCTGGCGGACGAGGGTGTCGCCGAGCTGGGTGCCCAGCCGGCGAATGTCGGCCCGGAGGGCCGCATCCACACGGGTCAGATCGTCGATCGGGGCGGAGATCTCGTCGTTCACGAGTCGAAGGTAGTGCGTCGGTACCCTCCACGGGCATGTCGCAGCGGCCCGATGGTGTGATTCCTGGAACATCGCGGGCCGCACCACCGCTGTGGCTGATCTTCGCGGTGACCATCACCGGGATTCTGGCCAATTCGGTGCTCACCCCGAACATCCCCGACATCCTCGACGAATTCGGCCGCCCGTCGTCGAGTGCTGGTCTGCTCGTCGCCGCCAATCCACTGCCCGGGGTGCTGATGGCGCCGATCATCGGCGTGCTGGCCGACCGCTATGGCCGGCGGCGCGTACTCCTGCCGTGTCTGGCTGTGTTCGGGATCGGTTCGGTGCTGGCCGCGCTGGCACCGAGCTACCTCACGCTCGTGGTCGCCCGGGTGTTCCAGGGCCTGGGCGGTGCCGGCCTCATCAACCTCGCCGTGGTACTGATCGGTGATCACTGGACGGGAATCGACCGCACGAGGCTGATCGGACGGAACTCGGCCGTGCTCACCATGACGCTCGCGATCACGCCATCCATCGGAGGCCTCCTGGGCGAGGTGGCGGGCTGGCGTTGGGCGCTCGCCATCGGGGCCGTGGCCCTTCCGCTCACGGTGGTGGGCCACCGGCTGCTCCCGCCGGACGAGCCCGATCGGCGCCAGGGTGTGTTCGGCCAGCTTCGGGGAGCGGCCGGGGTGTTGGCCCAGCCCGCAGTGTTGGCGGTGATGGCAACGGGGGTGCTGCTGTTCATGGTGGTGTTCGGGGTGTTCCTCACTGCCCTGCCGGTGCACCTGGAGGAGGCGTTCGGGCTGAGTGCAGGGGCCAGGGGCCTCGTGCTCTCGTCGTTTGCGATCGGGGCCACCATCGCGGCATTCAACCTCGGGGCGCTGCGGGCACGATTCTCGGCGCGGACGCTCGTGGTCGCCTCGTCGCTGCTCATCGCCGCGAGTTCGGCTGTGATCGGGGTGGCGTCAACGGTTGTGCTCGTGGTGATCGCCTTCATCGCCTACGGCCTGGGCGACGGTGCCGCCATCCCCTTGCTGCAGGACTTGATCGCCGCCGCGGCACCAACTGGGCAGCGGGGCGCCATGATCGCAGCCTGGGTGTCTGGCGTGCGGCTGGGGCAAACGCTCGGCCCGTTGGCCGCCTCCGCGTTGCTGGCCGTCACCACGACCCGCAACACCATCCTCGCCGGCGCCCTCGCGTTCGTGGTGGTGGCGATCGGGTTGATGTTCGCGCCCCTACCCGATCCCTCCGACGCCAGCGACCCGGCGACCTGAGGCGAACGGCTCACGCCGGAGGGCGCAGAGCCGATGGACTCACGTGGACGACGAGGTGCTGTGGCTCCGCCATCTCATGATGCAGGCGCTCATCCGCCGGGTGAGCGTCGAGCTCGTGGCGCTCACCGCGGTGGGCGCCCTCTGCCTGTTGCTGATGAACGGGTTCTCACTCGGCCGCCTCGGTGTGGCCGCGGTGGTCGCCCAGGTGATCGTGGCCGCCCGCGTGGCCGTGGCGGCCACGCGCGGGCCCCTGTCGATCCGGGCGGCTGCTGCGCTGATCAGCCAGGGTGCTCCCGTGCGACCTACTCGACCCGAACCTCCGCTCATGCATGCGGCCAGCCGGGATCTTGTGGCGTGTGACCTCTACCCGGCTGTGAGCATTGCGGCCGAGGACAGCGACGACGCCGTGTACGACGTGTTGCAGACGCCCCGACGAACGGTGACCGCCGTGGTCGACCGCGCCGCCGGCACCGTCACGTTGTTGTCGGTGTTCGACGACGACCGGATACTGGTGACCGGGTCGCACCTGTTCGGGCCCCACAGCCGACTCGTGTTGAACCCCAACTTCCCCGAGACCGTGCTGGAGCTGCTCACCAGCCATCTCGACGCGCTCGGCGAGCTGCAGTGGCTTGGTAGCGAACCGGTGGCGGCCCAGCCCCGAGTGGTGACCGAGCTGATCGCCGTAGAGCGAGAGGTGGTGGCCACCCTCGGCCCGCTGCTGGCATCACTTCTCGTGGTGGCCCCGAGCAGTGCGCAGCGCTGGCGCGGTTACGCCCTTGGCCCCAGCCCCCGCCAACTCGATCTCCGACGCCCGTTGCCCGAAGCCGACGAGGCCGAGCCCGATCTTGCGCAACAGATCACCCAACAACGCAAGGCAATGGGGTGGGAGCGTTCCGTGGCGCCCCTACCTCCTGCGATGACGAAGCCACTACCCGACATCGGCCCCGCAACGATGGCGTCAGTTCCGGCGCCGGAGTCGAAGACAGCCAACGACGACGCAACTCCACTCGTCGGTCAGGCGTGAACCAGGGCCGGGTCGGCGGCTCCCGGCCCTGGTTCGTTCCTGTCCACAGGTGACGCGGCCAGCGACAGGGTCGGCAGATCGGGCGTCATGGCCCGACTCCGTTGCCCGTTACCGGCGCAGCGCCCGGCGGGTCCTGAGTCCCCACGAGGGCCTCATCCGAATCGGATGATTCGTCAGCAGGCTCCGTGGTCGACGTCGTCCCAGTTGTCGAGGTGGTGGTCGTCGACGAGGTCGTCGTCGAGGTCGAGGTTGTGCTGGTGGTACTGCTCGTCGACGTTGAGGTGCTGGTCGACGTGGTAGATGTCGAGGTCGTGGTCGACGTTGTGGTCGACGTCGTGGTTGAGGCCGTTGACGACGACGTGGTTGTTTCCGCGGTCGTCGACGTGGTGGTACGCGGCACTGTGGTGGAGGGGGTCGAGGCCTCAGTGGTCGTGGTGGGCTGCGTGGTCGATGTGGTGGGCGACGACGAGGTGCTGGTGGGCGACGGCCCGGCTCGCTGGTCGTCGGCAGGGCCCGCCCCCGAGCCAGCCGACGAATCAGGAGCCGGGCCATCTGCTGTCGATCCGGCCTGTGATGGCGCTCTGAAGGCCGGATCGACGACTTCCACCTCCGACCAGGAATCGTCGCCTGGCTGGAGGTTGTGGATGCGGAACTCGATACGACCGTCGGTGACGATCGCCGAGAAGTCGGTGCGTTCCTCACCGTTGCGCAGCGAGAGGTAGAGCTCGTTGTCGCTGCCGTCGGGCGACGGCAGCTCGATCAGCTCCCACCCCGGCAGGAGATCGGAGTTGACGATCTCGGGGGCGCCCGAGCTGGCGTCGATCGACACCTCCCCCGCGTCGAAGAGCACCACCCGGATCGGTTCGATGCCGGCCCCGACCGGGGGCAGGCTCCGGGAGTACAGCACGATGGTTTCGGCGTCGCCGCTGACCCCGCTGGCCTCGGAGCCGAGCACCGGATCGTCGGCCGACCACGTGGACCAGTCGGAGGCGGTCTCTCCCGATCCGCCTCCGACTGTCCCGATCACACCCGCCCACGCCACGGCACCGAACAGCACCACGAGCGCCATCGCTGCGCCGGTGAGCACCAGCGGGCGCTGCTGACGGACGAATCGGAGCACCTGGTCGACGAGGCTGGTGGACGGGCCGTCGGGCGAGGCGACCATCGCCAGCGTCTCGGTCTCCTGCGGGCCGATGATGAATTCCTTGAGCGCGGCGTTGGGCTCGATCGGGGCCACGCTGGCGAACAGCGAGCGCGTTTCGAGCACCCAGTGAGCGAGCGGTGAGCCGTCGGACGGGTCGTTGAAGACTGCCTCGAGGTCTCGATCCGGGTGTACCGGTTGGCTGGTGGATGAATCGCTCATGTCGTACCGCTATCGTCCCTGCGCCGCTCGTGGGGTACGGGTCTCGGTGGCGAACTCTCCGGAGACGAGCCGCAGTTCGAGCCGACGCAGCGCTCTGCGCTGGAGTTGTTTGATGGCCCCGGGGCGGCGGTCCATGAGCTCGGCAACATCGGCGACGGACAGGTCGCCGATGATGCGGAGCAGCAGGACTTCGCTCTGGTCGTCGGTGAGGCCATTGAGGAGTTCAGCCACCCGATCGACACCGAGGCGGGCGAAGGCGTCGCCCTCGACGTCGCCTCCCACGATGTCGCGCTGGGGGCTGAGGGGAATCGTCACGGGTTGGCGGCCCGACGAGCGGAAGCTGTCGGCCACCTTGTTGCGGGCGATCCGGAAGATCCACGAGCGGAAGTCGCTCTCGGATCCCTCGAACGAGCCGATCGACCGGAACACGCCGAGAAAGATCTCGCTCACGACATCGTCAACGTCGGTCACGCCGCGAGCGGCGACGAAGGCCGTGAGTGGTCGGCTCCAGGCGTCGAAGATGGTGGTGAACGCCCACCCTTCCCCGCGCTTCGCCTCAGACACCACCCGATCGAATTCGGGTCGAGTCGAGCCAGACTCGGCCTTGCTGCCCATACGCTCCCGCTATCGCTGGTACCCCAACGAGGGTTACGGGCTCAGCAAGAAAAAGTTCGACAAGGTCGACAGAACCAGTCGAAGCAGGCAGCTTCGCCCACAGTCATGGTCAGCCGTGGTGGGTGAACCTTCTTCTGGACATCCGCGGCAGGCTCGGCAGTGTCAGCCCCGGAACGGCTCCGAGAAGCGCTCGTCGGTGAGGAACCGCTCGTCGGTGAGCGTGGCGAGGAACGCCAGGAGGTCGGCCTTCTCGGCGTCGGTGAACGGATCGTTGATCGGTGCCCCGTCGGGCCCTCGGAGTTCGAGCGCCAGGTTCTCGTGCGGTTGGATCGCTTGGCTGTAGTGCTCCACCACGTCGTTGAGCGTGACCAGGCGTCCGTCGTGCATGTAGGGCGCCGTTTCGGTCACGTTGCGCAGCGACGGCACCCGGAAGGCGCCGGCCTGGGTGGGGTCGCCGGTGGTTTCGAACACCCCCTGGTCGCGGGCCGGATCGACCGCCAGCGGAAGATCGAGCCCGTTGTTGCGGGGCGCCGCGATGGCGGCAATCTGAAGGTCGGTGGAGTGGCACGACGCGCACCCCGCTCCACTCGGTCGTGGCGCCAGGAACAGGGTTTTGCCGCGGTTCTCGGCCTCAGTGAAGTTCGGGAACGGGGCCGCTGCGTCAGCGACCTCGGCCCGGCCCTCGTCGTAGGGAGCGTCGGCGCTCACCATCGCCCGCACGAACTGGGCCAGCGCCCGGGCGATCCGGGCCCGCGTCACCTCGCTGTCGCCGAACGCATCGACGAACAGCGGCTCGTAGTAGGGCTGAGCCTCCACCCGGGCGATGAGCTGCGATGGTTCGAGATCCATCTCCAATGAATCGTCGAACGGCATGACCACCTGCTCTTCGAGCGTCGGAGCGGATTCGTCCCACAGGAAGCGGCCGCTGGCGTTGAAGGTGGCGTTGGCCAGCGACATGGCGTTGCGGCGGGTGCGGAGGCCGTCGAGGCCCTGGCTGAGCACGAGGGGATCGGCGAAGCTGTGGTTCTGGAGGTGGCACGACGCGCAGCGCACGGTGCGATTCCGGCTGAGGTTCACGTCGTAGAACAGCACCCGCCCGAGCGTGGCGCCCTCGTCGGTCACCGGGTTGTCGACCGGCGTCGAGTCGAGGTCGGCGATCGGCACGGTGAACGGGCCTGGCTCGTCGAACCACGCCGGCCACGGTTGGGTGTAGTCGAACGGCTCCTCGGGCAGAATCGGGATTCGCTGCGCGAAGCCGGTGGTGGGCGGCGACTGCCCGTTG
>JBCCFL010000084.1:0-14931 GCA_039029735.1 Actinomycetota bacterium | reverse complement strand
CCGAGGTCATCAAGATCGAGTCCCGGGTGAAGCCAGACATGCTCCGGTTCTGGGCCGGTGAGGACGACTCGCCGCTGTTCCATTTCAGCAACCGCTCCAAGTACGGGGTCGATCTGAACCTCAAGGATCCGGCCGGTCGGTCGGCGTTCCTGGCCCTGGTCGCCACCGCCGATGTGGTGATCGAGAACTATCGGCGCGGTGTTCTCGAACGGCTGGACCTCGACTTCGACGTTCTTCGAGAGGCGAACCCAACCGTGACGCTGGCCTCGATCTCCGGTCAGGGTCTCGACGGTCCGCTGGCCGGGCACACCACGTTCGGTTCGACGTTGGAGGCGACCTCGGGCTTCTCGGCTCTGACCACGGACGAGGCCGGCCGGCCCATGATCTCCGGCGCAAACCTCAACTATCCCGATCAGACCGTGTGCCTGTTCGCCGCCGCCGTGATCGTCGCGGCCGTCACGACGGTTCGACGGACCGGCGCCGCCACCCATCTCGACGTCTCCCAGCGGGACGTGGCGATCTATGCCTGCGGCCCGGTCCTGGAGCAGCTTGCCCGAGGCGGCGCACCGGCCACATGGCCGGCCCGGCTCGACGCATCGGGAGGGTGGGTCGCCGAGGGGGCCGATGGAACCGAACAGCCGGTGCTCACCGGGCCGCAACTGCTCGAAGCTTGTCGAGCCGAGGCGTCGACAGCCGTGATCGACGCACCCTACGGCGGTCTGACCAAGGGGTTCCCCTTCCGCTTCAGCTCACGGACGATGACGATCAGTGGCCCGGCGCCGGCCATCGGCCAAGACGACGATCGCTACCTCATACCCCGACCGAATTCACGGGAGCACGCATGACCAACGGTCTGGATCTGACCTTCGACGGTACGCTCCGCCTACCGGTGATCGCTGCCCCGATGTTTCTCGTCTCATCACCGACGATGACCTTGGCGTCGTGCCGAGCCGGGGTGATGGGGAGCTTCCCGGCCCACTCGACCCGGAGTCGGGAGATCTTCGTCGAGTGGCTCGACGAAGTCGAGGCCGGCATGGCCGAGATGCGTGCCGCCGGAGATCGGCCGGCGCCCTATGCCGTCAACCTGGTGGTCCACCCGTCAAATGCTCGGTACGAGGGAGACCTTGCGGTGTGCGTCGAGCGAAAGGTCGCCGTGGTGCTGACCTCGAAGGGCGCGCCGGAGGAAGCCTTCCAGGAGATCCATGGGTATGGCGGTATCGCCTTTCACGACGTGGCCTCACCCCGCCATGCGGAGAAGGCCTTGGCCGCCGGCGCTGATGGATTGATCGCCGTCTGTGGTGGGGCCGGCGGTCACACCGGCACCATCAACCCGTTCGCCCTGGTCAGCGAGATCAGGGCCATGTCCGACTGTCCGATCATCGTCGCCGGCGGGATCACGAACGGTCGCTCGGTGCTCGCTGCGCAGGTGCTCGGTGGGGATCTGGCCTACATCGGCACCCACTTCATCGCCGCCGAGGAGTCGAGGGCGCCGGATGCGTATCGAAAGGCGCTGTTCCAGTGCTCGTCGAAGGATGTGTTCCTGTCCGCTGCGCTCGATGGTGCCCCAGCCAACTGGCTCATCCCCAGCCTGGAGGCAGCTGGCATCGACATCGATGAGCTGGCCGTGACCCGGCCGGGTGAGATCGTCACCTCCAGCGGGGGCGACAAGGTCCGCAAGCGCTACAACGGCGTCTGGTCGGCCGGCCACGGTGTCGGCGCCACGACCAGCAGCCGGCCCATCAAGGACATCGTCGACCAACTCGCCGAGGAATACCACGCCGCCCGCTCCCGTCTCGCCGCCGCCCTCGCCAACTGAGGCAGGCGTACCTGCGTTCGCCTTGGAGCGACAGTCGTCCCAGCATGTGCCCTGTCGCTCGGCCCGGTCCCTACGTGTTCGGCTTGGAGCGACAGTTCGTGGGTTTGCGCTGCGCGGGGTTTGGTGGTGTTGGTCCCGGTGTTCGCCTTGGAGCGACAGTTCGTGGGTTTGCGCTGCGCGGGGTTTGGTGGTGTTGGTCCCGGTGTTCGCCTTGGAGCGACGGTTCGTTGGTTTGCGTTGCGCGGCGTTCGCCTTGAAGGAACAACTCGTGGGTGTCGCTGTGAGGCGGTTGCGTCTGGGGGCGGGTGCAGCTTTGGTGAGCTGTGAGGGGCCAGGTGTTGGCGGACGCTGTCACAGCCCGTCGCTACCTTCGCCGCCATGATGAGATGGCGGGATCAGAGCGGATACGAATGGGAGCTTCCACGGCTGTACGGGCGGGCACTGCGGTTCGTGGTTGTCGACTTGATTCGGACCCATGGCACGATGACGGTCCGTGACATGGTCGCGGCGCTGGCGGCGGAGGGGTACCCGGTAAGCGGGCGACCGTCCAAGGTCGTGTCCGACGCACTCCGCTGGGAGATCGCCCGAGGTCGCGTGGTGCGGGTTGCCCGGGGTGTGTATCGCTATCGGTCGGCACCACCAACCACGGCCCGTCGGATCCGTTCGTTCGCCTCGCAGTGTCTGGCATGGATCTCCGCCCTCGCCGCAGGAGAAGAGCCACCGCCCACGCCGCCGGACCGCCGTCCCTTCAGCCCCTGCATCCGCCAGGACCCTCGGCGGCCGCCGTGGCTCAACACCGCCTGGCTGTGGACGGTCTAGGTCAGCCGATAGCGGATCGGGAGCGTCTTGTGGCCACCGACGAACGTCGTCTTCATCGTTTCTGGATCACCGGCCAGCTCGACGGACGCCAGCCGGGGCACGACGTGCGAGAACAGCGAGCGGAGTTCGTTCCGGGCCAGCTGGGCGCCGAGGCAGAAGTGCACCCCGTAGCCGAACGACACTTGGCGGTCTGCGTTCGACCTCTCGATGTCGAATCGCAGCGGATCGTCGAACACCTTGGGGTCCAGGTTCGCCGCCTTGTAGGACAGGTACAGCCAGTCGCCGGCCTTGATCTCCTGGCCCAGGATCTCGGTGTCCTCGGTCGCCGTTCGCATGAAGTGGCGGACCGGCGCGGTCCACCGGATCATCTCCTCGACCGCATTCGAAACCAGTCCCGTCGGGTCGGCCTGGAGCTTCGCCAGCTGCTCGGGGTTCTCGATCAGCGCCTGCATCCCGCCGGCCATCGCCGACGAGGTGGTGTCGTGCCCCGCCGTCGCCACGATGACGTAGTAGCCCATCGTCTCGAGGTCCGGCATCGGTTCGTCGTCGATCTGGCCGTTGGCAATCAGGGTGGCCAGGTCGTCGGTCGGGTCGGCTCGACGGGCCGCGGTCAGTTCGGTGAAGTAGAGGTAGAAGTCTCCGATGACCTTGGCCACCGCCTCGGGGCTCGGTGGCTCCCGTTGCAGGTCCGGGTCCTCCTGTCCGAACAACTGCTGGGTCAGCATCAGCATTCGGGGGTAGTCGTCCTCCGGGAGTCCGAGGATCCGCAGGATCACCTGCAGCGGAAAGGGCAGGGCGATGTCGACGGCGAAGTCGCAGCTGCCGTCGTGCGCCTCGAGGGTCGCCACCGCCTCCCGGCTCAGCTCCTCCAGGCGATCCTGGAGCCGGCGGACGCTGGCCGGCTTGAACCAGTCGGTGGTCAGCCGGCGATACTTGCCGTGCTGCGGCGCATCCATGTGGATGAGCGTCTTGATCTCCATCTGGCGGTCCGCCAGCGTCGTCTGGTTCTGCAGCACCGGCTCCGGGCCGTTGGTGAACAGCGTCGGTTGCCGCTCGATCTCAAGCACCGCAGCGTGGTCGATCACGGCCCAGAACGGGTCGAACCCATCCCGTTGGATCCGGTGGATGCCGCCTCGCTCGTGGAGGGCCAGGGCGGTGCGGTTCCACTGGTCGAGGTCACCCCACCGGTGGTTGTCCGTGAAGATGTCGTGTGGCGCCGGGGCTCCAATCTCGCTCATGGCGATCACCTCCCTGCCCGGACGCTAGTGCCCGACCGATGCGGTCTTGCAATCCTCGGCGGGACTTCTGATGATGGAGGCCCAGGGGGACGGGGAGCATGCACACCGAGCACGAGGTCGCCGAAGTAGTCGGGGCGTGGTTCGCCACGGCCTGGGATCCCGACCTGTCGCTCGCCGTCTGGCGGGAGCGGCTGGTCGACAGCGGGTGGGCCGTGCCGTCCTGGTCGAGCCAGTGGTACGGCCGTGACCTCCCGGCGTGGGCCGATCGGGTCGCCCACCACACGATTCGCGACCTCGGCGGCGTCGCCGTGCCGCTCGGCGTTGGTATGGCGCTCGCTGCCCCGACGATGTACGACCACGGCTCGGACGAGCTGAACGGTCGCTACCTGCGCCGGACCGTGACCGGCGAGCTGTCGTGGTGCCAGCTGTTCAGCGAGCCCGGCGCCGGCTCCGACCTCGCCGGTTTGCAGACGACGGCCGTCAGAGACGGAGACGAATGGGTGGTCAACGGGCAGAAGGTGTGGAACACCAGCGCCCAGCACGCAGACATGGCCATCCTGGTGGCCAGGACCGACTGGGACGCGGTGAAGCACGCCGGGCTGACCTACTTCCTCCTGGACATGCGCCAGCCCGGCATCGAGGTTCGCCCGATTCGCCAGATGAACGAGTACAGCTCGTTCAACGAGGTGTTCCTGAGCGACGCTCGGATCCCGAACGCGAACGTCGTCGGCCAGGTCGGCGGCGGCTGGGCCGTTGCCAGGGGCACGCTGGCCCACGAACGTCATTTCGCCGCCAGGGGCGGCCGCGTGATCGACCCGGCCGCCGCCGGCCGGGTGGTCGACGAGGCTCGAGCCGAGGCCGCCGAGTACAACGAGACCTACGTCTGGTATCCCCAGCGTCAGGGGCGGGTCGACCTGCTTGCCGAACGAGCCTCGGCCCGAGGCGTCGCCGCCGACCCGGTCCTTCGCCAGGAGATCACGGCGGTCCGAGCCGCCCACCGTGCCGCCGAGCTGACGGCGGCCCGGGCCAAGGCCAACCGAGAGCTTGGCCGGCCACCGGGTTCGGAGGGTTCGATCGGCAAGCTCGCCAGTTCGGGAATCGCCCGAGCGGGGAACCATGCCCACACTCGGATCGCTGGGGCAGACGGCATGCTGCGGGCTGGGTCCGATCCGGCGACCGCACTGGTCGCCGAGATCCTTGTCTCGACCCCGGCCCAGTCGATCGCCGGCGGTTCCGACGAGATCCTGCACAACATCATCGGCGAGAACGTCCTCGGTCTCCCGAAGGAACCGGCCGTCGATCGGGGCATTCCGTTCCGGGACGTCGGCCGGAGCTGACAGGAGCGCTGCGGCCATGGCCTACCCCGGCATCTTCGCCACCACCCGCCTGGACCACCCGGCCGTCGTCATGATCGGGACCGGCGAGACCCTGACCTACCGGGAGCTCGACGAGCGGTCGAACCGGCTGGCCCACCTCCTTCGGGCCGAAGGGCTCGGGGTCGGCGACCACATCGCGCTGTTCATGGAGAACCAGATCCGGTTCATGGAGGTGGTGTGGGCCGCCCTCCGGTCCGGGATCTACGTCACCGCGGTCAACAGCTTCCTGTCGGCCGAGGAGGTGGCCTACATCCTCGACGACTGCGATGCCCTGGTCCTGGTCACGTCGCGGGCGAAGGCCGAGGTTGCCACCGACATCGATCCCGCCGCCACGCCCGGGGTCCGGCGATGGCTGATGACCGACGGTGTCCCGGCGACCGGTGTCCCGGCAGCCGGTGACCCGGCGACCGTACCGTGGGAGTCGTACGAGGCGGCGATCGAAGAGTTCCCGCCCACCCCGGTCGACGGTGAAGTCCCCGGCTACCCGATGCTGTACTCGTCCGGCACCACCGGTCGGCCGAAGGGCGTCCGCCGCCCGCTGCCAGATCACGGGATCGACGAGCTTCCGCCGCGAGTCGCCGGGTTCTTCACCGAGCGGTACCGCTACGGCCCGGACATGGTCTACCTGTCCCCGGCCCCGCTCTACCATGCGGCGCCGATGGCGTTCTCCACTGCGGTCCACCGGGTCGGAGGAACCCTCGTGGTGATGGAGCGATTCGACGCCGAGGCCAGTCTGGCCGCCATCGAGCAGCATCGGGTCACCCACGCCCAGTTCGTCCCGACGATGTTCGTCCGAATGCTGAAACTCGCCGAGGGGGCTCGAACCGCCAACGACCTGTCGACCCTCGAGGTCGCCATCCACGCCGCCGCCCCGTGCCCGGTGGAGGTCAAGCGGGAGATGATCGAGTGGTGGGGCCCGATCATCGTCGAGTACTACGCGGGCTCGGAGGGCAACGGCGCCACGTTCATCACTAGCGAGGAGTGGCTGGACAAACCCGGCTCGGTCGGTCGGGCCATCGGCGCCACCGTCCACATCTGCGGCGATGATGGGACCGAGCTGCCAACCGGCGAGACCGGGCTGGTGTACTTCTCCGGCGGCGGGCAGTACGAGTACTACAAGGATCCGGACAAGACCGCCGGGGCCAGCCTGCCCGGGGGGCGAACCACGCTCGGCGACATCGGCCACCTCGACGAGGACGGCTATCTGTTCCTCACCGACCGCAAGGCCCACATGATCATCAGCGGCGGGGTCAACATCTACCCCCAGGAGGTCGAGGACGTGTTGGTGACCCACCCGTCGGTGCTCGACGTCGCCGTGTTCGGTGTGCCCGATGCCGAGATGGGGGAGCAGGTCAAGGCCGTGGTCCAGGTGGTCGACGGGGTCGCGGCCGACGATCGCCTCGGGGCCGAGCTGATCGCGTTCACCCGGGACCGGATCGCCCACTACAAATGTCCCCGCAGCGTCGACTTCGAACCGGAGCTCCCCCGGCTGCCGACCGGCAAGCTGTACAAACGCCTCCTGCGGGACCGCTACTGGGGCAACTCGGATTCCCGCATCGTCTGAGACGGCGGGGGACCGAGCACCCCGAGGGTCTCCAGCTCGTCGATCGTCGACCGGTCGTAGCCGATCTCGACCAGGACCTCCCGGCCGTGCTGGCCGATCATCGGAGCCGGGCGTCTGACCGTGGCCGGGGTGGTGGCGAACCGTTCGGCCGGCGGGATGATCCGGTAGGCCCCGACCTCCGGATGCTGTGCCAGCGGGAGCTGATCGACCAGCTCGTCGAGGGTGGCGGCCTCGGTGGCCGGGATGCCCTGCTCGGCACAGAATCGCAGCCACTCCTCGGTGGTGTGGGTCGGCAGTACCGAGGCCACGTCCCGGTACAGGGTGTCGCTGTTGAGGGTCCGGCTCCGGCGAGTCAGGATCCGCTCGTCGTCGACCAGTTCCGGTCGGCCGCCCTTGGTGAAGACGGCGTTGAAGTGGGTGTCGTCGTAGCACAGCAGGTTGATCCAGCCGTCAGCGGTTCGCTGGGGTCGTCGCTCCCTGGTCAGGATTCTCGGGTAGCCGGCGGTGGTCTGGGGCGGCTCGGCGATGGCCCCGGCGCCGTGCTCGGTCAGGATGAAGGCCCGCATCACGTCGACCATCGGCACCTCGACCTCCTGGCCGTCACCGGTCGAGGCCCGATGGAACAGGGCCGCCAGCACCGCGTTTGCGATGGCCATGCCGCAGACCTTGTCTGCGATCAGCGACGGCACGAGCATCGGGTCGGCGTCCATGAGCCGGAACAGGTCGCCGAAGCCGGTTGCCGACTGGACGATGTCGTCATAGGCCGGGGCGTCCGCCTTCGGGTGGTCGGACGGGTAGCCGTTGGCCCGGCAGTAGACGACGTCCGGCCGGACCGCCCGGACCTCGTCGTAGCCGAGGCCGAGCCGGCCGAGCGGGCCCCGTCGGAGGTTGGTGACCAGCACGTCGCAGGTCGCCGCCAGGTCCAGGGCGGCCTGTCGACCCCGGGGGTGCTTCAGATCGATGCAGGCGCTTCGCTTGTTTCGCAGCAGGTTGAGGGCGATGCCGGAGAACTCGTCGTGAGGGCCGGGGCCCATCGACCGGTTGCGATCGCCGACCGCAGTCTCGATCACGATCACGTCCGCCCCGAGGTCGCCGAGGGTCCGGGTGGCGACCGGCCCCATCAGCACCCCGGTCAGATCGAGGACCCGAATCCCATCCAGCGGGCCGGCCGGCGTCGTTGCGTTCGCCATGGCCAACCGTACCGAACCGCTGGTCGGCGGTGAATTCGCGACACCGGTACCACGGCATTGGCCAAGCCGGCTGCGGTGGGGAACACTACCGGGGCGTGCTGAACCGACTCGACGACTACCCGATCCATCAGACCCCGGAGCCGATCGCCCATCCGGCGTCGTCCGACCCGAACGTCTACGACCGGACGTGGTTCAACGCCTATTCGGACGATGGGACGCAGTACTTCGGCCTCGGGATCGCGGTCTATCCCCATCGACAGATCCTCGACTGCCACTTCAGCGTGGTCGAGGCCGGCGGTCGGCAGCATTGCTTCTATGGCTCCCGTCGGGCACCGCAGGAACGGACCGACCAGACGGTCGGCCCGTTCCGGCTGGAGATCGAGGAGCCGATGCGTCGGGCCCGGGTGATCCTGGACGACAACCCCAGCGGTGTGTCCTGCGACCTGACGTTCACCGCCCGGACCTCGGCCATCCAGGAGGCGCGCCAGATCCTGTGGCAGCGGCAGCGCCGGACCATGGACGCCACCCGGTTCGCCCAGTTCGGCCGGTGGCAGGGGGCGATCCGCCACCCAGACGGTGAGCTCACCGTCGACCAGGCGTCGTGGCGAGGGACCAAGGATCGATCGTGGGGGATCCGCCGGGTCGGGGAACGGGTGCCGAGCGGGGCGCCGCAGCCGTTCGGTTCGTTCTTCTTCCTGTGGGCTCCACTGCAGTGGGACGACCATGTCAGCCACGCCGTGTTCTTCGACGGTCCGAACGGTGAGGTCCTGGTCCGGGAGGGACTGACCGCGCCCCTGTTCGACCGGGCGGAGGACATCCCGGAGGAGCTGGATCAGGTGGTGACCAGGATGGCGACCGCCATCCACCGGGTCGAGTACCACCCCGGGACCCGTTGGGCCCGCCGGGCCGAGCTGGACCTGATCGACGGTGCCGGCGGGGTCCGGACGATCACGATGGACCCGTGCCTCCGGTTCCAGTTCAAGGGTCTCGGCTACGGACACCCGACCTGGGGTCAGGGGATGTGGAAGGGCGAGCTGGCCGTCGACGGGGAGAGCTTCGATCCACTGACCCTCGATCCGCTGGCGCCGGAGAACGTCCACGTCCAACAGGTGGTCAAGGTCGACGACGGTGAGCGGCGGGGGATCGGGGCGCTGGAGCAGATCGTCATCGGGCCCTATGGCCCGGCCGGGTTCACCGAGTTGCTCGACGGCGCCCGATGACGGCAGAGCGCGACGGCTGCATCGGTCTCGATCCGGGGTGGTTGGCCGAGGCGTTGGCCAACGACGGGGTCGCACCAACCGGGGTCCGCTTCGATGGCTTCATCGGGACCGGGCAGATGAGCCGCAACGCCCGGTTCTCGGTCGAGTGGCCGGCCGAGGCCGGGGCGCCCGCTCGACCGGCGACGGTGGTCGTGAAAGTCCCGTCGGCCGAACCGGCGACGAGGGCCGCCTCGTTCCAACACGGGATCTACGAACGGGAGTGTGAGTTCTACCGGTCGGTGGCGCCGCTGGTCCAGGTCACGGCCCCGACCAGCCTGGCCGTCCACGTCGATGCCGACGCCAGCGACTTCGCCATCGTCCTGGAGGATCTGGCCGGGTCTGAGCAGGGCGACCAGTTCACCGAGCCGACCGATCGGCAGCTGCAGCTGGCCATCGATCAGGCCGCCGCCCTCCAGGCCCCGGTGTGGGGCGCGGTCGGCGGCCCGGCCTTCGCCGCCTACCAGTCGGATCCTGCGACCAGGGCCACCCGAAATGCCCAGGCCTTCCCGCTGTTCCTGGCCGTGGTCACCGAGCGGCTCGGCCCGGACCTCGATCCGGACGTCGTGGCGATGCTCGATCGGTTCGCCGGCCTGGTCGAGCCGTGGGTCCTGGCGGCGTCCCGGCCGGACACCCTGGTCCATGGCGATTTCCGGCCGGACAACTTCATGTTCGGCGTCGCCGCGGGCGCCCCACCCCTGGCCGTCGTCGACTGGCAGACACTCGGCATCGGGCCGGGCGTGATCGACGTGGCCTACCTGCTCGGCGCCGCGGTGTCCCCGGAACGGCGCCGCCGGAGCGAGGACGAGCTGCTCGGCCGGTACCGGGCGGCGTTGGCCGAACGAGGCGTCGACTATCCGGCGGAACAGTGCCGGGCCGACTACGCGCTCGGCTCGGCCCATGGCGTGGTGGTCGCCGTGACCGCAACCGCCATGGCCGACCGGACCGAGCGCGGCGACGCCCTGTTCACCCTGATGCTGAACCGTCACGGCCGCCACGTGCTCGACGTCGGCCTCCTCGACCGGCTGGAGGCCGAAGCGTAGGTCCGATCCTCAGAGCTCGGAGACCCCGTCGACGATCTGGGTTCGGCTCCGGACGTGGTCGGTGGCCCAGCCGCCGGCGACCTCGGCGATCTGGTCGATCTCCCACCGGCCGTCGACCTCGGCGATGTCGGCCTTGGTCCACTCCTGGTAGCGGGCGATGCGGCTGCCGAAGACCCAGTAGACCTGAGCGGTGGCCGGACACGACTCGGTGCACAGCCACGCCACCAGCGGCGAGATGTTGGCCGGGTCCCAGATGTCGAAGCCCCCATCGGTCGGGGCGGTCATCCGGTCGGACAGGCCGGGGGTCGACTCGGTCATCCGGGTCCGGGCCGCCGGGGCCAGGGCGTTGACCCGTACCCCGTACCGGCCGAGCTCCTGCGCCCCGATGATCGACAGCGTTGCGATGGCCGACTTGGCCGGTCCGTAGTTCGACTGGCCGACGTTCGAGTGCAGCCCGGAGGTGGACGAGGTGTTGACCACGCTGGCCTTGACCGTCCTGCCGGCCTTGACCTGCTCCCGCCAGTAGGCCCCGGCGTGGCGCATCATCAGCCACGTCCCCTTGAGGTGGACGTCGATCACCGAGTCGAACTCGGCTTCGGTCATGTTGACGAGCATCCGGTCCCGGAGGATGCCGGCGTTGTTGACCACGCCGTGGAGGTCGCCGTAGGTCTCGACCGCAGCGTTGATCATTCGCTGGGCACCCTCCCAGTCGGCGACCGAGTCGCCGTTGGCCATCGCCGTCCCGCCGGCGGCGATGATCTCGTCGACCACCTCCTGGGCCGGCCCGGTGCTCCGACCGGTGCCGTCCTGCTCGCCGCCGAGGTCGTTGACCACGACGTTGGCTCCCTCGGCCCCGAGGAGGAGGGCGTGCTCCCGCCCGACCCCTCGTCCGGCCCCGGTGACGATGACGGTCCTGCCGTCGAGGTGTCCCACGTGTTCGTCCTCCTGTGTCCCCTGCCGCCCCGCTGTCCCGGCCATGTTTCCACGCCGGCCGGGTTGCTCCCAAGTGGGCATCGACCCGGAGACCGGCTCGGAGGCCGGGTCCGGTCAGGTCAGGAGGTCGATGAGCTGGAAGACCTCGGGTGACAGGGTGGTCCACCGGCCGATGACGTCACCCCCGTCGTCGAGGAGGATGGCGCTCGGCGGGGCGGTGACCGAGTACTGCTCGGCGATGTCGGCGGTCTCGTCCCACACCACCGTCACCCCCGGGAGGTCGTTGTCCCTGGCGAAGGCGGTCGCCGAGCTGGCGTCACCGCCGATCCCGACCGCCATGACGGTCAGGTCTGCCTGTTCGGTTGCCAGCCTGGCCACGACCTCGGACTCGGCGGCGCTGGCGTCGTCGCCCGGGCTCCAGAACCACAGCAGGATGACCTCGTCTGCGTCGGCCAGCGTGGCGGTCAGATCGACCGGGTCGCCGGTCGCCAGCTCGAGCACCGTGCCGGACGGGAGGCCGGCCCCGACCCGGCCGTCTGCGGCCGGGTCGTTCTCGTCCAGGATGTCGTCCTCGGCCGGTTCGTCGTCTGGCGGAACCGGGGTCGCCGGCCGGTCGCCGGTCGGTGCACCGTCGCCGGGCTGGCCCTCGCCGTTTTCGTCCTCACCCGGGGCGCCTGGGGCGGCGGGTTCACTGCCGGTCGGTGCGTCGTCCGGCAGGGTCGGCCCGGCCGGCTCGTCCGTGGCGCCGTCCTCGTTCGGCTCGTCCCCGGTCGCCTCGACGTTTGAGGTGTCGTCGTCGTTGTCGGCCCCACCGCTGTCATCGTTGGCCGGGTCGTCGGCTTGGTTGTCAGCCGGATCGGGTTCGTCGGCATCGTCCGGGTCGGTGACAGCGTCGTCGACATCGTCGATCTGGGGCGCCTCCTCGGCCCCGAGCTCGACGTCGCCCCCGACCCCGTCGTCCTGTTCGCCGACCACGGTGTTCGGCTGATCACCACCGCAGGCAGCGAGCACGAGGCACGCAGCGACCACCGCTGTGATCAGCCGGCGCACGACGCCTCGTTCCGCCCACCGACCCAGTGGATGACCTTGTAGCCGGCGGCCGGCGGGACCTCGATACTGGTCGAGGTCGAAGCGCCGAGATAGGTCTCTGTCCCGTCTGATGCCACCAGTCGAATGTAGTACTCGGACACGCCCTGATCGGTCCAGCGCAGGGTTCCGCCGGCCACCGAGCACGTGAACCCGACCGGATCGCCCGGCCCGTCGCAGGTCGCGCTCCTGGCGAAGCCTCTGGCCCAGCTGACCACCCGATAGCTCGCAGCCTCTGCGATCGAGGTCTCGGTACCGGTTCGGGCGCCCGTGTCCACGAGAGCTTCCACCACGGCCCCATTCAACCCAACCACAGCGGTGAAGTGGGCCTTGGAGATGGGCAAAAGCCCCCTGTGGTTCTGCATCCCCTGGGCCCACGCTGGGAGGTCAAGGGGCCGGGATGCGTTGGTGGCCGAGCGCTGTTCCACATCACTATCCCCCAAGTCGAAACCCACCTTGCCACGTACCACATAGCACCCAGGAGGTTCCCCCTCCGCGGCAACCTCGCCATCCTCCGTCACTGACAACGCTGCCAGCAGGCTGGCCACCCCATCCGCGTACGTGCGCGCCAGCGCGGCGGCGTCGCGACGGTTCGCGCGGGACCTGACACGTGACGATGGCCCTTCGTCACCAACGTCCCCTTCCGCACTCCCCCGTGCCCTGCGAGCACGACGCCGCTCCTAGCTATCCAACCGCGCGCGCAAGGCATCAAGAGTGCGCGTGACCTGCTCAGGCTTGTGCAGGTCACCACTTCGGAGCACTTTGCGCTCCTCCAGCAAGCGCGATTCGGACACCTCTTGCACCTTAGTGCCGCGCACAACAGTGACAGGGGTCTTGGCCTACCAAGCGGCCTGGGCAGCGTAGTTCAGGACGAGGTCCCGAAGGTGCTGGCGAAGCGACATGCCCTCAATCAAAGGGACCATAACTTTCATGCGGGCAGTGACCTCACCAATGGTCTGCCCGCTACCCCCCGCACCACGCCCACCTACAGCACCGCGACGCACCACACGCCCACCAACACCACCCGGGTTGCCCCCCGAATCCCTAACTTTCCGCCCAGTTACCTCATTGAGGTACTTACGGCCCAGGGCCTCGAGCACAGTCGGAGCTGTGCTGTCCGACTCCCCCTCGCTCTCATCTGAGCTCGACCCATCATCCCCAGCCTCGGGGTCCACCTGCATGCCCGCGGTCGAACCTGCATCCTCCTCGTCCAGTGCGGCCTGCAAGTCACTCGGTTGGAACTGGCCGAGGGCGTCCACATACCGCCGAATAAGCGCGAGGTTGTGGTCGCGCTGGGCCACCGATACAGCCTGGAAATCAGGCTCCTCATCAACCCCCTCATCAGTGTGGCGGAACACGAACGCTGGGGCCGCATCAGGGACCTCCTCGGGGGCCACCGCCAAGCCCAGGTTTTCCGCGAAAGACAGCGCGAGTGCGTCATGATACTAGGTGTCTGCTTCGAGCAGACTCTACAAATCCTCGCCAAAGGCTTGGAGTTGCTGCGACGTGATCGCTGTCGGTGGGGGCGGGGGCGGCAACTACACTGGCGCAGGGGCAGACACAGCGGGAGCAACGGGTACAGCGGGTGCGGCCACAGCGGCGGGTGCGACAGCAGGTGCAACCGATGCGACAGGTGCAGCCGACCCAGCAGGTGCACCGGGTACAAACCCCTATGCTACCGCGAACTCCTTCATGCATTCAGGAAGTGGCTAATTGCGGTTCAGCAACTCGGTGCAACGCAGACGAGCAACAGCGGGCTTGTGGTACGGGTTGCGGGGGTTGGCGTAACAGCGGGACACAGTGTGCGAGGAAGCTTGCAAGGCAGGCCGCCGCAATGCTACACACAACGAACACGGATGCTCCTCCCCCTGCACCACCATCTACGTCCTATGGGGCGTCCCACCAAGCGCCGCATACACCCCCGCAGCGCTACCCACAAAGCCACTGCCTACCACCCCGCAACCCAGGTTCCCCCCAACAGCAGCCGAGGGCAGCACGGAACCCACACCACCCGGTTCGCTCGCTCCTCCCCCGCTACTCTACCCATACCCCGCCGCAAACACTCCCCCTTCACGCGACACGCAAGCAGCATCCCCCTTCACCACCTTGGCTGCAACAGTAGTAGGTTGGGGGTCAGCCTACTTGGCCGGTGCAAACCCCGTCAGTTCCACCTACTCCGACTCAAACTCGAGCCTCTGCCCAGTCGTTTGGAGGCGAGCCAAACGAACTAGGCGAGGCCAGTCCACGCGTGTCTTTGCATCCCCACCCCCAGCCAACCCAGCAACATCGAATGTCTTCTCCAGCGATTACTGACGTGTTTATACCGTGACCTCCGAATGCACTGAGATACCATATCCCGTCACCAAAACGCCCCAACAGGGGCATTTTATGAATGGCATAGCCCATCACACCGCCCCAGATATAGTCGAAAGGTTGATCCATCATCTGCGGGAATATATATCCAATATCCTTCTGCATTATCTTTGCCAAATCAGCAGGTTCAGTCGGACCAACCTTTATCAGTCCTCCCCATAACATGCGTCCATCAGGTAAGAGACGATAGTAGGTGTGGGGTCTGCCAGGGGTAGAAAGACAGCACTAGGCTGGCCT
>JBCCFL010000083.1:0-15069 GCA_039029735.1 Actinomycetota bacterium | reverse complement strand
TCCAAGGCCCACCGATTCAGCGCTCGATCGTCGTGATGGCGTGGTCAACGGCCTCGACGGCTCGATCCAGGTCAGCGTCGGTCACCGGCAGCGAGAGTGCGATGAAACCTCGGCGTGCGATGTAGATCCCACGGTCGAGCAGGTGGTGGAACAACAACTCGGCCCGCAACGGGTCGACTCCGGCCAGATCGGCCGGCGAGGACACCGGCCCGCCCGTTGCGTGAACGCCGAGAATCGATCCCCACCCGGTCACGGTGTATGGCCGAGTGCCGATGACATCGGTGAGGCCGGCTCGTAGGCGCTCGCCTCGGGCGAACAGACCGTCGAGTGCGTCGGCAGTGAGGATCTGCTCCACCGCGGCGACGCCCGCTCGCATGGTGATGGCGTTGTTGTTGAACGTACCGCCGTGGGTCAGCGTGCCTCCGCGGGCGGGGTCGAAGGCGGCCATGAGCTCGGCCGATGCGCCGAACGCCCCGAACGTCATGCCGCCCCCGAGGTACTTGCCGAGAGTCGTGATGTCGGGCGTGATCCCGAGCCACCCCTGGGCCCCACCGATCGACATGCGCGATGTCATCACCTCGTCGAACACGAGCAGCGCGCCATGGTCGCGACACGTCTGGCGCAGGGCGGCGAGAAACGCCGGCGTGCCCTGGATCCCGCCGCCTGCCCCCATCATCGGCTCGACCAGCACGCACGCGATCTCGGCGCCGTGGCGCTCGAAGACCTCAGCCACCGAGCGACTGTCGTTGTACGTCGCGTGTACGTAGTCGAACGGCATGCGCAGTGCCTCGCCGCCGGCGCCGAAGTAGAGCAGGCCGCCGTGGTAGGCACCGTCGAACACGAGCACCTTGGTTCGCCCGGTGGTGTGGCGGGCGAGCGAGATCGCCATCAGGTTGGCCTCGGTGCCCGAGTTGGTGAAACGCATCTGCGCCATCGAGGCGAACCGGCTCGTGATCAGCTCGGCGAGCCGGTGCTCGTCTTCGGCGACAGCACCCAGCGACCATCCCCGCTCGGTCACAGCGACCACGGCGGCGGCGACCTCAGGTGGGTTGTGCCCGAGCAGGCCAGCGGTGTAGTCGCCGAGGAGGTCGAGGTAGGTGTGACCGTCCACGTCGTGGAGATGTGCGCCATCGGCGCGGGCCACCCGGAACGGGAACGGCGCGAAGTCGAGCACCGAGCGGGTGGACCCGCCGGGGAGCACGGCCGCAGCCGCCTCGGCCTGGGCCGCGCTGCGAGGGCGGGCAGCGCGATAGCGCTCGTGGGCGGCGGCGACGGCAGCCTCGGTGGCTCCGGAGATCGACGGTGCAGGCTCGACGCTGGTCATGCACCATGGTCGCACCGCGTGCCCCCAACCGCCAGCACGAGCCAGGCCGAAGAGAACGCTCAACCCGACGGTGGGATGACCACCTCAGTGCCGACGATCAGCACGTTCGGATCGGCGATCCGCTGGCGATTGGCCTGGTGGATCTCCGGCCACCGGCTCCCGTCGCCGTAGGTGGTGCTCGCCAGACTCCAGAGAGAGTCGCCGGCCACCACCACGTGGCGAATCGCCATGCCGGGCGCGAACCCGAGACGACGGTTGGCCATCCGCCCGACGTCGGTCTGATTGCTCCCCACCGGATCGCGCTCGCCGAACCCCACGGCGCTGAGGCGACCAGCCTCCACACCACCCTCGGTGATCAGATAGGCCACCGCAGCCTCGGCCCGACGTTGGCTCAGGTCGAGATTGGTCGCCTCCGATCCAGATCCATCGGCATGACCGTGGACGGCGAGATCGGTGCCCTCTTGGTTCATGTACGTGCCGACGTCGTCGAGTATCGACTGCGATTCGGTGCTGAGATCGGCGCTTCCCACGTCGAACAAGACCGGTCCAAGCGTAGCCAATTCGATCTCGGCCACTGGCTCGTCCGGGTTCTCCTCTGGTGGCTCCGGCAGCCTCACTGCGAGGTCGATGGCATCTTCGGAGACACCCGCATCGACGAGCGCCTCAGTCGCGGCATCGAGCGCTTGTTCAGATTCGACGACACCTTCGACGCTCACGTCGCCTTCGACTCGATCGGATTGAACCGAGCAGTTCTCTCCAACGGTGATGTCGAAGCCACGGCTCTGATCGATCTCCCGTAGTACCGCTCCGAGCTGCTCAGCGCAGGTGGGCGGATCCTCCGTCGAAACGGCGAGCTCGCCTTCACCGTCATCGACGGTGACATCTGGCGGGGCGTCGGTCTCACCTCCCAACTGGGTGCGGACGGCGGTGACAAGCCCACCAATGGCAGCGACCAGGATCACGATGGATCCGACGAGACGCGTGATTCTCGTGGTGAGCTTCTCGGCCTGCGTGAACCATGCGATCAAACCACCAAAGGCTCCCGACTCGCCGTCGACATCCTCCGAATCATCGTCAACCTGATCGTCAACGTCATCGCTCATGCCGCCATCCCCCTTTGGGCAGGAAAGGCTAGTTGCGCCACGACTGCTGGCTGGTGATTGTGCCCAATGGCGCATCGTGCGTAGGCGCGTTGCAGCCGTCGCAGAGCCGCTGGGGCTGCACAGCGAACCCGGACCGACCTATGGTCCGGAGATGATCCCCACACAGACGTTCGGTCCAACCGGTCACGCGAGCACCAGGGTCATCTTCGGGGCTGCGGCGTTGGGGGCCATGAACCCCGACCGGGCGATCGCCACGCTGGAGCTGGCCCGTGAGCGCGGCATCAACCACATCGACACCGCGGCCAGTTACGGCGCCTCGGAGGACCGGCTCCAACCGTGGCTCGCAGAGCACCGGGGGTCGGTGTTCCTCGCCACGAAGACCGGCGATCGCGGCGGCTCCGACGCGCGAGCAAGCCTCGAACGGAGCCTGGAGCGGATGGGGGTTGACGCAGTCGACCTGATCCAACTCCACAACCTCGTCGAAGACGACGAGTGGCACACCGCGTTCAGCGCGGGCGGCGCCGTTGAAGCGCTGGCCCAGGCCCGCGACGAAGGTCTGTGCGCCCACGTCGGCGTGACTGGCCACGGCATCCGCATCCCTGGCATGCACCTGCAAAGCCTGGCTGAGTTCGACTTCGCGTCGGTGCTGTTCCCCTACAACCACACGTTGATGGCCAACCCGGCCTACCGGGCAGACGCCGAGCAGCTCATCGCCACCTGCCGTGAACGAAACGTGGCGATGCAGACCATCAAGTCGATCGCCCGGGGCCGCTGGCCCGATCCGTCCATGCGTCAGTTCTCCTGGTACCAACCGATCGAAGACAGCGATGCCATCGCCCGGGCCGTGCGCTATGTGCTGAGCGAGCCCGGCCTCTACCTGAACACGTCGAGCGACGCCCGGTTGTTGCCCACCACCCTCGACGCCGCCGTCGGTGATCTCACCCGTCCGAGCGACGACGCAATGGATGCCGACACCGCCGAATTCGGCATCACGCCGCTGTTCGACGGCGCCGAACTGGAGCGAATCTGATGACCATCGTGCTCGTCCACGGCAACCCCGAGACCGCCGCCATCTGGGAGTTGTTGATCGCCGAGTTGGGCCGCGACGACATCGTGACCCTCTCCCCTCCCGGGTTCGGTGCGCCGGTGCCCACGGGCTTCGGCGCCACCAGGGTCGAGTACGTCGATTGGCTTGTTGCCGAACTGGAGTTGCTCGGTGCTGGCCCGGTGGATCTCGTGGGCCACGACTGGGGTGGCGGCCACGTGATGGGCGTCGCCATGACACGGCCCGACCTGATTCGGTCCTGGTGCGTCGACGTGGCCGGCATCTTCCACCCCGACTACGAGTGGCACGACGCCGCCCAACTCTGGCAGACGCCCGATGTCGGCGAGCAGACCGTGGCCGCAATGCTCGCACCATCGGTCGACGAACGGGCCGAGGGGCTCGCCGGGCTCGGCATGACGCCCGACGCCGCCCGCGCCGTGGCCGAGGGCATGGACGCCGCCATGGGCGACTGCATCCTCAAGCTCTACCGCGATGCGGCCCAGCCGGCGCTCCGCGAGCTGGCGAGCAGCCTGCCCTACGCCGCCACCCGGCCCGGCCTGGTGATCGTGGCCGAGCACGATCACTACGTCGGCACCGAGGAGATGGCCCGGCAGTCGGCGGCCCAGGCGGGCGCATCGGTCACCGTGCTCAGCGACGTCGGCCACTGGTGGATGATGCAGGATCCAACGGCTGGCGCTGCCGCGCTCACATCGTTCTGGAGTGGTCTCGACTGAGTCGCCGGGGCCAGCCGCCCCAATCGCTCGGTGACGGTGCGCTCCACTACGTTTGGTGCATGACCGACACGAGCACCGACACGCTCACCCTGCTGCACAACGAGTACTGGCTCCGTCCAGCCGCTGAGATCGATGCCGAGTTGGCCTCACTCAGGGCCACGTCGCCGATCGCCTTCGTCGAGGAGCCGGAGGTCCCGCCCGAGATCCCTCTGGAGCAGGGCCCGGGCGCCTGGGTGCTCACACGTCACGCCGACATCTTGGAGGTGTCGAAGAACCCCGAGATCTACTCCTCCGCGCAGGGCATCACGCTGTTGGATCAGCCGCCGGAGTTCAACGAGTTCTTCGGGTCGATGATCGCCATGGACGATCCCCGCCACGCCAGGCTCCGGCGAATCGTGTCGAAGGGCTTCACCCCCCGCACCCTGGCCCGGCTCGAAGAGTCGGTGCAGGAGATCGCGGCCCAGATCGTCGACGATGTGTGTGAGCGGGGCGAGGTCGACTTCGTGGTCGACGTGGCAGCTGCGCTCCCGCTGAAGATCGTGTGCGAGCTCATGGGCATCCCCGACTCCCAATACGAGTTCGTGTTCGACCAGACCAACGTGATCCTCGGCGCCGGCGACCCCGAGTACGTGGCCAACACCGAAGACGTGCTCACCGCCATCCTCACCGCCGGCGCCAACCTCGCCGGTGTGATGAGCGAGGTGGCCGAGGCCAAGCGTGGCGGCGACGGCACCGACCTCACCAGCGTGCTGGTGAACGCCGAGATCGAGGACGACAAGCTCTCCGATTCCGACATCGCCAGCTTCTTCGTGCTGTTGGTCGTGGCCGGCAACGAGACCACCCGCAACGCCATCAGCTGGGGCCTCAAGTACCTCACCGACAATCCCGACCAGCGCGCGCTCTGGGCCGCCGACTTCGACGGCGGCACCAACGGTGCCGTTGAGGAGATCGTCCGCCTGGCCAGCCCGGTCACCTACATGCGCCGCACCGCCACCCAGGACACCGTGCTCGACGGCCAGGCCATCGCCGAGGGCGACAAGGTGGCGATGTTCTATTACGCCGGCAACCGCGACCCGGAGCTGTTCGAGAATCCGCTCGCCTTCGACGTGGGCCGCCAGACCAACGCCCAGGCCGGATTCGGTGGGCCGGGCCCCCACTTCTGCCTCGGGGCACACCTGGCTCGGCGGGAGATCACGGTCATGTTCCGCGAGCTGTTCGACCGGCTGCCCGACATCGCCGCCACCGGCGAACCAGCCCTGCTGTCGTCGGCGTTCATCCACGGCATCAAGCACATGGACGCCACGTTCACCCCGACGGCTCCCCGGAGCTGAGCCGCCAGGGCGCAACGCTCAATACGCGAACGGCGCGGGCCGGGAGCAGGTCTACCTGCTGGCGGCCCGCGCCGAGTGCGTGTGACTGTGCCGGGTTCAGCCCGCGGGGGCCGACTGGCCTCGGAGCACCTCGAGCGCCTCGTCGGCGTGTTGCTTCATGCTGGTTTCGCTGGCGATCACCGCCATCACGCGGCGGTCGGTGCCGATCACGAACGTTGCCCGCTTGGTGGGCAACGGCCCGACGCGCTTCACGCCGAACTGACGGGCGATCGCACGGTCGGGGTCGGACAGGAGCGGGAACACCAGACCGTTCTCCCGATGGAAGGCTTCTTGCCGATCAACCTGATCGGAGCTGATTCCCACGATGCGGGCGTCGAGTTCAGCGAACTCCGACGCCAGATCACGGAAATGAGCGCTCTCGATCGTTCAACCGGGCGTCTGGGCCTTGATGTAGAAGTACAGCACCAGCGGGCCCGATTCGAGCAGCTCCGAGAGCCCGACCGTGGCGCCGGTGTGGTCGAGGGCTTCGAAGTCCTCGACCTGATCGCCGACCTTGAGCATCGCCACCTCCGTGTTGACGGGGCGGACCACCCGCCCGCACCCAGTTAACACCGCGCCGCCGTCGTCTGGCTGCACCGGATCAGATCGGCACATCATGGAGGTGTCGGGGCCTGCAGGGGGCAGGCCTGATCCAAGGGGGACTGCGATGACGGTGTCGATCACCGCCCAGAAGCCAATGCACGGCACGCACGCGCTGCGTCAGTCGGGTGCTGTTGATGCCGACGGCCACATCCTGGAGCCACCCGACCTCTGGGAGGCCTACATCGATCCGGCGTTCCGCCACCGGGCGCTGCGGTTCCGGATCGACGAGAACGGGCTGGAGGAACTCGAGATCGACGGTCGTCGCTCGCAGATGAGCCGCCGCGGGTTCCCGTCGACCCTCGGGGCGATGGGCGACCCCGACCTGCGCTCGATGCAGCGTGATCCTGCCCGCACCTACCTCCGTGAGGCGCCATACGGCACGATCGATCCGAGCGAACGTCTGCGGCTGCTCGACGCCGAGAACATCGACGCTGCCGTGCTGTACACAACGGTGGGGTTGCTGTGGGAGGCCGAGCTCACCGACCCCGAGCTGTCGCAGGCCTACACCAAGGCCTACAACCGCTGGATCTGCGAGTTCTGTGCCGACACGCCTCGCCTGGTGGCCACGGCCCACTTGTCGCTCACCGACCCGGTGGCCGCGGCCCACGAGCTCGAGCGGGCCGTCGGCGACGGCGCCCGCGGCGGCTTCGTTGCGCCGTTCAGCCACAACGGCGTGCCGCTCGGCCACCCCGACAACAACCCGGTGTTCGCTGCCGCTCAGGATCTCGACGTACCCCTGGCCATCCATCCCACATTCGAGCCGCAGTGGACCAAGGGCACCCGGATGGGCTCGTGGGATCACGTCAAACAGCTGCGCCTCCTCGCCTCCGTGCAGGCCTCCGACGGCGTCCGCCACCAGTTCACCACCCTGTTCGACTACGGCGTGTTCGATGCGTTCCCCGCTCTCAAGGTGCTCGTGCTCGAATCAGGCGGCGGCTGGATCGGCTACTGGCTCGACCGGATCGATGCCGTGTACGGCCACACCTTCGTGGGCACGAGGGTGCCCCTGGAGCACAAGCCGAGCGACTACTTCCGCCGGCAGGTCTGGATCAGCTGCGACCCCGATGAGCGAACCATCCCAGGGTTGGCCGAGATCTACGGCGCCGATCGCTTCATGTGGGCCTCCGACTTCCCCCACGCCGATCACACCCCCGACTACGTTCAGGACCTACAAGAGCTGGTCGACGCCTTTCCGGCGGCGACACGGCCCGCGTTCATTGGTGACAACGCCCGTTTCCTGTTCGGCATAGGCGACGATGCCGTGGTTGGAGCCTGAACTCCCAAAGCGGCCGAACGCTGTTCGGCCGTACTAGGGTGACCACAGGGGTGGTAGCGGCGTGAGCAAAGGGTCTACCTCTTTCGTGCAATCTGACAACGACCCCGGTACGGATTCCGATCGTCTCGATCGGTTGGCGGCGTCGGCCGCCGATGGGTCCGCGCACGCCCTGGACCAGCTCCTGGCCCTGGTCGACGACCAGCGGATCGCCAACGCCATGGTGCGGCGCTTCATCCTCAACGAGGAACTGGTCGAGGAAGCCACCCAGGACACCCTCATCAAGGTGGCAGAGTCGATCCACCGCTTCCGCGGCGACTCGAAGTTCACCACGTGGCTCTACGCCATCGCCCGCAACGTGGCGATCAGTCACCTGCGGCGGATCAACCCTGACGTGTCGCTGGATACAGCCGAGAACAGCGTCAGCGATGCGCGACGGATCAGCTCGGTGGTGTCGGAGCGTGAGGTGATCCAGCGCGCCGTCGAAGGTCTGCCCGAGCACTATCGTCTTCCGGTGATGTTGCGGGATGTCGAGCGACGTACCTACGAAGAGATCGCGGATGAGCTGAAGATCGAGCTCAACACCGTGCGCTCGCGTCTCGCTCGAGGTCGGGCCTTGCTGGCCGAATCGATGCGCGACGCCGAGCACCATGGCTGAGAAGCCACATGGCGGCAAAGTCGGCCGCTATCGCATCGTCGAACCGCTGGGCTCGGGCGGTTTCGCCACCGTGTACCGCGCCGTCGACGAGCGCCTTGGGTCCGAAGTTGCGCTGAAGGTGCTTGCGGAGAATCACAGCCTGGTGCCCGACTACCGGGAACGGTTCATCTCCGAAGCTCAGCACCTCCGGAGGGTTGACTCGTACTGGGTGGCGTCGATCTTCGACCTGGGCGAGACCGAGACGGGTCAGCCCTACATGGTGTTGGAACTCGCCGACCGCGGCGACCTCGAAACTCGGGTGAACGACCTGTGGGATCGCGGCCGCTCACTCGAACAGGACGACGTGCTGGTGCTGGCCGAGACGCTGGCGTACTCGCTGTCGGCGATCCACGCCGCCGATCTCGTCCACCGCGACGTGACCCCCGGCAACCTGCTCGTGCGCCACAACGGCCTCCGTCCGGAGGCGTGGACGTCTCAAGCGCTCCTCGACCGGGGCGAACGGATGCTGCTCAGCGACCTGGGCTACGCCAAGGACCTCCGTGCGGCGTCGGGCATCACGTCGGGCGGGGGAACGGTCGGGTTCGCCGCTCCCGAGCAGAGCGGCCCGATGACACAGGTCGATGAACGGGCCGATGTCTACGGCGCCACCGCAGTGTTGCAGTGGGCGGCCGCCGGCAGCCGCTTCGAGCAGGCGCTGTCGGAGGTGGCCCGCATCGGCATGGCCCCCGAGCCGGGCGACCGGTACACCGACATCTCGAGCTGGCACCTGGCCGTTCGCGGCGCGGTGACGGGGCCGTTCAACCCCGACGCGATCAGCGACGGTCAGATCGAGGAGACCGAGCCCATGTGGGCACGCCCACTGTGGGCGGCCGTGGCCGGGGCGAGCATCGGGATCATTTCTGCTGGTCTGCTGTTCCGAGCTCCAACGCCCGACGAGAACGAGCCGGCATCGGCGTCCACGTCCACCACCGTCGAGACCACCACGACGACCACCACGCCAACGACGACCGACGGCCCTGGATTGCCGGAGTCGGACGGCGAACCTCCGACGTCGGTTGAGCCCGAGGGCTTAAGCGAGGTTCCGCCCGTCACGGCTGACAGTTCGTCGCGCACGCCGCCCGTCGGGAGCTAGCCCGGCTCAAACGTCGGTTCTGTGACGGCCTCGCCGTCTTCGACACGGAAATGTCGGGAAATTCCGTAAGAAGCTGCACGAACTCTGCGGATCGCAGGTTGTTCAACCCATTACCTCAGGCGGGAAGCTGAGGTAGATTAGTGTCCGACGGGTCGCCACCTTGTTGGGGCAGTTTGTAAGGAAACGACCCGCCGGACTCTCTCTAGCGTGGGAGCTAGATCTTTGTTCGTGTAGCCCGCCGCGGGCACACTCACGGGTTTGTTGTATGCAACTTCGCCTCTGCGGTGAAGCTGATCATTGGTCGCGGCAGAGGCCCCAAAAGTTCCCGGATTCGTAAAAGAAATCCGGGAATGTTCGCGATGGGCCTCCTGGACGGCCGTTTCCCCTGGTGAGACCGCCAGCGCCTACATTGGCGAACCGTGACCTCCTCCGCTTCTTTTCCCGGTTCGATCGGCCCCACCGTCGCCGAATCGACACCCTGGTGGCCCTCCCCTGCCGAGCCGCCGAGCGGCAGCCCGAACGTGCTCGTCGTGCTTCTTGACGACGTGGGCTTCGCCGACTTCGGGTGCTACGGCTCCGAGATCGACACGCCAACGATCGACGGCCTCGCCGCCGGAGGTGTGCGATTCACTGGCTTCCACACCACGGCCATGTGCTCCACCACCCGCGCCGCCCTGTACACCGGCCGTAACCATCACTCTGTTGGCGTCGGGTGCCTCGCCAACTTCGACAGCGGCTACCCCGGATACACCGGCAAGCTCTCGCCGGACGCCCCCACAATCGCCGAGGTGCTGGGCGAGCACGGGTACCGCTCGTATCTGGTTGGCAAGTGGCACGTCACGCCCCTCACCGAGACCGGACCGACTGGTCCATTCGACGGATGGCCGCTCGGCCGGGGCTTCGACCGGTTCTACGGATTCCTCGACGCCGAGACCGACCAGTACTCACCCGAGGTGGTGCAGGACAACTCCCACGTCACCGCCCCCGGCACCTACGACACCGGCTACCACCTCACCGAGGATCTCACCGACCGGGCCCTCCAGTACATCAAGGGGCACGAGGCGGCGCTGCCGTCCACGCCCTGGTTCCTCATGTACGCACCCGGCGCCTGCCATGCACCCCACCAGGCCCCTCGACCGCTGATCGACAAGTACGACGCCGTGTTCACCAAGGGGTGGGACCAGACGAGGGCCGATCGCCTCGCCCGCCAGATCGAGGCCGGCATCGTGCCCGAGGCGACCACGCTGCCGCCCCGCAACGACGGCGTTGGACCATGGGCGGACCACAGCGCCGACGAACGTCGCGTGTTCACCCGACTCGCAGCGGCGTACGCCGCCATGTTGGAACACACCGACCAGCAGCTCGCCCGGCTGGTCGAGCATCTTCGCGCCTCAGGACAGCTCGACAACACGCTCGTGTTGGTGCTGAGCGACAATGGCGCGAGCCAGGAGGGCGGGCCGAACGGCTTCGTGAACGCCATGGGCCCCTACAACACGATGCCCGAGCCGATGGAGGCCAAGCTGGCCCGCATCGACGACATCGGCGGTCCCGATACCCACTCGAACTTCCCGTGGGGGTGGGCCATGGCGTCGAATACACCGCTGAAGCGCTACAAGCAGAACACCCACGGTGGCGGCATCCGCGATCCGCTGGTGGTCCACTGGCCCGGCCGGGTGGCCGACCTGGGCGGGCTTCGCCACCAGTTCTGCCACGTGGCCGATCTCGCGCCCACCCTCTATGAGCTGATCGGCGTCGACGGCCCGGGCGAGGTGGAGGGGGTGAGCTTCGCCGCAGCCCTGCTCGACGCCAGCGCCACGACCCCCAAGTCGATCCAGTACTTCGAGATGTTCGGCCATCGTGGCCTTTGGCTGGATGGGTGGAAGGCGGTGGCCTACCACCACCCGGGCACGCCCTTCGCCGACGACCAGTGGGAGCTCTATCACCTCGACGTCGACGTCAACGAGGTTCACGACCTGGCGGCGGCCGAGCCGGAACGGCTGGCCGACATGCAGCAGCGGTGGTGGGCCGAGGCCGAGCGGTACCAGGTACTCCCCCTCGACGACCGGTTCGCACCGCGTTTCGCCGAGAACGCCGAACGGCATCAGGGGGCCCGTACCCACTTCACGTTCTGGCGCGGTATGGGCCACCTGCCGAGCGAGGTCGCCCCCGATCTCCGCAGCCGCAGCTACACGATCACGGCATCGGTCACGGTGCCCGACAGCGGTCCGGCCCCCGAGGGCGTGTTGATTGCCCATGGCGACGCCACCAGCGGCTACAGCTTCTTCCTCCGCAACGGCCACCTCGTGCACGACCTGAACGTTGGCGGCCACCACCAGGAACTGGTGGCCGACCGTCCGGTGCCGCCTGGGCACCACGAGCTGCGCTTCCGGATGCGCCGTCAGGGCTCCAACGGAGTGGCCTCGTTGTGGATCGACGACGTCGAGGTGGGCCGGATGGAAACCGACCGCATCTTCTGGCTGATGATCTCGTGGTCGGGGCTCGACATCGGGCTCGACCGTGGCACCCCAGTTGGCGCCTACCAGGCGCCGTTCGAGTGCACCATCGAGCTCACCAAGGTGACGGTGGACCTGAGCGACGATCAAGACCTCGATCACGAGGCGGCGGGCCGGGCCGAGATGGCCAGGGAGTAAGGCACCGTTTCAACCCCGGCGCCGTAGGCTCAGGTGGTCATCATGGTCGCCATCGTCCTCCTCATCATCGGCCTGGCCGTACTCGTCACCGCCGCCGATCAGTTCGTGGACGGATCGGTTCGGCTGGCCAAGCGCTACTCGGTTCCCACCGTGGTTGTCGGCGCCCTGGTCATCGGATTCGGCACCTCAGCGCCGGAGATGCTGGTATCGGCGCTCGCTGCTGCCAGCGGCGACCGTGACCTCGGTGTCGGCAACGTGGTCGGCTCGAACGTGGCCAATCTGAGCCTGGTTCTGGCCACCGCCGGCCTCGTCGCGAAGATGACCATCGAGCCCTCGGTGCTGCGCCGCGAGGCTCCGCTGTCGGTCGGCGCCGCTGCGTTGTTCGGTTTCTTCGTGTGGGACGGGCGAATCGAGCGCTGGGAAGGGCTCGTGTTGGGCATCGGCATGCTCTGCGCCGTGGCTCTCCTCATTTCCCACGGCGCGGCCGACGAGTTCGACGCCGACGAGGAGCACCTCGAGCGCCCGACGATGGACTTCGTACGGGTATTGGGCGGCCTGATCGGCACGGTTGCGGCAGCCCAGATCGTGGTCTTCTCGGCCATCGAACTCGCCGATCTCATGGGTGTGTCGGGCGGCTTCATCGGGTTCTCCCTGGTGGCGCTGGGCACCTCGCTTCCCGAACTCGTCACAACACTCGCGAGCGCACGCCGCGGCGAGACCGGGCTGATCGCCGGCAACCTGCTTGGGTCGAACGTGTTCAACTCTCTCGCAGTCGGCGGCTCGATCGGCCTTGTCGGGCCGGGTGCAATCGGCGACGACACGCTGAGCACCCTCGGCGTTGGCGTGATGATGACCGTGGTATTGCTTGCATTTGCACTGATCTTGCATCGACAGGGTGTGAGCAGGTGGAACGGGGTCGTGCTGCTCGTGGTCTACGCCGCAGCGATGGTGATCCTCGCCGGTGATGCGGGCCTCACCGCCTGATCATCATCGCCGATATGCCGATCGTTTCGTCTCGGAACCGACATCGGCTCGACTCGACGAGATCCCGCTCCAGAAGCTGGCACTGGCCAGATCTGGCCACTGCGATCAGACTGAAAAGACAGCATTGCCCGCGAGGGGCATTTGCTGGCAAGATCGCCTGCAGCGGGTGTGCGAACGAGGGATTGGTGGGCTGCGCCGCCAGTCGGAACCAGTGTGCGTACACGCGTCAGGCGAGCAGGACCCGCCGGAATACGCCTTTTCCCGAAGGGTCCTGTTCGCCGACCAGAACAGACCGAGACGCGCCGTCTGTCTACCGGCTTGAGCCAAACCGTGAAGCCAGGTGACCGATGTCTCAGGCTGCCAGTTTCTCAGGGTCGAACCAGGCACACCGAGTGAGCACCTTGCGGGACAGATCCGTGAACGCCGCCCGGCCATGCATCACCCTGGTGTTGTCGATGAGGATCATGTCGCCGGCCTGAAGATCGACTGCGAGATGGTGCTCGTCGACTGCCGCCAGCAACTCGCCCACGAACCACGACGGCAGTGGATCCCCTGACGCCAGGCGCTCCACCTCTGCGTCGCCCACCTGGCCCAGGGGGCGCCGCGAGAGCACGTTCGTCGACAGCACCGGCGCATCGGCGAAGTGGTCGCGGCCGACCTGGTCCACGTCGAACACGTAGCGGAGCGTGCCTGCGTCGTCCATCTGTGCCGTTGTGCCCTTCACGGTATGGAGCCGCTCCATCACCGCTTCGGCGCTGGTGGTGTCGTAGACGGCCTGCCACTGGCGACGGGAGAACGTGAGCTCGTACCGGACGGGCTCGGAGGTTGCGAGGGCCTGCGCCTCCGGTGTGAGCGCGGCCCAGAGGTCACGGCCGTCGCACAGCAGGGTGGATCCACCATCCGAGGCCGGCGTGTCGCACGCGAACCAGACCATCTCAGGGCACGCCGCGGGGATGAAGGTGTTCTCGTTGTGGGGGTTCAACCCGTACCCCTCGCGGGGCGCGGTGCGGGTTCCGTCGTCGTCGGCCTCGATGCCGAGCTTGCTGGCGGCGAAGGCGCCAGCCCGCGATGCGACCCGTGCAACCTGGCCCAGTCGCCCCGGCGCAGTCACCAGGCCGGCTGGCCCGACCTTGAAGGGGTCGCAGGTGAACCGTGAGCTGAAGCGGTGGGTGACCTCGGCGAACGCCGATGCGCTGGTGTCGACACCGCGGAACCGCACCACGCCGTGCTCAGCGAGGCCGGCCAACACATCGGGAATCGGCGCCGACATCGGATCGGCGCCATTCAGCTCTGCCACATGCATGTCGCCGACGATAGGCGATCAGGCGGAGGGATCGACTCCGAGCGTGGCGCGGAGTTCGTTGATCAGGGCCGCTTCGCCCGCACTGATCCTGACCCCGCCCTCCTTCGCTGCCTCGGCCACCGACTGGGCCACGTCGATCACCCAACGGGCGAAGTCGGCGGCCTCCTCCGGGGTGGCCACGGCCGCCAGGATGGTCTTCAGTTCTCGGCACGCCGTGACAGCCGCCTCAGCCAGCACGTCGGGCGATCCCGACTTGAAGGCGTCGTACTTGTCCTTGGTGTCGGTGGCGGCGGCCTGATCGATCAGCCCCTGGGCGGCGTTGCCATCATCTTGGGGGGCAATGCTGGCCACGAGCGTGCGGGTCTCCCGCAGGCTTCCGAGGAAGCCGCTGTCTTCCGCCTTGGCCACTGCCATGCCAACGAGCACGGGCGTCATGGCCACGTGCTCCCACTCGTCATTGGAAAAATCGAACTGCGACGTCATTGGGCGAGCTCCTTCCCCGGCCGCAGCGTAGCCACCATTGGCACGCGGCCCAGAGGATGCAACCGTGACTTTCGACGCCTGGCGCAGCGGCAACGTCGCGTCTTTCGGCAGAGGCTTTGACCGGACACCACGTGGGGCCATAGCGTTTTGGCGGGGACCACCGCCGAGTGTGTGACCGTGCCGCTCGGCTCAACACACAACCACAAGGGGAAACTCTGTTATGCGTTTCGGTATTTTCATGGCGCCGTTTCATCCAATGGCGGGCCAGGACCCGATTGCGGCGATCCAGCGTGATCTGGAAACAGTGCAGTTACTCGACCGGTTGGGCTATGACGAGGTCTGGGTTGGTGAACACCACTCCGCGGGCACCGAGATCATCCCCGACCCGTTCATGTTCATCTCCTAC
>JBCCFL010000082.1:0-15754 GCA_039029735.1 Actinomycetota bacterium | reverse complement strand
TGTTCCCCATGGTGCAGGCGTGGGCCAAACGCCTCCGCGGCGGCAAGAAGCTCACGATCCTCGCCTTCCTCATCGGGGCCGCCGTGTTCACCACCATCGCCGGGCTTGGCCTCGTCGACTCGCTCCCCTACCTGCAGGTGGTGATCCCCGTCGTGGTGTTCGCCATCCCCTTCGCCATTCTCAGCGTGATGCCTCAGTGGATCCTGGCCGACATCGCCGAGCACTCGTCGCTCGCCACCGGCGAGGGCCAGGCCGCCATGTTCTACGCCACCCGCACCTTCCTCCAGAAGCTCTCGACCACCGTCGGCGTGGTGATCTTCGCCCTCCTGCTCCAGCTCGGCCGCGACGTCGGCGACGACCTGGGTGTGCGCCTCACCGGCATTGCCGGCACGGTGCTCTATCTCCTCGCCGGCTGGTTCTTCGCCCGCTACGACGAGAACCGCCTCCAAACGGAGCTGGCCGAAGCGCAGGCGGCTGCCGCAGCAGCGGCGTAGGCACCTCCCGCCCACTCATAGGCCTGCCAGCCAGAACTTGTCAGCCGGCTGGGGTTTGATAGGCATCCTTAATATGAGATAGTTACCAGGGTTATGTTGTGTGGCGGTCTGTCTGAGCCCGGGTCCCGAACATGAGTGGCGTCGCTCCGGATGCCATGACCTTCGACCTACGACGCTCCTGGTTCATCAACGGCGACCTACCGCTCGGTCTCAGCGTGTCGCTCTTGGCCGAGTCGCGCCCGCCGGCATGGCCTGACGGCTTCGAGATGAGGCTCACGGTCAGCCACCCCCTTGCGCCAGGCCCAGCTGCGCTCACCGTCACCTCAGCCGAGGACGACTCGCAACATGTCGCCGTCGAGCTCGCAAACACCGACCAACCCGGATCGCTCACCGCCGCGATCACTCCGATCAGGCCGGCGTCGCACTCGGAGGCCGACGCCAGCATCTTGATTGGCCCGGAGGACGTGATGCCCTTCGGCGGAGCCAAACCCGGCGTCGCTGCGCTCTTCGAGATCCGACCGCTTCCGTTCAGCCCGTGCGACGAAGGCAGCTCGGGCGCATGGCTGCGACCACTCACATCCAACCAGCAACCACCCAGCCTGTTGGCACTGGACGGATGGCTTCCGGCATCAATGCTCGATGAAGTTCGCAACCAGATGTACACCGCGGTGAACCGACCGCTGCCGCGACGATTTGTCCGCACCGCAGAGGTCTGCGTCCGTCAGGTGCCGTGGCCCGGCAACGGCGACTGGATTCACATTCGCTCATGGGTCACCCACCGCGACGAACGCCACGTGTTCGAGCGTGGCGAGATCACCGACCGTCATGGCCAGAACATGATGCAGTTCCGCATCGAGCGCGAATGTGTTCAGACCAACCCGACAGTGGCGACGGTCGCCGATGACTGAACGCCCGACTGTCACTGGCTTCGCGCCGGACACCACCACCGAGATCGAGGAGTCGGCCGACCGGATGAACGGTCGCCACGAGGACGCCCTCGCCTTCGTGGCGGAGCACGGATCGATCCAAGCACCGCCGCCAGTGCGCGCAACCCTCCGGGCCGTATATCCCCACGGGTTCGCGCTCAACATCCAGACCACCCGCAGCCGTTCGACCCACCGGATCGACTTCGCAACACCGATCGCGACGGCCGGTGACCTTCAGACGCAGTTCTTCCTCCTGCTCAACGACGCCCGCCGAGCCGCGCCCGACGCGCCGTTGACCACCATCGAATCAGAGCTGCAGAGCACAGCATCGATCGAGACCCGGCGAGCCCACGTGGTGGCGACCGAACCGGTCGCTCCGAATGTGCTTCAGGTGACTCTGGCCGGGCTCCACAGCGTGCCGGTTCTGGGCAGCGACGAGTTCTTCTACGTGATCGCCCCATCGCCTGAAGGCCCGCCGACCATCGGGCCAGGCTTGACGCTCAGCGAGCTTCGCGCCCTGCCGGCGGAGCAGCAGCCTCACGGGGCCTGCTACAGCAGCCGACGGCGGCGGCCGGAGCAGGGCGAAGTCGACCTCTGGGTGGTGCGTCACTCCGACGACGGCATGGCGGGCTGGGCCAGCGAGGCGGCCGCTGGCGACGAGGTGATCCTGTGGGGCCCTCGGCGCCTGTTTCAACCTCCGCCCCACACCGACCATGTGCTCATCGTTGCCGACGAGACCGGGCTCGGAGCGGCAGCCGCAATCGTCGACGACGTGGCCGACGACGTGGACGTGCACGTCGTGCTCGAGGTCGTCGACGAGCACCACCGCGTCCCTCTTCCTGCTCGACGTGGCATTCGCGTCGACTGGTGCTTTCGTGGCGACGAACTACCCGGTACCACAGGACTGCTGCTCGACAAGGTGAAGCAGCTCAGCATCGATCCCGCCCGATGGTTCGCCTACGGGGCCGGCGAGTCACAGGAGATGACCGCCGTTCGACAACTCCTGCGACACCAGATCGGGCTCCCTGCCAGGCAGGTTCAGATGACCCCGTACTGGCGACGCATCCGACGCTCCGTACCGCACGAACCGGTCCGCGCCTAGACCAAGCGTCCGTCAGGGTCGCGGTAGCCGTCGGCCAGGTGACCCTCGGCGTCCAGCCCCGCCCAGCCCTCGTCGTCGAGCCCGAGCAGCTCGCGGTACACGTAGGCGTTCTCCGCCCCCATCCGGTTGAGCGGGCCCCACGCCAGATCCGGGCCGTCCCACCGCCATTGGTGCCCGGGGAACAACACCTCGGGCACATCGACGCTGGCGTTCGGCCGCCAGAACGCCCGAGCGCCCAGATGCGCATCAGCCAACAGGTCGGGCTCGTTCAACGCCGCCGCCACCGACACCCCAGCCGGGCGCCACGCCGCCATCACAGCCTCGACCGTTCGTTCGGCCGTCCACCCCGCCAGCAGACCGTCGAGTTCGTCGTGGTGGGCGCGCCGCCCTGCCTCGGTCGCGAACCGGTCGTCGGTCGCCCACGTGGGCGAGCCCATTGCGGCGACCAGCGCCGCCCACGCCTCATCGTCGGGCACCGAGAGCACCACCCAGGCGTCGTGGCCCACACACGGGTAGGCCCCCTGGGGCGCCCGGTGCGGATGCCGATTGCCGTGGCACTCATGGGCCGCGCCGGTGATTGAGGCATCGACGAAATAGTCGCCGATGTAGTTGAGCAGGTTCTCGGCCTGGGCGAACTCGATCAGCTCCCCCAACCCAGTGGCCGAGCGGCGACGCACGGCGCACAGCACAGCGAAGGCGGCGGTCACCCCGCTGGCCGGATCCATGAAGAAGGCCGGGTCGAGCGAGGTGAGGTCGAGATCCTGGTAGCCCCGCAGCGACGACAGCCCACCAAGCGCCTCCATGTGCGCCCCGAACCCGACGTAGTGGGCGTAGGGCCCCTCCAACCCGAGCGACGGCATCCGGGCCACGATCAACCGTGGGTTCCGAGCGTGGAGCACATCCCAGCCGAGCCCGAGCGACGGGAGCACCTTCACCGAGTTGTTCTCCACGATCACGTCGGACTGCTCGACCAGATCGAGGAACGTCTCGCGCCCGAGATCAGTGCGAAGATCGATCGTGGCCCCGAGCTTGCCCCGGGCATGGCACACGAATGCCCCCACCCGGTTCCAGGGCCGCTCTCCACCATCGCCGCCGGGGTAGCGGCCCCAGTAGGCGCCCATCTCCCGCACCCGCCCCTCGGGCGGACGGGCCACCGCACCGCGGGTGGCGGTGGGGAACAGGTTGGGGTTGTCGAGCCGGATCACCTCGGCCCCGAGATCGCCGAGCAGAGTGGTGGCCTGCGGCCCGGCCCAGACCACGGCCAGATCGAGCACGCGCACGCCATCGAGGGGCAACGTCGGTGATGCGGCTCCCGAGCCTGAGGCTGCGGGCCGCCCGGCCCACGAGCCGAGCGGCGACTGGTGATCGACCTCCGCCGTCACCTCGGCAGTGTGCTCACCGAGCAACGGCGGCCGACGACGGGCGACCCACCCCGGCCCCGAACCCGCCGACTCTGTCGAACCCTCCGAACCCTCCGACTCGGCTGGCGCCTGGCTGCCCGGCTCGCCGAAGCGGAAGGGCGCGCCCGGGCTCTCGTAGGTTCCAACCACCGGATGGGTCCACTGCTGCCAGAAGCCCCGGGCCCGGAAGTGGGGGTCGGCGAGTACGTCGGTGGTGGTGTTGATCGGCGTGATGGCGAGCTGACGCTCCTGGGCCTCCAGCATCGTCTGCTGCTTGGGCAGCTGGACCGACCACGTGAACAGGGCGGCGTTGAGGAGCTCGGGCACCTCGTCGTCATCGAGCCAGTCGGGGGTGACCACCCGCTCGATCAACTCCTCGTCACCGAGCATCTCAGCCACCCGAGGCATCCACGACGGGGCGAACACCACCTGGCAGTACCCGTCGTCGCACGGATACACCCCGGCCGGGATCGCCCCCACCCGACCGCCGCCCTCCCGGGGCCCGATCTCGCCGTCGAACTGGTAGCCGATCAGCAGCGGGGCCCGCCGATCGATCGAGGCGGCCTGCGTCTCGACATTCGCCACCTCCACCCGCGTGCCAACGCCCGAGGCCTCGGCCATCGCGACCGCGCCGAGCGTGGCCAGCGCCGCCACCGAACCGGCGTGCATCTGCACCACCGAGCCGGCCATCTTCAGCGGCTCGCGGTCGGGCTCGCCGGTGGCCAGCATCGGCCCACCCACCGCATACAACGCGATCTCGCTGCCCGGCTCGTCGGCCATCGGCCCGCTCAGACCCCACGGCGTGACACTGGTGACCACCAGCCGAGGATTGGCCTCCCGCCACTGCTCCACGCTCAGCCCGAGCCCGCCCAGAGCCGCGTGCTCGGCCGGCGACCACGACTCGATCACCACGTCGGCCCGGGCCACGAGCTTGTCGACGAGCGCTCGCCCCGCCGCCGTGCCGAGGTCGGCGACCACCGAGCGCTTGTTCGTGTTCAGGTGGAGGAAGACGGGACTGGCCTCGGGCTCGGGTCGCTCGCCGATGCGGGCACCCTCCCGTCGAGCTGGATCACCCCCGGGGGGTTCGACCTTCACCACGTCGGCGCCGTAGTCGGCGAGGAGCTTGCCGGCGTAGGGCCCCGCCACGCCGGTGGCCAACTCCACCACCGTGATCCCGGCCAGAGGCTGCGCGCCGGTTGCAGTGGGGTGGCTCACGCCTCGTTCCGCTCCGGCCCTGCGCCGGTGTCGGGCGCCGGGGAGGCGGCCGACGGCGGCGACCCATCCGTCGCTTCTGGCAGCGCCTCCCGATCGAACATCGAGGCGGCCTCGTGACCGATCTGATGGCCCCAGAACCCCCGCGGGGCAAGCAGGCCATCGATGAGGAACTCCATCTGGGCGTCGAACAGCCGCCGCATCGGGAGCACCTCCTCCCGAGCGGTCTCGTAGTCGATCAGCTCGAACCCGTGGGACTCCAACATGGCGTAGAGGTTCTCGAAGAAGTGCGGGCTCTCGTCGTAGTGCGGCGACTCGGGATCGTACGAGTCGTAGGTTGCGTCGAGCCGGGCCCGATACTCAGACAGATCCACTCCCTCGGTGAGGGTGTTGAACAGGATCACCGAGCGCCGCAGCATCCAGTAGGGCGCCTTGTCGCGGGCGCCCACGATCATCTGGCACTGCAGTGCGGCGTCACACAACACGCCCACGGCGGTCACCCAGTTCTGGCCGAGGTGTTTCGACCGGAACAACCGCAGCATCGGGAACGTGGTGTGGGTTTCGATCACGCCGGCCACCCACTCCTCCCAGCCTTCGAAGAACCGGAGCAGCTCGTCCACGTCGCCGGTGGGGGCTCGGCTGATGATCAGGTTCGTCGGTGTGATCCGATCCTCGGTGCCGTCGTCGAGAGTCATCAGCTTGCGCTCGCGCTCGCTGTAGGCGCCGTAGAGCGACGGCAGGTACCCGATCACCAGGGCGGTGGTGAGTACTCCCGACAGGGCCTCGACCAGGGCGCCGACCCGAGGCACGGCGGCAACCGGAACCACCTCGCCGAACCCGAGGGTGAAGTACACCACGCCCGAGTAGTAGATCGACTCGAACAGGCCCTCGCTGCCACTGAGGCCGCCGAGGCCCCACCAGATCAGGCCGAACCCGATCACCTGCTGCGACACCCACGCCACCAGCAACAGCAGCACCGACACCGGGGCGTAGGTGGCGAGCAGGCTCTCCCGGTGGCGTTCGCTCTGGAACAGATGGGCGATCGTGCGGATCACACCCCACGACCGCCGATACAGGATCGACGTGAGCCACAGCCGGCTGTTGTTCGTCGAGGTGGTCACGAGCGTGTTCACCATGTCGGCCGTGACCGACACCACGGCGAACACGCCGACGAGGATTGCAATCAGCTCCACGGGATCGTCTTCAGCTGAAGCGCTGTTCGAGGTCGACGATCTCGGGCAGGCCGATCGTGTCGGTGAACTCGCTGAAGCCCATGAGGTCGCCAACGAAACTCGCCGGTGTTCCCTCGGCCTTGAGCTGGGCCAGGAACCCCTGCATCGCCCGGGTGGCCGAGAGCATCGTGCCGATCGGGGCGATCACGAGAGCGAAGCCGAGGTCGGCGATGTGGTCGTAGGTGAGCGGAGGGGTCTTGCCGCCCTCGGCCCAGTTGAACAGCAGCGGCACCCCGGCGAACTCGGCCGCCACCTTCTCGATCTCGTCGACGCCTTCGAGTGCCTCGACGAAGAGCACGTCGGCCCCGGCGTCGAGGAACCGGTGGGCTCGGGCGATCGCCTCGTCGAGCCCGTGCGGGGCCCGGGCGTCGGTGCGGGTGATGAGCACGAAGTCGGGATCCTGACGGGCGGCGACCGCCGCTGAGATCTTGCCCACCATCTCGTCCGCGTCGACCACCTGCTTGTTCTCCATGTGGCCGCACTTCTTCGGCAGCACCTGATCCTCGATGTGGATCCCGGCCACGCCCGCCCGCTCGTACTCCTGCACCGTGCGGATCACGTTAATCTGGTTGCCGTAGCCGGTGTCGGCGTCGGCCAAGAGGGGCAGATCGATGGCGGCGGAGATCCGCCGGGCGTTGTCAACCATCTCGGCCAGCCCGAGCAAGCCAACGTCGGGGCGGCCCAGCACCCCGGCTGCGGTACCGAACCCGGTCATGTAGGCGGCGTCGAACCCGGCCTGCTCGATCAGGCGGGCGCCGAGGGCGTCGTAGCAGCCGGGCAGCACCAACGGCTGCTTCGCTCCCATGGCCTCGTTGATCAGGGCCCGGAGGCGGGCCGGGCCGTTGGGGCGAGCACGGAGCAGATCGGACATGGCCCGAGCGTACTGGCGAGCCCGGGGGCGACGAGAGGTGACGAGCGGGCCGCCACCGCATCCGGCCGCCCGCCCGCCTACCGTGCGGCCATGGCCGATGCGCACACCCCCGAGCCCGCCTTCAACCGACGGCTCGGATTCGGCGAGCGCCCGGCCGTGCTGATCGTCGACATGTGCCGGGCCTATTTCACACCCGGCTCGCCGCTCGACCTCGGCTCGCCGGCGGCGATCGACGGCTGCGTGGCCCTCGTCAACGCGGCCCGCCTCAGCCACACGCCCGTGCTGTGGACCCGGGTGGAGTTCGAGCCGGGCGGTGACGGGGGCGTGTTCTACCGCAAGGTGGGGGCGCTGGCGTCGTTCGACCGGGGCAACCCGCTCGCTGGCTGGCTCGACACCCTCACCCCCGCCGACGGCGACGTGGTGATCACCAAACAGGGCGCATCGGCGTTCTTCGCCACCACGCTGATGGCCGAGCTGGAGCGGCAGTCAATCGACACGGTGATCATCGGCGGCGTGTCCACCAGTGGCTGTGTGCGGGCGACGGCCGTCGACGCGTGCCAACACAACGTGGTGCCCGTCGTGGTGCCCGAGGCGTGCGGCGATCGTGAGCCCGAGATCCATAGTGCGAGCTTGTTCGACATCGATGCCAAGTACGGCGACGTGATCGCCCTCGATGAGGTGTTGGCCCGCCTCGGATCCTGACTGCACACCCGTGCTATACCGAACGGACACCGCCTCGTAGATCGACGAAAGAGACCTGTCATGGATGTCGGCATTTTCATTCCCATCGGCAACAACGGCTGGATGATGTCCAAGACGGCTCCGCAGTACATGCCGAGCTTCGCCCTGAATCACAAGACGGCGCTCGAAGCGGAGAAGCAGGGCTTCGAGTTCCTGCTCTCGATGGTGAAGCTGCGCGGCTTCGGTGGCGACACCGAGTTCTGGGATCACAACCTCGAGTCGTTCACCCTCATGGCCGGCCTGGCCGCCGCCACCGAGAAGATCAACCTCTTCGCCTCGGTGGCGCTGCCCACGATGGAGCCGGCGATGGTGGCCCGCATGGCGTCGACCATCGACGACATCAGCGACGGTCGCTTCGGCATCAACATCGTGTCGGGGTGGAACCAGATCGAGTACAGCCAGATGGGCGTGTGGCCCGGCGACTGGTACTACGAGAAGCGCTACGACTACGCCACCGAGTACGTGCAGATCATGCAGCAGCTGTGGGCCGACGGCGTGTCAGACCTCAAGGGCGAGTACTTCCAGATGGACGACTGCCGTCTGTCGCCGCCGCCCCGTGATGGCGGGGTGCCGCTCGTATGCGCCGGGCAAAGCGACCGGGGTATGGAGTTCTGCGCCACCTACGGCGACTTCCAGTTCATCATCGGCACCGAGGATCTCGACGTGGTGCGCACCGACGCCGGCCGGCTCATGGCCGCCGCCGAGCAGACCGGCCGCGACGTTGGCGTGTACGTGCTGTTCCAGATCACGATGGGCGACACCGACGAGGCCGCCCAGGCCAAGTGGCAGACCTACAAAGACGGCGCCGACCTCGAGGCCATCAAGTTCCTCATCGGTGCCGCCGAGATGGACACCGCCGGCGCCACGGCCGACAAGATCGCCGAGATGCAGCAGGCGTTCAATCTCAACATCGGTGCCATCGTTGGCAGCCACGCCACGATCGCCGCCCGCCTCGACGAGGTGGCCCAGATCCCGGGCGTGAAGGGCACGATGTGCGTGTTCGACGACTACCCGGTGGCCACCAAGGAGTTCGGCGAGAAGGTCATGCCGCTGATGGAGTCGCGGAAGTGACCGTCGCTGTCGTCATCGGAAACCCGAACCCCGGCGGGCGAACCACCACCATCGGCACCACCGTTGGCGAGGCGATCGCCGCCGCCCGCAGCGACTCGGTGACTGTGCGCGAGCTGGCCGACGTGGCGCCCCATCTCTTCGAGTGGGGCAACGAGGCCGTCGATGCGCTCACCGCCGAGGTGGCTGCGGCCGACGTGATCGTGTTCGCCTGCCCCACCTACAAGGCCACCTACACGGGGCTGTTGAAGTCGTTCCTCGACAAGTACGGGCCCGACGGGCTGGCCGGCACCAAGTCGGTGCCGGTGATGGTGGGCTCGGCTCTCCAGCACGCGCTGGCGCCCGAGGTGCACCTGCGGCCGTTGCTCGTGGAGCTGGGCTCGTCAGTCCCGACCCGAGGCCTCTACGTGCTCGACTCCGAGCTCGACCAGCTCGACGCCGCCGTTGCGACCTGGGCCGAGAGCGCAGTGGGCCTCTTGACCTGAGACGCAGTCTCCTCACCCCGGGGTGTCAGCCGCTCGGCCGGTCGAGGCCACGGACCGTCCACGCAACCGGCGTGGGCGGTCGATACACGCAATAGGTGCCGGTGCGGATCGACGCATCGAGGTGAGCACCGAGGACTGGGTCGTGGTCGTTGATCCGTCGGAGCGCAGAGCGGAGGCGCTGGGTGACCGTGGACCGGGCTCGCTCCACCTCTCGGCTCACCGTTCGGGCACGGCCACCTCGATCGGTGGCCGCGGTGAGGTGATCCACGAGTTCGTCCAGAGCGGCGGAGATCTGGTGGCTCCGCCCGATGTCATTGCTGGCGTCGGCCTCGTCGAGCGCCTCCTGGAGATCGCGGATGCGCTCCTCGTATTGACGCCGCGCCGTCGGATCGATCACGGCCTGCGCTGAGCCGCCGCCCACCACACTGGCCCCGATCAGATCGACAGCGGCGAACTCGACACCCGGCTGGGAGAGCAAGGTGGCGAGATCGGCGAGGCCCTTCGATGCCTTCAGCGACACCGCCCCGCCCTCGAACCGGAAATGCCACATCTCCCCTTCGAGCCGAGCCTCGGCCGGTGGGGGCGGGGAGCCGAGCGCCTGACCCTGCCTTCCTGCGTCGCCGCCCTGGAGCGCGGCCGCATCAGCAGTCTGTGCCGCCATGGCGGATCGGACGACCCGGAATGCCTGCTGAGGGTCGAGCACCTGACCGTGCGGCTCGGCGTCGACGAAGCCCAGATCGACGGGGAAGCTGATGGCACCGCCGGCCCGAGCCTTGGCGGTGGCGGTGAGATCGGCAGCAGCGGGGTGACCGGCGCGGCGTGCGACCACGGCGGCCACGTCGAGCGCCTGGCGCAGCTCGGTGAAGGCACCGTGATCGGCAATCTCGGCGATCAGCTCACCCGTCCACCGTGCGGCGGCGGCGTTGTCGCCCTGATCGAGCGAGATCACCGCCAGGCCACGTAGGGCCGACCACGCCCCCGCCGGGTACCGGATCGTTCGTGAACGATCGAGCACGTCGATGAGCACCGGAACGGCCGCAGCGGGCTCGCGGTGGGCGAGCACTCGCCCTCGGCACACGAGTGCCCACAGCTCGTTGATCGGGGCCTGGCGTTCGATCGACTCGGCGACGACCTCGTCGATGATCTCGTGCGCCTCCGCGATGTTGCCGAGCGCCGCCACCATGGCGGCGTGATCAGCTCGCTGCTCGAGGGCGAAGGGGTACTGACCGGTTGCCACCGCAGCGGCGGCACCAGCTTCAAAGTGCTCACTGGCGCCGGCCAGATCGCCGAGCGCCCAGTTCGATCGGGCGAGCACCCGGTGCAACACAGACTCAGCGTAGGGCGACGGACCAATGTGCTCGAGCGCCTCGGATGCCAGATCGATGGCGGCATGAAGCTCACCGAGCTGACAGCGGCACGTGGCGGCGGTTGCGGCAGCGTCCACCCAGTGAGGGCCGTCGCGTTCGGGCCAGCGAACGATGGCCTGCTCCACCAGATCGCGCACCTCCTCTACCGGCCCTTCGTGCACCACACCCCAGAGCACCGCACTGAGGAGCATCCCTCGGGTGGCGTCGGCGTCGGTGCCATCGGTCAGGCACCACCGCAGGGCCGATGTGAGATTGTCGTAGAGATCCATCACGCCACCGAGCAGGTCTCCATCCCACGTGGTGCCGGCGTCGACCAGGATCTTCACGGCGAGCTGCACGGTGTGGTCCACCCAGCGACGCTGGTGGTCGGCCAGAGTGCCGGCAGAGGCCAGCTCGTGGCGGGCAACTGCTCGGATTGGATGGAGTAGGCGATACCACGTGTTGGCGCCACTGGTGTCGGCGGCCACGAGCGACACCGCCACCAGCTCGTCGAGCCGATCCACGACCTCGCCAGGATCGAGCGTGGGCGAGACAACCGACGCAGCCATGGTGGCGGTGAACGAACCGGCGAACACACCGAGCCCATGGAAGACGTCGCGATCGGGTGCGGCCAGGAGGTCGGTGGACCACCCGACCAGATCCGTCACGCTGCGATGAGCCGCCTTGCCCCGGAACCGGGGCCGGGAGAGCGCGTGGGGTTGGTGGTCGAGTTCGGCGAGCAGCTCCGGTAGCGATCGGGTGCGGAGGCGGGCCGCGGCCAGCTCGATCGCGAGCGGCACGCCGTCGAGCCGCTCGCAGATCTCGAACGCGATCGGATCGGCGGCGTCAACGATCACACCGTGATCGGCAGCGCGAGCCATGAACAGGTCGAGGGCTGACCGAGCGGTTGCCCCGCCAGGCTCCGCGCCCGAGAGTGGCAGCGGCAGCGGCGCCAGCGGCACTACTACCTCGTCGGCAAGGTCGAGCGGGGCGCGGCTCGTGGCAAGCACCGTGGTGACGTCGTGGAACTCGACGAGCTCGGCGATCGCGGTGGCGGCAGCATCGAGCACGTGTTCGCAGTTGTCCACCAGCACGAGACGGGCCTGATCGAGCGGGGCCGCCATCATCGACGCGGCGTTGGCGAACCCGAGCTGACTGGCCACAGTGGCGGCCACACCGGCACCGTCGTCGATCGTCGTGAGGTCGACCGTGGTGGTGCCGCCAGCAAAGGTGGAGGCCACCTCGGCCGCGGCCCGGCGAGCGAGCGTTGTCTTGCCGATCCCACCCGGGCCCACAATGGTGATGAGCCTCCGCTCGCGCAGACGAGTGATGAGCGCTGCGAGTTCGTCGTCTCGACCGATCAGGTCCACGCCGGCCCCTTCACTGTCCCCGGCCGTCACCAGAGCTGATCTCGTCAGTCTGCCAGGCGTCCGATGATGCGTGCCTGCCCGATTCGCAGGGTGACCTTCGGCACTGACAGCCGCTATCTCACATCGTGAGGCCCGTTCTCACGCCTCAGGGGCACAACCAACCTCACGAAAGCGAGAACGTGATGACCACCATCGACTCCCACTGTCAGCGCTGCGCAGGCGGCATCGACGACACAACCCGGCCCCGGATCACCCACATGGCCGACGGCGGGCTCGAGACCACACTGTTGTTCCTCCACGGGCTCGACCTACCCGACTTCGCTGCCTTCCCGTTGCTCGACTCCGACAAGGGCCGGGCCGAACTCAGGGCCTACTACACGCCTTACCTCCAGCTCGCCGCTGAGCGAGGCCTGGCCATGGTGCTCGACACGCCAACGTGGCGGGCCAGTGCCGACTGGGGAATCCGCCTCGGCTACGACCGCAACGAGCTCGCAGCACTGAACAGACGAGCGGTCGTGTTCATTCGCAACCTCGCCGCTGACGTCGCCCCGACGGTCGACGTCGTGCTGAATGGCGCCATCGGCCCTCGGGGTGACGGCTACGTGGTGGGCGAGGTGATGAGCATCGACGAGGCGGCGTCGTATCACAGCCTGCAGGCGAGAGCGTTTGCCGAGGCCAACATCGACACGATCACGGCCGTGACCATGACCTACGTGGCCGAGGCGATCGGGGTTGCGCGGGCGGCGATGAACGCAGGGGTTGCGGTGACGATCGGGTTCACCGTTGAGACCGACGGCCACTTGCCGTCAGGCACCCCACTCGGCGAGGCGATCGCCGCCGTAGACGCTGCAACCGGCGGGGTGGCCGGCTACATGGTGAACTGCGCCCACCCGTCACACGTCGAGTCGGTGCTAGCTGCCGGCGACGAGGCATGGCTCAGCCGCATTGTGGCCGTGCGGGCGAATGCGTCACGCATGAGCCACGAGGAGCTCGACAATGCGCCGGAGCTGGACCGGGGCGACCCTGAGGTGCTGGCTGCCGACTACGCCACCCTCGGCGACCTGCTCCCCAACTTGTCGACTGTTGGCGGATGCTGCGGTACCGATTCTGAGCACATCGCCGTGATCACGGCCGCACTCACCGCTGCGTGAGAGGGCTACCGTCGGCTCGATGACGTCGCCGAATCCTCTTGCTGGGCGCGTGGCCGTGGTGACCGGTGTGTCGCGCCGGATCGGGATCGGCGCAGCCATCGTCGACCGGCTCGTGGCCGATGGCGCCAGGGTGATGGCCGCGGGCTGGACGTCCCACGACGAGGACCAGCCGTGGGGCGTCGATCCCATCGACGACGGCGCCTGGGATCCGGCGTTCGTGGCTCGGATGGACGCCGACTTCGCCGACCCGGATGCGCCCGGAGCGGTGATCGATGCGGCCGTCGAGCGCTTCGGAGCGGTCGACATCGTGGTGGCGAACCACGCCCGCAGCTCGGCCGGTGGGCTGTCGGAGGTGACCGTCGACGAGCTTGATGCCTCGTGGGCGGTGAACGCCCGGGCGTCGGTGCTGTTGGCCCAGGAGTTCGAGCGGGCGCGGCAACCCGAGCGGCCCGGCGGCCGGGTGGTGTTGTTCACCAGCGGCCAGCACCTCGGGCCAATGCCGGGCGAGCTGGCGTACGTGGTGAGCAAGGGTGCCATCCATCAGATGACCGCCTCGCTGGCTGATCACTTTGGTGGTCAGGGCGTGACGGTCAACACCGTCAACCCCGGCCCGGTCGACACGGGCTACGCCACCGGCGCCGACCATGCGGCCGTCGCCGAGCGATTCCCCGGCGGCAGCTGGGGAACGCCCGACGACGTTGCTCGCGTGGTGGGCTGGCTGGTGAGTGATGACGCCGCCTGGGTGACGGGTCAGATCATCAACGCCGAAGGTGGCTTCCGCCGCGGGTGACGGTCGGGGGTCGGGTCAACTCTTCACGATGTGGCGGTGTCGCCGCGGCGGGCGCCCGGGGTTGCCGAGGAACGCGGGCGGCGATGACCCACACGTGGCTCCGGGTACGTTCTCCGGAGTGGCGACGAGCACACCGTCGTAGCAGTTGTCGGCGATGGCGGAGTCGGTCACGAACGACTCGCCGATGCGGATGCCGTTCTTCGTAATCAGCTCCTGGTGCACGGGGAAGATGTTGGGTCCGTGCACGGCATCGTCACCGCCGCGCACCTCGAACCCCCATGTGTCGCCGGCCACCATCGACACGCGGCAATCGGCGAAGTAGCGAGCCTCGGCGAGGTACACGCCGGGCTCTTGGACTAGGTAACGGCTGGGGTCGCTGCGTACCAGGTGAGTCCACCCGGTGTGGAGGATCGGCACGTCGCCGGGGCCGAGCTTGCGCCGAACCCGCTGGCGGAACATGGCGTTCTCGATGTCGTCGATCGTGATGCGGTAGTCGTCGCGGAGTACGTGCTCACCGTTGGGTGCAGTGAAGAAGTCGTCGGTGGCGCCGGCGGCCACCTTGAGGCCCACGATGTCGAGGATCACGCCTCGGGTGACCACCGGCCCCATGTGCTCGTTGCCGAGCTTCTTGGTTCCCAACGGTGCTGCCATGTCGTCGATGCCGTCGAACCCGTTGTAGTACGTCGTGCCCACACCGATGTGGTTCAGGCCGTCGATCTGCGAGGCGATCTGGAAGGTGAAGTTCTCGGTGAACCGCTCCTCGAAGCCCGTCAGCTCGTTGGGGCCAAGTGGATCTGCGCCAGCGACGATGCCGCCCAAGGCAGTGAAGTCGCCTCCGGGGTCGAAGCCGAGCGTGTAGCAGAACATGTTGTGCTCGCGGGGCGGGATCGACGTGAACGCCGGGAACCCGTTGAACATTTCCTCGCCGAGTTGGTACGTGTTGACCGAACGCTGATCGAGCCGTCGCAGGGCCCGACCGGTGCGCCGAGGTGTGAGTTCGTTGAAGGCGCCTCGCTGGTCGTCGGTGCCGTAACGACTCGGCGCCCAGGCTCCCGCCTTGGCCGCCTCGATGTCGAACATCTCGTCGGAGTAGTCGGATGACTTCTTGCGTGATCGATAATGCCGGTCGTAGCCGGACGATGCATCGGCCTCGTCGGCCAATGCGGCATCGGCCACCACGGCAGCGGCCGCGGTTGCGGCTCCGAGTTTGAGCGCGTCACGGCGTGACATGTGCAGCTGCTGGTGCGCGAGCGCATGCTCATATTTCATATTCAGTTGTCCCCCTTGTTGGCGCCGCCGAACGCGCCAACGCCCCAACGTGCGGCGAGTGCGGCGACATGCGTTGGGGATGGTCTAGCAGCTTCGCTCTGTGCCGTCACGCGACTGGCGCTGAGGTAAACCGAGAGAGCGAGGCGCTCACCGATTCCACAGGCCGGGTCAGGCCGGGGGCCGGTACACTCTGGTCACCCTGGAGAGGTGACAGAGTACGGCCGATTGTGCCTCCCTGCTAAGGAGGTGGCCTCGTAAGGGGCCCGTGGGTTCAAATCCCACCCTCTCCGCTCAGCA
>JBCCFL010000081.1:0-16953 GCA_039029735.1 Actinomycetota bacterium | reverse complement strand
CGGCTACGGCCGGAACCATCGTTGGGCCTCACGCCGGCCGCCGCTATGCTCTGAGTTCCCCATGCGGACGTAGCTCAGCTGGTAGAGCATCACCTTGCCAAGGTGAGGGTCGCGGGTTCAAATCTCGTCGTCCGCTCCAACGAAATACCAGATCAGGCCGGGTCTTCGGACTCGGCCCAGTCTGTTTTCGGCCCGACTTGCCCATCACTCGCCCATCAAATTGACGTGACACGCCACTCAGTCCGCATCGCACGAGTAGCGAGCTTCGTCGCAGCAAACGTTGTGGCGGGCTTGGGTGTTGTCTACCTGGACGCGGACGGGCGCGTGCTTGTCCTCACGTTCCTTGGCGTCGTCATCACGGTCGCCGTCGGGCTTACCGCCGAGGCTGTGGATTTTCTCGACGCCTTTAGAGCAGCCGCCAACGCGCAGGCTCAACAGAGAAGACTCGACGCGCTTGAACGCCGAACCAAACCGGTGATCGTCAGGGTAGTTGGGACGGATCGCTGGAAGCGAGGAGCCGACGGCAAGGTCAGGATCCACATCCCGCAAGATGAGCACGGGAGAGACCCGCCGTTCGTAGCGATCGCCCAAGTTACGAGTCCGCCTACACACCTTCAACCTGTGCAGATTCCAGACGTCACGGTAATGGTGAATGGAGCGGTCTTCATCTCGCACAACATGGAGTGGGTCTGCGAGAATCCAGAAACAGAACTAGAAGTGCACATCAAATAGCCGATACGACATAACGGTGACGGACCCCTAACCACTCAAGCCTCGCGAGCAAGGTCTCACGGTCCTTCTTCGCCTTCGTCATCGGCGAGCATCTCCCCCAACCGTTCGGCTGGGCCACGGTCGTCACCGTCTATCACGTGGCTGTAGATGTTCAGCGTGGTCGACGGTCGGCGGTGGCCGAGGCGAGCCGCCACGACAGAGACCGGAACGCCAGACTTGAGCATCGATGTCGCCATGAAGTGCCGGAGATCGTGTAGCCGGAACGAGTCACCCAGCCCGGCACGGCGTCGGTACCGAACCCACCGATGCGACACCAGATCAGGACGCCACGGTGTGCTCCCGTCTGGCGTCAACGTAAACACGTACGCCTCATCTTCCAGGGCCACACCAACAGCGGACGCCCTGTGTTCTGCCCTACGTCGAAGCGACCGAAGCGCATCCAGGGTTGCAGTGTCCAGAGACAGCCCCCAGTCGTCGTCGTTCTTCGTGCCCTGCTCGACGATCCCATCATCACCGTCTACAACAGAAGTCTCCATAACAACTCGACCGTCCTGGAGGTCAACAGCCGACCAGTGCAGGCCGATCAGTTGCGAACGTCGACCTCCCGTCGTCACCGCCAGCAAGGTGTAGCAGTGGAAGTCCGGATCGTCCTCAGCGATCACCCGCAGTACCTCTCGAACCTGCTCAATCGACGGGGGGCGGACCTTTGGCCGGCGAAGCTTCGGTGGCGAGGCAGCCGCAGCGGGATTCGACGAGATCCACCCCCACTTGTACGCCTGAGTCAACGCTGAGCGTAGGATTCCGCCGACCCGAACGACAGTCGCCGGGGCCAACGGCTTGCTGCCACGGCCTGGCTTCTTGCGCATCGCCTGAAACCACAGATCGACATCAACTGGCGTCAGCTTCGCCAGCTGGACATGCCCGAGATCAGGACGGAGGTGCACGCGGATAGCACTCTCCGTTTGAACCCGTGTCCGTGCTGACCAGTCCGCCGAAGAAAGAGCCCACCACCGATCGAGAAGCTGCCCGACTGTTGCCGAAGTCGCCTCGCCGCCCGATGCCACCTCCGCAACAAACAGCGCCAGCTGAGTCTCAGCATGCCGCTCCGACCCCCTCACCGTTCGGGTGGCGTACCGTCGACGACCGTTCACGGGATCAACTCCGACGTACACACGAAGCTCCCAGGCATCGCCCCGCTGGCGCTTCGACCCCCTCATGCCGCCTCATCGACGAGCCGGCGCAACGCTGCAACGGGTATGAGCACCCTTCGGCCCATCTTGAGTGCTGGCAACTCACCGGAGCGTACGCAGCTGTACGCCGCCGATCGTGAGATCCCGAGCAACTCGGCTGCCTCGGGCACGCTCAGTGCCAGTCGTTCGTCGCCATCCATTGCAACGCGTCCTCCACTCGATCTCTGGCCGTGTCGGCTGTGGTCGTAGGTTGGGTCAGTGGTCACGAGTGCTCCGGTCACCATGTCTTGTCGATGGTCACGTGATCGGCGACGCGGCCCCAGTCGACCTCGCCAAGATCGGGCACGTCGGTCGTGATTGGGTACTGTTCGCCGGCTTCGTCGAAGAGTCCGTAGAGGCGCTCGATCTGCGAGCGGAGCTGGGCGCCGATGCCGTCTCTGGTTCTCGTCTCGGCGAACACTGGGGCGAATCGCAGTTGGAGCTTGGCGGCGTAGTGTTCGGCTTCGGACGAGCCGAAGAATTCGAGCATGCGGTCTGTCGGATCAATAGGGCTGGTCACTGTTGTCTCTCCGGTGTTGGGCGGTCGTGTGGTGGCCACCCGGGGGGTCGAACCCCGGGGCCGCTTCGTTGGGGCCGGCGTCCATGCCGTGGCGCTCTGCTGCTAGCCGGCGCCGTTCGTGGCGGCGGCCATGGTGCGGGTACGGGTCGACGGCCGTGGTGCCGGTGCGTCGAGGGTGAATGATTCGGCGGTCCAGCTTTGGCCGGAGCCTCGACCGTCGATGGCCCAGGGCTTCACCTGCAAGCCCGTGAAGGTGATCGGTGATTCGAACTGACCAGCCGGTTCGCCCCCGTGGGGGACGACGACGGTGATGTCGCCGAACTCCTCAGCGGCCCGGTTCACGACGACGCATCGGATCTTCCAGACCCGTTCGCCGTTGGTGGTGACGGTCTGGTTGGCGACCTTCTCGCCGTCTTCGTAGTTGTGGTGTGCGGTCGCACCGGCCCAACGGAACTCAAGGGCGTTGGTGTCGACAGGGATGGTCCTCATTGGATGGTTTCTCCTTGATGGTTTGATGGGTGGTCGAGCCCGATGGTTGGGTGTCGACCGGTGTCGTCGACCACGGCCGGGAGGCCGAGGTCACGAAGCAGAGCCAACGCATAGGCGATGGCAGTGCGATCACGGGTGTGGTCGTTGAAGACGGCCACGAAATCGGCGCGGGCGCCGTCCCGGCGTTTGACGAGGAGGCGCCACAGGTCCGGGTCGATCGATGCCACGATCTCGCCGCCCTGGTCCTCGCTGGCGATCTCATCGTCAGTGGCCTCAGGGCCGATGTCGAGCAGTTCCCGCAGCCCCTGTGACCACGAGATCGAGCGTTTCCGCCAGGAGGCTTGGAGCCATTCTTGGAACAGGCGGAGGTCGTCAACGTCGCCGTTGGCCATGGCGTCATGAGCGATGGCGAACGGGGTCCGATGTTCAGCGGTGCGTCCGACCTTGGTGTGGACGGCTGCGAGTTCGAGGCCGACTTTGGTGACGTAGGCGCCGGAGCCTGAGGCTTCGTCGGCTTTGACGGGGTCGACCCGGATGCCGAACTCTTCGGACATGGTGCGCTCGTAGCGGGCGGCCATTCGTTTGCACCAGCGTTCCCGGATCGCCCGCCGTAACTGGTAGTAGGCCTCTTCGTTCTGGACTGGTGACACTGGTTTGTCGACGAGGACCAGGACGTGGAGGTGGGGGTGCCATCCCGAGCGCCACGAGTGCGTTACCTCGGCTGCTCGGATGTACCCGATCAGGCCGTGGCGGGTCTTGAAGTTCTCCCAGGCGCCGCCGCCCGTGGTGTAGGCCCAGCAGTCCGAGAGCATCGACCAGAGGCCGTCGAGATCTTCGCCGGCACGGTGGGGCATGGTGATGACGACGTGAAGAACTCCACCGCCAGCTTCGATGTGGCGGGCGACGGCGGTTGAGATCTCAGCGGCTCGACGCATGCGGATCTTGAACGAGCACGACGGGCACGACCACACCGACCCACACGTTTGAAGACCTGACACATACGCATGCGACTCGCTCCGCCGAACCTGCGGCACTCCGACGCCGGTTGGTGTGCGACCGCAATGCACCAACCGCTGGGCCTCGGGGATGTGCCCGCACGTCTCCCGAATCATCGACTGCACCCGATCCATCGCCCGCCGCAACTCACGCCCACCGGGCGGTGAAGAGTCAACCGCAGTGGTTACCGAGAGCGCCCCGCCTCCCTCGCCACCCCGACCAACACCAGCAGCCGACCCCATGCGTGAAGGCGTGGACGTGTCGGCGTTGGTGGTTTGGTGGCTGGTGGGTCGCTGTGCGGTGGTGGTGGTCATCGCTGGTGGTGCTCCAAGGGGTGGGTGGGGGCGGTGTTGTCGGGGCTGCCGGTCGAGGCCCTGACCGTCGGCGGGTGGGTTGACAGAGGGGCAAGGGCAAGAGAGAGATCAAGACCGCTCATCGGAAGGGCTCGGCGGACGCCCCGGAGGGCGCCGCCTCGCCCACAAAAAGCAACAACGAAGGGGAACGCCGCTGGCGGGCGGACAGCCTGAAACCGAATGACGCCATACCGTTCTCGCCCCCCCGCACCGGTTGGCGGCGCTGGTGCCTGTGTTGGTGGCTGGGGTGAGCGGGGCCGGCATCGCTACCCCTGCGGCTGATCGTCGTCGACCGGGGCGGCTGGAGTCAGTGCGGGCTGTTGGTTCGGGAGGCCGCCGTTCAGGTGCCAGTACAGCTCCGATTCCGGGTCGACCACCTTGCGGCGCAGGTAGTGCTCCACGCCCGACAGGTTCGACTGCGCCAGGTCGATCACGTCGAGCAGGTGCCGGCACTGGAAGTCGTGAGCGTGGAGCACCGTCCACCGGTCGAACGAGGCGTAGGGAAACCCGGACTGTCGTTCGACCTGGCTGAAATGGAGGTCATGCACGGCCTGGATCACGGCTGCCAACAGGCCACACAGCCGATAGATCACCGGATCCGGTGCAGGCTCAGGCAAGCCAGGCGGTTCGAACCGGGGCACCCTGGCATCGAGGTGTCGGGAGTATTCGCCGGTCATGCCATTCCCCCGTCGTCGGGGTGGGCCAGGTAGCCCCACTCGGCCTCGTCGTAGTTGTCATAGGTGTACGCATGCTCGGCACTGGCTGCTTCGTCTCTGGAGTCGAACAGGCCGACAGCAGTCGAGGTACCGTCGAATCCGCCGTGGATGCCGACCCACTCGTCGGAGTCGTGTGTTTGTTCGATCGATCCGACCAGGCCGCCGAGTTGGCGGTCACGGACGTGGCCTTGTTCGGTCACTGACCATGGCGACGCCGCCGGCGTCTCATTAAACGCTCCGTTCCTCATCGGTTCTGTCCCTTCCGGGTGGTGGGTGTGTGTGGTGCTGGAGAACCCGTCAAGGGCCGCTCGCTGCCGCTCGCTCTCCGCGCCCTCCGGGCGCTCCGTCCCTTGACCGAACCTCCAGCACCACAAGCAGGCGGCACGTACGGAGCCAAGGCGGTGCCTTGGCCTCCCGCAGAGCGGGGAAACCCAGCAACAGAGATCATCAAGACCTGTGGGGTGGTCGGGTCACGCCACATCAGCCACACCCCCACAGGCGTTCAAATCGCGGGTGCAGCGAGGGCACGCTGCCAGTAGTTCTTGGCGTTTGGTGCACCAGGCCCGCACCTGTTCGAGCTGCAGGTAGAGCAGCAGTTCGGCTCGACACGAGGCGCAGGAGCCGGGGCCGCCCCAGATCGGCTCATGCATCACCCGCCGACGACGAGGACGACCGAGCCGGCGAGGAGCGGGAGCGACCAACGGGCGCGGCACCTCATCGACGAGCCCGAGCTGCACATACCGGGGGGTGTGGTAAGCGGACACGACTACTCCCACTCCTCGTCGTGACTGGCGAGCTTGCTGAACGGGTCGCCGTAGTAAGACGCACTGTCTTCAGCTGAGAGCTGTGCCCACTCGTGAAGCTCCATCGGGCACTGGTCAGAATCAGGCGAATCGAGGGACGCCACCCAGTCGTAGTGGCGGGCCATACCGTTGGAACTCTCAGGGGAGTACCACTCATGGGTCGGCCTATACGACATGTCCCGTAGGCCGCCGAGGGTGCTGGCAGCTTCGGCCAGTCGTTCTCGTGATCGGTTGAACACAGCAGCAGTTCCTCTCAGATTCAGGCGGCGGCCATCGGGTCGCCGAGATCGCCGTTGTCGTTGGTGTTGTTGAACAGGTCCGCCTGCGCGCTGGTGGGCTCGGGTGGCACGTACCCGTGGAACGTCGAGCTGTCGGTGCGGCGGCGGTGCCAGGCATGCGACAGCGGCGGTTCCGGGTCGTGGTCGCCCTGGTCGTGGTCGTCGAGGTGAACCCAGGCGTCCCGTAGCGACGTGATCCGGGTCGAGCACAGCCGGCAATCAGCCATCGCCATCAGCGGTCCCCCTGGCGTGTGCGTTCCCAGTGCCCGACCAGGCCACCGGTGTCGTTGAACTTGGCTTCAGCGGCTTCGAGGATGCGGAGATGGGGGTGGCCGGTTTGTTGTCCGGAGCCCCACATGTCGCCGTAGGTGATCTCAACGCCTCCCACGGAGTGGAAGACCTGGGAGTTGTGATCGCCGTTGTGGTCGTAGTCGCCTGGTTCTCGGTAGGCGAGACCTTCGTATGAGCGGTTGTGGTGCCAGGTACGGCCGTCGTCGTCGGTCCACCCCGGATCGTCGTTGAAGTCCGACCGCATCGCGCCGTAGAGGTCACTCATCACCGGCACCCCGCAGCTGGTTCCAATGCCCGACCAGGCCACCCGTTTCGTTGAAGCGCCGCTCAGCCGCCACGAGGAACGCTCGGCCGAGAGCGTCGGTACCGATGGGGCCGTTGGTGTCGAGGCCGTTAGCCATCACCTGGTGCTCGTGGATGACGACGCCGCCGACGTTGGCGATCACCTCTGGTGGATCGGTCGGTCGGTCGACGTGGATCAGGTAGGCCACGCCCTCATACGACTTCGAGCCAAGCCACTCATACGGGGGAGGGGCTGGGGGTTGGATGCTCACCGGGTCACCTCCCCAGCCGTCAACTCAGGGACGGGTCGAGCGAGCGCCGGCACCGGATCCGTCACCGGGATGCGATGCACGGTCACCGTTCGGGCGTGAGCCATGGCGTTGGGGGCGACACCGCCGACCAGGACCACGAACCACAGCAGTCGGGGTGCGAGCACGATCCCGGAGGTGCCACCCAAGACGAGGCCGGTGACGGCTACGAGGGCGAACAGGGCGGCGGATGCGGCGTAGAGGCCGTGAAGATCTCCAGGGTTGAACACGTTCCGAGCGAGCACCCACGCATTGGCCCCAGCAACGAGCGAGGTGACGGCGAACAGGTTCGCGGCCCACTGCACCGGGGTGGCGTGGCCGAGCACCAGGACCACCACGAGCACGACGACAGGCGACAGCGCAGCCGTGACGTAGAGGGCGAACACCGCCCGGGCCACACGACCAGAACCACGACGGACGGAGCGGGGTGCGGGGGTGGTCATGGGAGCACCGCCGCGATTGCATCGCCGAACACGGTGGTGTCGGCGGTGTTTGCTCCGAGCTCGTAGGTGAACGTCAACGCCAGAGGGAGCAGGACGACCACCAGGACGACGGTCTGTGCGACGTGTAGGGCTCGGGTGCGCCAGCGTGGTTTGAAGGTGACGCCGTGCACGGCGGCGAGATGGCGGCGCATGTTCGCCATGTCGATCCGGTCATCACCCGTCGGGGCCGGCTTCGCCACGTTCCGGGGAGCGGGCGCCCACCCGTGGGAGCGGAGGCGGTGTTCGGCTCGTTTGGTGGCGGCGTGGAACTGGATCTCCCACAGCCCGTACACGAACGCCAACAACGCGATCGGAGCCGAGGCCACAGCGGCGAGGCCAACCCAGAACCACCACAACAACCACGCCGACAAACTCACCAGCCCACGGACCAGGCTCGGCCGTCGAGCACCAGCAGCGATGAACGGCCGCAAGATCAACCAGGTGAGAGCGACGAAGAGGTGGACCAGGCCGAGGGGCCAGCGGCAGAACCACGGCACCGACCGAGGCGCAGACGTCAACGCCTCAACCTTCGGCGGCGCTTGCAGCCGGTTACGCCGGGGCCCGTCCTCCAAATCGGCCCGAAGCTGGGCGACCTGTTGGGGGGTCATGGCTCGACCACCTGATCGGTCGGGCCATGCACCGCCGTCTCGACGGCATCGTGAAGATCGAACACGATGTCAACGGCTGCGTCGCCGGTGCCGGTGATACCGGACTCGAACGTCAGCCCCTCACCATCACCATCGTCGGTGTTGGTGTCGGTGGCGCAGGGGAAGGCGGCGCACCAGGCTCGACCGGTGGTTTCGATGGCCCCGGAGAACGTGGCGGGTGAGGACACGAACCACGACCAGAGAACGAAGAGGATGACGGCCACGGTTGCTCGTTTGGCGAACCAGGAGCCGAAGGGTTCAGCGGGTCCGTCTCGCATCAGTTCCCGCCCAACTCATCAACAACGGGCGCCTCCGCAGCAGGTGCTTCGGTGGTGTTGCCGGTGGCGACGTAGCCCATCCAGTCGAACCAGCCGCTGGCGTCCCAGAGCACCGAGCCGATGATCAACAGGGCCAGTCCGGCGCCGACCCATCCGGGCAGGATGTAGCGGAACAACAGCACGAAGCCGAACACCACGAACGCCAGGTAAAGCAGCGGTTCGCCCAGGGCCACGACCGAGCCGCCGAGACGATCGAGCACGCCCCGGCCCGGTAGCGCCGTAGCAACGATGAACAGTGCAGGTGAGAACGTCATTGGATTGCCTCCAGGTCAGGTGTGGCCGCTCGTGCGTCGGCGGCGAGTTCGTGGAGTAGGTCGTCCGGTACGAAGAGGGCTTGGCCATGCCGTCGGGATTGGGTGCCCTCGGCTGACAAGCCCCGAGTGACGCAACGGCCCGGGATGCGGGAGGAGAGGAACGCTGCGACTTCGGCGCCTTCGGACTTGCCGAACAGCGCGCCACCGCCTTCGGCTTCGAGTGCCCCGGTCCCGATGCGGGCACCAAGGTTCGCTTTGAACGTTGAGCCCATCGGGCCGAGGTGTTCCCCGATCGGATGCTGAGTAGCAGCGACCACGCTGACGCCAACTTTGCGGCCCATCGCCCCGAGATCAGCCAACGCCGCAGCCATCGGCCCGAACAGATCGAGATCTCGTCCTTTGCCCGTCGGGTTGGGTTCCATCACTCGGCCGCGCATGGCCATCAGGGCCACGAGTTCGTCGACCACGATCACCAGACGACGGGCCATATCGTGCTGATGGCGAACCTCGAGCGGGAGCTTCAACCAGTGGTTCACCTTGTAGATCTGCATCACCGACGAGCGGCGATCGATCTCATCTCGGCCGGCGAAGATCTGCCGGAACATCTCGACCGGGTCGGTGGCCACGACCGTGCCGGGCACGCCGTCGAGCCAAGCGAAATCAACGCCGGCCGGGTCGATCACATAGAAGTCCCAACCACCCAGCCCACCGGGGGAGAGCAGCCGAGCCTGGAGGCCATGGGCCACGATCAGGCGAATGATGTTGGTTTTGCCGCCGCCCTGGGTGCCGCCGATGAAGATCATCCCTCGGCCGTCATCATCCGGGGTCCAGATGACCTCGGTCCCCATCACATCCACCGCCAGGAGCACGAGATCCCGGCCGTTGACGTCGGTGCGGCCGAGCTTCGCCCGAGAAGCCGGTACCAGCTTCGGGAGTGGGTTGCGGGCCAGGGTGATGGACACCGACCCGTCGCCGTCGTTCTTGATCTGCTCGTGAGCGACGAACTTGAGTTGGCGTTGGAGGCGGGTTCCGTACTTCCACCACGCCGGTTCGTCATGCTGCGCCAGGGGGATCAGCTCGACCCGCCACCACGGCTGCCGCAGCCAACCAGGGCCGAACTCGATCCCGGCGAGGTCGGGGTGGCGGGCGCGTCGATCGCCAGCCACGGTGAACCCACACAACGAGCAGATCGACGGCCACTGATGACGCACCAACGCCGTGAGCACCCCAACCCGGGACCGCTCCACCAAACGCCGATACCGGGCCGAGCGCCACAGCCCGAGCCCGACGAGGACCAGGGCGACGACGAACCCCAGCGGGCCAGCCACGAACATGGCCACGGTGAGGGGGACGACAACAGGCCAGAGGGCGGCGATCATCCGCACGGCGAGGAGCAGCCAGGGGCCGTAGCGGCGTAGGGCTCCGATGCGGCGTGGTTCGGTATCGACCACACCCGGGCGTTCGACAATGACCGAGGTGTTGAACGACATCACGCCACCCCGCCCAACTCGACGAACAGGCCGAGCTGCTGTCCCCGAGCCGCCTCACGCTCAGCCACCGCATCCCAATGGGCGTTCACCCGTTGGGCGGTTTCCTCGCGCAGCTCGTACGCCACCTGGTTGAGGACAGCTTCAATCCGTACCGGGGGTGGTTGTTCCTTGCCCCCGGTCAGGATGTCGACCGCCGTATCGGGGTCGAGGGTGGCCGGATCGCTGGGGCCGACCACCCGATGCAACGCCACACGACGCCGGGTCACGACATCCCCCCAACATCATCACCATCAGGCGGGTTGTTGTCGTCGTCGAGAGGATCGGGCATCGAACCGTCACCCGGATCATCCGACATCCCACCATCGCCGGGGCCTTGGTCGGCCCATTCCCGAAGCAGCGGGCCAAGCGACTCACCAAGCGACCGAGCATCCTCGGACGACAACACGGCCCCATTGCGGTAGGCCCCCTCAGGCTGTTGGGGGTAGTAGACCGCAGCCGGTACCAGGCCCCTCATCGCAGACCCACCAGACGACGGAACCGGCGCCGTTGACGCCCGCCCTTCACAAGATCGGCGTAGTTCGCAACCGTCGCCTCAGAGGGGCGGCGGCCGTTCCACATCGCCATCACATGGTGTGCTTCGGCCTCCGTCATCCGGGGGGCCTCACATTTCACGCCAAACATGACTGTCCTTTGGTTCCCTTCCAATTGGTTGCAAATGGGGGAGGGGAGCCACCCGAGACACCCGGGCCCGGTCGCCAGCGAGGAGCACACGGGCACACAGTGCGGGTGTGGTCGTCACGGCCCCAAGACCAAGGCGCCTACGGGTGGTCCCCACCCCAACCGCCACACCCCATGCGGGTGAAGCGAGAACACGAACGACGGGCCGGCTCACGAGCGAACCCCCGTCACGAGATCTCGGGCGGCGGGCCAGCCGTACTCGGTGAGCAGCCAACGCCCCTCCACATCAGGGCACGACGTGATCCAGCCCTGGGCCTGGAGACGGCCCACGATCCGCCACACCGTCCCCCGATGCATCCCCGACTCGATCGTCAACGACGGAATCGAGCGAGAACGCGCAGAGTGCATCAACACAACAAGCACCCGCAGGACCTGTGGTGTTGCACGACACAACCGCACCGGCCGAAACGGCAACGACAACTGCTCGAACCGCATCACGCCCCCTCCCCACCAACACCAGGCACCGAGCCATTCGCCACGGGGAGCGGGAACAACGACCGTCGAGCCGAGGCGCCCTTGAACGCGGCGAACTCGGGCAACGGAACCGTTGCGTCGACGCCGGCTCGGTGTTCAGACACCGGGGGCGGATCGAGCCGACCCGACCGCACAACGGGCGGCAGCGCCTCCAACTCCGGGCGCACCGGTTGGGGGTTGGTGTGCATGGCCAGCACCGAGGCGACCTGCTGGGCTTCGAGCACGGCCAGGGCCGTCTCATACGGGCGCCGGGGGCGAAGCGAGTCCTTCAACCGATGCAGCAACGGCTGGAGATCAATCACCAGCAACAACAGCCGAGCACCCCACACCGCCACAAACATCACCGGCGACGAATGCGTCAACGCCTCCAACGCCAGCACCCGCACCAACACGCCACCAGCCGGCACCACCGCCCGGGCCACCTCAAGATCGGTAGTGCGTTGGGCTTCGATCTCACCACGCCGTTCAGCCAGCTCAGCCAACTCCACCGCATCTGTGGCTGACGAAGCGGCGTCGTCGGCCTCGACCACGGCCAGGGCGTCAGCAGCGGTGTCACGATTCGCCCGAGCCCGCTCGGTAGCGATCGCCGCCAAATCAATCTCAGCCTCAAGCGCCGCCGTCACCGGGCCATCACCCGCCACACCCGACGTGCCACCCACGGCGACCCCGGTGCGCTCAGCGGTCAGACGACGCCGTAGCTCAGCCTCACCAGCCGTCGCATCCGCCAACACCCGCTCAGCGGCCGCCAACGCATCACGAGCCCGAACAAGATCAACGTTCCCAGCCGTGAGCGCATCAACCCGGACCTCGATACGAGCCAACTCGTCAGTGGCGCTGGTGGAGATCTGCTCCAACGCCGCCGCACGGGCTGCCTCGGCGTCCGCCTCAAGTTGGGCGTCGATCTCAGACCGGAACGCCACCAACAGCAGCGGCTCGGCCACGAACACCGCCAGCAGAATCGAGAACAGCGACGCCGACACGACCCCGAACACCGCCACCGGCCACCGCCGAGGCTCCGACTCATCCAGCCGCACCGGGATCAACGGTTCAGCCACAAGGGCCTGGTCACGAGCGAACACCGCCCACCCGAGCAGGACGCCGAGGGGCCAGCCGGCCAAAAGCCAGAACCCCACCCGCTCACCACCACCGACGATCAACGACCCCAGAACAGAGCCACCAGCGACAGCGAGGGCGGTCGAGAGAAGGACATAGCCCCCAGAACGAACGTGATTGCCATCATCAGCAGACGACAGGCCGGAAGCCCCTTCGTCCATTGCTGCTACTGACCTCAGGAATCGGCCAAGGGTCCGCATCGCTCGCCTAACCTCGCTGAGTCGAGTTGTCCACCTAGTGGTTATCCACCAAGTGGTCAACCACTAACCTGGCATGGGTTCGTGGCAATGTCAAGTCAGGTTGGTGGATAACCACCTACGAACCTGGTGGGCTGGTACCTTGGGGGCTATGGCAAGGGAGCCCGAATACATCGCGATCGCCGCTGAACTCAGGGGCGAGATACAGGCAGGTGTCTACGACGAGACCGGGACGTTGCCCGGTACCTCAACGCTCGCCGAGCGGTTCCGGGTGAACATGAAAACGGCAGGCCGGGCGATTCAGCAGCTCGCAGCCGAGGGTGTCGTCATCCCACGTCGAGGGCTCACGCCTCTGGTCCAGCCGCCCGATCAGAGGGCGACCGCATGGCCGATGACTGGCCGCTATGCGCGGGCACGGGCAGCCACTGGACTCCTGTTTGGTGATGACGTGCCCGGGACTCTTCGCAAGGACACGGTTTCCATCGACTGGGTTGCAGCAGACATGCAAGCTGCTGGACTGCTCGGCTGCGACGTTGGCGAACGGATCTTGCGGCGACAGAGCCGCACCGTTGTGGACGGGATAACCGTCGAGAACACAGCGATGCACTTTCCAGAGTCCATCGTTGCCGCTGTGCCGCAGCTGGCCGAGCCGGCCGACATCAGGGTCGTCGAACTCATCGAGGGCGCTGGCTACAGCATCGATCGCACGGCGAACAGGATCTATGCCCGGCTTGCTACCGACGCAGAACAGTCGATCTTCGGCCAGGACGGTGGAGCTCCGATCGTGGTCGTCGAGCAAGCACACAGCACCTACGAAGCCGACGGCCAGGTGGTCGAGGCCGTTGTCAACGTCCGGCCGGCTGCTGGAAACGTCATCACGTTCGATACCTACGAAGGCCCACTACCTGAGGAGAACTAGCCCCATGGCACGTAACAAGCTCGCTCTCGCCCTCGACACCGCCGACCTGGACGACGCCATCCGCCTCGCTGAACTCGTGACCCCGTACATGGGGATCGTGAAGGTCGGACTTCAACTCTTCTCGGCCGCTGGTGTGTCAGCGATCGACGCGATGCGGGAGCGCAACCTTGACGTGTTCCTTGACGTCAAGCTCCACGACATCCCCAACACCGTCGGCCGAGCGGCGGCCGTGTTGGGCGAGTGCGGCGCCCAGTACCTCACCATGCACGCCAGCGGCGGCGAAGCCATGCTCCGAGCCGGCGTCGAAGGGCTCGCCGAAGGAGCCACCAAGACCGGCAACGAAACACCCACCGCATTGGCCGTGACCGTGCTCACCAGCGATGCAAACGCCCTGCCATCCACGCTCAGTGACCGGGTGAAGACCGCAGTAGCGGCCGGGTGCCCTGGTGTCATCTGCGCCGTCGATGACCTCCCGATCGTCAAGGGCACCGCCCCCGAGATCAAAGCCGTAACTCCCGGCATCCGGCCCGCTGGCACCAGCGCAGACGACCAAGGCCGGATCGCCACCCCAGCCAAGGCCATCGCTGGCGGCGCTCACTTCCTCGTGATCGGACGAGCAGTCACCAACGCCGCCGACCCAGCAGCCGCCGCCGAAGCAATCCACAACGAAGCAGCAGTGGCGCTCTAGCCGCTTGTTAGGCGATAACCGTATTGTCGACTGCACCGAGCTACGCCACTGTGAACCGTGAACAGGCGTTGGTGATCTTCTCTGTAGTCCAGTCCGCTCAGACACCGGAATAGCCTTCCCAGGCGTTCACCGGTGGCGCATACCCACTGGGCCACCTGGGGGGGGAACGGGTCTCCCACATCGTGCCGCCGAGTTTCGTCCCGCTGAGGTCCGCCCCGGTGAGGTCCGCCCCGGTGAGGTTCGCCCCGCTGAGGTTCGCCCTGTTGAGGTTCGCTCCGTTGAGATCCGCCTCGGCGAGGTTCGCCGTGTTGAGTTTCGCCCCGGTGAGGTTCGCCCCCGTGAGGTAGGCCCTGTTGAGGTTCGCCCTGTTGAGGTTCACTCCCGTGAGGTCTGCCCCGGTGAGGTCTGCCCCGGTGAGGTTCGCCTCGGTGAGGTTCGCCTCGGTGAGGTTCGCCTTGTAGAAACTCGCCGGGTTGAGGTTCGCCCCGTTGAGGTTCGCCCCGGTGAGGTCCGCATCCATGAGGATCGCCATGTTGAGGTCCGCCCCGCGGAGATACGCCCCGATGAGTTTCGCCCCCATGAGTCTCGCCCCGGTAAGGGTCACCCCGTTGAGGATCGCTCCGTTCAGGTTCGCCCCGGTAAGGGTCACCCCGTTGAGGATCGCTCCGTTCAGGTCCGCCCTGTCGAAGTTGGCGCTGAGGAGGCTCGCCTCGGTGAGGTTCGCCAGGCTGAGGTCCGCCCCCGTGAGGTCCGCTTGGGTGAGGTCTGCCCCGGTGAGGTCCGCCTTGGTGAGGTCCGCCCCGGAGAGATCTCGATTGCTGACGACAAGGCCCTGTAGGTCCTGACCGACCAGCACCATCCCAGTCAGGTCATCTTTGACCGTGAGCGCGACGGCCAGAGCGTGCCGGCGCTGCCTTGCATCGATCTCGGCGTCATGTGCGTCTCGGTTGCCTTCACGGCGCTCGTCGATTACCAGGAGGGCAGCGCCGATTAGTCCACCGGTTAGAAGTCCTACGCCTATCTCCCGTCCCGTGTCGAACCCCTCATCCGTGGGCGGGAACAGTTCGAGCCATCCCCATGGCTGCAACGTCAAGCCGACACCGAACAGAACCAGGCCAACGACACCGACGTAGGCCGCTAGATCGATCCACTTCATTCCCCTCCAGAACCTCATGATGGGGAAACGTAGACTGAAGTCCGCAGGGTTCCCAGCGGGTGGCCCGTCAACTGTTCGTCAACTGTGCCCCCACCGGTCCTCGCAGGTGAACCACGTCGAGCGCAGGCGAGGACGATCAGAATGCCCTGGTCAGAGCTGTCGGAAGCCATCGAGCACAGGCGAGGGCAGATGAAGGTGCTCGGGCTCATAACCCGAAGGTCATCCGGCCCGTAGCCGAGAATATGTGCCTGGGGTACTTGTCGGACTGGACCTAGGGGTTCCGTGGGCGGAACAGGGTGAGGATGCCGAGCACGACGCCGATAACGATCGCCGTTGGACCCGTTGCGCCGAGAGCGAACAAGGTGCCTGTAACTGTTGTGCCAAGTCCGAGGCCCTCGACAGTGGCGGCACTCCACTTCACAGTGCTTGCGATCCACTCCGAGGAGGTGAGGTCTGCGTCGAGAGACTCACCCAGATGCTCAGACAGCCTCTCGGCTAGGGTTTCGCCGTCGTCGAGAGCATCGTCGAGCGCATCGGCTACGGCTTGCGCTTTGTCTATGGCAGCTTCAGCTGCCGCCGCTGACTGCGGGTTGCGATCCGGGACACCTGCGAGGGCCTGAGCTAGGTCCTTTTCTGGGCCGTCGGGAAGAACGGGAATAACTGTGCTGAGGGTTCGCTGCGTGACTATGGCGATCATGGTCGAGTCGAAGCCGTCTGGATTCTCGAACAGTTCGTAGCGGAGCGAGTCACGGTCCCGGCCGATCCGATCTTCAAGCAACGGATCGTGATCGAACTTGCCTTGCTGGATTAGGTCAGTAGCTAGTCCGACAAGTTGCTCCAGTAGCCCTCGGACATCAAACATGGTGTCCGGATCAGGTAGGGGCTGGAACTCCACACCTGAAGGCACGCGGTCCCGGATCGTGAAGCCGGGATCAACTCGGTCAACCGACACAGGGTCTTCGTCGGCCGGCGGGTTGTTGGTCTTGAGGTAGTTCCACAGGGCGTCGATGCCGTTCTCGGCAGCACCAAGAAGATCGACCGGGAACCGGTTCGCGCCGCCGATACTCAACACCTCAGCAAGTCGCGTTGGGGAGACACTGACCGAACGCAGCGTCGTTTGTGAGAGCTGTTCCGGTAGCCAACGTAGGTTGTTGTCGTTGAGGTACAGCGTGGTGAGGTTGGTGAGTTGGGTGAGGCTGTCGGGTACCTCGGCCAGCTGATTGTTGTTGAGGGTCAGCGTGGTGAGGTTGGTGAGTTGGGCGAGGCTGTCGGGTACCTCGGCCAGCTGATTGTTGTTGAGGGTCAGCGTGGTGAGGTTGGTGAGTTGGGTGAGGCTGTCGGGTACCTCGGCCAGCTGATTGTTGTTGAGGTACAGCGTGGTGAGGTTGGTGAGTTGGGCGAGGCTGTCGGGTACCTCGGCCAGCTGATTGTTGTTGAGGGTCAGCGTGGTGAGGTTGGTG
>JBCCFL010000080.1:0-17030 GCA_039029735.1 Actinomycetota bacterium | reverse complement strand
GTGGTGTCGGAGGGGGGACTTGAACCCCCACGCCCTAACGGGCACTAGCCCCTCAAGCTAGCGCGTCTGCCAATTCCGCCACTCCGACGTGGCCGTTCGATGGTAGCGCCGATCCTCGGCGGCGCGGCACCTTATTGGGCAGCTTCGTATGCGACTGAACCGTCGGCCCGAACTACCAGATCAGCGATGCTCGGAGCCACCACGAGGGTGCTGGTTCGGGCTCCAACGGGCACGAGATGGCCCTGTTCGAGCACCTGCCGGTGGGTGTTCTGCAGCTCCGCCCAGCGGAGCCCGTCGGCGCCGATCGAACCGCTGGCACCAGCGGAGAACAGCGTCACGGCATCGAGCGTCGACGCCGCCGGTGACGACACCGCGACGTGGAGGTCGACGACGCCAGCGTCGATCCCGGCTGTGAGTTCATCGGCGGTGAGCTGGCGGTGCTCGATGACGAAGCCGGCGGCGTCCAGCGCCTCCGCCACCGTGCGTTCGAGCGGGTCGGCCCCGGGAGCCTGCGTCGAGCCGAACACCAGCGTCGGCGGTACGGCCCCCACCGCCGGATCGGTCACGAGCAGTCTGGCGAACTCCGGGTCGTCGCCACACTGGGCCCCGCAGGCGTCAACGGCGTAGCCGGCGAGGGCAGGCGACACCACACCATCGACCGGGGCCAGGCCAGCGGCGGCGGCCAATGCCACGTGATCGAGCGACAGGTGCACGGCGTCGACGAGCACGAGATCGGCCCACGTCGCTGCCGCCGGGTTGAGGGCCACGAACGCCGTGGTGGCGAGCGGATGGCCCGGCCGGAACCCGAACCGGTCCATGGCGTCGGCCATCTCAGCCACAGGCACTGGCGCGACGTCGACAAGGCCGAGGGTGAGCATCTCGTAGGCCCGGGCCGAATCGTCGGCCCAGTGCACTTCGATGCGACCGACCCCGGGAACCGCAACAGCGGGATCGCGTTCGAGAACGAGCGCCGACGCCGCATCGTCCACCACCACAAAGCCCGAGCTGGGTTCGCCCCCGGCGCGCGGGACAGACAGACCGACGCCGCTGGCCAGCCACGGGAACCCGGCACGTGGACTGTCGAACCCGAAGCGCACCTCATGATCCGAGGCGGCCACCACCGACACCAGACCATCGAGCAGCGGCGCCACCGCCTCTGAATCGGTGCGTGCCCGCATAACGTCGATATGGGCCACCACCTCGGCTGCGGTGACACGAGCCGGGTCGAGCGTGAAGGTCCACGTGGCGAAGTCGCCGCTCGCCTCCCAGCCAGTGGCCAATGCAGGCACGAGGGAGCCATCGGGACCAACGGCGGTGAGACCGTCGAAGAGTAGGTCGGTCACGATCACCGACGACTGATCGGTGAGCACAACATCGCTCGGCTGTCGACTAGCGGGGGCGACGAGCGCGAGCCGCCACACCACACCGGAGGCGGCATCAACCTCTCCGCCATCGCCATCAGCGAACGCCAGTGCGTCGGGGGCATCAGCACCGGTGGAGCCGGCCCGATCAACGCCGCCTGTGCAGGCAGACAGCACGAGAGCTACCACCAACATGACCAGACGATGTCGATTTCGGCTCACGCTTAACCATCGGAGGTCTCCGTCCGATGCTTGAGCCGCGCCGAATCAGGGCACAAACGCGCCCTGGCAGCGGAGGATCGACGAGATCAGGTGTCGAGCAGGAACGCCAGGATGATCGTCAAGAAGGCGAAGATCAGACCAGCGACAATGGTGAGCCGATCGAGGTTCCGCTCCACCGAGGTGGAGCCGGCCGCCGTGGCCCCGAGGCCACCACCGAACATGTCGGACAGGCCACCGCCACGACCCGAGTGCAGCAGTACGAGCACGATGGTCACGATGCCGACCAACACGTACAAGATGCCAACTGCAATCACCATCGTTCGACGCTCTCCTCGCAGACGAAGACTTGTACTGTACCGGGCCAGTGACCCATCGGGGCGATCACCCCGGTGCCGGCTCTGCCTCCAGCAGGTCGCACAACCCGTCGCCCGTGCCCCGCCGCCGTTTGTAGAGCCAGGTCGGCGCACGATTCTCCGGCGGAAGCGTGGCCTCGACCGCGAGCAGCGGCGACCAGGTGGCGATCCCACGTAGGAGCGCCTGGTGCTCGGCCCGACTCTCCATCTTGTCGGTCAGCATGTAGCGCCGTGAACCCACCTGGGCCACCAGCCCGGTCGAGCCGCCGGCACCCGGCACTCGAATGACGAACGCAGGACGGCTGAGCTGATCGATGCGATCCCAACCGAGTCGCTCGGTGCGCAGTGGGCAGCGACGGGCTACTCCGTCGGCGCCGAACACGGTCCACAGCGGATAGTCGAACAACACGATGGCTCCCAACACCAGACCGATCACACCGAACGCGAGCGGCCATGGCCGCAGGCCAACACCGGCGATGCCGAGGAGCGAGAACCCGATGAGGATGGTCGGGGCCAGCGAGGCCAGGAGTCGGCCCCGCCACGACGAGTGCAGGACCACCGGGCGAACGGGATCGCTGCTGGTCACCTGATCTGCCCCACCGTCGGCGACGACGGGTGTGCCTGGCTCAGACCTCGGCCGTCGACACAGCCGACGCCGCGATGCGATCGAGCAACGACTCGCCAGGCTCGAGGGCGAAGTGGCAGGCGACGGAATGGCCGGGTGCGACCTCGGTGAGCGGTGGCTCTTCGGCGGCACAGCGGTCCTCGGCGATCGGACAGCGCGTGCGGAACCGACAGCCTGACGGCGGGTTGGCAGGGCTCGGCAGGTCACCTTCGAGTGAGACGCGCTCGCGCTGGCGCTCGATGGTCGGATCGGCAATTGGCACCGCGGAGAGCAAAGAGTGCGTGTAGGGGTGCGCCGGCTGCTCGTAGAGGCTCTGCGAGTCTGCGATCTCGGCGACCTTGCCGAGGTACATCACCACCACCCGGTCCGAGATGTGGCGCACCACCGACAGGTCATGGGCGATGAACAGGTAGGCGACGTCGAACTCGTTCTGCAGATCTTCCAGCAGGTTGATCACCTGAGCCTGCACCGAGACATCCAGTGCAGACACCGGCTCGTCCAGCACGATCAGCTTCGGCCGTAGTGACAGGGCCCGGGCGATCCCGATGCGCTGACGCTGACCACCGGAGAACTCGTGCGGGTACCGGTTTCCGTGCTCGGGCAGGAGGCCGACGGCAGTGAGCATCTCACCGGCGATGCTTCGAGCCTCGTCGGCGGGAGTGCCGTGAATCCGGAGAGGCTCCGAGATGATGTCGTTGATCGGCATACGCGGGTTGAGCGACGCATACGGATCCTGGAAGACGATCTGCATCTCCTTGCGGAGCTCACGCAGTCGGGCGCCACCGGCACCCAGCACGTCTTCACCGCGGTAACGCACCTCGCCCCCGGTGGGCTCCACCAGGCGCAGAAGCGAACGGCCGAACGTGGTCTTGCCGCAGCCGGATTCGCCCACGATCCCGACCGTCTCCTTCTCCCCCACCGTGAGGGAGATGCCATCGACGGCGTGGACGTGCCCGATCGTACGACGGAGGACGCCCGCCCGGATCGGAAAGTGGGTGACAAGATCGTTCACCTCGAGCAGCTCAGCGGTCATTGTGACCCCCGGGGTCGCTCGACGCAGCACTGCCCACAAGATCGGGCAGCTGCCCACTGAGGTGGCACCGGTTGTCGTGACCGAGCCGCAACGACTGCAGCTGAGCCGGCTCCTGCAGGCATCGATCCACGCGGTAGGTGCAGCGGGGCGAGAAGGCGCAGCCCACGGGCATGTTCAACACGCTCGGCGGTGTGCCAGGGATCGGCTCCAATCGACCTCCGATCGAGTCGAGTCGGGGCATCGATGCCAACAGACCACGCGTGTAGGGATTCTCGGGCCGGTGGAACACGTCGTCGACTGTCCCCCGCTCGAACACCCGACCGCCGTACATCACCTGCACCCGGTCGGCCGAGCCGGCGACCACCCCGAGGTCGTGGGTGATGAGGATCATCGCGGCACCGGTCTCAGCCCGAATGTCCTTCAACACGTCGAGCACCTGCGCCTGGATCGTCACATCCAGGGCGGTGGTGGGCTCATCGGCGATGAGCAGATCGGGCGAGTTGGCGATCGCCATGGCGATCATCGCCCGCTGACGCATACCGCCCGAGAACTCATGCGGGTACTGGCGCACCCGCTGGGCCGGCTCGGGCACACCCACAAGTTCGAGCAGGTCGATCGCCCGCCGCATGGCCTCGCTGCTCGACGCGGTGCCGTGGGCCTCGATCGTCTCGGAGATCTGACGCCCGACCGTGTAGACCGGGTTGAACGCAGTCATCGGGTCCTGGAAGATCATGGCGATCCGACGGCCCCGGATCGAGCGCATGCTCTTGGCGTCGAGCCCAACAAGCTGCGTGTCGCCCAGCAGGGCGGAACCTTGGATGCGGGCCGACGCTGGCAACAAGTTGAGCAGCGCCAGCATCGACACCGACTTGCCCGAACCCGACTCCCCCACCACGGCCAGCGACTCGCCTCGACTCACTTCCAGCGAGATGCCGCGGACGGCCTCGGCCATCCCCTTCTTCGTCTTGAACGCAACCGAGAGGTCGTCGACCTTCAACAGCAGGTCATCGGATGAGTTCACGATTCGTCTGCCGCCTTGGGGTCGACGGCGTCGCGCAGGGCGTCGCCGATGAAGTTGATGCTCAAGATGATGAGCGTGATGATCGCGCCCGGGATCAACACCCGAGAGGGCCGGGTGTCGATCGCCCCCGCGTTGTCGGCCACCAGATTGCCGAGCGTGGTGAGCGGTGCCTGGGCTCCGAGGCCGAGGAACGACAGGGTTGACTCCAGGATGATCGCCGCACCGACGAGCAGCGTGATCTCGACCAGCAGCGTGCCGTAGAGGTTCGGGAGCAGGTGGCGGGTGATGATGCGCACCGGGCCGGCCCCGGCGGCCCTCGCCGCCAGCACGAATTCCGACTCCTTGAGCTGTAACACCTGGGCCCGCACGAGACGAGCTGCCCGCACCCAGGAGATGACGGCGATCACGATCGCCAGCAGAAACAGATTGTTGCCCACCTCGCGGCCGTAGATGATCAGGATCAGCAGGCCCGGGATGGTGAGCAGGGCGTTGATCACAAAGCCCACGGCGATGTCGAACACGCCACCGAAGTAGCCGGCCAGTGAGCCGAACACGAGGCCGATTGCCGTGGCACAGATTGCGGTGACGAGCGCGATCAGCAGCGAGAAGCGGCCGCCCACCATGGCCCGCACGAAGTAGTCGCGCCCGAGCGGATCCGTGCCGAAGGGGTGAGCGAGGGACGGGCCCTGGTTGTTGTCCAGCACGTTGGTCTCGCCCACTTCGTAGGGGCTGAACACGGGCCCGACTAGGAAGGCGAACGCAAGTGAGAACAAGAGGCCGACGCCGATGATGGCGAGCTTGTGACGCCGGAACCGGTTCCACGCCTGGCGCCCCAGGCTCTCCGGCTTCTCGGTGAGACCCTCTTGCGCGTTGAGCGCATCGGTGGCCGGACTCACGGCCGGCGCACGAAGAGGGAGGGTGGCTGCTGCCAGTTCCGTGCCCTCAGTGGTATCAGTCATAGCGCACCCGGGGGTCGAGCAGACCGTAGAGAAGATCGGCCAGCAGGTTCATCAGCACTACAATGACGGCGATCGACACCGTCACCGCCATCACCACGTCGAGATCGGCGGCGAACATTGCGTCGATGATCAGGCGTCCGAGGCCGGGCCACGAGAAGACGGTCTCGGTGATCAGGGCGCCGCCGAACAGCAGGCCGGCGTTGATCGACCAGATCGTGACCGCCGGGATCAGGGCGTTGCGGAAGATGTGGCGGCGTACCACGTTGCGCTCGGACAGGCCTTTGGCCCGGGCGGTGCGTACGTAGTCGGCCGACTTCAGGTCGAGCACCGAGGCCCGGATGAAGCGGCTGTCGGCGGCCAGCAAGATCAGGATCAGCGTGGCTACCGGCAGCGTGACGCTCGACAGGTACTGGCCGAAAGAGTCAAGGTGCATGCCGCTCGACCAGAACGGTTTGAACCCCGTCAGGTTGGGGAGCCAGATCGCGAACACGACCTGTAGAAGCAGGCCGAAGAAAAAGGTCGGCATCGCGAGACCGAAGTACGCGATGGTGGTGGTGAAGTAATCACCGAAGGAGTACTGGCGTAGCGCGGAGTACACGCCGGCCACGGCGCCGATGATCGTGAGCAGGATGAAGGCGGGGCCCGTCAGCAGCATCGTGTTGCCGAGACGGTCCCAGAACACCTCGCTCACCGGTACCTCGCCGTGCGACAACGCAACGCCGAGGTCGCCCTGGGCGACGTCGGCGACCCACAGCGCGTAGCGCTCGACGGGGGCGCGGTCGAGATCGTAGAGCTCCGTGATCCGGTCGTAGGCCGACTGGTCGATGTTTGCGTTGCCACGCAGGCGATCGCGGGGATCGGTCACCTGGGACGCAGCGATGAACACCACGAAGGTGATGAAGAGCAGAGTCGGAATGGCGGTCAAGAGCCGCCTTACGGCGTACGCGAACACAGTTAGGAGCGTAGGGCAGAAGGGGGGTGGGACTCCAGAGAGCCCACCCCCCGTTCATCAACCCGTTACAAGAAGCGCCAGGATCAGCCGGCGAACTGGAAGTCGACCACGTTGGTCAGCGGACCAGCGTCGTTCGCATCCGGAGCAACACCGGCGCCCGAGAGCACGCTCGACAGGTAGCCGTAGAATGACGGCTTCTGCGTGAGCGGGATCATGAACAGGCCGTCGTCGCCGTTGTCGAGCGTGGTCACGTAGGTGTCCAGCTCGTTGTAGCAGGCAGCCCGCTCGGCGTCGTCGATCGTCGAGTCACACTCGGGGGACCGAGCGTCGAACGCGTCGTTGGCGAAGCCGTAGGGGTTGTTGCCGTTGCCGCCGAGGTAGGAGGCGGCCTGGCCACCCGGCCACGGACCACCGACCCAGGCGAACTGGGTGATGTCCCAGATGGTGGGATCGCCTTCAGCGCCACCCGACGACGAGGCGGCCAGGGCCTCCTCAGAGAAGGGACGCTCGCCGAAGTAGGCCGCACCGTCGACGTTGTCGATGACGATGTCGATGCCGGCGTTGGCCAGCTGAGCCTGGATCAGCTCCTGCTGGAGCTCACGGAGGCGGTTGCCACCGGTGGTGCCGACGCGGAGGCTGAGGACACCGTCGGTGGGGTGCTCGTACACACCGTCGTCGTTCAGGGCGTAGCCGGCGGACTCGAGAGCAGCCGCAGCCTCGTCGACGTTGTTGCCGTCGTACTTGCTCTGGTGGTTCTCGTACGGACCCTGGTTGGACATCCAGAACGTGTTGCCGAGGCCCTCAGCGGGGAGGGACTCGCCGAACAGCGGCGTGTACAGGCCAGCCATGACCTCGCTCTTGTCGATGCCGTAGGCGACGGCCTCACGCACCTCGGGCTTGGCGAGGTGGACGTTCAGCAGGTTCAGACCCCAGTGCTCGAACACCGGACCGGCGGCCGAGGCAACGGTGAAGTTCTCGTCGGTGGCGAGACGCTCACCGAAAGCGAGCTGAGGCTGGGTCATGATGATGTGGGCCTCGCCGGCCTTGAGGGCGTTGATCTGAGCGTCGGTGTCAGCCACCCACGAGATCGTGACGCCGTCGACGAAGGCGACGCCGTCGTTGCGGGCGTCGGGGCTCGCCGAGCCGTGGTAGCTGTCGTTGCGCACCATGTTGAAGCTGACGCCACGCTCCCACGAGTCGAAGATCATCGGAGCGGACGACACGAAGATGCCGTCGGCGTTGGACCACTCGCGGAGGTTCTCGTTGATCTCGGTAGCGTCGGCGCCGAAGCTCGGGTGGTAGATCTCGTCGAAGAGCGCCTTCCAACCGGCGAAGAACTGCACCATCGTGACGCTGAACTCGGTGTCGGACACAACTGTGAAGTCGCTGATCAGGTCGAGGCCGGTGCGGTCACCGGCGAGGTACACACAGCCGGTGCCGTCGCCGATGGTGCCGTCGTCCTCGAGCTCGCAGCCCTCGGAGAAGATGTTCCACGTGTACTCGACGTCGGAGGCGGTGAGCGCATCACCATTCGACCACTGGAGGCCGTCGCGGAGCACGAAGTTGATGGTGAAGGAGCCATCGCCGTTGTCGACGACCTCACCCTCCTGGGCCAGAAGCTCGGGGTAGTACTCCGTAGCGGCGCTCACGCCGTAGAGGCCCTCGAGCAGCGCCCGGCGGATCCACGAGGTGATCGAGAGGTTGTTGTTCGGATCGTCGAGGTGCATGTCAGGGGGCTCCTGCTCATGCGCCCAGATCAGGGTGCCACCGGTCGAGCCGTCCTCTTCGGGAGCGGGCGGAGCCGTGGTGGTGGTCTCCTCTGCCTCGACCGTGGTGTCGGTTGACTCCTCTGCGTCGGCATCCTCGTCGTCGCTGCCGCCACACGCGGCGGCGATCAACGCGAATGCAAACAACATTGCGAGCAGGGCCCGCAGCTTGCGTTTCGTGGTCATGAGTGACCTCCTTGGTTGGACGATGGTCGTTCCGACGACCCACAACACTCGCACCGCATCTTCATCGTCGAAACACGCTGCCGGTCGAGTGATCGAGACATCGTAACGGCGTGCTTGTTGGCGCGCATGGACGGTCGTGGCCCAATTCACATCCACGAAACGAAGCTGTTAGGTGATCGCGAGCAGCGATCTACTGCACCGATTATGAGGCCAGCGCGGTATCGCCAATGGTGACCAATGGACCCCCGTTTCGACCCCCGAGAAGCACTCCCACCTGCGACAACGCGGTGCCGGAGTACAGCATCACCTGAGGACGACGACTGATCGGTACCACGATCAGACCATCCGATCCTTCGTCGAGCGTTGTGAGGAACTGGTCGAGGGTGTTGTAACACGCAGCGCGCTCGGTGTCATCTGTCACACCGTCGCAATCAGAGGCTGCAACGTCGAATTCCGGGCTCGTGTGGCCGTAGGGGTTGGCGCTCGAATCACTCCGGAACGCACCGCTGACGGGCCCCGGCCACGGGCCCGACGCCCATGAGAACTGGGCGATGTCCCAGAGATCGCCGTCACCGTCGCGACCATCTGACAATGACGCGGCAATCGCATCGGGGGCGAATGGCCCCTCGGTGAGGAACAAGCCGCCCGGCTTGCTGTCGACCACGACCTCGATACCGGCCGCTGCGAGCTGATCCTGGGCCAGCTCCAGCGTGCGATCCCGGATCTCGTCACCGGCCGTGGTGCCCACCCGTAGCTGCAGCCGCCCGTCATCGGGGTGGGTCCAGCCGTTCGTGCCCCCGGTATAGCCCGCCTCTCCCAGCACCCGGGCCGCCGCCTCAGGGTCGGCCGTTCGGTACGAGCTCTGGTGGTCCTCGTACGCAGGATGGTTCGGCATCCAGTACACGTTGCCGAGGCCCTCAGCGCTGAGCTGCGGGCCAACGATGGGCGCGAAGACGGCCTCGACGATGGCCGCCTTGTCGAGGGCGTAGGCGATTGCCTCGCGAACCTCCGGCTTGGCCAGGTGCGGATTCAACACGTTGAACGCCCACTGCTCGTACTGTGCGCCTGAACCGACAGCGAGGCTCACGCCCTCGACCGCAGCGAGTTCGGCGACGTCGGTGCCCACCCGGTCGATCAGCAGATGGGCGTCACCCGAGGCGAGCAACTCCGCCTGGAGTTCCGGGTCGTCGACGAAGGCGAGCAGAACGGCATCGACGCCGCTGCTCTCTGGCCGCTCGACATCAGGACTCGTCGACCCGTGGTAGGCGTCGTTGCGAACCAACCGCAGCGCCGATCCTCGCTCCCACGCGTCGAACTGGAGTGGTCCGGACGACGGCAGCACACCGTCGGGGCTGCGCCAGTTCCGCAGGTTCTGGTTCACGGCGAAGGCATCCTCACCGTAGGCATGGGCGGCAAACACCTCCCCGTAGAGGCCGCGCCAACCGGCGTAGAACGACGCGAACTGCACGGAGAACCGCTGGGGGTCGATCACATCGAAGTCGGTGACGAGCTCGTACCCCGACCGGCTGGCAATCTCATACTCGCATCCGGTGGCACTGGCATCGATGATCGAGCCGTCGGCCTCGCCCTCACACCCCTCCACCAGGATCCGGTGGGTGTAGGCCACATCATCGGCCGTGAGAGCCGTACCGTCCGACCACGTGAGCCCCGGGCGCAGCTCGTAGTCGATCACGACCGACCCCGTGCGGTTGATCGTGACCTCTGGCTCGCCCGCCAACAGCTCGGGGTACCAGGTCAGATCGGCGGCCACGCCGAACAGGCCCTCGACGAGGCCCTGATGGATCCACGGCACGATCTCACTGGCATTGTCGGGATCGTCGGCGTGGAGATCCGACGGCTCGCGAGGGTGGAGCCACACCAGCTCGCCAGGCGCGGTCTCGATGAGCGGGAGAGGGAGCGGGTCGGCGGCGGCCGCCGCCTCCGACTCCTCATCGAGCGAGATCGAACCGGGCCCCAACGTTGCCGTGGTCGACTCGGAAGCGCTCGGCTCGTCGGTCGTCGAACAGGCCCCGATCAGGAAACAGGCCACCGCGAACACGACCAGGCTTCGCCCCTGTGGGATTGCGACGCTCACGTCATCTCCTGAGTCACCCGGTCCACGGCGGAACGACCGGACGACTGATGGGTAGTTCTACACGTCGTACAGACGGTACTGCACGATACGTGCGAACGATTCCGCCTCGAGGCTCGCCCCGCCGACGAGCGCCCCGTCGATGTCGGGCTGGGTGAGCAGCTCCACTGCATTCGTGGCCTTCACCGAACCGCCGTACTGGATTCGCACCTCGTCGGCGGCGTCGTCGCCGAAGGTGGACCGCACGACCGCACGGATGACTGCACACATCGCCTGCGCATCGTCGGCGGAGGCCGTCTTGCCCGTTCCAATGGCCCAGATCGGCTCGTAGGCGATCACTGCTGCGCCCACCCGATCGGCGGGCACCCCGGTGAGACCCGCCAGTACCTGACGCTCCACCTTCGCCTCGGCCTCGCCGGCCTCACGCTCCTCCAACGACTCGCCGACACATAGGATCGGGGTCATGTCGGCGCCCTGGATGGCCTTCACCTTGGCGTTGACCATCTCGTCGGTCTCGCCGAAAATCGCTCGGCGCTCGGAATGGCCAACGATCACATAGGCCACACCGAGCTTGGCGAGCATGCCGGGGGCGACCTCCCCCGTGAACGCACCCGAGCGCTCCGAGTGGCAGTGCTGAGCCCCGAGGAAGAACGGGATCCGATCCGACTCCAGCGCCGTCTGAACCGTGCGGAGGTCGGTGAAGGGCGGATGCACCGAGATGTCGAGCGCGTCGATGTCGTCGCGGGTGACCTCGTAACTCAGCTCCTGCACGAGCTTCAACGCCTCGAAGTGGTTGAGGTTCATCTTCCAGTTGCCGCTGATCAGCGGACGTCGCCCGCCGGCGTTCTGGTCGCTCATGGTCGTATGCCTCCCTGAGATGGTCCCGGCGCCGAACCGCGGCGCCGGAGGAGTCGATCAGTTTCGGGTGGAGCTGCGCAGCGCCGAGAGGCCTGGAAGGTCTCCCTGCTCGATGAGTTCCAGCGAGGCGCCACCCCCGGTCGAGACATGGTCGACGTCACCGTCGACCCCGAACTGCTTGGCCGCAGCCGCCGAGTCGCCCCCACCCACCACCGTGTAGGCCCGGGTCTCGGCGATGGCCTCGGCAACGGCACGGGTGCCGGCTGCGAAGCGCTGATCCTCGAACACGCCCATGGGACCGTTCCACAGCACCGTGCCGGCGTCGAGGATGACGTCTCCGAACACCGCGGCCGTGCCCGGTCCGATGTCGACGCCCATCCAACCGTCGGGCACGCTGGCACCGACCTGGCGCACCTCTCCCCCGGCCTCGGGCTCGAATAGCGTGCCGCCGGGGCTGAGCGCAGTGATGTCTTCGGGGAGGTGGATCGTGGCGCCAGTGGCCAACAACCGACCGCACGTCTCGACCATGTCCTCTTCGAGCAGCGACGCGCCGACCGAGTGGCCTTGGGCCTTGAGGAAGGTGAAGGCCATACCTCCGCCGACGATCAACCCGTCGACCACGCCGAGCAGCGCCTCGATGACACTGAGCTTGTCGGACACCTTGGCTCCGCCCATCACGGCCACGAAGGGCCGCCGTGGGGATGACCGGAGGCCGAGCAACACGTCGACCTCTTGGGCGAGAAGCCGGCCAGCGGCCGACGGCACCAGCGCTGGCGGGCCCACGATGGATGCGTGGGCCCGGTGCGAGGCACCGAAGGCGTCGTTCACATAGAGATCGTGGCCGGCCACCAGCTGCTGCACGAACGCCGGATCGTTGGCCTCTTCCCCCGGGTCGAACCGGAGGTTCTCCGCCAGCGTGACCTCCGGGACGAGCTGGGCGAGCCGAGCCCGGACCGGGTCGAGCGAGTAGGCAGGGTTGGGCGACCCCTTGGGCCGACCGAGATGAGAGCAGGCCGTGACCTTCGCTCCCCGCTCGGTGAGCCACTTCAGGGTGGGCAACGCCGCCCGGATCCTGAGATCGTCGGTGATGCGCTCACCGTCGAGCGGCACGTTGAAGTCGGTGCGGACGAGAACGGACTTGCCTTCGACCTCGCCGAGATCCTCGAGTTCGGGTACGCCGTGGATCATTGCTGGTTGGCAGCGCCGATCAGCATCGACAGGTCGACGAGGCGGTTCGAGTAGCCCCACTCGTTGTCGTACCAACCGGCGATCTTCACGAGCGAGCCCTGCACCATCGTGAGCCCGGCGTCGAAGGTGCAGCTCGCCGGCGAGGTGACGATGTCGCTCGACACGATCGGCGCCTCGGTGTAGTCGAGCACCGGAGCAAGACGGCCGCTGCCAGCAGCGGCGGCGAAGGCCTGGTTCACCTCGTCGACGGATGGCTCACCGTCGACCACGGCGGTGAAGTCGGTGAGCGAACCGGTGGGCACCGGCACGCGCAGCGCGGTGCCGTCGAGCTTGCCCTGCATCGACTGCAGCACGAGGCCGGTGGCCCGAGCTGCGCCGGTGGAGGTGGGGATGATGTTGATTGCAGCGCCACGAGCCCGGCGCAGATCCGAGTGCGGCCCGTCCACCAGAGCCTGGTCGCCGGTGTAGGCGTGCACGGTGGTCATGAGGCCCTGCTGCACGCCGAACGAATCGTCGAGCACCTTCACCATGGGCACGAAGCAGTTCGTGGTGCACGACGCGTTCGACACCACTTTGTGGGTGGCGGCGTCGAAGGTGTCCTCGTTGACACCGACCACGAAGGTGGCATCTGCGCCGCCAGCGGGGGCCGAGACGATGACGAACGGGGCGCCACCCTCGAGGTGGCGGGCGGCAGCCTCGCGCTTGGTGAACACGCCGGTGGACTCCACCACCACGTCGACGCCGAGCTCGCCCCAAGGCAGCTTGTCAGGGTCGCGCTCCGACAGCACCTGCAGCACGTCACCGTCGACCTGGATCCCCCCGTCGACGGGCTTGATCTCGTTGGGCAGGATGCCGAGCACCGAGTCGTACTTAAGGAGGTGGGCCATCGTGTCAACCGCACCGAGGTCGTTGACGGCGACGAAGTCGATGTCGGCACCGAGCTGCTTGGCGGCCCGGAAGAAGTTGCGGCCGATCCGACCGAATCCGTTGATACCTACGCGTACTGCCATTGGTCGTTCCGACCCTTTCCCGTAGTTGGCGCGTTCGCACCGACCATACCGATCTCCACCACCAAATCCGGGGACGGAACGACACCCGGCTGGGAATCGGTTGCGGCGGCGCTCAGCGCTCGGTCAACAGACCGTGCAGCACCGGGCCGAGCTTCGCCGGATCGTGACCCCACCCGTCGTCGGCGGCAACGTCGAACCACCGGACCTCCACGCCCGGCACACCAACGCGGGGGCTCTGCGCGTCGGCGACCACCAGATCGATCGGTACGCCGTGGTCGGCCAGCGTCTGCACGTGCTCGGCGAGGCCGAAACCATGGGCGATGCCCTTCTCGTTCGCCACATTGGCCACGAATACCCGCTGCCCGCCGGATTCGGTGAGAGCGTGGCGGACACCGGGCACGACGGCTGAGGCCAGCACGCTGGTGAACAACGAGCCAGGCCCGACGAGTACCTGGTCGGCCTGCTCGACCGCCTTGGCCGCCGCTTCGGCCGTTGGTGGCTCGGGCGGGTCGAAGCGAAGGTTGTGGATGCCGCTCGCCCGCCCAATCGTCACCTCTCCGGTGATCGTGCCCTGGTCGGAATCGGCGAGCAGGCGGATCGGCACCGTCGCCGCCGGGTAGAGCGAGCCCGCGGCGCCAACGAGCCGGCAGAGTTCGTCGATGGCATCTTGGAAGTCGCCACCAGCAACGGCGAATCCGGCGAGAAGGAGGTTCCCGATCGGGTGGCCGGTGAGGGCGCCGCCGTCGAAGCGATACTCGAGACTGCGAGCGAGCAGTGAGTCGGTGGTGGCCAGTGCCGAGATACAGCGGCGGATGTCGCCTGGCGGCGCGATCCCGAACTCGGCTCTCAGCCGGCCGCTCGACCCGCCATCGTCGCCGACTGAGACGATCCCCGTCAGCGGGCCGGCGTAGCTCCTCGCCGCCCGGAGGGTGGCGGCGAGCCCGTGACCGCCACCGAGCGCCACCACGGCTGGGCCGTCGTGGTCAGCTCTGGCTCGTGGTCGAGGGTGACTCTCGGTGGACATCTCGATGGCTGATCCTCGGCCGCCACCCCTTGTCGGAGAGCCGGCGTGCCACCTCCTCGGCAACGGCGACCGATCGGTGGCGGCCGCCCGTGCACCCGAAGGCGATTGAGAGATGCGACTTCCCTTCGCTGTCGTAGGCCGGAAGCAGTGTGTCGAGAATACCGGTCAGCTGATCGATGAACTCAGCTGTCACCTCGCGGTCGAGCACGTAGGTCTGGATCTCGGGATCCATGCCGCTGAGCGGGCGCAGGTCGGGCTCCCAGTGGGGATTGGGCAGGAAGCGGCAGTCCCACACCACATCGGCGTCAAGAGGCAGCCCGTGCTTGAACCCGAACGACGACAACACGATGCGCATCGAGTCCTGGGCGTCGCGGTCGTCGAAGAGGTTGCCGAGGCGCTCGCGAAGTTGGTGCGGGTTCAGCGCCGAGGTGTCGATCGCCACGTCGGCGAGCTGTCGTGTGGGTTCGAGGTAGCGCCGCTCGTGCTCGATCGCCTCGACCAGGCTGCGTCCCTCGGCCATGGGGTGGCGTCGGCGGGTGGCCTCGTACCGGTTGACCAGCACGTCCGTGCTGGCTTCGAGGAAGACGACCGTGACTGCGTCGGCGTGGAGCCGCAGCGCCCTGATCTGATCCACGGGCTCCTCGTGGCCCTTCATGATCAACGCCACCCGCTCGAAGTCACCGCTGGCCGACGATGCCAGCTCACCCACCTTGGGCACGAGCTCAGCTGGCAGGTTGTCGATCACGAACCAACCGAGGTCCTCCAGTGATCCGGCTGCCACCGACCGTCCGGCCCCCGACAGCCCAGTCACGACAACGACGCTCGACACCGCGCCAGTTTCACACAGCGGTCCTGACGTGTCCGAACCATTGGGCGAACGACCCATGAACAGTTCGAGTCAGGCTGTCGACCGCACCGGCGCCCCGACCGGTCACCGACGCACGAGCGACAGAACGAGCAGTCGGGGCACGGTGGCAGCGTCGCGGTAGTGCGACGCCTGGTCCAGGAACCCCGGGGGTGGCTCAGGTTCCAGCATCGACTCCAGGTGCAACCCAGCGGCGATCAGCGCATTGAGATAGCGCGACAGTGGCCGGTGGTGGAAGGTGATGTGCACGTCCTTCTGCACCTCCTCGACGGTTACGGCCTCCGGCAGGTACGGGCCGATGCGCCAGTACTGCTCGGGCGGCTCGATGATCTGATCGTCGATCCAACCACTACCCGGCGTCTGTAACAGGGGGTGATTCAACAGGAACAGGAACCGGCCGCCGGGGACCAGTACCCGAGCCACCTCGGCGATGGCGTCGTCGAGCGCAGCGATGTGTTCGAACACCAGACAGGCCACGGCGCCGTCGAAGGAGCCGTCGGCGAAGGGCAGGCCGCTTGCCCCTGATCGGGCATAGGCCGGGCCGCCGCCCCGACGGTGGGCCTCGTCGATCTGGGCCGCACTCGGGTCGACGCCGACCACGTCGGCGCCGGCCGCCTGGAGTACCCGAGCGATCTGGCCTTCCCCTGTTCCGATGTCGAGCACACGCTCGCGCCCGGCCATGGCGTCGGCGATGATCGGAACGATCTGCTCGGTGTACTCGGGATCGACGCCGTCGGTGAACTCCCGCTGCCACCAGCTGGACACAGTGGAGTCATTCCATGAATCGACCACCATCGGGACTCTAGGTGCGCTGCGCCGAGATCGGCGTCGACCAGCAGTCCTAGGGGCGCCGGTGTTCTCCTGCGACGCCGCTCTCGAACGCAAACACGATCGCGGCGGCCCGATCGCGCGCCCCGATCTTGGCGAACAGCGACGTGATGTGTGACTTGACCGTGGTCTCGGCGAGGTACAGCTCCGCTGCGATCTCAGCGTTGATCGCGCCGCGGGCGATGCGGGTGAGAATGTCGCGCTCACGTGGCGTGAGGTGGTCGAGAAGCCTGGCGTGCTCACGGCTCACCATTGAGGGGCGAGCTGCTCTCATCACCCGATCGGCGATCCGAGGGTCGAGCCATCCCCGTCCGTCGATCACCGATTGGGTCGCCAGCACGATCTCCTCGGTCGACGCCGACTTCAGCGCAAAGCCCGCCGCGCCACGATCGAGCGCTCCCCAGACGGCCTCGTCGTCATCGAAGGTCGTGAGCACGAGCACCGGCTCTGCCCGGCCGCTCCCTGCCAGGTCGTCGAGGACCTGCAGGCCGTTCCGCCCTGGCATCCGCACATCGAGGAGCACGACATCGACATCCACCTGTTCGAGCGCCGCCAGCACCTGGTCACCATCGGTGCACTCGCGAGCCACCGTGAATCCAGCGAGCGTCAGCACCCGGGCGATCCCGATCCGCACGATCTCTTGATCGTCGACGAGCAGCACTCGGCCTGATGCGCCGCTGCTCGCAC
>JBCCFL010000079.1:0-19838 GCA_039029735.1 Actinomycetota bacterium | reverse complement strand
GCCAGATTGGCGTCGATCTCGGACCGGATGGCCTCGGGATCGTCCTGGTCGAGGGTGAGCCCGAACACTTCGCGGATGTCGGCGTATGGCAGGTGCACCTCGCCGTCGAGATCCTCGGCCGCGACGTTGAGGTACAGGTACGACTCCTCACCTCGGTGCGCAGACGCCGGTGACTGCCACGACACCACCATCAGACCGACCGTGAGCGCGGCAACGGCGATTCGGGCCCACGTCAGGGGGCTACGACTGCGGCGCCGCCCATCAGGTGGCGTCGGCGGTGTTTCTGAGTTGAAGTCGTCCTTGATCATCAACGTATTTCCATTCGTCTTGGAAGTCTTTGTTCCGCCATGCCCCAAGGCCGGGGTAGAACACTCGGCCCGGGCCGTGGGGATTTATGTCGTCGCCGTTCCATCGAGGGTCGGGCAACTCTCCAGCCACCAGGTAGCGGCTGTCGGTCGACAGCCGGCACCGGCGCTCGGGAGATCGGTTGTCGAGCGCACCGTGCAGCATCGACATGGAGAATACGAGCACATCACCGGGCTCGTACGCTGACGTGAGCCATTGCTCGCCGTAGCGGGCGGCAACGGCGCCGAGGTCGTCATCGAGCCACACGAGCCCGTCGGTGTCGGCGTCCATCGTGAGGTAGCCGGCGGCCAGCTCATCATTGCGGTGGCTACCGCCGAGGAGGATCAACCCGCCTTCGTGCGGCGCAACTGCCCCGAATGGGATCCAGATCGAGAGGTGGCGATCGGTACCGCGGCTCATGTAGGGGCCGTCGCAGTGGAGCCCGCAGCCCTCGTCGGGGCGAGCGAGGCGCGGCCACCGGAAGTCGTAGGGGCGAACCGGGCCGTCGAGCAGCGACCGCACCACGTCGAGCAGGGTGGGTGCGAGGATCACGGCCTCGTAGCGAGCGCCGGTACGCATGGCCTCGGTGAAGGCCCGCATGTTGGCCGTGGCGAGGCCAGCCCGGTCTCCGGCAACGCCGTTCATCAGCGGTTCTGAGTCGTCGATCTCGCCGACGACGGCGTACTGCAGGAGCAGCTCACGGCGGGCGGCGAGCACCAGTTCGGCATCGAGCAGTCCGGGCAGGAACACGTACCCGTTGGTGCGGAACCGATCCCGGAGCGAACTCGGCTGTTCGATGAGGTCGGTCGAGGGGACGTAGGGCTGGAACAGGGCCGCGTCGACGGGAGCGCCCGCAAAAGACAGCAAATCCCCCCGCTCGAACATTTCGTCGCCCACCTCGCGCTCTCCTCGGGATCAGCCCCGATTCGACATTCGCACAGGCTCGCCGGATTGGATTCAGCTGGCGACCTTGTTTACCGGATGTTCACCTACTGATCGCCGCTCGGCGACGTTCATTTGCGGATGTCAGCGTTGAGTTCGTGGTTGCGCTCGGGAAACAGGTCGGCCCGGCCCAGTCGATCCAGACACACCTCGACGCTCCACGGCAACATCGTGGCCCCGCACCGGGCGTCGCGGTAGTACTGCTCCAACGGCGAGGGCCGCAGGAGCGACCGGCCGCCACACACCCGGAGCGCAGTGGACGCCAGCTCGGGCGCCGTCTCCATGGTGGTGATGGTGGACGCCCAGGCCCGCCGCATCTGAGCTGCGTCGGGGTCGGGCCCGGCCTCGCCGAGCACCCGGTAGCAGAGGGCCTGGGCTGTCTCGTAGGCGAGGTGCATCTGCGCCCAGCCCTGCTGCTTGATCGGATGGTTCCGGCGGGCTCCGTCCGACCCGTCGCCGATGAGGTAGCTCGACGTGGCGTCCATGATCGCCCCCATCAGCCCGAGGTAGGCGAACGACAGCGTCATGTAGAAGTAGGGCCACCGTCGTGCGGCCTGCTCGAAGGCACCAGGAGGGAGCCATTCGTTGCCCTCGGGCACCATCGCGGCGTCGAGGATGAGGTTGCGGGAGTCGGTCGCCCGCATCCCAACGGGATCCCAGGTGCCCTCGATCCGCACGCCCTCTGCGTCGGCGGGCACGCCCATCAAGCGCACCCGAGGGTCACCGTCGGCGAGACAGACCACGTTGTGCACGTTCGCCGCGCCGCTGAGCGAGGCGAAGATCTTGCGGCCGGTCACGAGGTAACCGCCGTCGGTCGGCTGGGCGGTCGTACCGATCCCGGCCGTCGCCCCTGGGGCGAGGCCCTCGGAGAACGGCTGACTGTGGATGGTGCCGTCCTCGATGATGCCGGCCCACAGCGCCGTGCGTCGCTGTTCGAGCAGCGCTCGCTCGTCGGAGTCGAAGTCGAGGTCGTCGGCGATCTGGCCCACCAGGAGGGTGGTGGCAACGTGCATGTTGAAGGTGAGGGCGGTGGCACCGCAGTGGCGGCCCAGTTCCTCGGCCACGAGGGCGTAGCCGACGAAATCACCGCCGAGACCGCCGGCCGACCGGGGAACACAGATGCCGAGCAGACCGGCATCGGCGAAGTCCTCCCAGTTGGCCGAGGGAAAGCTGGCCTGGCGGTCGTAGTCGGCCGATCGGGCTGCGATCGCAGGGCCGAGCGCACGCATGCGCTCGACGAGTTCGGCTCGCTCCGGGGTGAGGATGCCGTCCCGGACGGCCAGATCGGTGAGGGTCATGAAGCCATGATGGCGCGAGGACCGACCTCGTGCACCACCGGTTTGGGGCGGCCATCGATCGCAGGAGAGGCCCTCGATTCCCTCGTCGGCTCCTGGGGCGCCGCGGCCATGATGACGTATCTGCGAGCCGAGGCTTGCCTCGGGTTGGTATGAGGCTCCATCATCTGTGCCGCATGTGCGACACGAGTCACACCACGCCCCTGCCAACCACGCTCCCGTTGCAGCGCGCCGGAGCCCGATGAGCGCGCTCATCGCCGCTCGGGGCGCGCTGGCGAACCGAAACGTTCTCGCCGCCGAACTCGGTTACTGCGCCTACGCGATCGTGCTCCACGGGGCGTGGCTCGCCGCCCTCGTCTACGCCTTCAGCCAGGGTGGGGTGATCGAAGCAGGGCTGGTGGCCTTCGGCGTGCTGCTCCCAGCCGCACTCGCTGCTCCGCTGCTGTCGGTAGCGGCCGGTCGCCTCGACCCGAGCCGGGCGCTGGGGCTCGGCTACGCCATCCAGGCACTCGCCTGCGGCGTGACGGCCGCGACGATCTGGATGGACGCGCCAGCGATCGTCACCTACATCGGCGTTGCCGTCCTCACCGCAGCGCAGCTGCCGTCGCGTCCAACGTTGTTGTCGATGCTGCCGTCGGTGGTGTCGCATCCGAGCGAGTTGGCCGCCGCCAACGCCACGGCCGGCCTGATCGAGACCCTTGGCTCGTTCCTCGGACCGGCGGCGGCCGCGTCGTTGTTGTTCAGCACTTCTCCGGCGGTGGCGTTCGCTGCAGCCGGCATACTCATGGCCGTTGCCACCGTGTCGGCGGCGCTGGTCCGCACCTCTCGGGACGACGACGGGCTCGTGGTCACCGCGTCGGCGTGGCGTGAGATGGCCGGTGGGGTGCGCGCTCTCCGATCCCGAGCAGATGTGCGCCTCATTGTCACGATGATCGCAGCGGGCCTGTTCATCTTCGGCGCGCTGAGCGTCGCGCTGGCCGCCATTGCAGTCGATCAGCTCGGCCAGTCCGAGGCCACCGCCGCCCTCCTTGGAAGCGCGATCGGCATCGGGGGTGTGATCGGGGCCGTGCTCTCGTTCCTGCTGGTCGGACTGCGCCGGCTCACCATCCCGTTGGCCCTGGCCCTTCTCTCGGTGGCCGTGCCGATCATGGCGGTGTCGGCCGCGGAATCGCTCGTGCTCGTGTTGGCGCTCCTGGCGCTCACTGGTTTGGGGCGGCCCGTGATGGAGGTCGCGGGCCGCACCCTGTTGCAGGGCCTGTCGGCGGAGGACGACCTCGCCCAGGTGTTCGGGCTGCTCGAGGGGCTCAACATGGCAGCGCTGGCGATCGGCAGCCTCGTGTTCTCCCTTGCGGCGGGCTCGGTCGGGCTCGACGTCGCCCTCATCGCGTTCGGAGCGGTCCTGCCGTGTCTGCTGATCGTGCAGTTCCGCCAGCTCAGAGAGATCGATCACGCTCGGCCCGAGGTCGATACGAACTTGTTGGCGTTGCTGCGGACCTCGCCGATCTTCGCCCCGCTCCCGGCGTTCCAGGTGGAACAGCTCCTGGTGGGGATGGACGAGCATCAGATGGCGCCCGGTGAGATCGTGTTCCTCGAGGGCGACACCGGGGACCGTCTCCACGTTGTGGTGGACGGATCAGCGCTCGTTGAGCTGCCCGACGGCGAAGTGGAGACCGATGTCGGCGGCTACTTCGGTGAGATCGCCCTGCTCCGTGATCAGCCCCGCATGGCCACCGTGCGAGCTGGGGCGGCTGGCCTTCGGACGCGCAGCCTCGACCGCGACGCCTTCCTCGCCGCGATCTCGGGCGTGGCCCGAAGCTCGCATCGCACCTCGCGTGAGGTGGCTCGGCGCCTTGGCGAAGACGAGCATGACACGATTTGAGCGCCCGCCGCCCCCGCCGGGCCTCCCGAGACCCACCCGGTCCAGGCTGGGCCGGCGCGAGGGCGGTCAGTAGAATCAGGCTCTGCGCCAGGGTCTCGGCCCTGGTTCCCGACGACGAGGCGAGGTGTCATGTTCGAGAACCTGCGGTCCACCATCCGGTTCCGCTCGCCGTCGCTACCAACCGCCGCATCACGGCTGCAACGGGCGGCCAACGTGGACGATCTGCGGGCCATGGCCAAGCGACGCCTTCCTGGCGGTGTGTTCGACTACATCGACGGCGCTGCCGAGGACGAGCGGGCCCTGGCCCGGTCTCAGAACGCATTCGGCGCCGTCGACTTCAGGCCCCGCGTGCTGCGTGACATGTCGCAGGTCGACTACTCGGCCACCGTGCTCGGTCGCCGCATCCCGTTCCCGTTCGTGTTGTCGCCCACCGGATTCTCCCGAATCGCCGATTCTCAGGGTGAGCTGTCGGTGGCCCGGGCCGCCGCCCGGGCCGGTCTCCCCTACACCCTGTCCACCCTCGGCACCCGATCGATCGAGGAGGTGGCCGCGGTCAGCGACGGCCCGAAGTGGTTCCAGGTCTATGTCTGGAAGGACCGTGGCCTCGTGAAGGAGATGGTGGGCCGAGCCCAGAGCGCAGGGTTCGAGGCGATCGTCATCACGGTCGACTTCGCAACGCTGGGGCGGCGTGAGCGCGACGTTCGCCGCGGCTTCACGATGCCGCCGAAGATCGGGCTCGACACCATCGTCGACGGCATGATGCACCCGGGGTGGACGCTGGACTTCGTGCAGGCCGACCCGATCCTGTTCGCCAACCTGGCCGGTCGGGGAGCCGACGGCACCGAAGCGGTGGCCCTCGGCGCCTACGTCGACGAGCAGCTCGATCCGTCGCTGTCGTGGGCCGACATGGAGTGGTTCCGCAACGTGTGGGATGGCCCGATCGTGATCAAGGGCATCCAGGACGTCGACGACGCCTCAATCGCGGCCGAGATCGGCATGGATGCGATCGCCCTTTCCAACCACGGCGGCCGTCAGCTCGATGCCTCACCGTCGCCGTTCGATCTGCTCGTGCCCGTGCGCGACCGGGTCGGTGACAGCATCGAGGTGCTCGTCGACGGTGGAGTGCGGCGCGGGGCCGACATCGTGAAGGCCATGGCGCAGGGGGCAACCGCGTGCATGGGAGGCCGGGCCTACCTCTACGGCCTCGGTGCCGCCGGCGAACCCGGGGTGGACGCGGCGCTCACCATGCTCACCTCCGAGGTCGACCGCACGATGAAACTCGTGGGGGCGGCATCGATGACCGAGCTCGACGAGTCGTACCTCCAGCCGGCCCCGAGCTAGCGCCACCGCAGGGGCCTTGGACAGCCCACCCAGGTTCGACGGCTTGAGGCACACCGCCTCGGCGCCTCACGCGAGCGCCGCCGACGCCGATGGGACCTGCATGGTGCTCGCAGCCGTTCTCTACACCATCGCCGTTCTGCTCGGGCTGGTGATCGGCAACATGCTCTTCGACGAGATCCACGGCCCAGGGGGCCGACGGCGCGACTGAGCGGCCGCCGTGGCACCATGAGGCCATGGATCGGCGAGGCGTGGTCGGATGGGTGTTCGTCGGCGTTCAGGCGGTACTGCTGGGTCTACTGATCCTGCTCCCCGGCCGCGACGACTGGCCGACGCCAGCGGCGGTTGACACGTTGGGGGCGATCGCCCTCGTGCTCGGGGTGGTGCTCGTGGCCGCCGCCTCGCTCCGTCTTGGTCGGGCTCTCACGGCCACGCCGGTGCCGACCCGAGACGGCGAGCTCATCACCCACGGTCTGTACCGATACGTGCGCCATCCGATCTACAGCGGCGTGCTGTTGGCGGTGGTGGGGCTCACCATCCGCTCGGGCAGCCTGATCACGTTGGCGGTCGCCGTGACCACCGTGGTGTTCTTCGTGGTGAAGGCCACCTGGGAGGAGCAACGGCTCGCCGAGCGCTACGAGGGCTACGCGGCCTACGCCGCGTCCACTCCGCGCTTCGTCCCCCGGCCCTGATCAGCCGCGTTCGGTTCGCTACGGCAGCACGGTGCGCTCGTCGCTGGCGTTGACCAGCACGTTGTCGATGTAGTCCTGCACGGCGTGTTCGAGCGGCTGCTCCACCCCCAGGCGCTCATTCAGGTACCAGTTGTGCTCGAGGATCTGGTGATAGACCTCGGCGTCCTCCAGGCGACCACGCACCTCGGTGGGCAGTCGTTCGAGCGTTGGCGTCCACCGCTCGGTGAGCCAGCGGTACGCCGCCACTGCGTCGGGGAGCACGGCCCCCTCCGACTGCGACAACCACGCCGCATAGCCCCGCAAGGCGCTCAGCAGGCGACGGGCCTGATTCTCCTGCGCCTCGATACCGGTGAGCCGCTGCAGGAGGCGGCGATGATGCCCTTCCTCCACGATCGTTGGCCGGAAGCGGGCGATGCCGTCGCGCTGGTGGAGCTCGTACTCCTCGGTGTCGAACCCCAACGCGTTGAGCCGAGCCAAGCGCTGGTGGATCCGCCCGAGGTCGCCGGTTGGGACTTCTTCGATCCCCCGCAGCTCGCTCCACAGTTCCTGATAGCGCAGGAGCAGGAGGTCGGCCACGTTCTCGGGATCGACGTCGTCGGCGAGTAGTCCCTCCGCTTCCAGGTCGAACAGGCCACCGAGCACGTTCTCGACGGCGATGTCGAGATCGAGCTGGCGCTGACCGTCGGACAAGGTGGCGTACCAGGAGGCCGTCTCGGTGTCGACGAGATACGCCTGCAGACTGCCGGCGTCACGTCGGAACAACGCATTGTTCAGCGAGCAGTCCCCCCAGAAGAAGCCTTCCAGGTGGATGCGGACGAGCAGGATCACCAGTGCGTCGATCACCCGGTCGCGCAGGGTCACGTAGGCGTCTTCGGCGAACAGGTGGCGATACGGGAGCGAGTAGCGGAGGTGCCGCGTGACCAGCACCGCCTCCATGGGCTCACCCTCGGCATCCACCCGGTCGGTCACGATGCCGACCAGACGAACCGATGGCATCGCTTCCTCACGAAGCCGGTCGAGCAGGTCGAACTCTCGCTCGGCCAGGCGCGGCGGCAGTTCCTTCAGCGCCAGCGTCACCCCGTTGAGGGTCACGAACCGCACCACGTGGCGATGGAGCCCGGCGGGGATGGCCAGCGACCAGTCCTCGGGCCAGTCGGCCAAAGGCGTGGACCACGGCAACTCCAATAGGGCCAGCTCGTCCGACCCGGTCTTCAGCTTCAGTGCGACCATGGCGGCTGCTCCTGGCACTCGATGTAGTACGCCCGCAACACATCGAAGGCGAGCTTGCGTTCGCCCTCCTCCGACACGAGACCTTTCCGGTTGTAGCCGTCCTGGATGCCAGGCAACACCCGGAGCGGGGTTCGGAAGTCCTTGAGGATCCAGGGCGACAGCCCGACGCAGTCGTCCTGCCGCCGAATCATGGCGATCTGGGCCTCGTACACCCCGGCCTGGAACTCCTCGGTCCAGATCTCGTCGTCGGTCCCGTGATGGCCGGCCTTTGCCCCCGCCCCCAGCTCGCTGAAGATGATGGGCTTGTCGAACGCCGAGCCGAAGGTCAGTCCCGCCAGCTCGGCCCGTGTGCCGTAGTACCAGCCGTAGTACTGGTTCACGGCAATCACGTCGACGATTGCGCCGAGGGGGTCGTCGATGTGGGTGTGCGGGTCGTCGCCCGGCAGGGTCAACAGCGCCGCCGTGACGAGCCGGGTGGGGTCGAGGTGTCGCACGCGGTCTGCCAGGCTCGACAGGAATGCGTCGCGGTCGGCGCCGGGCAGCGTCTCGTTCGCCACCGACCACAGGATCACGCCGCCTCGGCCGCGATCACGCACCACCAGCTCGTCGGCCTGGGCCCGAGCGTTGGCCACCACCAGTTCGTTCGAGAAGTCGATTCCCCAGTACACGGGGAGCTCCACCCAGATCAGCAGCCCACGCCGCTCGGCCTCGCGGACGAGGTGTTCGTCGTGCTGGTAGTGGGCGAGCCGCACGAAGTTGGCACCGAGGTCCTGCACCCAGTCGAGCAGCTCGGCCGCATCATCGGGGCCGTGGTTGCGGCAACCACCACTCGGACCCTCGGCGTGCAGCGAGATGCCATGAAGGTAGACGGCCTCGCCGTTCACGAGGATGCGGTTGCCAACCCGCTCGACGGTGCGAAACGCGACCTCGTCCACGATCTCGTCGTCGCCGCAGCGCCAGCGAACCTCGTGGAGTACCGGAGCGCCCGGCCGCCACCGCTCCAGGTCGGCCACCGTGGCTGCGTCGATTGTGATCCGGCCGTTGATGGCCTCCACGGTCAGGTCGAGCGCCGGGATCGTCAGGGTCACAGGCACCGGCCCCTCGCCCCCATCGGCCTCGACGGTCACGCCACCCACCACGGAACCATCGGCTGTCATCGTCACCCAGGCGTCGCGCAGGAACGTTGCCGGCACCGAGACCAGGTCGACTCCCCCGGTGATGCCTCCGAAGTTCCACCAGTCCGTGCGCATCGCCGGGATCCGAAACGGCTCACGGCGGTTGTTGACCTGGAGCACGAGCGAATGCGAGCCGGGCCCGAGCCGGCCAGTGAGCTCGACGGCGAAGGGCCCGAAGCCGCCGACGTGGGTGGCAAGCTCGTCGCCGTCGAGGAACACCCGGGTGGTGTGGTTGGCGGCACCGACGGTGAGAAACGTCCGTTGGCCAGCGACCTCGGGCTCGTCGAGGTCCACCATGGTTCGGTACCAGAGGGTGCCCTCGTAGTGGAGCAGCTCTGGGGCCTGGGTGTTCCAGTCACCCGGCACCGTCAGTTCCATCGACGAGTCGAAGTCGTACTCCACCCGGTCGGACGGGCCGGTGGGCGAGGCGTCACGGTGGTAGCCGTGGCGATTCCGCCGCCCGAGGATGTTCACATAGCCCGTGTCGTAGGGGTCGAGGATGGCCCGCCACCGGCCGGCCAGCGACCGACGCGGGCGAGCCAGCACGTTGGTGAGCAGGGTCGTACCCGTCGATTCAGGTGGCGTGAGCAGGGGGTCCATCGACTTCAGCCTGCCACCGCAGTCGACCATTGCCGATCACGGTGTGGCCCACTCGACGAAACTCGGTGCGTGCCGCCGCCAACACCGGCACCCTTGGAGGCCATGCGCATCCTGGTGACCAACGACGACGGCATCTCCTCCCCCGGCCTGCACCACCTCGCTCAGGCGCTCACGGCGCTCGGTGACGTGACCGTGTTCGCCCCGTCGGGCGAGTACTCCGGAGCAGGTGCGGCGATCGGCCACCTCGGCCCCGGCATCCCCGACGTACACGCCCAGGCGCCCGCCACGATCGGGCTTCCCGACACCTGCGCCGTGTACCACCTCGATGCCCCACCGGCGCTCACCGCGCTGCTCGCGTGCTCGGGCCTGTTCGGTGCCCCGCCCGACGTGGTGGTCTCGGGCATCAACCCCGGGTGGAACATCGGCCACGCCGTGCACTTCTCCGGCACGATCGGCGCCGGTGTCACGGCCCAGGTGTTCCACACCCCGGCGCTGGCCATCAGCCAGCGCACCACCGGCTCCACCCAGCATTGGGGCGCGGCGGCGCAGGCTGCGTTGGCGCTCGCCCCCCTCGTCGCCGAACGAGGCGGGCTCTGGAGTGCGAACGCGCCGAATGTCGATGCCTCCGACCTTCGGGGCTACCGACAGGCCACCCTGTGCGATCGCATCCCCTACGGGCTCCATTCGCCAACCCTCACCGAGGTCGATCCGGGGCGGTTCACCGTCGACTTCCAACGTCACCTCGCCGCCGTCGGCGAGCTCGACACCGATGCCCAGATCGTCGACGCCGGCTTCGTCGCAGTGACCGCGCTCGCCCCGACCCAGGCCACGATCGACGGAGGGCCCCTGCCGCTGCCCGTCGCGTGATCCCCCTGGTCGTCTGCGACGCGCCATCGCGTGGCAGCGAGCCTCGATGAGGGTGCAGAGGCAGTTCCTCGACGCATCGGGCGTGGTGTGGGCCATGAGCCCCACGAGGCCCACCTCCAGGCCATGGGCGACAACGCCCGCCGTCCGTACATGCGCCAGGAGCTCTTTGCCCGTTTCCGCCCGCGTTCGAGTACCGGCAGTCTCGGACCTCGGCCGGCGCTCCCCGAGTCGTGGCTCAGCGACCGGCTTGGCTGAGCACCAACTCGACTTCACAGAACCCTCACGAACGGCCTCGTACGGTGAGGCTCGTCCCCACGTGAAAGGCCCCGACTCTCGATGTCTCACCGCCCGACCCGCGCCGTTCTGGCGCTCGCGTTCGTGCTCGCCCTCCTCCTGGCCGCCTGTGGATCAACCTCGGACGAGGCCGACACCGGAGCAGCCGAAGGGCCCGACACGACCGCTGGGGCCGAACCCGACGAGCCGGCTCCCGACCGAACGATCGTGGCGCTCGGCGACTCGATCTTCGCCTGGAACGACAGCGAATCGATCCCCGACGTGATTGGCGCGACGCTCGACCGGCCGGTGATCAACGCCTCGGTGAGCGGCGCCCACTTCGACCTTCCTGATGGCGCGGAAGAGGCAGCCGACGACGGGCTCGACATCCGACGCCAGTACGACGCCTTGGGCCAGACTGGGTTCGACTGGGTGGTGCTCGACGGCGGGGGCAACGACGTGAACGACAGCTGCGGCTGCGGCCAGTGCAGCGAGGTGCTCGACGCCATGGTCAGCTCCGACGGTACGTCGGGATCCATCCCCGAGTTCGTGACCCGCGTGGTGGCCGACGGATCCACGGTGATGTTCGTGGGCTACTACGAGCTACCGGCCGAGGCCGAAGGCTTCGGTGACTGCGGCGACGAGCTGCAGGAGCAGTCGACCCGCCTCGCACTCATGGCAGCCGGCATCGACGGCGTCCACTTCGTGAGTGCCGCCGACGTGGTGACCGCATCCAACACCGCTGCCTACGACGAGGATCTGGTGCACCCGAGCCCCGAGGGCTCGCGCATCGTTGGCGAATACGTGGCCGAGGCGATCCTCGCCGCCGAATGATCAGATCCGCTCGAAGTATCGGCGTCGCTCCCAGTCGGTGACGGCGGCCCGCCAGGCGGCGAGTTCGCTGCGGTGGAAGTGGGCGTAGTGCTCCACCACGTCATCACCGAAGCAGGCCCGGGTCACCTCGCTGATCGTGAACCGTTCGACTGCCTCCTCGAGCGTCGTGGGCACCCCTGGCTGGTCGGTGGCCCGATAGAGGTCACCGTCGTAGCGGGCTGGCGGCTCGATCTTCTGCTCGATGCCGGTGAGCCCGCTGGCTAGAGCGGCCGCATAGACGAGGTACGGGTTCACGTCGGCGCCTGGGATTCGGCACTCGATTCGGAGGCTCGGCCCGCTCCCCACCACGCGGAAGCCGGCGGTGCGGTTGTCGCGGGCCCAGGCAATGCGCGTCGGCGCCCAGGAGTCCTCCTGGTATCGCTTGTAGGCGTTGATCGTGGGCGCGTAGCACACCATGAAGTCGGGCAGATACGCCATCCAGCCGCCGAGGAACCATCGGAACACGTCCGACTCGCCATCGGCGCCGCCGCCTGGGAACACGGCATCGTCACCAGACCAGAGGCTGAGATGCACGTGGCAGCTGCTGCCGGACTCGCCTTCCACCGGCTTGGCCATGAAGGTGATGCTCATTCCCTGGGCGTCAGCCAGTTCTTTGAGCGCCTGCTTCAGCACCACATGGCGGTCGGCCATCGTCAGGGCCTCGGCGTAGCGCACGTTGATCTCGTGCTGGCCCCGGGCCGCCTCACCCTTCGTGCTCTCCACCGGGATGCCCGAATCCCGCAGCGCTCGGCGGGCCGCACCGTTGAACGGCTCGCCCCGGAAGCCCTGCAGCAGGTGGTAGTCCTCGTTGTACCAGCCGGCCGTCGTCAGCCCGTGGTAGCTCCGATCGTTGGCGTCGCGGTAGGTGTCGGTGAAGGCGAAGTACTCGAGCTCGGATGCGGCCTTGGCCTCGTAGCCGAGCGCCGCGGCCCGATCGATCTGGCGGCGCAGGATCGTGCGGGGGGCGACCGGAACGAGTTCGTGGGTGTCACCGTCGGCCACATCGCACAACACGAATGCGGTGCGATCGGCCCAGGCGGCGCGCCGCAGCGTTGCGAGGTCGGGCACCAGATGGAAGTCGCCGTAGCCGCCACTCCAGTTGGCGTAACGGAACCCGGGCACGGGCTCCATGTCCATGTCGACCGTGAACAGGTAGTTGCAGCCGTGGGTGCCATGGGCCACGGTCTCGTCCAGGAAGAACCCCGCGTCGAGCCGCTTGCCCATGGCCCGGCCGACGTGATCGGTGAAGGCCACCACCACCGTGTCGATCTCGCCGGTGGCCACACGTTCTGACAGTTCGTCGAGCGTCACCGCCCGAACGCTACTCCCCTCGGGAGTTCAGCAATGCGAACGACCTCAGCCGCGGGCCCAGCCCGACGAGCGGAGCGGCTTGGGGATGTAGTCGCCATGGGCATCCATCAGATCGTCGACGAGCGACCAGATCTGATCGAGGTCGAGCTCGGCCGCCGTGTGAGGGTCGAGCATCGCGGCGTGGTACACGTGCTCACGGTTGCCCGTCATGAGCGCCTCGACGGTCAGCGACTGCACGTTGATGTTGGTCTGCATGAGCGCCGCGAGCTGCGGCGGGATCGAGCCCACCTTGGTGGCCTGCACCCCGTTGTGGTCGACCAGGCAGGGCACCTCGACGATGCACTCGGCCGGCAGATTGTCGATCGCCCCGTTGTTCGGCACGTTGCCGTAGATCACGGTGGGTTCACCGGTCTCGACGGCGTGCACGATCGAGGCGCCGTACTCGACGCTCGGGGTCACCTCGAGCTCCGCATCGGGATCTTCCAGCTCAGCGCGCAGGTCGTGCCAGGCCTCGATCTGGTACTCGCAGCGACGGGGATACTCGTCGAGGGGAATCCCGAAGCGCTCGATGAGATCGTCACGGCCCGACTTGATGAACCACGGCACGTACTCGGCGAAGTGCTCGCTCGACTCGGTGACGAAGTAGCCGAGCCGCTCGAACATCTCGTAGCGAACGGCATCGGACAGACCAACGACGCCACCGTCGGAGCGTGCGCCGTGACCGCGATCGGGGATGGGCCCCTTCTGGGCGAACTCGGCGATCTTCGGGTAGAGGTCGACGGTGCCGTCTGGCGTTCGCTGCTCGAAATCGAGGTAGAAGGCCATGTGGTTGATGCCGGCGCAGAGGTAGCGAACCTCGTCGATCGGCACGCCGATGTCCTCGGCGAGCTGCTCGGCGGTGTGCTGCACGCTGTGGCACAGGCCGACCGCCTTCACCGACGAGGCGCGGTTTGCGGCCCACATGTTGATCGACATCGGGTTCACGTACTGCAGGAGGTGCGCATCAGCGCACAGCTCCTCCATGTCGGCGCACACGTCGAGCAGCACCGGCACGGTGCGCAGCGCCCGCATGATCCCGCCGATTCCACCGGTGTCGGCGATCGTCTGGCGCAGGCCGTAGCGGGTCGGGATGTCGAAGTCGATCACGGTGCTCGGCTCATACCCGCCGATCTGGAACATGGTGATCACGTGATCAGCGTTGTCGAGCGCACGGCGGCGATCCACGGTGGCCTCGATAGTCGGGTTGGCCCCGACGGCGGCCGCCGTTTTCTTGGCCACGATCTCGGAGGTGGCGAGGCGTTCGGAGTCGATGTCGAACAACGAGATCTCGCTACCGGCGAGCGCCGGCTGGGAAAGAATGTCGCCGAGCAGATTCTTGGCGAACACAGTGCTTCCCGCACCAACGAACGTGATCTTGGTCATGGGCCCGAGCCTCCTTGGTCGAGTGATCACCGATTTGGGTGTACTGGAATGTACGACGCCGCACAGCGCCGTCCGACGGATCCCCCTCGGCGTCGCCCGGACCGGGCCGAGCGAACAGAGCTGGGAACGCCTCGGCCGGCGTGCGCCGACCGGGTCACAGTAGCCACGCCCACGTCGGACGTCAACGTTGACGCAGAGCCGTCTGAACCCCGGCCTGGGGCACGCCATCGCCTAGGCTGATCTCCAGATGGCCGACGACCCTTCAGCTCCGAAGAGGCCCCAGAAGGCGACGCTCCACGACGTCGCTGACCTTGTCGGAGTCTCCCCCCGCACCGTGTCTCGGGTGGTCAACGACGAGGGCGGCTTCTCCGACGCCACCCGCGAGCGGGTGCTCGACGCAATCGCCGAGCTGAACTACCGACCGAATCTCGTCGCCCGGAGTCTGGTCACCAGCCAGTCGAACACCCTGGCGCTGATCATCACCGACATCGCCGACCCGTTCTTCGCCGAGTTGGCCAACGGCATCCAACAAGCAGCCCAGCGGCGTGGCATGTCGGTGTTCCTCGCCGTGAGCGAGAACGACGCCGACACCGAGAGCGAGCTGCTCGGCCGGCTCATGTCGCAGGCCGTGGACGGCGCGATCCTGTTTCCGGCATCGCATTCGATCGACGGTCCGATCCACTTCGCCCGCCTGGGCCTGCCGATCGTGGCGGTCGACACCGAGTTCGATCACGACAACATCTGCTGCGTGCGGTCCGATCTCGAACACGGCGTGGCGCTTGCCGTGGACCATCTCCGCACGCGGGGGCGGCGCCGGCTCGCCATGCTCACCAACGGGAATCTGCCACCACATCGGCGGCGCCGGGAGAACCACTTCCGCTCCCTCGTCGCCACCGACACCCCGGTCGTGACCGCCGATCCCACCTCAACGGGTGGCTATGAGGCGGCTCGCACGCTGCTCGACACCCACCCCGACGTCGACGCCGTGTTCGCCTACAACGACGTGATGGCCATCGGCGCCCTCGCCGCCTTTCGCGAGGCCGATCGCCGCGTGCCAGACGACATCGCCGTGGTGGGCTGTGACGACATCGCCGTTGGCACGCTGCTCCCACCGGCACTCACCACGATCAAGCTCGACCACGAGCGCCTCGGCGAAACCGCCGTGGCCTGCCTGCAGGAACTCTTGACGGCCACCACCCGACCCGACCCCATCACGGTGCCGATCGATCTCGTGGTGCGGGCCTCGACCTAGCACTGACCTCGACTGTCACCCCTTGCGGGGCGTCACCGAGGCGAAGGTGGGACCAACGCGAATCTCGTCGAAGACGTAGGCCGTGCGATGGGCCCCATTCATGCTGAAGACCATCTCGGTTGCGGTCTCGGTGGGGATCGAGTCGGTCACCAGGGGCGGCGACTCCTCGCCGAGCAGCGGGTCGACCCAGAGTGCAGCGCCGTCGGCGTGGATCTTCACCACGATCAGGTAGGTGCGTTTGGGCTCGATCGGCACGGCCGTGCGAGGCCCGTTCACGAACTGCACCACACCGTTGGACTGGAATCCCACCCCATTGCGATCGAAAAGGCCGTCGGGGGTCCAGAACGCGTCGCCCGCTTCGGTCTCGGTCACGATCCGCAGGAGGAAGCTGACGTAGTACCCGTCGGCGGCTACGAGCGGCTCCACGAGCGGGCGGGTCAGAAGGCCCCAATCGTCGAGGGTTCGCATGCGGATCGCACCACCGTCGGTGACGAGCTCGGCCCCGGACGCATCCTGGTAGGTGAGCGGATTCGCGTCCGACGCGTTGGTCTCGCCCCACACGTACCAGTTCTCCTCGGCGAAGCCGAGCCCAGGGTCGAACGTGAACGGCTCGTACACCGTTGCCTGATCCTCGGCTGGCGGCAGTAGCACGGCGGGCGCAGTGGTCGTGCTGCTCGACACGCCCGTGTCATCGGGAGCGGCCTCGGCGGTCCCTGCGGCCTCGGCGATCTCCGCGGCCTCGCCGGAATCGAGGCCGTCCGCCTCGTTCACAGCTGGCACGGCATCGGGCTCCGGCTCCTGGGCCTCGACGCGGGTCCACACTGATTGCTCAAGGACCTCGACCGTTTCGTACGTGTCCCGGGGGCCAAGCTCCTTCGGAGTCTCGAGGTCGGCGCGCTGCGGCGGCGGATCCCCTCCGGATGCGCTCGGTTGCGACATCGTGATCTCCGACGTCTGGACCTGGAGCACGGCACCCGCGGCCGCCACGGCGAACACCACGGCCGCCATCGCCACCAGAAACCGGCCACGCACCCCGAGCGAACCTCGCGACGAGGGCCTTACCTGCTGACGGACGGCGGCGCCGTCGATCAGGGGGGTGTCGGCATCGAGCGCCCGGGCAAGAGCGGCGAGCTGGCGGTCGAGGTCTGGATCAGGCGTTGACATGTTCGGCTCCCAGACTGACGCGCAGCTTGTCGAGCCCGCGGCGGAGATGGTTGCGGAGGGTCGACACCGAGACGTCGAGCACGGCCGCCACCTCGATGAGGCGGTATCCGTGCCCGTGTACCAGAACCACGGCGATGCGCTGCGACTCGGTGAGCGCAACCAAGGCATCGACGAGCCCCGGCTCGAATACCACGTCACCACTGGCAGCCAGATCGGCGATGCGTCCGTGGCCGATCGGGCGGCGTTGGCGGCGGAGATCTCGCGCTGCGGTCTGCCCCACGCGGTAGAGGTAGCCGGACGGGTTCGACATCGACTCCACCCGGGCCCAGTGTTCCCAGGCGTAGCAGAGCGCGCTCTGCGCCGCCTCGGCTCCGTCGGTCGGCCCGTAGGCGGCAACGAGCGCGCGCGTCAGGTGCCGTCCGCGATCGCGGACGAAGGCATCGAACCGTGCCGCCGCCTCGTTCACTGAGTAGAGAGAGTCCACCGCATCTCGAATGTGTCACATTTGCACGCGGCGTGCCTCACGGAGAGGGTCGGGCGGCCGCAGGCGGTGGTCAGTCGCCCACGGTCGGGCCGGGCAGCGGTCTCCCCGCGAAGACGTCGACGAGGTCGTTGTGGACCGAGCGAAGTTCGGCCCGGTAGATCACAGCCACGCTCGCAGCGATGAGCGCGGGCACGACCACGCGAACGAGGCCGAGCACCAGTCCGCCACCCGACAGCGAACCGGCGGCGGCGATGAGCACGAAGATGACGATCACGGCGTAGCAGACGAACCGCTCGCCGCCCCCGATCCGGATCTCGTAGGTCGTCGGACCGCCAGCGTGCACCAGCCGACCGGTGGCCGTGGCCGGGATCGCCGTACTGCGGGCATGACGACGAATCGTGAATCCATCCGGGGCCACCTCGCCGTGGTAGCGCGGCGCCTCGGCCAGCGTGTGGAGCCGAGGGCCGACGAAACGCGCCAGGTGCGCCGAGAACTCATCGGGCGTGAGTTCCGTGCCCACCCGTTCAACCCGTCGGAACATCCCCAGAACGCTACCGAGGACCGATCTCGACGCTGTCGCCAGGGGCAAGCCAGCGATAGACACCAGCGCATGCCGTGCTCAACCAATGGTTCAGCGCAGCGAGGCCACGTTCGTTGACCTGACCTTCGTGCATCCCGATGGCCTGGCGCGGCGCAACCGCTCGAACGAAGTCGATGGCCTCGGCCGTCTTCAGCCACGACGCCTGCAGTGGTACGAAGAGCGTGTCGATGGCTTGATCCGGAACGTGCAGCGCGTCGCCTGGGTGGTACACGAGACCGTCGACGATGTAGCCGAGGTTGACGCAGACGCGCTGGCCCTCCACCACGTGGGCGTGCCTCCCACCGACGGCCTCCACCGTGACCCCGCCGAGATCCACCGCGGTGTCGACGCCGAGGCGGATCGGAGCGAGCGCAGCGAGGTCGTTCGCGCCGGTCGGGGCGTAGACGTCGCCCGAGAACCGCGCAAGGAGCGTCCGATCGACGTGGTCGCCGTGTTCGTGGGTCACGAGAACGGCATCGGCTCCCGTCAGGGCCTCCGGTTCACTCCACGCGCCCGGGTCGATCACCACCACGCGGTCATCCGCCTCCAGGCGAACACACGAGTGCGTGTACCGGGTGACGAGCACACTCGAATACTACGACGAACGTCGAAGCTCCTCTCCAGGAGACGTCAGATCGGCTCGGTGAGTTCCTGTTCGATTTCGTCGATCAGCTCGCGGGTCACGGCAGAGTCGGTACGCCGCCCGGTGCGGGCCACGGTCGCCGCCGGAGGAAGCGGATCGAGATCGGCGGCTCGGGGCCACTCGATGAGATCGCCTGTCACCCACCGATCACCGATCACGGCCACCCCGAGCCCGAACTCCACCGCTGAGAGCACACTGGAGGTGCTCGGCCCGGAGAACGCAACCCGGTACGGCACCCCGGCGTCGACGAGGGCGGCTTCGGCCCGGGGCCGGTAGAAACCGTGTTCGCCGAAGGTGATCAGGGGCACCTCGCCGGTCTCGTAGGTCCAGTCGTGCGAGCTCACCCACATGAGGTCGTTCTCCCACAGCATCGTGTCGGTGGCGCGCACCTCCTCGGGGCCCACCTGGAGCACCGCCACATCAAGTGACCCTGCCTGGAGGCGATCGTCGAGCTGGCTGGCCCGGTCGACGAAGAGCTCGATGTTCACCATGGGGTGGGTGCGGTTGAAGCGGGCGAGCACGTTGCGCATGCAGAACTCGCTCACCTCCTCGGTCGTGCCGAACCGGACGCGGCCCGTGAGGTCGGAGCTGCTCAGGCGCGCCACCGCCTCATCGTGCATGTCGACGAGGTTTCGGGCGTAGGTGATCAGCTCGGCGCCGTCGTGTGAGAGCCGGAACGAGCGACCATCGCGGACCAGCAGATCACGGCCCACGCGCTGCTCCAGGCGCTTGATCTTCCAGCTCACGGCGGACTGGCTCATCCCGAGCAGCTCGGCCGCCCGGGTCATGCCGCCGCGGTCGACGACGGCAACGAGCACGCGCAGTGATTCGATGTCGAGTTGTAGTGCCATCGGCTGATTTCAGCTCCGAATCGATCATGACAGATATCGATGACAAGTATGCCAAACTGGAGGTTGATGTCATGCTCGGAAAGGCCGAGAGTAGAGACATGAAACAGCATTCACCAGCCTCCGGGCCGTGGATCAACAGCGCCGCCGTTCGCGACGCTCTGGGCCCCGGCCTCCAGGTGGCGAGCTCACTCGATCGAGTGCTCTCCACCATCGCTCGCCCGACCGACCGCTGATCAGGCGGGCCGAACAGGCCCGTCCAATCACGTGCGGCTTCGGCCCGACCTCACCTCCCGACACCCGCCGTCAGGCCAGTAGCTCGCCCTCGAACGGGAACGTGCTCAACACCTCGGTGCCGGCGTCGGTGACCAGAACCTGCTGCTCGAGCTTCACGCCCTCGCCGCCGCTGCCGGCACCGAGGTAACTCTCGACGCACAGGGTCATACCCGGCTCGATCACACCGTCGTACCCAGCGTCGCCGAAGTCGGCGCGGTGGTACAGGTAGGGGTACTCCCCCGTCATCCCGCATCCGTGGGCCGACAGGTAGTACCGGTTGCCGTGGAACCGATCCGGGACGTCCCACGCCCGTTCGGCGTACTCGCGGAACGTCACCCCTGGGCCGATG
>JBCCFL010000078.1:0-21246 GCA_039029735.1 Actinomycetota bacterium | reverse complement strand
GTCGGCCGGCGCCCTCCAGGCGGCGCTCGGGCCGGCGGTCGAGGCGAGCTACAACCGCATCACCGTCGACTCCGACACCTCCACGAGCGACACCGTGCTCGCATTCGCCACCGGCGAGGCCGGCAACGATCCGATCACCGGACCCGACTCGCCGGGCTGGTCCGAGCTGTGCGCTGCGCTCGCCGCCGTGAACCTCGACCTGGCTCACCAGATCGTGCGTGACGGCGAAGGGGCCACGAAGTTCGTACGGGTTGACGTGACCGGCGCCGAGCACGCCGCGGCAGCCAAGACGATCGCCCTGGCCATCGCCAACTCGCCCCTGGTGAAGACGGCGATCGCCGCCGAGGACGCCAACTGGGGCCGGATCGTGATGGCCGTCGGCAAGGCGGGAGAGAAGGCCGATCGTGATCGGCTTGCCATCACGATCGGCCCCGAGCCCGTCACCGAGGCTGGCGTGATGCTCGACGGCTACTCCGAGGAGCGGGCCACCGAGCACCTCACGGGCGACGAGGTGGTGCTCCATGTGGATGTGGGGGTTGGCTCCGGCGACGCCACGGTGTGGACCTGTGACCTCACCCACGGCTACATCGACATCAACGCCGGGTATCGGTCATGAGCGCCGCTGGTACCGACAGGGGATATGCGCCAGAGCGCCGGGCGCAGGCCCTCGTCGAGGCGCTGCCCTACATCCAGCGCTTCCGGGGCCGGGTACTCGTGGTGAAGTTCGGCGGCAATGCCATGGTCGACGCCGACCTCTCCCGCACCTTTGCCGAGGACATCGTGCTTCTGCGCTCGGTCGGCATCAAGCCGGTGGTCGTGCACGGTGGGGGGCCGCAGATCGGTGAGCTGCTCGCTCGGCTTGGCAAGGAATCGTCGTTCGTCGACGGCTTGCGGGTGACCGACGCCGAGACGCTCGACGTGGCGCGCATGGTGCTCGTTGGCAAGGTGGGCCGCGACATCGTGGGCGAGATCAACATGCACGGTGCCTTCGCCGTCGGCATGTCGGGGGAGGATGGTGGCCTCATCGAGGCTGAGATGCGCCGGCCCGAACTCGGCTTCGTCGGCGACATCGTGACCGTGAACCCGTCGATCGTCGAGCGGCTTCTCGCCGAGGACCTGATCCCGGTGGTGTCGTCCATCGGGGTCAACACCAACGGGCAGGCACTGAACATCAACGCCGACACCGTGGCCGGAGCCCTGGGCGGTGCCCTCGGCGCCGAACGCGTGGTGTACCTCACCGACGTGCCCGGTCTGCTCACCGATGTGGACGACCCGGCATCGATCGTGAACCGGGCCTCGATCGCCACGCTCGAGGCATGGCTCGCCGACGGCACGATCTCGGGGGGCATGGTGCCCAAGATCCGCTCTTGCATCCACGCGGTCGAATCGGGCGCCAAGGCGGCCCACATGCTGGATGGCCGCGTGCCCCACGTGCTGCTACTCGAACTGTTCACCGACGCCGGTATCGGAACCATGATCACCGCCGTTCCCATCACTGCTGAAGGATCCGCATGACCACGACGACCTCCCACATCGATGCGGTCGGCGCTCCCGCCGATCTCGATCACTGCCCGCTGATGCCCACCTACGGGCCGCCCAAGATCCAATTCGTGCGCGGCGAGGGCCCCTACCTGTGGGACCGCGACGGCACCCGCTACCTCGACTTCCTGTCGGGGCTCGCCGTGACCAGCCTGGGGCACGCCCACCCGGCCGTGGCCCAAGCCCTCGCCGAGCAGTCGCAGCGGCTGCTCCACGTGTCGAACCTCTACGCCACCGAGCACAACTGGGCCGTGGCCCGAGAACTCGACCGTCTCATCGGCGACGGCACGCCCGCCGGCGGCCAGGTGTTCTTCTGCAACTCGGGGGCCGAGTCGAACGAGGCGGCCATCAAGCTTGCCCGTCGCAACGGCGGGCCCGGTCGTCACGTGGTGGTGTGTGCGTTCCAGAGCTTCCACGGCCGCACCCTGGCCACCCTCGCCGCCACCGGTCAGCCGGCGAAGTGGGAGACGTTCCAACCGCTCCCCGAGGGGTTCCGGCACGTGGTGTGGAACGACCTCGACGAGCTCGAGAGGGCCCTCGACGACCAGGTGGCCGCCGTGTTCCTCGAACCCATCCAGGGTGAAGGCGGCGTGAACCCGGCCACGATGGAGTACTTCCAGGGCGTGCAGCGGATCTGTCGTGAACGGGGGATTCTGTTCATGGTCGACGAGGTGCAGACCGGCCTGGCCCGCACTGGCCGCTGGTTCGGCTTCCAGCACTACGACGTGCAGCCCGACGTGGTCACGATGGCCAAGGCCCTCGGCAACGGCGTACCGATCGGGGCCTGCTGGGCCACCCGGGAGGCGGCGAGTGCCTTCCAGCCCGGCGACCACGCCACCACCTACGGCGGTCAGCCGCTCGCAACAGCCGCGGCCCGGGCCGTGATCGAGACGATGGTGGCCATCGACGCCCCGACCATGGCCAACACGGCCGGATCGGCACTGGCCGCCGCCGTCACCGCCCTGCCCCAGGTGTCGGGGGTGCGGGGCAACGGTCTCCTGCTCGCCATCGAGCTGGACGGGGTGGACGCCCGCGAGGCCGCCGCCCGCTGCCTCGATGCCGGTCTCGTGGTCAACGGCGTGACGCCGAGCGCAATCCGGGTGGCACCGCCGCTGATCATCGGCGACGAACACATCGCCGAGGCCGTGGCCATCCTCGGTCCGATCCTGGCCGACCTCGCCAGTACCGGAGAGGGCTGACGCCGTGCGCCACATCCTCGAGATCGACGACCTCACCCCGGCCGAGCTGGCCACGATCTGCCAGTTGGCCCGCCAGCCCGTGGAGGCGGTGCCGAAGGTGCTGGCTGGGCGGGGCATGGCGTGCGTCTTCACCAAGCCGTCGGCCCGTACCCGCAACTCCACCGAGATGGCCGTGGTCCAGCTCGGTGGCCACCCGATCTACATCACCGGCGACGAGATCGGCATCGATCGGCGCGAGACCGCTGAGGACGTGGCTCGCACGCTCGCCTGCTACCACGCCGGCATCTGCGCCCGGGTGCACGATCACAACGTGTTGGAGCGGATGGCCGCACTCGATGTGGCTCCCATCGTCAACCTCCTGTCCGATGGCGCTCACCCGTTGCAGGCGATCGCCGACGTGCTCACGATCATCGAGGAGCGCGGCACGGTGGAGGGCGCCGTTGTGACCTACGTGGGCGATGCCAACAACGTCGCCCGCTCGTTGGCGCTCGCCGTCGGGATGCTCGGCGGCGAGATGCGGATCGCAGCACCGGCTGCCTATTCGTTCTCCGACACCGATCGCGACCGCCTGGCGGCCGCCGGGATCGAGGTGATGATGACCGATCGCCCGGCCGAGGCCGTGGACGGCGCCGACGTGATCTACACCGACGTGTGGACCTCGATGGGGCAGGAGGCCGAGGCCGAGGAGCGCAAGAGGGCGTTCGAGGGGTTCACGGTCGACGAGAACCTCATAACCGCAGCCGGTGGCTCGGCCGTGTTCATGCATTGCCTCCCCGCCCATCGCGGCGAGGAGGTGTCGGCGGCCGTGATCGACGGGCCAACGAGCCGGGTGTGGCCGCAGGCTGCCAACCGGCTCACCGCCGTGCGGGGTGCCCTGCTCTGGCTCTTCGACTCCGAGAGCGCCTGAGCGGTGGCCGGGAGCAAGGCCCCCCGCCAGCACCGCATCGCCCGCATCCTCGCCGAGGAGGCAGTGTCGAGCCAGGCCCAACTCGTCGATCTCCTGGCTGAGATCGGCATCTCCGCCACGCAAGCCACGGTGTCGCGCGATCTCGAAGAGCTCGGTGCGATCAAGGTGCGGGCGCCGGGCGGGGCGTCGCTGTACGCCATCCCCGAGCTGCCCACCGACCAGCTGGCGCCCGAGGACCATCTCCGCAGGGTGCTCGGGGAGTGGCTGGTCGAGGTGGAACGCTCCGGTGACCTCGTGGTGCTCCGCACACCCCCGGGGTCGGCCCACGTCGTGGCATCAGCCCTGGATCGGGCCAGCGTCGCCCACCTGGTGGGAACCGTCGCCGGTGATGACACCCTGTTGGCCATCGCCATCGAAACCCAGGGTGCCGCACTGGCGGAACTGCTGGCGTCGCTGGCCGGCATCGAAGCGTAGGAACCACACGAGAGCACGAGGAAGAACCGCCCATGAACACCCCCAACGCCGCCCCGCGACAGGTCAAGAAGGTGGTCCTGGCCTACTCCGGAGGCCTCGACACCTCCGTGATCCTGCAGTGGTTGCAGGACACCTACGACTGTGAGGTGGTCACCTACACCGCCGACCTCGGCCAAGGTGAGGAACTGGAACCGGCCCGGGCCAAGGCGCTCCAGATGGGCGTGCCCGAGCAGTCGATCTTCATCGACGACGTGCGCGAGGAGTTCGTGCGTGACTTCGTGTTCCCCATGTTCCGGGCCAACACGATCTATGAGGGCGAGTACCTGCTCGGCACCTCCATCGCCCGCCCGCTGATCGCCAAGCGCCTCGTCGAGGTGGCGGCCGAGACCGGAGCCGACGCCATCAGCCACGGCGCCACCGGCAAGGGCAACGACCAGGTGCGGTTCGAGCTCGGGGCCTACGCACTTGCGCCCGACATCACGGTGATCGCGCCGTGGCGGGAGTGGGACCTGCTCAGCCGGGAGAAGCTGCTCGCCTACGCCGCTGAGCGCAACATCCCGATCGAGATGAGTCGTGGGGCGAAGTCGCCGTTCTCGATGGACGCCAACATGTTGCACATCTCCTACGAGGGCGGCCCGTTGGAGGATCCGTGGACCGAGCCGCCGGCTGAGATGTGGCGCTGGTCTGTCAGCCCCGAGCAGGCGCCCAACGAAGCCACCTACCTCGAACTCGAGTACCGCAACGGTGACATCGTTGCCATCGACGGCGCGGAGATGACCCCGGCTCAGGTGCTCACCCACCTCAACGAGGTGGGTGGGGCGAACGGCATCGGCCGGCTCGACATCGTGGAGAACCGCTACGTCGGCATCAAGAGCCGCGGCGCCTACGAAACGCCAGGAGGCACGATCATGCTCCGGGCCCACCGGGCCATCGAGTCGATCACGCTCGACCGTGAGGTGGCCCATCTCAAGGACGACCTGATGCCCCGCTATGCCAGCATCGTCTACAACGGCTACTGGTGGAGCCCGGAACGGCGCCTGCTGCAGCAGACGATCGACGCCACCCAGGCCCACGTGAACGGCACCGTGCGGGTGAAGCTCTACAAGGGCAACGTCGACGTGGTGGGCCGCCGCTCGCCCGACTCGTTGTTCGACGAGAACATCGCCACGTTCGAAGACGACGGTGGCGCCTACAACCAGGCCGATGCCGAAGGCTTCATCAAGCTGAACGCGCTCCGCCTCAGGACCCTGGCGGCGAAGCGGGCCCAGGAATGACGGGGGCCGCTGGCGCCGGCTCGGCTGCCGCCGACGAGGGCGGCGCCACGCTCTGGCACGGGCGTTTCGAGTCGGGCCCCAGTGACGCACTGATGGCCTACACCGAGAGCCTCTCGTTCGATCAGACCCTGGCCCAGCACGACATCCAGGGGTCGCGGGCCCACGTGCGGGGCCTGCACCGGGTGGGCCTGTTGGACGACGCCGAGGTTGGCGAGGTGCTCGCCGCCCTCGACGTGACCGCCATGGAGCTCGCCGCCGGTGACGTGGCGTTCCTGGCGACCGACGAAGACATCCACACGGTGATCGAGCGCCGCGTCACCGAACTCGCAGGCGACGCCGGGGCCAAGGTGCACACGGCCCGGAGCCGCAACGACCAGGTGGCCACGGCGTTCCGGCTCTGGACCAAGGACACCCTGGCCGAGGTGGCCGCCGACGTCATCGCCCTGCAAGACGTACTGGCCACCCGGGCCACCGAGGCCGGCGAGGCCTATCTGCCGGGATACACCCACCTCCAGCGGGCCCAGCCCGTGCTGTTGGCCCATCACCTCGCCGCTCACGCCTGGGCTTTCGCCCGCGACGTGGACCGCCTGCTCGATTGCCGTGCTCGGCTGGACGTGTCGCCCCTCGGGGCAGGCGCGCTGGCCGGCACGTCGCTCCCCGTGGAGCCTGCAGCCACCGCGGCCGACCTCGGATTCGCCTCGGTGTTCGCCAACTCGCTCGACGTCACCAGCGATCGTGACTTCGTGGCCGAGTCGTTGTTCGCTCTGACGATGGTGGGCCTCCACCTCTCGCGCCTCGGGGAGGAGGTCGTGCTCTGGGCCTCGGAGGAGTTCGGCTTCCTCGGCCTCGACGACGCATTCTCCACCGGGTCGTCGATGATGCCGCAGAAGAAGAACCCCGACATCGCCGAACTGGCCCGGGGCAAGGCCGGGCGGCTGATCGGCAATCTCACCGGGCTGCTGGCCACCCTCAAGAGCCTCCCGTTGGCCTACAACCGCGATCTCCAGGAGGACAAGGAGCCGCTGTTCGACGCCGTGCGCCAGATCCGGCTGGCCCTCGCGGCGATGGGTGGCCTCCTCGCCACGGCGCAGTTCCGCGTCGAGGCCATGGCGGCCGCGGCCAACTCGGATGGCCCTCTGGCCACCGATCTGGCCGAGATCCTGGTGGCCGGAGGCACCCCGTTCCGCGAGGCCCATGCGATCGTCGGCGCGCTCGTTCGGGAATCGGTGGAGGGCGGCACGCCGTTGGTCGACGTTGCGGCCGCCCACCCCATGCTCGGCGAGGCCGTTCGGCCGGTGTTCGAGCCCGGAGCCGGGGTTGCCCGCCGCACCAGCCCCGGGGGTGCCGGGCCACAGCCGGTGGCGGTGCAGCTGAATCAGCTGCGGGCCCAACTCGACGCCGACCGGGCCCGGGTGGAGGCCCTCGACCCGTCCCCCGTCGCGTGAGTGCGTTCGCCTGGCTGGAGGGCCGGGCGAGCGAGATCGCCCCCCGGTTGCTCGGCGCCGAGCTGTGGTGCGGCGACCGCGCCGGGCGCATCGTGGAGGTGGAGGCCTACGAAGGCCTCGACGATCCGGCCAGCCACGCCTACCGGGGGCCGACGCCTCGCGCCGGGGTGATGTTCGGCCCGCCCGGGGTGCTGTACGTGTACCGCAGCTACGGCATCCACTGGTGCGCAAACGTGGTGTGTGGACCCGAGGGCACGGGTTCGGCCCTCCTCGTACGGGCGATCGAACCGCTGGCCGGGGTGGAGGCGATGTGGACCGACCGGCCGAAGGCGCGCACCGAACGCGATCTCGGCTCGGGGCCGGGGAAGCTCTGCGCCGCCCTCGGCATCACCGGCGACCACACCCACGGCGCCCTACTCGATCCGGGGAGCCCTGTTCGGTTGGCGCCCGGGATCGAGGTCGACGCGGCCGCCGTCGTCAGCGGGGTGCGGGTCGGCATCACCAAGGCCGTGGATCGGCCGTGGCGCTTCGCCGTCGCTGGCAATCCCCACGTGAGCCGCCCCCGCCCGTCGCTCACCCCCTGAACGAGGGCCGCGGCGCCTGGTGTCAGCTCGTGTCGCCGAGAATCAGGTGCGGAGGAAGAGCAATGTCGATGGGATCGACCTGCAGCCCACCCAGGCGCTGGTCCATCACCCGCAGCGCCTCGTCAACGAGATCCTCGATGGGCAGGCGAACGGTGGTGAGTGTCGGCCGCATGAGCGGAACCCACGGTTGGGCCCCGTACCCGACGATGAACGGTCGCTCACGGTCGTCGTCGGCTGTCGGTGGGAGGGCGCCGTTGATCGCAGTGGCCACGGTGTCGGACCCACACACGTAGGCATCGGGTGGTTCGTCGCCCGCTCGGAGTCGTTCGAGCTCGGCCCAGGCGAACTGGGCGGTCGGGGGCCCGAGCCGCAGTGCCACCTGCTTCGTCTCGAACTCCGACGTTGCCGAGGCGTACCCGTCGAGCTGCTGGGCGCCGATCACCGAGGTCGCCCCCTCGCCGATGTAGGCGAGCCGCTCGGCGCCTTCACGGACGAGGAAGCGCACGGCCTGGGCCACACCGCCGGCATGGTCGATGCGAACCCGGTCGACGGCCTCGTTGTCGGCACCGCTGTCGAGGGCGATCACGGGCACCTCGGCTGCGGCCGAGGTGGGGATCTCGACCGAGGGACGATTGTTGACGATGATGAGGCCGTCCACCCGCTGGGCCAGCAGGAGATCGACCGATGGTCCCATCGGCGACTGCTCACAGTTCACCATCGTGAGCGAGAGGTCGCGTTCGGACAGCCGCGTGCTCAGGCGGGCGATGATCGCACCGGCACAGGGGTGTGACTCCATGGGCAGGATCAGCCCGATCGACCCTGACCGCTGGCGTCGGAGCGACTGGGCCACGCGGTCGGGCTTGTAGCCGAGGCGTTCGATGACCTCCTGCACTCGGGCGGCGGTGGCAGGGGCCACGGAGTTGCCGCCGGCGAGGACTCGGGAGACAGTTGCGGGTGAGACGTTGGCGCCGGTGGCCACGTCGTAGATCGTGATTCCCATCCGAGGTTCAGGCGGTGCTGTCGACCTGGCGGGCCGACAGTTGCTGCTCGATACGTCGGGCCAGGGCCGCGAGGGCGCCATCGGCCTCCGGGATCATCCCCACGAAGAACTGGTACCCGTGGGGCATCTCCGCCGCCATCTCCAGGTCGACGGCCACCCCGGCGTCGCGCGCCTTGCGGGTGAACCGCAGGGCGTCGTCAGCGAGCACGTCGTACTCGGCGGCCTGGATGGCGATCGCCCCGAGGCCAGCGAGGTCGCCGTGGAGCGGCGAGGCGATCGGATCCTCTGCGCCGGTGTCGGCCCCGAGGTACCACGCCACGTGATCGGCCAGGGGGGCTGCGCCGAGCACCGCGTCGAGCGGTGCGTTGCGGGTGAGCGACGGACTCTGGAGGCTGAGGTCGAGCCAGGGGCACTGGAGCGCCGCCAGCAGCGGCATCGCCTCGTTGCGAGCTCGGCGACGTTTCATCACACCGAGCGTGAGCGCAGCGCCCGCCGAGTCGCCCACCAGGACCTCGGCTCGGTCGGCGCTGTCACCAACGATCTCTCCGATGCAACGTTCCAGTTCGTCGAGGGCCTGGGGGAACACGGCCTCTGGGGCGAGGGTGAAATCGGGGACGTACACCTCAGCCCCCAACTCTCCGGCGAGATGGCCGGCGAGCGCTCGGTAGCTGTCGGCCCGCATGACCGTGAAGGCACCACCGTGGATCCACACCACCACCAGATCGGTACGGGCCCCCGCCTCGGGCCGAGCCACGAGCACGTCGACCTCCGCGATCGTTCGCACCTCGTCCACCACGCCCAGCCGCCGGGGGTTCTCGAGCGCAGCTTCTGCGACCGCGGCTCGCTCGGCTTCGAGGTCGAACTCATCCAGCCGGGACTCGACGAACGATCGCCACAGCTCGTCTGCTTCCTCCGACAACCGAACCTCCTAGACCGGTCTGTTCGCACGCTGTTGCACCGACGCGCTCACCGTGACCGCGACGATCGTAACGACAAAGGGGATCATCAGGATGAACGGCCGCGGGAGCAGGTCGGCCGAATGGATCTGGGTGACCACCCCGATGGCAGCGGTCGATCCGAAGAACAGAGCGGCGCCGGCCACGCCGACGGGACGCATCAACCCGAGGAGCACTGCGGCGAGCGCGATGTAGCCCCGGCCCGCAGTCATTCCCTCGGAGAATCCCGAGAGCCCTCCGAGGGCGAGTTCCACCCCGGCCAGCGATGCGCCGATCGACGCCGCCAGCATCGCCCCGAGCCGGACGCTGGCCTCGGAAACGTCAGCAGCCCGGGCGCCGTACGGGTAGGTGCCAACGGCAACGAGCCGCAGGCCGAATCCCGTGCGCCGCATGACGAGCCAGGTGACCGCAACGAGGATCGGAGTCGACCACCCCAGGATCGACAGCTCGGTGACGAATGCGCCGAGGCCGGCGTCGGCCCCCTGCACCGGGCGGGGGAGCCCGACGGGCGAGTCGAGCCGGCCGCGCTGATCGAACAGCGCGTCGAGCAGGAAGGCCGTACCGCCCAGGCTCAGTGTGGTGAGGCCGAGACCGGTGATCACCGAGTCGGTCTTCACGAACTCCATCAAGCCCCAGTACAGGAGCGACAGCACGGCCGACACGATTAACGCCGCCCCCACGGCCAACACCACCGAACTCGTCTCGTGGGCCACGGCTACGGCCGTGAACGCGCTGGCCAGCATCAGCCCCTCAATGCCGAGGTGGAAGATGCCGGCCCGCACGGCGAATAGGGCGCCGCAGGCAGCGAGGGCCAAGGGAGTGGCCGACCGGAGGGTGGAGGCAATGAACTCCTCCATCAGGCGTCACCTCCCGCTGTGCCCGACGGGGAGCCGGATGCGGACCCAGGGTCCGGGTCCGAGCCGGCTCCCAGCCAGCCCCGTGAACGCATCACGGTGGCGAGCTGGGCCGTCATCAGAAGGGCGACGAGACCCTCGATGATGCGCAGCCCCGAGGGAGGCAGATCCGACACGATCGGCAGATACACGATCGCCGCCTGCAATGCGCCGAAGAACAGGCCGGCCACGACGGTCCCCACGATGGCCAGCGACGCCACAGTGGCCACGACGAGAGCAGTGAACCCGAGCGTGGGAGTGGCGCCGGTTACCACGCGCCCGGCCGGCCCAAATACCTCCGCCGCCCCGGCGAGGCCGGCCAAGCCGCCCGACACGGCGTAGGAGGCGAGCCTGATGCGGGTGACCGGCAGGCCCTGCCACGCCGCTGCCGTGGGGTTGGCCCCCACGATCTTGAAGCCAACGCCGAGCGAGGTGCGCTCCACCAGCACCAACACGAGCGCCGCCACCACCACGGTCAGCGTCACGAGCACCACCGAGATCTCGCCCGACCCCTGCAGCCGCACCTCGGGTGCGAGCCGGGCCGTGGACGCAGCGTCGCCACTGGTGAGTGGATCGGCGAGAGCGCCGGTGGTCACCCACTGCACGAACTGCAGGGCCACGAAGTTCAGCATCAGTGTGGTGATCACCTCGTCGGCACCGAACGCGACCTTGAGCACCCCAGCGATGGCCGACCACACCGCGCCGGCGAGTACGGCCAGCAAGGTGGCGACGACGAACAGCCACGGCATCGCCATGTCGAGTTGGAGCCCCACCCACACCGCTGCACATTGGCCCATCAGGAACTGCCCCTGACCCCCGATGTTGAACTCGCCGGTGCGGAGGCTGACCGCCACGCCGACGCCGATCAGGATCAGCGGGATCGACCAGCGCAGGGTGTTGGCTGCGCTGCCTCGACCGGTGATCGACCCTTCGACGGTTCCGCCGAGGATCTCGATCACGTCGAACCCCGCGAGGGCGAACACCGCGGCCGCGATGGCGAAGGCGAGGGCGATTGGCGTGATCCGGAGCCCGAGGCTCAGGAGCCGCGTACTCACGAGGAGGCGCCGATCATGTCGCGACCGATGTGCTCGCGGTCGAAGGGCCGCTCGTGGGTCGCCACCACCTGACCGGACCGCATCACTGCGATCCGGTCGCAGTGCTCGATCAACTCGTCGAGATCCGACGACACCACGAGCGCAGCGGCGCCGGAGCGGGCGAGATCGGACAAGGCCACCCAGACGAGGCGGGCACCGTTGATGTCGAGACCTCGGGTGGGTTGGGCGGCCACCATCACCTCTGCTCCGTCGAGCTCGCGGCCCAGGATGAGGCGCTGGAGGTTGCCACCCGACAATGACCCGGCAGGCTGGCTGAGGTGCTGGAACGCCACATCGGTGGACGCGAGCCGAACCGACGCCTCGGCTTCTAGCGATCTGGTCGACAACAGGGGGAGCCACCTCCATCGCCGGTGCCGGTGAGCCTCCCAGCCCACGGCGTTGAGCCAGAGGCTCAGCGTTGCGGCGGATCCCTCGTCGAATCGGTCGAAGGGCACCGTGCGAAGCCCCTGGTCGCGGCGTCGGGCGACGGACAGCGCAGTCCAGTCCTCTCCGCTGCGATCGAGTCGGCCGGCCGTGATAGGGCGGAGGCCAACCACGGCTTCGATCAGGGTGCGCTGACCGTTCCCCTCCACGCCGGCCACCCCGGTGATCGTTCCGCCCATGACATCGAGGTCGGCGCCGTCGAGGGCGCGGTCTCCACCGGCGCCGTCGGCGCAGATCCCAGAGAGCGTCAATCCGTCGCGGCGCACCTCGGTCGTGGCAGGTTCGGTGGCGGCTGCGCGAGTCGCGGTCGTCTCGACGCGCTCGCTGGCGCCGATGATGTGGCTGGTCAGCTCCTCGTCGCCGACATCACTGGCCGCCGTCGGCGGCAGCACCAGGCGGCCGGAGCGCAGCACGGCCACCGAGTCGGCCACCCGGCGCACCTCGCTCAGCTTGTGGAGCACGATTACGATCGTGCGTCCCTCGTCGCGGATGCGTCGGAGCCGGTCGAACAGGGCGTCGATGCGTTGCGGCGGCAGTGAGGCGGTCGGCTCGTCGAGGATCAGCACGCCGCCGGGGCCGGGATCGGTGGCTGCGATCTCGACCGACTGGCGCATCTCGACCGACAGCTCACGAACCGGGGTCGAGACGTCGATCTCGAGGTCCTGATCGAGCAGGCGCTGCCTCCACGTGGCCTCGAGGTTGCGCCGCCGGTAGGGCAGACGGCGCCGCCCCGGGTTCCCCAACTCGAGAGTCTCGGCCACGGTGAGGTCGGGGATGAGCGCCGAGTGCTGGTGCACCATCTCCACCCCGGCCCGGCGAGCGGCCCGCCGATCGGCGCTTGCCAGCGCGGTGCCGTTCACCACCAGCTCGCCCGCGAGCCGGTCCTGGAGCCCGGCGATCACCCGAGCGAGGGTTGTCTTGCCCGCCCCGTTCTGGCCGAGAAGGGCGTGGATCCGGCCGCCCCCGAGCGTGAGCGACACGTCGTCGACCGCCGTGAACGTGCCGTAGCGCACGCTCACGTTGCGGCCGACGATCGCATCGTCCCGGTTGGGGGAGGGGAGGGTCATGGCCTCACACGAGGCTCGCCGGAGTGAACACGGCGGTCAGCGTTCTTCGCTGACCTGCTCGATGTCCAGCTCACCGGCCACGAGTTGCTCGACGAGGGCGTTGAGCTCGGGGAGCACAGCCTCGGCTCGTTCCGCTCGATCACCGCTGGCGCCGTCGAGGAACGTCTGGGGTACCTCGAACGAAACCTCGCCCGACTCGGGGCCAGCCAGCCGGTACCGGCCGCCCTCTCCGGCGATGGCATCGGTGATCTCGTTCTGGATGGTCTGGGCCCATTCGAGCTTGACGATCAGCGACACGTTGTTCGGGCCCTGCGCAGTGAGATCGGACGACACCACCACCATGGCGTCGTTCTCGACCGCCGCCTCGACCACACCGAGGTCGCCAGCAGCCGCGCCGGTCAGCACGACGTCGGCCCCGTCGGCGTACAGCCCGGAGGCCAGCTCACGGGCACCGGCCGGGTCCTCGAACCCGTCGGCGAAGGTGGCCGTGGTCACGATGTCGGGGTTGATGGTGCTGGCGCCGTCGGTGAAGGCGTTGAAGTCCGCCCAGGCGAAGGGGAGCGGGGCGCCTCCCACGTAGCCGAGCTGGCCGGTGTCGCTCAGGGTGGCGGCGTAGACGCCGGCGAGGAACGCGCCCTTGAAGAACTGGTAGTCCACCACGTTGACGTTCGGCTGCTCGGATGGGGCTGCAACCACGCTGATGAAGGTGGTGTCGGGGTAGTCGGGAGCGACGATCTCGAGGAGTGCCCCGAGGTCGAAGAACGTCGTGATGATGATGTCGGCGCCCGAATCAGCGAGGGTGCGAAGCTGGGTTTCGAACGCAGCGGGATCGAGTGCTTCCACCACCTGCGTCTCGTGGCCGTTGGCCGCAGCCGAGGCTTCGAGCCCGGCGATCATCCCGTCCACCGGGCCCTGGTCGCCCGCCGCCTGGTTGCTCATGAAAGCCACGAGCAGACCGTCACCGGCGTCGTCCCCGTCTGAGGCAGCTGCCTGTTCGGCGTCGTCGGCTGAGTCGTCAGCTGCGGTGGTCTCGGTGGTGTCGTCGGCGGCCGATGTCTCGTCCGTGGTGGACTCGTCGGTCTCGTCGGTCGATGACTCGTCGCTTCCACACGCAGCTGCGAACAGTGCGAGCGCCAGTAGTACGGCTAGGAGCGACCAGCGACGTTGCTGCCTCATGGGTGACCTCCTGGGTGCTGGAATCAGCAGATTGAAACCGATTTCAGAGCCCAGTGCAAGCAATGAGACACGTGATCCTGCATCGTCATGAAATCGATACCGGGCCTGCCGCACGATTCGGACGCCGTGGTGCACGCGCGCAGCCGTGCGCGTCGGGGTCCGTCGCGCACGGGCCGGCGCGATCGCATTTCTCCTGGTGAGGGCGTTGCTCGTCGCTCAGGAGGGTGGGTCAGCGGCCGGGGTCAGCGCCACAGATCGGGGGTGACGATCGGCGCAGGCGGTCGTTCGTCAGCCGGGCGCCGTCGGTGCCAGCGGCGGAGCACCGCCCGGGCCGAGCCCCAGTCGAACAGCCCGGCTCTGGTCGCCACCTCGTCGCAGGCTGGCCGGAGTGCGTCGAGTGTCGCCGTCCGGTCCACCAGCGGCACCATGTGGCCCGCTGCGAGATCGATCGTGCGGCCCTCGCTCACGATGGCCGCCAGCTCGCCCTGGAGGTGCGGACGAACCACCCGGTCCTTCGTGGTGAGGATCACCGTTGCCGGCGCCGCAACCTCGTGGAGCCACGGGCGCGAGTCGAACCGGTCGAGGCTGCGGACCGCCCCGTGGATCGCCGACATCGAATGGCCGGCGATCGGCAACCGATCGCTGAACCACATGGCCTCCGAGATCAGCAGGGTGAGCAGCTCCGATGCCGGCGGGATCGAGAAGCGCGCAGCCGACGCGAGGAACACCAGCCCGGCGATGCGCCTCGGATGGCGGTGGGCGGCGAGCTGGGCGATCGCGCCGCCCATCGAGTAGCCGACGAGCACGGCACGGCGGATCCGCAGCACGTCGAGCAGGGCCACCACGTCATCGGCGCAGTCTTCGAGCGTGAACGGTTCGTCGGGCCGGATGCCTCGCCCGTGGCCGCGGTGATCGAGCGCCACCACCCGGTAGCGCTCGGCGAGATCGCCGATCATCGAGCCCCAGTTGACCGACCCGGTGGCTCCGAATCCGTGCAGGAGCACCACCGCTGGTGCGTCCGGGGCCGGGCCTGGTTGGTCGACGGCCCAGGTCAGGCCCCGGCTCGGGAGGTCGACGGACTGCCAGCCGGCCTCGATCTGAATCTCTGTACTGGTTGTCACAAGCAACCTCGCAGCCTCACCATGGGTGATCGGTGCCGTCCCAGCGCACGAACCGACCGGAGTCGGCCGGGCCGAGCCCCGCCATCGTGGCCACGATCGCCCCCGCCGACTCGTCGACGGTGAGCGCCGCTGATGGCCCGCCCATGTCGGTTTGGACCCAGCCTGGGTGCAACGCAACCACCGCCACACCGTCGCTCCGCAGCGCCGCCGCCGACTTCACCGTCAACATGTTCAGCCCCGCCTTCGACACGCAGTACGCAGTGTCGCGGCCGATCGTTGCCGCCACCTCCATGGAGCCGAGTTGGGAACTCACGTTCAGTACGAGCGGGTTGCGACCAGCCCTCAGCTGGGGGAGCAGGGCAGTGGTGAGCACCATGGGCCCGGTGACGTTCGTGGCGAACACGGCGTTGAAACTAGCCGCATCGACATCAAACGGGCCTCGTTGTTGGTCAGCGGCGCCGAAGGCTCGGGCGTCGGTGCCGGCGCAGTTCACGAGTACATCCACCCGGTCGACCAACTCAGCAACCTCGGTGGCGCCGGCGTGCACCGACGCCGCGTCGTCGAGTTGCATCGCCACGCACCCCTCCACCTCGACATCGCACGTGCCCGACCTTGTTGATCCGAACACCCGATGTCCGGCCTGAAGTAGGTGAAGGGCCAGGGTGCGCCCCAGGCCGCGGCCGACCCCAGTGACGAAGAAGATCTCGCGTTCGCTCATGGCCTCGATCTTGCCGCCGTCGCCAGCAGAATCGAACCGATTCCCCGCAGCGGGCCCCGGTAGCCTCGATTCGTGTCCTCGGCGCCATTCGTCATCGCTCCCGCCTCGTCGCCCCCGGTTGCGGCCCTCGACGATCGGGAGGAGGCCCGCCGCCAGCTCCTGGCTGCGGCCGTGGTGGATGCCGATCAGGCGGCCACCCGTGACCGGATCGTGACGTTCCTCGACGCCCACGACGATGCACTGCATCGATCGTGCGTACCCGGGCACCTCACCGGGTCGGGTGCGATCGTCGACCTCGGCACCGGACGGACGTTACTGATCCACCATGCCAAGCTCGAACGGTGGCTCCAGCCCGGCGGCCATGCCGACGGTGACGGCAACCTGGGCCACGTTGCCTGGCGCGAGGCCTGGGAGGAGACCGGGCTCGACGACTTGCGTCTGGTGACACCGGCGATCGACGTGGACGTCCACGAGATCCCCGCCCGTGGCAGTGATCCCGACCATCTCCACCTCGATCTGCGGTTTCTCGTCGTCACCGAAGGCGAACCGGCGCCGGTGGCGAACGACGAGGTACTGGGCGCTCGGTGGATGGAGCCAGACGACGCCGCGGTACCGGCGGGCTCTGAGTTGCAGAGGCTCCTGCTGCGGGCCCGCGCCGTGGCCGCTGAGGTTCAGCTGAGTTCGAACCCGTCGTAGCCGTCAGCCTCACACTGCTCGAGGCGAGTGAAGTAGGCGTCGGTGCTGGGGTAGTTGAGGAGTTGGCGTCGCTTCCCGGGGATGTTGGCGGCCATGTACCACGAGTCGGTACGGCCGAAGAGCGTCGAGTCGGCCAGATCAGCCAGGTGGGCCGACCAGGCCTCGGCGTCGGCGGTGGAGGTCGTGAGGCGGGTGAGATCGTTGCGGCGCATGTGATCCAGCAGCGACACCACCCACTCACCCTGGACCTCGGCACACACTGGGCCGTTGCAGAACGCCGTCGGGCTCTGGGGGCCGTACAGCATCAGCAGGTTGGTGAACCCGGGGATGGCGAGCCCGAGATGGGTGTCGACGCCGGCGCGCCACTGATCAGCCAGCGTGCGGCCGTCATCGCCCCGGATGTCGATCGCAGTGAGGCCACCGGTGTTGGCGTCGAATCCGGTGGCCAGCACCAGAACGTCGAGGTCGTGGTGGCGGTCGGTGGTCTGCACCCCGGCGGCCGTGATGGTCTCGATCGGATGGGCCCGCACGTCGACGAGTTCCACGTTCGGTTGGTTGAAGCACTCGTAGTACCCCTGCTCGAGTGACGGGCGCTTGGTACCGAACGGGTAGGGCGGATCGGTGGGGGCGAGCAGTTCGGCGGTGACCGGATCGTCGATCCTGATTCTCGTGCGGTCCCGCCAATGCTCGTAGGCCGTACGGTTGGCCTCCTCGTCGAAGAGGATGTCCACGAACGTTCCGCCCCAGAAGTGGAACCCGCCCTGGGCGAGCGCCTCGTCATAGACCTCGGCCCGACGCTCTGGTGTGACCGACAACGCGCTCACCTCGAGGCGGTTGAGGTCGTGGAAGGTGCCGGGTGGCGCATTGCGGCGGGCGAACACCTCCGCATAGTCGACCTTGGCCAGCGCTTGCTCGTCGGCCGACAGCGCCCGTTGCTGCATCGGGAGCGCCGTGACCGGTGTGCGCTGGAACACAACCAGGTGCTCGGCCACGGGCGCCGCCTCCTGGACGACCTGCACGCCGCTTGCGCCGACGCCGATCACGCCAACCCTCTTGCCGGCCAGATCCACGCCGTGTGCCGGCCAGCGGGCCGTGTGGTGGGCCTCGCCCGTGAACGAGTCCAGTCCGTCGAAATCCGGGAGGTAGGGCTTGGATCCGAACCCGGTGCACATGATGAGGTGTCGAGCTGCATAGGCGCGGTCGTTGGTCGCCTCGATCTCCCACTGGCCAGCGTCAGGGCGCCATGTCGCCCGCTTCACCCGCGTGTCGAGGTCGATGTCGCGGCTCAAGTCGAGCACCGAGTCGACGTGTTCGAAGTACGCCACCAGCTCATCGCGGCCAGGGAACCGCTCCGCCCACACCCAGTCACGCCAGATCTCGGGCAGCGAGTACTCGTAGTTGATCACGTGGCTGTCCACTCGGGCGCCCGGATAGCGGTTCTGCTGCCACACCCCGCCAAGCCCCGATCCCGCCTCCACGAGGCGGACGGCGAAGCCCTCCTGGCGGAGGCGGTGGAGCTGGTACAAGCCGCTGAATCCGGCACCGACCACGAGGGCGTCGAGCATGGGAGTCTCCTCCCGCCGCGTCGTCGCCGGTGGCCATCACCGCAGCGGCGGGTGAGGCCTGTCTACCCCAGGTCGCCGGGGGCGGCGCAAGACGGCATGCGGTTGGCGTTGGCCACCCGGGTGATCCGCTTGTCGAGCCGCTCGGTGGCACCGGTGTCGGTGATGAGGAACTGGGCGCCCCCGTCTTCGGTGATCCGACCGGCGTGGCGGTAGCGGTCGTCGAGGAGAACCCGCCACTCGCCGAGCCAGCCATTCATGATCGTGAGGTCGCGTTCGGTGCCCGACACCAGGGGCTCGATCTCATCGAGCATCGTCTCGTACCGGGCAGTTGAGGCCAGGATCTGCTGACCCCGCTCGGCCCCGTCGGCAGCGTCGAGTGCGCCGGGCATGGCGTCGATGTCGGCCACCGCAGCGGCACACGCCTGCTCGGCCCGTTCCTGGAACGCCGTGTTCTCCACCACGTCGGCCTGGATGATGTCGCGCTGGCCGGTGCGATCCAGGATCTGGATGGAGAAGGCGTAGAACCAGACAGCGAAGCTGGCGATCACGATGCCGGCCACGGCCAGGCGGCCCACGTTGCCCATCACCGAACGGGCCGCTGGCTGGTCGTCGTCGATCTCGTCGAGAGGCACCACCAGACCAGTTTGCCCGACTGCAGGTCGGAGGCGGCCAACCAGCGCAGGAAGTCGCCTCCTTGTGCCCCAAGCACCTCCTACGATGAGGCCATGGGAACCGATCCGCAGCTGCTCGACGACCTGGTGGCCCGGGGGCTGGTGCAGGACACGACCGATCGTGATCTGCTCCGCGACCGCCTGGCCGATGGGCCGATCACGGTGTATTGCGGCTTCGACCCCACCGCCGACAGCCTGCACGTCGGCAACCTGATCGGTCTCCTCACCCTGCGCCGCTTCCAAGAAGCTGGCCACTGTCCGATCCCACTGGCAGGCGGGGCCACGGGCATGATCGGCGACCCGTCGGGTAAGTCGAACGAGCGGAATCTCCTCGACGACGATGCGTTGGCCGCCAACCTTGCCGGCATCGTGCCGTCGCTCCGCCAGTTCGTCGATTTCGACCACGCCGAGAACCCGGCCAAGTTGCTCGACAACCGGGCCTGGACGGTGTCGCGCTCGCTGCTCGACTTCCTCCGCGACATCGGCAAGCACGTGACCGTGAACCAGATGGCGGCCAAGGAGGCGGTGAGGAACCGGATGGCGGGCGAGGAGGGCATCTCCTACACCGAATTCAGCTACATGCTGCTCCAGGCCCACGACTTCCTGTGGCTCTACGAGAACGAGAACTGCGAGCTCCAGGTGGGCGGCTCCGACCAGTGGGGCAACATCGCGCTCGGGGTTGATCTGATCCGCCGCAAGACCGGAGGCAAGGCGCACGGCCTCACGTGGCCGCTGCTGCTTCAGAAGGACGGCACCAAGTACGGCAAGACGGCAAGTGGGGAGACCGTCTGGCTCAACCCGGCCCGGATGTCGCCCTACCGCTTCTACCAGTCGTGGATGCAGGTCGAGGACGACGAACTCTCGTCGCTGCTGGCCAAGCTCACCTTCCTCGATCTTGACGAGGTCGAGGCCGTCGTGGCCGAGCACGCTGAGGCCCCGCACCGACGGATCGGTCAGCGTCGCCTCTCGCATGAGCTCACGGCGATCGTGCACGGCGCCGATGCGGCCACCGCCGCCGAGGCGGCATCGGCTGTCATCTTCGGGGGCGAGGTGGGTGGGCTCGATGAACCGACCCTCGACGCACTCGCTGAGGAGATCCCGACCGTCGCGTTCGGCCGGGAGCGCCTCGACGAGCCCGACAACCTCGTTCCGCTCCTCGCCGACGCCGCGATCGTGAGCTCCAAGAGTGAGGCCAACCGCCTCCTCGGCCAGCGAGGTATCAGTCTCAACGACACCAAGCTCGACGAGGCCACGCCGATCGACCGATCGGTGTTGCTCCACGACCGGTTCTGCCTGGTCAGGAAGGGCAAGAAGGCCGTCTATCTCCTCACCTTCGGTGACGGTCGTCTCACCAACGGCGGCAACCACTGAATTCGTCAGGGAATCCGCCGAAAACCTGGAACACCAGGTTGCTACCAGGCGCCACGGGCAGTTAACGTTGTGTTTCGCCCCAACGGCACGGCTACAGCCACGACTCGCACCCAGTGAGTCCGACGCAGCCGGAACCGCTCTGAGGCACGAGCCCCGCAAACACTCGCCCGCTCTCGAGTGTGGCTTCCGGTGATCCGGAACCTGTGTTTGCGGACGTCAGCTCCTTGAAAACGGAAGAGAGGAATGTACGCAGCGTGTGCGGAGCATCGTTGATGCCGGGGCCGCCCATCTTTGGATGGTAGGTCCTCGACGATGCCCCGTCACAAATTCCTGGTCACGTTGGGCAACCCCCGGCGTGGCCGCCGAGCACGAGTAGGCACTCGGGGCTCGGCAAAACCAAGATCATGGCAGCGTCCCACGAAGTACCGACAGACCTTCGGGTCCGGTCGGGAACCAGACGGGCGTTGCTGGATTCTCTAACGGAGAGTTTGATCCTGGCTCAGGACGAACGCTGGCGGCGTGCCTAATGCATGCAAGTCGAACGAACCCGACCTTCGGGTCATATGGGTGAGTGGCGAACGGGTGAGTAACACGTGAGAAACCTGCCCCGAAGTCTGGAATAACTCAGGGAAACTTGAGCTAATACCGGATGCCCTCTTCAGATCGAATGGTCAGTTGAGGAAAGATTTATCGCTTCGGGAGGGTCTCGCGGCCTATCAGCTTGTTGGTGAGGTAACGGCTCACCAAGGCTTTGACGGGTAGCTAGTCTGAGAGGACGAATAGCCACACTGGGACTGAGACACGGCCCAGACTCCTACGGGAGGCAGCAGTGGGGAATCTTGCGCAATGGGCGAAAGCCTGACGCAGCAACGCCGCGTGAGGGAAGACGGCTCTCGGGTTGTAAACCTCTTTCAGCAGGGACGAAATTGACGGTACCTGCAGAAGAAGCGCCGGCCAACTACGTGCCAGCAGCCGCGGTAACACGTAGGGCGCAAGCGTTGTCCGGATTTATTGGGCGTAAAGAGCTCGTAGGCGGTTTCGTAAGTCGGGTG
>JBCCFL010000077.1:0-22344 GCA_039029735.1 Actinomycetota bacterium | reverse complement strand
GGCACCGGCATCCACAACGGCACCCACACCATCCAAACCCTCACCACCCACACCACAACCAACCCAGAACCAACCCCCGTCTCCGGCCGCCAAGAACACCTCGAAAACACCATCGCCCGCCACATCGAACGAGCACACTGATGGCACTCGTACTCGGCATCGACTCATCCACCCAGTCGGTCAAGGTGGAAGCCCGCGACCTCGACACGGGCGCAGTGGTGGCCACCGGCTCGGCCGCGCACCCTCCCACCACACCACCGGTCTCGGAACAGGATCCACAGGCCTGGTGGCAGGCGCTGGTCGGGGCCACCACGGCCATCGGCCCCCATCGGGCCGACGTGGTGGCCATGGCCGTGGCCGCCCAACAGCACGGCCTCGTGATGCTCGACGACAGTGGTACCGCCGTACGCCCGGCGATGCTCTGGAACGACACGACGAGCGCCCCCCAGGCCGACGAGCTGACGACGACCCGGTCGCCTCAGGTGTGGGCTGACGCCTGCGGCAGCGTGCCGGTGGCTGCGTTCACGGTGGCGAAGCTGGCCCGGGTGGCAGCCACCGAGCCGGCCGCACTCGACCGGGTGGCCCGCATCATGTTGCCCCACGACTATCTGACCTGGCGCCTCACCGGCCGCCACGTCACCGACCGGGGCGACGCGTCGGGCACCGGGTGGTTCGATCCGGCTACCAACACCTATCAGCCCGACCTGCTGGCGGCCGCCGTCGGTGCCGACAGCGGTTGGCTCGATCGTCTTCCTGAGGTGCTCGGCCCCACTGAGGTAGCAGGCGAGCTCACCACGGAGGCAGCCGACGTACTGGGGCTTCCTGCCGGCATTCCCATCGGCCCCGGCACCGGCGACAACATGGGGGCCGCCCTCGGCCTCGGTCTCCGTCCCGGTGATCTTGCGCTTTCGCTCGGAACGTCGGGCACCGTCTATGCCGTGTCGACGACGGCGACCCACGACCCCTCCGGCGCAGTCGCTGGCTTCGCCGACGCCACTGGCCGCTTCCTGCCGTTGGTCTGCACCCTCAACGCCACCGGCGTGACCGACACGGTGGCTGCCTGGCTCGGCACCGATGCGCCGGGCCTCAGCGAGCTGGCGCTCTCGGCCGATCCGGGATTCGGCGGGGTCACGCTGATCCCGTACTTCGACGGCGAACGTACCCCGAACCTCCCTGACGCCACCGGGCTCTTCGCCGGCCTTCGTCGCACCACGACAAGAGCCGATCTGGCGCGGGCCGCCCACGACGGCGTGGTGTGTGGTCTGCTCGATGGGCTCGACGCACTCCGCGCCTGCGGGGTGGCGGCCGACGGTCGGCTCCATCTGGTTGGCGGTGGTGCCCGTTCAGCGGCCTACCGGCAGCGTACCGCCGATCTGTGGGGTGCCCCGATCCGGGTGCCAGACGCCGACGAGGCCGTGGCCACCGGAGCGGCGGTCCAGGCGGCTGTCGTCGCCGGTGCTGCCGCCGACGCCTCCGCCGTTGCCGAGCGGTGGAACCTCGGCGTCGGTCACGACGTGGAGCCTGCTGGGACCGACGGGGCCGAGGTTCGAGCCGCCTATGGCGCAACACGGCCCAGTTCATGAGCAGGGGATCGGATGTCGACGACGGCCGCCGAGCGGTGACACTCGACGGCACGATGAACACGCGTGACATCGGGGGTTACCACGCAGCTGACGGTCGCGCGGTTCGTTGGGGGCGCGTCTACCGCTCCGACCGGCTGAATGAGCTGTCCGATGCCGATGTCGACCGACTCCAGGCGCTCGGCCTCGCCGTGATCATCGACATGCGGTCGTCGTTCGAGACCCAGCACGCACCGGATCGAGCGGTACCGGGCGTGGAGATCCGCCTGCATCCTGTCGACGACGCCACCCTGTCACCCGAGAGCTTCCTGACCCCGATCCTGGCCGGCGAGCTCGGCCGTCCCGAGGCCTGGGCCCGTCTGGTTGAGGCGTATCGAACCACGCTGACCAGCGGCGCGAACGCCTTTCGGGCCTTGTTCGAGGCCGTTGCTGCAGGGGATCCGGTGCTGTTCCACTGCGCTGGGGGGAAGGATCGCGCCGGGATCGGCGCCGCTCTGCTCCTGGACGTTCTCGGTGTGGACCGCACCGACATCACCGCCGACTACATGTTGACGAACGACCGCTACGCCCAGGGCGAGAACCCCTTCCGATCGATGATCGAATCGTTCGACGATCATCTGCAGGACGTGATGCTGCTCCTGCTGCGGGCGGAGGCCGAATTCATCCACGCCACGTTCGACGCCATCGACGAACTCGGTGGTGTCGAGGCCTACCTGACCGAGGTGGCCGGCGTCTCGGCTGAGACGATCGCCACCGTGCGCCGAGTACTTCTCGACTGATCCGGGCGGTGCGACAGCTCGAGCCGAGAGCCGGGAACTCGCCTCGGCGGGGTGTCTCGGGGCAGTATTGACGCCACGGCCCGCCGGCGACCAAGCCGGGATCCTGGAGGTGGACCATGGCCAGCTACGACCTCGTCATCCGCAACGGCACCGTGATCGACGGCTCAGGTGCCGACCGCATCGTCGGTGACGTTGCCGTCACCGAGGGCACCATCGCCGCAGTAGGCGACATCGACGGCACAGGCCGGCGGGAAATCGACGCCGATGGGCACCTCGTGTTCCCGGGCTTCGTCGACATCCACACTCACTACGACGGGCAGGCCACCTGGGACCGGGAGCTGGCACCGTCGAGTTGGCATGGCGTGACCACGGTGGTGGCAGGCAACTGTGGCGTGGGGTTCGCCCCGGTACACACCCACAATCGTGAACGCCTGATCCAGCTGATGGAGGGCGTGGAGGACATTCCCGGCGCCGCGCTCCACGAGGGGCTCCCCTGGGAGTGGGAGACCTTCGGCGAGTATCTCGACTACCTCGAGCACCTGCCCCGCGACATCGACTTCGGCACGCAGCTTCCCCACGGCGCCCTGCGGCTGCACGTGATGGGGGAGCGGGGCGCCACCCAGGAGCCGGCAACAGCAGAGGACATCCAGGCGATGGCCGCCTTGGCCCGTCAGGCGATCCTCGACGGCGCCCTCGGGTTCTCGACCAGCCGCACCCTCAACCACCGCACGAGCCTCGGGGAGTACACCCCGACGCTGAAGGCCGAGGCCGACGAGCTCGTTGGCATCTCCAAGGCTGTCGGATCCACCGGGCGTGGCGTTTTGCAGGTGGTGTCGGACTTCTTCGATCTCGAGGGTGAGTTCGACCTCGTTCACGCCATGGCCGCCGAGAGCGGGCGGCCGATCTCCATCTCCATCGTGCAGAACAACCAGGATCCGAACCAGTGGCGCGATCTGCTCGACCGGTGCGCCGCGGCCACCGCTGAGGGCGTGACGATGCGAGGCCAGGTCGGAGCCCGAGCCATCGGCCTCCTCTTCGGTCACCAGGGCACGCTGAGCCCCTTCATGCACTCGCCGCTGTACCAGGAGCTCGCCGGCCTGCCCCACGAGGAGCGGATGGCAACGATGGCCCGGCCCGAGGTGAAGCAGCAGATCCTCGACGAAACTCGGGCCGACCGCACGAGCGCCGTGCTGGGCGCTGGCACGGTGAACCGGTTCCGGTTCATGTTCGAGCTGGGAGAGGAGCCGGACTACGAGCCCGACATGGCCACCTCGGTCGAGGCGCGGGCCAACGCCGCGGGCATCGAGCCGGCCGAACTCGCCTACGACCTGCTCGCCGCCGACGGCGGCACGGCGATGCTCTACATGCCGATCCTCAACTATCGCGGTGGCAACCTCGACGCGATCCGAGAGCAGCTCCTGCATCCGGCTGCGGTGCCTGGTCTGTCCGATGGTGGGGCCCATGTCGGCACGATCTGCGACGTGAGCTTCCCGTCAACGCTGATGCAATGGTGGGGCCGCGACCGGCCGACCGGCCGCATTCCGCTGGAGACGATCGTGCACAAGCAGGCCCGGGCAACGGCGGAGACCGTCGGTCTGTTGGACCGTGGCGTACTCGCCCCCGGCTACCGCGCCGACATCAACGTGCTCGATCTCGATGCGATGAACCTGCGGGCTCCAGAGATGCACTTCGATCTTCCGGCTGGGGGTAAGCGCCTGCTTCAGCGGGTGGACGGCTATCGCCACACGTTCGTGCGGGGCGAGGAGATCTTGGCCGACGGCGAGAGCACCGGCGCAACGCCGGGTGGGGTGCTGCGGGGCCCCACCACCATCTGAGCTCCCGGGTCGCCGCCGTTCAACGCTGGGTGGCGCGCCGCAGTTCCACGTAGGTCTCGGGGCCGAGCAGCGCTCGCAGCTCGGCCTCGTGGCGCGTCACGAGTGGGGTGCTGGCCCGGTAGGCGTCGATCGGGGTGCGATCGGTCGAGCAGCACCAGGCAACCGCGTCCGCTGGGTGGTCAGTGCCGTCGCCCGACCCGGAATGGTCGGCGTGCCAGTCCGATCGCTGCCAGCGGCGCAACGTGCGAGTGCCATCGGCGCCTTCCTCCACCCGCAGCGGGAGCTGCCAACAGATCGACGGCTTCCAGTCCACGGGCGACTCGCCCTCATCGATCGCGCCGTGGTGCAGCGCACAGCCTCGACCGCCGGCGAAGCCAGGGCGGTTGAGGAACACACAGGCCCCGTCCACCACCGCCGTCGCCTGTCGTTCGTCGGTGCGGAACACGCCGTGCTCGGCCGCCCAGCCGGCGTACTGGAACCGGTCGGGGTCGAGCGTCAGGCCGAGCGCACCGATCCGCCGTGCCTCGTCGTCGTCGATCAGTTGGGCGCCGACCGAGCAGCAGCCGGTACCGGCCGCTGCGTCGATCTCGGGGCCGATGCCGCCGCATCCGTCATCCCAGATGCAGGTCCACCCCGACGTGAGAAAGCCGACGTCGACGCGCCATGTGGTGCCATCTACTGGGTCGTCGACGGTGAGCCACTCCTCGGGAGGAACGGTTGGTTCCAAGCTCATGACTGGCGGGGGCGGATGCGGTAGACGCAGCGCTGATCGCCGGACAGCAGATGCTGCTCGCGTTCCACCTCGGTGTTGGCACCGAGGGTGGCCTGGAACACCTCAAGCTCGCTGCGGCACAGCCCTTGGCACACCGAGGCGGCCGCACAGATGGGGCAGTGGTGCTCAATCAGCAGCCGACCGTCACCGTCGGGGCTGTCGACCACCTCGGCCAAGTAGCCCTCGTCGGAGCGAATCGCAGCGAGGGCCTGCAGCGGGTCGTCGGCGTCGATCACCGTGGCCCGATACTCCGCGATCTGGTCGGCCGTCCTGGCGTCGATCACGGCGTCGAGGCCGTCCTCGCCCACCGCCCGGCGGAGCGACTCGATGAGCGACACCGTGAGGTCGGCGTGACGGTCTGGAAACAGCTCTTGGGCCAGCTCGGTGAGTGACCATTCCTCCGGGGGGCGTCCGGCTCCGGTCGGGGTGCGCGGCCCCGACGTCACGAGCCCGCCAGTGCGCAGGCTGTGGAGGTGTTGGCGAACGGCCTCGGGTGTCAGGTCGAACCGCTCGGCCAGCTCCGGCCCGGTGAGGGCGCGACGTTTAAGCGCATCGACGATGCGGCGCTTTGCCGTCGACAGACCGTCGGTCTGGGCCATGGCGGCAACTGTATCCCCTCGTCTCCGGCTTTTCCCAAGCCAACACTTGACAAATATGGAGACGGCTTCGACCATGACGACATGGACACCCACGCTGGACCCGAGAGTGAACTGCACGCCACCGGCCATCTGCTCACCAAGGTCGGCGGTCGCCCCGTTGTCGTGTTCTGGCACGAGAACCAGGCCTGGGCCATCGACGACCGCTGCCCCCACCTGGGTTTGCCCCTCCACCAAGGCACCGTCGAATCGGGGATGGTCACCTGCCACTGGCACCACGCCCGGTTCGACCTCTCGTCGGGTTGCACGCTCGATCCCTGGGCTGACGATGCGGCGGCGTACGACGTGGCGATCCGAGACGGCGAGGTGTACGTGGCCACCCGGCCCCCCGGTGACGTGGTGGGGCAGCTCTTCGCTCGGCTCCGCAACGGCCTCGAAGACCGCATCACGCTGGTGATCGCCAAGTCGGTGCTGGGCCTGATCGACGAGGGTGTTGACGTGGCCGACATCGTGGCGGCCGCGGCCGACTTCGGGGCCACCACCCGCGGCGCTGGCTGGGGAGCCGGGATGACGGTGCTCACGGCGATGGCGTCGGTGACGCCGAGGCTCCACCCCGACGATCGGGCCTTGGCCCTCACTCAGGCGCTGGCCTTCCTCGCCGCCGACGTGGCCGGGCATCCGCCCCGGTTCGCCCTCGAACCGATGGCCGGGGCCGACCTCTCGGCCGAGCGGCTCGAATCATGGTTCCGCCGTTTCGTCGACACCCGCTCTGGCGACGCCGCAGAGCGCACGCTCGCCTCGGCACTCGTCGCCGACCATGTCGGCCGCGCCGACGTGGAGGCGATGATGTTCGCGGCAGTGACCGACCACGTGTTCATCGACGAGGGCCACACCGTCGACTTCACGAACAAGGCCTTCGAGCTCGTCGACCTGCTCGGCACTGATCGAGCCATCGTGGTGCTGCCAACACTTGTTCACGAGATGGCCTCCGCCACCCGCCACGAGGAGCTGTCCGCGTGGCGCCACCCCCACGATTTGGCCGGCCCCGCCCTCGGTACCGAGCTCACAGTTGGGGCCGGCATCGCTGAGTCCGACGTTGCTGCACTGGGCCGGGCCCTGCTCGTCGATGATCCGGCGGCCATCGTCGACCAGTTGGTGGCTGCGGGGGAGGCAGGCGCCACTGCCGAGCAGATGGCGCGGGCGGTCGCCCTCGCCGCCGCCCTTCGCATCGTCAGGTTCCACACCACCAACGACCACCGCGACTGGGACACCGTGCACCACGCCATGACCACGGCCAACGCCGTGCACGCCGCGGTCGCTCGTCACGACACGCCCGAGCTGCGACGGGCGATCGTGCATGGGGCGCTTAAGGTCTATCTCGACCGGTTCCTCAACGTGCCGGCGGCCCGACTGCCCGAGGCCACCACCGGTTCGTTGGCGTCGCTGGCGGCATGCTGGGAGGTGCAGGGAGCCGTGGCGGAGGCCGGTCGAGAAGCCAACGGCTTCCTCGTCGACGGCGGTGACCCCGAGGCGCTGATCGCTGCCCTCGGGCGGGCCCTGCTCGCCGAGGACGCCACCTTCCACTGGTTCCAGCTCTACGAGGCCGTAGTGGCCCAGCACGACGCCTGGCCCGCAGGCTCGCCCGAGGGCCGGATCCCACTCGTGGCCTTCGCCCGCTTCCTTGCGGCCCACACGCCAACCCGCCGCGAGACCTCCCGGGTGGTGGATATCGCCCGGCGACTGCGCCGGGGCGACCCGCTCCACGAGGCCGACGACGCGGCATCGGACGATCTGGCGGGCGCCGGTGCCGACCGCGACTCGATCGCCGCCGGCGAGGTGCCCGTGAGCGTGGCCGGCGGCTGAGCACCGCACGGCCCGGCCGGCCAGACTGGGCCCATGGACGGAACCGAGCTGGGTTGGGTGGGCATCGACAGGGATGCCCCGGAGATCGCCGAGCTCCGAGCCCACCTCTCCGAGGCCAACGGCATCCGTGGCCTTGAGATCTTCAGCCCCGACGAGGTGGCCGACATCGTGCGGGTGTTCCGCCGCGACGGATTCGTTGTGGTGCGAGACGTACTCGACGACGCCCAGGTTGACCTGCTCCGGGCCGGATGCGGCGACGTGATCCGCCAGATCCTCGCGGTCGATCCCGACCGTCGTGGCAACCGCGGTTCCCACCGGTACTCGTTCGGGGCCGCCAGCTCCACGGGTGGGTTCCTGCACAGGCCGGAGTGGCAGATGCTGGTGGATCTGGCGACGCTCACGCCGATCATCACGGCGATCTTCGAGTCGCCCGACTACAGCCTGCGCTCGGCTGGCGGCGACTTCTGTCTGCCGGGCGCCGTCGGCTACCAGCCGCTGCATAGCGACATGCGCGACTTCGAGTCGGCCGAGACCACCTCGTTCGCATCATTCCGTGATGCCCGGGGGATGCTCTCAACAAGGGATCTGCCGTGCCCGTACGTGTGTGTGAACGTGCTCCCGATCGACGTCACCGCCATCAACGGCGCCACTCGTCAGATACCGGGCACCCAGCACAGCCGTGAGCCCTTCCCGACCCTCGACGAAGAGCCCGAGTGGATGCGACTGTCGACCGTCTGCCCCGCGCCGGCGGGCGCTGTGCAGATCCGCGACGTGCGGGCGTGGCACGGCGGCACGCCAAATCTGTCCAACGAGATCCGGGCGATCCCGAACGTCGAGTTCTATGCCCCGTGGTTCCGCGAGCCCACCCACCGCAGCATCTCCTACGCTGACCACCGACAGTTGTCAGACCACGCCCGCCACATCACCCGATTCCACGTGGTCGACTCGTCCGAGCCCTTCGAACCGACGATCCGCTTGGGGGCGACGCCACCCCGCATGCGCGATCACTGATCGTCCACCGGGCGTCCGGTTCGCCCTGTCGCGAGCCCAGTACCGTTCGCCCCATGGGAACCGACGACCAGTCGCCGAGCGTGGCCGAGCTCCTGAGGGGCTACATCGCCAGCATCGGCGACCTCGACGACTGGGACTACTTCTGCGAGATGCACGAGTGGTGGGCCGACTGCGATTCCCGGGTCGAGGGCGACGCCGAACCGCTCGTGGTGCCGTCGTGGATGCACGACCGGACGCCGAACCTGTCGGCCTTCTTGGGCGGTGCTCGCCGCACGATGGTGGTGATCGACGGCGAGGCACGGTGGTTGCTCGCTCATCCACTCAACGGCGGGGAACGCATCACCGCACTCGTCGCGCCGGCGGTGGAACCGTCCGGCGAGCTGTGGGCGGAGCACGCCGCCCTGCTCTCGGTCTTCGGCGGGTTCGTCGAGTGCGGCACGGAGGGCGCGGCACTGGCCAACATGGCTGAGGCGCTGACGCTGACCGTGGCCGCCGTCGACATGCAACCGGCCCTGCATCGCTTCGCTGAGTATGGCGACCGGCAGGAGCCGCTGCCCCCGGTCGCTGCGACGCTCTATCCGTTGGCGGTCGAGGCCAACGGCTCGTTCGTGCTGTGTGACCGCCGCAGCGGTGCGGTGTACGTCGCAACGCACGACCCAGACGGCGAACTCGAGCCAGCATCTGGGGTGAACGGGCTCTACATCTCGCCGCGGTGGCCCAGCTTCGCCGCATGGGTCGACGCCACGATTCCGCCGATGTGACTCCGGCGGCTACAGCGTCGACGGTGGGGAGAACCCCGGCGGGATCACCACGTCGGACGGGGACAGGTCGGCGATGGAGCTCTTGCCGAGGCCGCGCATCGTGGCGTCGATGCCGCCACGTAGGACGTCGAGCACGTTCTCGACACCGGCCTGACCGTTGACCGACAGCCCCCAGAGGTAGGCGCGGCCGATCAGCACGGCGCTGGCCCCGAGAGCCAACGCCTTCACCACGTCGGACCCGCGGCGGATGCCGCCGTCCATCACGATCTCGATCTGACCGCCAACAGCCTCGACGATCTCGGGCAGCACCCGCACCGGAGCCGGCGCACCGTCGATGTTGTTGCCGCCGTGGTTCGACACCGAGATGGCGGTCGCGCCAGTGTCGACGGCCCGTTTCGCCTCGTCGGCCCGGCCGATGCCCTTGATCATGAACGGGCCGTCCCACTGGGCTCGCAGTGCGGCGATGTCGTCCCAGGTGGGTGGGGGCGTGCCCATCCAGGCTCCGTAGGCCTCGAAGAATCCGGGGGCGCGCTCGCCGCCAGGCACCACGTTCGGCACGCCGAGATCAGGCAGCGACCCAGAACGCATCCAGCTGGCGAGCCACCGGGGGTGGCGCAGCACGTCGGGGGCGTGCTGCCAGGCCGTCTTGATGTCGATCTTCTCCGGGATCGCTGGGCTGCCCCAGTCGCGACCGTGGGAGAACGACCAGTCGAGCGTCAGGATCAGGCCGACGGCGCCGGCCTCGCGGGCTCGGGCCATGCGGGCGGCCATCGCGTCGAGATCGCCCATCCAGTAGATCTGGAAGAAGAGTTGGGGGTTGGCGGCGATCACGGCTTCGATGGGCTTCGACCCGAACGAGCTCAGTCCCATCGGGATGCCCCGAGCCGCAGATGCCCGAGCCACCGCCACTTCGCCCTCGGGGTGAACGGCCTGCACGCCGGTGGGGGAGATCATGACCGGCATCGAGGCTGGCTGGCCCATGATCGTGGTGTCCATGGCGTGCTCGGTGGTCTGGCCGGCCGTGATGGGCCGCAGTCCGAGTTCGTCGAAGGCCGTGGTGTTGTCGTTCATCGACACGCCGGCCTCGGCCCCGGCGATGATTGCGCCGTAGACGGCGTTCGGGAGCCGCATGCGGGCTCGCTCCTGCGCCACCGCCACTGATTCGAACCAAGGGTTGCCCATGTTTCACCTTCCTCGGCGCAACAGGGTAGATCAGTGGGCCTCGCGCACTCCCACTCGCGCACTCCCACTCGTGCCGTGACCGACGTCATCCTTGATTGTAGTGACCACTGCGATTATGGTTCGCAGTGATCACTACAAATTGTGTTGGAGGATCCGACGATGGCCGACCATCCCACCCCCGCCCTGTGGCCCGAGCCGCGCACCGCCGCCACCCACCTCGGGTCGATCGAGTACCGAGATGTGGGGGAGGGGCCCGTGCTGGTGTTCCTCCATCTGGTGCTGGCCGAGGCGTCGCACTGGGACAAGATGCCAGCCCTGCTCGCCGATCGGTACCGCTGCATCTTCCCGACACTGCCGATGGGCGCCCATCGTCTGCCCGCTGATCCCGACGCCGATCTCTCTGTTGCCGGGCTCGCCCGCGCCGTGTCTGATCTGATGGCGCACCTCGACGTCGACGACGTGACCCTGGTCGGCAACGACAGCGGGGGTGCCATCTCGCAGGTGGTGGCGATGAACCACCCTGAACGGCTCGGCCGGGTGGTGCTCACGAACTGCGACATGTACGACGCCTTCCCGCCCAAGACCTTCGCCTACTTCAACCTGTTGAAGTACCTGCCGGCCTCGGCAATGGGCCTCACGGCCCGCAGCCTCAAGGTGCGGGCGTTCTGGCCGCTGCCGTTCGTGTTCGGCCGGTTGACCAACGAGGTCGACGCCACGAAGATCGACCGGTGGGCCGACGCCCTCATCGGCGCCCCCGACATCCAACGCGACGTGCACAAGGTGCTGAAGGGCTTCGGACCAGACGTCACCAATGCCGCCGCCGCAGCCCTGCAGCACACCGATCTACCGTTCCTGGTTGCCTGGGGCGCCGACGACAAGGCCTTCAATCCGAAGCTGGCCGAGCGCTTCGTGGCCGAGGTCCCAACGGCCAAGCTGGTGATGATCGACGACTGTAAGACGCTCGTGTGCTGGGACCAGCCAGAGCGGCTGGCCGAGCTGATCGCCGAGTTCGCCCCCGCACCCTGATGGCGACCTGATCGGCCGCTGGCACTGTCACTAAACCGATTGCGCCGATTCGCCGTTACTAACGGGCGTGAGGCGGTTCGTCGGCGTGATCGTGGTCGGGCTCGTGCTCGGGCTCGGCGTGCCGCCGGCCCAAGCCGAGGTGTTCGACACCTGGTGGACCGAGGACGCCGTCGACACGGTGCTCACCGAGATGGTGCTGCTGCACGAGGCGGGGGCCTTCACCGCAGACCCGCTGCTCGACACGATGGTCAGCTACCACAACTGGGGCTACGTCCTGCCCGAGGACCGCTACGAGCTCACGCTCGACCTGTACGACCTGGACCAGTACGGGATGGGCTCCCTCACCGACCAGGGGGCACCGACCACGATGAGCGTCGACGTGGAGTACGCCCTCGGGCCGATCGACCCCGTCACCCGCAATGCGATCAGCAGCGGGCAGCTGGCGTTCATCGACCCGGAACCCTATTTCAATGCCCTGGGCGACCTGTTGCGCCGCTACGGCCAACCACCGACCGCGGTGCGCGATCCGCTCGAACGCACGGTGATCGAGGCGTTCGTGATCGACTACGCGGATTATTCGTTCTCGTTGCCCATATACGCCGATCCCACGTGGGAGTCGTCGACCACCGCCACGACGTTCGAGGTCACGACAAGCACGGTCGTCACCAGCCCGAGCCCCACCGTGCCCCCGTCGACCCCGGTCACAACCCAGAAGGCGTCGACCACCACGGCGTCGCCGTCAACGAGCACAACGCAGACCACACCCCTCGAATCGGTGACCACGGTTGGATTGACGACCTCGGCCCTCACGGGGTTCGCAGCGGCTGATGCTGGCGCCTACGGGCCTGATGTCACCGGGGCGGCGGCCGACGCGCCGGCCGGCAGCGCCACCGGCGATGACAGCACGACCGAGATCGGTGACGGAAGCGCTGGGACCGCGGGTGAGGGCGATGACGGGGCCGATCCAGTTGCGGCCGGTGACGGGCTCGTCGATCTCACATCGGGGAGCGACGAGCCTCTCGCGGGGCCCGGCTTGTGGTCGGCGCCAACGGCCATCCTCACGGTGCTGGCGGCGGCTGGCGCGGCCGGAGTGTGGCTCGTCGTGAGCCGTCGACGCGGCGGGGGCGCTGACTTCCGGCTGATCGCTGAGACGAGCCGAAAGCTCGCCGGGGCACAGAACGAGGCGGAGGTGATCGAGACTGCCGTGCTGGCCACGGTGCAGTTCACTGGCGCCCGGGCTGGCGCCTACCACCGCCTCACTCCGGCGGGGCTGAAGTTGGCGGGCACCACGAGCGCCGAGGTGTTCCCGGCCCAGATCCAAGAGCGGGGCACGCTCGTCGACATCGCCAACGCCGGCCAGCCGCTGCGGGCCGTGGTGGAGGGCGACCCGGCCTTCACCCCGCCGTCACTGGCCCTGGCAGCCGCCCCGGTGGTGAACGACGGTCAGATCACCGGCGTGCTGGTGGTGGCGCGCGAGCCGTCGTCGCCGTTCGGGGCCGACGCCATCGAGACACTCGGAGCGCTGGCGCCGATGCTCGGCTCGGCACTCCACTCCACGATGGAACTCGAGACTGCGATGCAGGGCTCCGAGTTGGACTGGCTCACGTCGTTGCCGAACCGGCGCAAGTTCGATCACGACGTGGCCCGCGCTGCTGAGAGCCTCAGCCGGATCAGCGTGGCAATGGTCGACGTCGACCACTTCAAGAGCTTCAACGACACATACGGCCACGAGACCGGCGATCTCGTGCTTCGAGAGGTGGCCCGGACGATCGCGTCGACGATCCGTCCGGTCGACACCGTGTACCGCTATGGCGGTGAGGAGTTCTCGGTGCTTCTCGCTGACTGCGAGGAGGACGAGGCCGGTCAGGTGATGGAGCGGGTGCGCCTCTCGGTTCAGCAGATGGTGCTCCCGGAGAGCCTCGCCACCCGTGAGACCGGAGGCACCACCGTGACGGTGTCGGTCGGCCTCGCCAGCGGGCTCGGTGTCGGAATCACCGATTTGTTGGCGATTGCGGACCAGTCGCTCTATGCCGCCAAGCACAACGGCCGCAATCGCGTTGCGGTCGGTCAGGTGGCCAGGGCCAGCTGACCGATCAGGCGCCCGGAGCGGCAGGGATTCCGCGGGGGAAGAACAGGCCGAAGATGGCGGCCTGGGCGGCGAACGCAACCAGGCACACCGTCCAGTTCAGCCGGGAGGCCGACAGCCGTGCGGCGTCCGAAGCTGGTTCGCCAATGACGGCGACGGCGATGGCGATAGCCAGGGCGACACCGAGCTGGAACACCGTGGTACGGCCAGCGCCACCCATACCGAACCGCTGTGGGGGTACGTCGCGCATCGTGGCCCCCACCGACATTGCGAAGCTGCAGCCGGCGGCGAAACCGAGGAACAGGTTCGGCACGATCACGCTCAAGAGGCTCGGTTCGAGACCGACCATCGCGAGCACCAGCACCATCGAGATCACCCCGGCGAGCCCACCGACGGCCAGGATCGGCCCGTTGCCCACCCGATCGGCGATCCGGCCGACGACGGGGGAGATGAAGGCGGCAAGCAGCGGACCGGGAACGATCGCCAACCCGGTCTCGATTGCGGACCACCCCCACACCTCCTGGAGGTAGGTGGGGAACGGCACGAAGAATGAGAAGAAGCCGACCACGAACGCAACCGTGCCCACACACCCGAGCCAGTAGCTGCGCAGGGTGAACAGCTCGAGATCGAACAGGGGAGCGGGGTGTCGGCGCGAGCGGGTGATGAACACCGCGATCAGCACGAGCCCGATTGCCACGGCGATGAGTGTGGCTGCGTCGAGCACGCCCCAGATTTCGGCCTGCACGATGGCAAGGATCAACGCGCCGACGCCGAGACTGGCGGCCGGGATCGACACGAGGTCGACCCGAGACGGGATGTCGGGGTTCACGCTCTCTTCGAGCCACATGGCGCCGAGTACGAGGGCGAGGATCGCAACGGGCACGTTCACCAGGAACACGGCCGGCCAGCCGAACGCACCGACGAGCAGGCCGCCGGTTGGCGGGCCGAGAGCGGCGGCGAGGCCGCCCATCGCCCCCCACACGCCAATCGCCATCTGACGCCGCTCGTAGGGGAAGGCGGGGAGCAGGAGGGCAAGGCCGGCCGGGAACTGCATGGCTCCGCCGATCGACTGCACCACGCGGGCCAGGATCAGGAGGGTGGCGTTGGGGGCCAGGCCCGAGCCGAGCGACCCGACGGCGAACACTGCCAGCCCGATGAGGAACGTGCGTTTGCGGCCGAAGCGGTCTGCGCCCCAGCCGGCGACGAGGAGCAACGAGGCAACGCCGATGTTGTAGGCGGTGATGATCCACGACAGCATCGACTCCGACGCCCCTGGGAACGACGCCCGGATGTCGGGGAGCGCGAGCGAGATCACCGTGATCTCGAGGCTCACCATGAAACCGACCGCCGAGGTGACCGCGAGGGTGCGCCAGGCCCGGGCCGGAATCACGCTCGGTGCAGTTGGCGAACTGTTCATGGTGACTGTGTCCTCTCACAGCCCACCGGCGATCGTCGGCCGGTGCTGCCGGGGGAGCGTACCGCCCAGGTCTGGCCTTGGCGGCGCTGGGTGGCGCCGGCCACACCCGCTCCCGACGAGATGCGGCCGTGTCTCAGTCGGAGAACGTGCTGTGGATGAAGAAGTCGTACGGGCGGCGCCGGATGGTGGTGAGCCACCACCTCTCCGCGGCCTGGAGCCGCTTGAGTACGGGCCAGATCCTGACGTCTTCCCGGTAGAGCGCATCGGCCTCCTCGACGGCCAACGGCTGTTCGAATGCGAGCTCTCGGTTGAACGCGGCCAGCGTTGGCTCCACCCAGCCGTCGAGACCTTCCCGGTAGAGGTTGGCGGCGACGTCGAGGGCCACGGATCGCGGCTCGCGCCACCGGTTGAGCATGCCGGTCATCTCCCTCACGACCAGTGGGCGAACCACGGCCGGCAAGGGGCGGACGAACGGGCCCATGTCGAACTGCAACGCCCCTTCTGCGCTCCACACGAACGGCGTGCCGATGTCGACAAGCGTGAGGTCGGCACCGTCCCATGCGAAGTTGGTCACCTGTGCGTCGAAGCTGAGCTCGGGCGTGGCGAGCGTGAGTGTGGCCGCCAGGGCCTCCAGGAACGGGTGCTCGGGGTCGGGGATCGAGGCTGCGAGCACCTGGTGTCCGAGCGTCGCCGGATCGAGGAGCGGCTGGACGAGGTAGGCCACCACGCGGTTCCCCCGCTCCAGCGGTCGGATCTCGGTCGGGGCGATCCGGAGGCCCGACGCGGCCAACCCGTCCATGTACGACTGGACGAGTTCGGCGTAGTGGGTGAACTGGGCGGGGGAGAAGGGCGGGGTTCTCTTGCAGACCACGGTCGGTTCGTCGACGGGCCAGCCCAGCGCCATCGAGATCTCGCCGTAGCCGAGCACCCGCAACGCAGACGTGTCCTGCCGATCGAGGGCGTCGCCAACGAGCGCCTCGAGCTCGGCGAGATCCTCAGCTGAGATCATCGGTCCTCCTTCGGGTCATCGGATTCCCCGGGGTCACCGGCGGTCACACCTGCACCAGATCGACGTTCGCCTGCGTCATGGCGTCGACGGCGTCGGGAGGAAGCCGATTGTCGGACACCACGACATCGGCCGTGGTCAGCGGGGCGATCCGGGCGAGTCCACGGATGCACCATTTCGTGTGGTCGGCCAGCACCACTGCCCGCGCCGCTGATTCGAGGAACACGCCGTTGACCTCGGCCTCGGCCAGATTCGGAGTGGTGAAGCCGGCCTCGGCGTCCATGCCGTGGATGCCCATGAACACGATGTCGAGGTGGATCTGGCGAAGGGCCTGGGTTGCGAGTGGGCCGACGAGTGCATCCGAGGGGGTGCGCACGCCGCCGGTCAAGACGATCGTCTGCTCCGCCCGGGTGCTCTGGTAGAGGACCTGGGCGATCGAGGGGGCATTGGTCACCACGGTGAGGTCGGCGATGCCCGCCAGCAGGTTGGCGAGAGCCCAGGTCGTGGTGCCCGCAGTGAGGCCGATGGCTGCGCCCTCGGTCACGAGCTCGACGGCGTGCTGGGCGATCCGAGCCTTCTCATCCTGCTGGCGGAACCGCTTGGCGTCGAAGCCCGGTTCGAACGTGGTCTGGTTGGCGACTTGAGCGGCGCCACCGTGAACCTTCTCGATCAGGTTACGGCCGGCCAATACGTCCAGATCACGTCTGATCGTCATGTCAGACACGTCCAGTTCGGCGGCCAGAGCACGTACTCGAACCGTGCCCTTCGCTCTGATGAGTTCGAGAATCAGGTCATGGCGTTGGCGAGCCAGCACGGGGGCAGAACATCACACTGCAGTCTCAGATGTCAACAAAACCGAACATTCACGTGTCAGCTCGTTTGCGGAAGCAGCGCCGTCCGGGGTCAAGAAGCTTGACATCACCCCGTCGGAATGAAAGATTTTGGCCGTTTCTGGTCAACCTCGTTCGTTTCCCGGGCATCGTTGGCCGACCAACCACGCCCCGCCGTCGGGGCTGTTCTCAAAATGTTGAAGGGGAGAACACATGTCACCATCACGCCAGGCTCGGCTGTCTCCGCGCCCGTCCCAGGCCGGTTTCGCGCTGTCTCGCCGCTCGATGCTCAAGGGCATGGCCGGCGCTGGCGCCCTCGCCACGATGCCGGGCATCATCGCCGCCTGCGGTAGCGATGACGACACCGCGGCCAGCGGCGACTTCGAGCTGGGAGCCGGTAGCGGCGACCTGAGCATCGGCTCCAACTACTCGAACGAGCTGCCACAGCAGGGCCTCGCCGCTGCGGTGGCCGCCATTCCCAACGGCGACATCAACGCCATGATCAACGAGGTCGATCACAACACGTTCCAGGAGAACATCTCCACCTACCTCCAGAACCCGGATGACGTCATCCCGTGGTTCGCCGGGTACCGGATGCAGTTCTTCGCCGAGCAGGGCCTGCTGGGCGACATCACCGACGTGTGGGATGCCGGCCTCGACGGTGAGCTGTCGAGCGGCTTCAAGACCGCTTCCACCGGCCTCGACGGCAATCAGTACTTCGTGCCGTGGACCTACTACGCCTGGGGCATCTACTACCGCCCGAGCCTGTGGGAGGAGAACGGCTGGACGCCGCCAACCACTGTGGCCGAGCTCACCGATCTCGCCGCCGACATGGAAGGCGTCGGCATCACGCCGTTCGCCTTCGCCAACGACGGCTTCTGGCCGGCGATGGGCACCTTCGATCAGCTGAACTTCCGCATCAACGGCTACCAGTTCCACGTCGACCTCATGGCCGGCCGTGAGTCCTGGACCGACGATCGGGTGAAGGAAGTCTTCGCCACGTGGGAGAGCCTGCTCCCGACGCACCAGTCCAACCCCAACGGTCGGACCTGGGAGGAGGCGGCCGCTGCGGTCGTCAACAAGGAAGCGGCGATGATGACCATCGGTACCTTCATCGGGTCGCAGTTCCCGGAGGACGAGGTCGAGGATCTCGACTTCTTCCCGTTCCCCGAGATCAACTCCGAGCACGGCCTCAGCGTGGTCGAGGCCCCGATCGACGGCTGGATGATGGCCGCCGACCCGGCCAACGGTCAGGCCGCCAAGGAGATGCTGTACCACTTCGGTACCGGTGTCGCCCAGGACGCCTACCTCGCTGAGGACCCCTCAGTGGTGGCGCCGTCCAGCTCGGTGAACACCTCGGTGTGGAGTGACTTGCAGAACAAGGTGTTCGACACCGTGCAGAACGCCGAGTTCGTCACCCAGTTCCTCGACCGCGACACCAGCCCGGAGTTCGCCTCCAACGTGGCCGGTCCTCGCATCGCCGACTTCCTCAACGACCCAAGCTCGATCGACTCGGTCCTCGAGGACATGCAGTCCCAGGCCGAAGTGCTCCTGGGCGAGTGATGCTGCTCTCGTGAGCACCCTTGGACTCAGCGGTCGGGATCGCACCGTCTTTTGGTTGATGGTGGCGGTTCCGACCGCGCTCCATGTCCTGTTGGTGTGGGTTCCGACCCTCGCATCGATCTTCTTCTCGGTCACCGATTGGAACGGCATCCGCTTTTCCGATCTGAGCATCGTCGGTCTGCTCAACTACGAGCAGATCTTCACGGTCTTCAGCCGGGACTTCTTCCAGGCAGTTCTCAACAACCTCGTCCTGCTGATCTTCCTGTTCACGGGGCCCACGTTGCTGGGCATGTTCATCGCCTACCAGCTCGACAAGGATCTGTCCGGAACCAGGATCTACCAGAGCATCTTCTACACCCCGGTCGTGCTGTCGCTCGCCGTGGTGGGCTTCATCTGGCAGAGCGTGATCTACTCGACCGAGAACGGTCTGGCCACCGAACTGTTCGGTGGCAGCGATCCCGCCAACCCGCCGAACTGGCTCGGCAACTCTGACTTCCTGATTGCGTTCAGCGACAACCTCGGGGTCTCGGCCAACTTCGTTGCGATCCTGATCGCCATTGCGTGGCGGCACACCGGCTACATCATGGTGCTCTACCTCGCCGGGCTGAAGAGCGTCGACAAGTCGCTCAAGGAGTCGGCCTCGCTCGACGGAGCCGGGGAATGGCAGACGTTCCGGCTCGTGGTGTTCCCAACGCTCAAGCCGATCAACGTCGTGGTCGCCGTGATCACCGTGATCGAGGCCCTACGGGCATTCGATATCATCTTCGTGCTGAACACGCCACGACGCACGCAGGTGCTGTCGATCTTGACCACGAACAACCTCCTGGGTGAGGGCGGCGGCAACGTGGGACGAGGCTCGGCGTACGCCGTGATCCTGTTCCTGCTGTGCTTCGGATTCGTGATCTGGTACGTGACGAACCACTACCGCCAGGAGCAGGACGCATGACCGCCGTCGCTGAAAGCTCGTCCGAGGTCGCCGAGAAGGCCGTTCGCCGAACCAGCTCGCGCCGCCGCCCGCTCCGGCCGGGGCGTGTGGCGCTTCATGCCTTCCTGATCGTGCTGGCCGCCATCTGGCTGGTGCCGCTGGTGGGAGCGTTCTACTCGTCGTTCCGGCCCTTCGCCGAGACCGTGGCCGACGGGTACTTCTCGATCCCCGACACGCTCACTCTCGACAACTACCGCAACGCCTGGACCCAGGGCGAGATCCTCCAGAAGTACTGGAACACGCTCCTGATCCTGGCTCCGGCGCTGATCCTCACGCTGTGGTTCTCGTCGATGGTGGCCTTCGCGGCCAGCCGCTACAGCTGGCGGTTCAACATCGCGTTCCTGGTGTTGTTCACCGCCGGCAACCTGTTGCCGCAGCAGATCATTATCCAGCCGCTGTTCCAGATGTACAATCGGGTGCCGCTGCCCGACATCATGTCGAACTCGGGCCGCCTGAACGGCAGCGTCTGGGGTCTGATCTTGATCCACGTGGCGTTCCAGAGCGGGTTCTGCACCTTCGTGTTGTCGAACTACATGAAGCTGCTGCCCAAAGAGCTGAACGAGGCGGCTGTCGTCGACGGCGCAAGCGTGTGGACCGTGTACTGGCGAGTGATCATGCCGCTCACCAGGCCGGCCCTGGCTGCACTCGCGACCCTCCAGTTCACGTGGATCTACAACGACTTCTTCTGGGCCGTCGTGCTCGAACAGCAGGGTGCTGACCGGCCGATCACGTCGTCGCTCGCCAACCTCGGCGGTGAGTTCTTCACCGACGACAACCTGATCGCGGCTGCGTCGGTCTATGTGGCGATTCCGACTCTGGTGGTCTATTTCGCCCTTCAGCGGCACTTCATCGCCGGGCTGACGATGGGCTCGACCAAGGGCTGATTCATGCGCGCTGATCCCGGGGGCACCTCCGGGATCAGCTGTGCGGTCCGGGTGGGGCCAGGCCGGCGATGATCGTGTCGATGCCGAAGGCGAACCGCTCGCCGGCATCGGCCGCCGAGCGCACGTAGCCGAGGCGTTCGAGCGCCACCAGGCCGTGCATCTGGGCCCAGTAGCTGTCCATCACGAGCCGCAAGGGCACGTCACTGCGGATGCTGCCGGCGGTCACGCCGTTGCTGAAGACCGAGGCGAACATGCCGTACACCTCGTAGCCCGTTGCGCTCGGTGCCGGGCGGCCCTCGAACTCGTCGACCAGGGGCTCGACGGCGTCGAAGCTCACCACGCCGCCGAAGATGAGATCGAAGGCCGACGGATACTCGGTGGCAAACCGGCGATAGGCGGCGGCCATCGCGCGCAGCGCTGACGGCGCGTCCGTGTTGTCAGCGACGTCCACTTCGGCCAGACCAGCAGCGAACAGCTCGAACGCCTCGCCGGCCAGCGCTCGGTACAGGCCTTCGCGGTTCCCGAACTGGGTGTAGATCGACATCGTCGAGGTGTCGGCTGCCTCGGCCAGCTGACGGAGGGAGAAGGCGAGGTCGCCGTGCTCGACGATGAGGGCGAGCGCAGCCGCCAGTAGGTCATCTCGTACCGTCGCGCTCGGCGCGGGGTCTTGGCTCATGGGCGGGCTCTGCGGTTGGGAACCGGCGCCACCCTAGCTGCCGGCCATCGCCGCGGTCTCGGTGGGCCTGTCCCGGTTCACCGACGCCGGGCGTGATCCGAGCCGCTGGTGGATGAACACGCCGTAGGCGACGAGCGGGTTCACGAAGAACGCGGCCAGCGCACCACCAGGAACCGCAGAGGCCAAGGGCCAACCGATGGCGAGGATGGCGAGCGCGGCGACCGCAGTGGTCACCGGGGCCGCCAGAAGCGCGACCACCATCAGGTCCCAGGCCTCGGTGAGCGTGGACCGATGGTGTCGATCGTGATGCCATCTCATGGCAACGGCGAATGCCAGCATGAGGCCGGCGGTGAGCGCGCTCGACGGGAGGGCAGGGCCGTAGGGGGTGTCGACTGGCAGGAGCACGCCTGCCCCGGCTGCGACCCCGGCGATGGCGATGGCGGCGGTGCGCACGGTTGGTGTGCGAAGCCACGTGGGCACCAGGGAGGGGAGATCCGCCCGTCGAGCGGGTTCGGGGCTGGTGCCGCCCCGCGCCGAGAATCCGAAGAAGACGAGTGGTGCGAACGCGATCAGGGCCGTCGTCAGGGCGACCGCGTAGAGGTTGTTGTCCCACTGGTCGAGGCCGTCGTCCACCTGGTACACACCGACCCACACGAGCCGGAGCAGCGGTGCCGACAAGATGTAGAAGTACGACTGGAGCATCCAGGCCCGGTGCGCCTCGAACTGGCGGTGGCGGGCGGTCCGGTAGGCCATGTAGGTCGACAACGCCGTGGCCACAGCCAGCCCGAACAGCGCCACCGTGAAGACCTGGCCCGAGAACACCTCATCGGGAGGCACGCTCGCCAGGTACACCAGCGCGCCCCCACTCGTGGGGATCGCCAAGGCAACGTAGAGCCGTCCAAGGAGCCGATGCAGGCGAGGCCGAGCCCGCCGCAGCGGTGTCCAGAACTGGAAGATGCCCGTCACGAGCATGATGGCGCCGGTTGTGGCGTGCAGCTGCAAGGCGATCCGGTTCGCCGAATAGACCTCGTGCATCTCCGCCCGCACCGAGCCGGGGCCGGTGGCGAAACGCTCGGATGTGGGGCCGGAGAACACGCGATCCCACAGGGTCTGCTCCTTGCCCTCGTAGCCCGCGAAGTACTCGATCGAAGTGACGGCGTAGAGCGTGGCGGCCAGTGCGAACACGGCGAAGGCCACCGTGCGCAGGGTGACGAGGCGCGTGGTCATGGAACGGCTTCCCCTTCCCGAGGGGCCGCCGGACGGCCCCTACAACACCGTCACCTTAGGTATAACGGTGTTATAGGGGCAAGGCTGTGCGGTGTTGTGGTGTTGGTTATTGGGTTTGGTTGGTGTGGGCGTCGGTGGCGGCTTGGACTGCTTTTTCGACGCGGTCGCCGAGTTCTTGCCATTCGCCGATGGAGCGGTGTTCTGCTCGGAGTGGGCCGGTGGCGAGGTTTTGGAAGCGGGGTTTGACGTAGCGGGCGAAGAGTTC
>JBCCFL010000076.1:0-22492 GCA_039029735.1 Actinomycetota bacterium | reverse complement strand
GTCCGCCTCGGCCACGACGGCCAACACGATGAGCGCCGGGGTCATCTGGATCACGATCCAGCGGCGGCGAGCTGTTGCTGCCGTGAAGATCGCGCCGAACACCGGGAGCAGCATCAGCGGCGGGTAGCGATACCACAGCGGCATGAAGGCAGCTTGTACAGCAGCGGCGCCCGCGATGTTGAGCCAGTGCATGCGATCGGGATAGCGCTCCCACGGCAATGCGCCAGGGATGAACCAGCCGACCACACAACCACCGATGAACACGAGGCTCAACGGCTCGAACCGGCTCCCCCGTCCGATGATCCACAGCGCGACGACCAACGCCGTGCCGAGGTACAGCGAGCCGGCGAAGCGCCAGGCGGCTTCGTTGAGTGAACGCTGGTCGAGCCGGCCCATTCCGGCTACGTCGGCTGCGCACCGCCCGACATGAGGCTGTCGGGCTGATCGTTCGTGGTCAGCTGCGAGACGTGCTGGGGCGGACGAAGGCAATGTCGCAGTAGCGGTCGGCGATTCGCCACCCGGCTGCGGTACGTACGAAGCGATCGTGGTACTCGCCGACGAACTTGGGCACGTCGGCTGGCGCAGGCTTCTCGGCCACCCCGGTGGTGGAGTCGTGGCGGTAGTTCACCAGGTAGCACAGGCCGGTGGCCTCGTCGCCGTTCACGTCGATGATCACGTTGGTGCACACGTGCCGTGACTGCCGTCGGGTCACCCCCTGACGTCGCTCGAATCCGGCTCGGATGGCGTGCTGGCCCTCCATGGCGAACTCGTCGGTTCGCCACACGCCATCGGCCGTGAACAGATCGGCGATGCTTGGGGCGTCTCCGAAGTCGACGAGGTGGGTGTAGCGGATCACCAACCGCGCGCAGGCCCGCTCATCGATCAACCGTTGCATGGCCTCGTCCATGGTCGAACGCTACTGGTCGGCCTCCGGCGAGACGAACGGGGCGCCGCACTAGCGTGGTGGCGTGACGACGGCGTTCGTGATCGGGCTGACCTCATGACCCTGCGGTGGGCCGAGATGACGGCAGCCGAGCGGGAGCGTGCCTACTCGCCCAGCACATGCGTCCCCGACGGTGACTACAGCCCGTACATCGAGGCATACCGAGCGCGGAGCGATCAGGCCTGGTCGGCAGCCGGCGCGCCATGGTCGGTGGTTGCGTACGGGCACCATCCGATGCAGACGGTCGATCTCGTGGTTCCAAGCGCCGGGCGCAAACCCCCGCTGCTGGTGTTCATACACGGTGGCTACTGGCAAGAACTCTCGAAGGAGTTCTCTCGCTTCGCCGCCACCTCGGCTCTCAGTCGCGGGTGGGCCTTCGCTGCCGTCGACTACCGCCTCGCTCCCGAGGTCTCACTCGATGAGATCGTGGACGACTGCCGGAACGCTGTCGGTCATGTGGTAGCTGCGGCCGTGGACCGCGGCGCCAACGCGACCCGGGTGGTGGTTGCCGGGAGTTCAGCCGGTGCCCACCTCGCGGCGATGGTCGCACTGGACCGAGCCGACCAAGATCGGTCGACCGTCGCTGGTCTCGTACTGGTGTCTGGCGTGTATGAGCTGGAACCGCTGATCGGTACCTCGATCAACGATCGCCTGGGGCTCGATGTCGCCGCCGCACGTCGCAACAGCCCACTCCACATGGCGCCCGACGCCATGCCGCCGACACTCCTGGCCTACGGATCGAACGAGACCGGTGAGTTCAAGGCCCAGACGGACTCGTTCGCCCGACTCGCCGGCGGCGCTGGCGTGTCCACGACCTCGATCGAGATCACCGATCGGAACCACTTCGATGTCATCCTTGACCTCGCCGAGCCGAACACCGTGCTGGGCGACGCCGTCGCTGAACTCGTTGCCTCTACTGGCGGCCGCGTCTAGCCCGATACGGTTCTCACCCACGTCCCCGCGCCGGCGAAGACGAGCCCGAGCAGGATGAGCAAGACCACGAGCACGCTCAGTGTTCGTGCAAGCGGCCACAGGCCACCGGTCCGGGGCGGACGGTCAGGTCTCATGATGCCGGTTCGACAGGTCGAGATGCCGTGCGATGTCGATGAGATCGTGCACCACCGCCCTCGTGTCGGCGCTCGCCCACACGAGCGCCAGCGTGGACGGTTCGAGATCGGTCACGGAGAGGAACGTAATCCCCGGACGGTCGTAGATTGCGATGTTGCCCTCCGAGATCAACACGGCACCGAGGCCAGCGGCGACCGCCTCCATTGCCTCGTCTGCGGTGTGGGCGGTGGCGGCGACCGGGGCTGGGTCGCAGCGCCGGTCCTGGGCAAGCCAGTAGTCACGGAGCGGCCCGGCACTCTCGGGGAGAGCAACCAACGACAGCTCCGCAATGTCGGCGAACTCCACGGTGCGCCGGTTCGCCAGCGGGTGCGTGGCGGCGACCGCCAGACGTCGAGGCTCGGTTGCGAGTTCGAGCCAGTCGCAGAGGGCGGGATCGGGCACGGGCAACCAACACAGCGCAACGTCGCTCGTCTGGTCGGCCAGCCCAGACGTGGGATCATCCCAGGTCACCTGCTGGAGCTGCACGGTCCACCCTGGCCGCTGTTGGGTGAGCCCGTCGATCATGTGCCCGACGATGCCCCGGCCCACGCTGGTCTGCATACCGATGCGGACTACGGCCTGCGACGTGGCCGCAGCATCGCTCACTGCACCCTGGGCGTGGTCCCAGGCCTGGAGTAGGTCACGGGCCCGGTCGAGCAACACGGCGCCGGCGGCCGCAAGCGCCACGGTGCGCCGATCACGTTCGAGAAGAGGGACGCGGAGATCTGCTTCGAGCTTGGCGATCTGGCGCGACAGTGCAGGCTGGGAGATGAACAGGCGCTCAGCGGCCCGCGTGAAGTGGAGTTCCTCGGCCACCGCAACGAAGTAGCGGAGGTCTCGCAGGTGAACGTCCATGTTCGTTCACCGTAGGTGATGCCGATCATGCATGACAGGAGGTCTTGGACGTCTCGCCGGCACTCATTGATGGTGACTCGTACCAACAACGATTCCCATGAGGAGGACCCTCGATGACCGATTTCACCACGGACCGGCTCCGCTTCGATTCTCACGGCGACACGCTTGTCGCCGACGTGTTCCGCCCCGTCGACCAGCCCAACGGGCCCGCCCCGATCGTGGTGGTGACCGGCTCGTGGACGACGTCGAAGGAACAGCAGGCCAACTTCTACGCCCGGCAATTCGCGGCGAACGGCATCGCCGCGTTCACCTTCGACTTCCGCGGCTTCGGCCAGAGCGAGGGCGATCCTCGCGACTGGGAGAACCCCGACCGCAAAGCTGCCGACATCAACGCAGCCATCGACTTCGTCGCCTCGCTGGACGAGGTTGACGCCAATCGGATCGGTGCCCTCGGGGTGTGCGCCTCAGCGGGGTACCAGGCCGTCAACGCCGCCGCCGACAGCCGAGTCCGGGCTCTCGGCCTGGTGGCCCCGTGGCTGCACGACACCGATCTCGTTGCCCCGTACTACGGCGGCTCCGAAGGCGTCGCAGCCCGCCTCGACCTCTCACGTCGCGCCCTCGAGGCCTACGAGCAGACCGGTCGGGTCGACTTCATGCCGGCGATCTCCGAAACCGACGAGTCGGCCGCCATGTTCGGCCCATTCGACTACTACCTCGACCCAGAGCGGGGCGCGATTCCCGAGTGGGACGCACGGCTCGCCGTGATGTCATGGGAGCCCTGGCTGCGATTCAACCCGATCGTGGTGGCTCCCCAGATCTCGGCTCCGGTCCAGATGGTCCACTCAGAGGACGGTGCCGTACCCGACGGGGCCAAGCAGTTCTACGACGGCCTGGCCGGCCCCAAGGACATCATCTGGACCACCGGCGGCCAGCTCGACTTCTACGACCAGCCCGACCAAGTGGCGGTGGCGACACCGGCCATGGTCGCCCACTTCAACGCCCACCTCTGATTGTGGAAACGGAGCACACCATGACCGAGCGCGACGCCATCGTCGACGCCATCACCCGACTCTTCTGGAACACCGATCATCACCACTGGGACGGCGTGGAGGCAGCGTTCGCCGATGCCGTCGTCCTGGACTACACCTCGTTGCAGGGCGGCGAAGCGGCCACGCTCGCCCCCGACGCGATCGTCGCCGGTTGGCGGGATCACTTCGCAACGGTTCCCGCCCACCAACACCTGGTGGGCAACCACCTCGTGTCGATCGTCGACGGTGACGCCTCGGTCACGGCGCAGTTCGTGGCCACCCACCAGTACGACGACCACATCTGGACCCTGGGCGGTGACTACCACTTCGCCTTGAGCCGAGAGGGCGATCGGTGGACGATTCACGCCATGACGATGACCGCAGTGTGGCAACAACCCGGCCCCGTGCCGGCTCGCAGCTGACCGTTGTGGTCGTGTCGATGCTGGGCCAGTATCGAGGGCGACCTCAGCGGACCCGGACGTGAACAGGAGCAGCGCACGATGGCCGAGAACGACGACGGCGTGCAGCTTCTGTCTGGAGGCAACCCGCAGATCGCCAAGGGTGATGGTGACGCACCGGTGCAGGCCTACATCCAGGCGATGCCGGGGTGGAAGGGTGAGATCGGTCGCCACCTCGACGATCTCGTCTACGAGGTGGTGCCCGGCGTTCGCAAAGCCGTGCGGTGGAACTCGCCGTTCTACGGCATGGACGGCAACGGGTGGTTCCTCAGCTACCACTGCTTCACCAAGTACGTGAAGGTCACGTGGCTCAACGGGGGAGCCCTCGATCCGCTCCCGCCACACGAGTCGAGATACGAACACGTCCGGTACTCGAACATCCACGAGGACGATGAGATCGACGACGACCAGCTCCGAGCCTGGATCCGACAGGCGGCGAGCATCCCCGGCGAAGAGACGTTCTGACCAGCGCCTGAGACCCGGGCGCAGGAACGGCTGCCTCGCATCTATCGAGGTGTGAAACTGGGCGAGTGAACCGCACCGATCGGCTCTACGCCCTCGTGGAGGAGTTGCGGGCGGCGGCGCCCCAATGGCGCAGCGCCAGCTCGCTCGCCGAGCACTTCGAGGTGAGCACGCGCACGATCGAGCGTGACCTGTCGGCGTTACAGCAGGCGGGCGTACCGATCTACGCAACGCCCGGGCGGCGGGGTGGGTACGCCCTCGATCTGCAGCACACGCTGCCTCCGTTGAACCTGTCGGCGGCCGAGGTGGCCGCCATCGCCTCGGCGCTCGCCATGAACACCTCCACACCGTTCACCCACGCCGGGCGCACGGCGCTGCAGAAGATCCTCGCAGTGTTGCGCGAGGTGGACGCTGACGGCACCCGTGAGCTTGCCGGGCGCGTGCGGTTGTTCGACGATGGGGCTTCGGCCCATCCCGCGCTGTCGGCAGTGGAGCAGGCGATCGTTGAGCAACGAGTGGTCGAGATCCATTACTCCGACAAGAAGAGCGAGCTCACCACCCGCACCATCGAGCCCGCTGCCGTGCTCGGCGTGCAGCCGCACTGGTACGTCTGGGCGTACTGCCGCCTCCGGGACGCACCCCGGGCGTTCCGGCTCGATCGGATCCGTTCGGCCACGCTGCTCGACGAGCGAGTGACCGACCGCGGGCTCGACCCCGCCGACATCGAACTGCCATACCTGATCGGGCGAGGCATCCTCGGCGGACTGGGCCGCCCCACGCCCGACAGATAGTCCGGGAAACACCGACAGGACGTTGTCGCCGGGCCAAATCATGGTGGTGAGCGTGAAGACGTTCGTCGTCCTCGTTCCACGGACACGACCGTCCCCATCCCCATCGCAGCGCCGCCTGTCACACCGAAGGAACCAACCGATGAGCACCATCACCATTAACCGCACCGTCGCCGCCCCTCGGGCGAACGTCTGGGCGGTCCTCGCCGACTACCCCAACATCTCGGTGTGGAACGACGGCGTTGAGAACAGCTACGCCATCGGCGAGGCGACCGAGGGCGTGGGTGCTGTACGCAAGTGCGAACTGACTCCGGCCGGCGTCATGCGGGAGACCGTTTCGGAGTGGGTGCCCGAAGAGCGCATGGTGATCGCGATCGACGAGATCGAGAAGATGCCGGTTAACTCAGCCACGATGACCTTCACGCTCGGCGACGGCGGCGACAGCACCCCGTTCACCATGAGCTACGACTACGAGCCCAAGGGTGGCCCCTTCGGCTTCCTGATCGCCGCCATGCTGAGCCGGCCGATGAACAAGGGCTTCAACGGGTTCGTCGACAGCCTCGAGCGGGCGGCACGGGCCCAGACAGCGGGCTGATCGCGATCTCGCTGCGCTGGAGCGCTCCGGCGGCCAGGTCGGGGCAGACTTGGCTCGAACCTGGCAGCGCGCCGGGGTCGGTACGGAGGAGGCGCCCCGCATGACCGGCTACTCGGGAACCCCGTTGGTCAAGAAGCTCGGGATCAAGGCCGGCCACCGAGTTGGCGTGCTCGGTGATCCCGGCCATTTCGAGGAGCTTCTCCGCCCGTTGCCCGATGGCGCCCACGTGGTGCGCAACCCCCGTCGAGGCTGTGAGGTGGTTGTGGCCTTCGCCCCAAACCGCTCCCAGTTCGTCGCTCGCCTCGATCGTACGGTCGGCCACATGCCAGCCGACGGGTCGCTGTGGATCGCGTGGCCGAAGCGGGCGTCGGGCGTACCGACCGACATGACCGAGAACGTCGTACGCGAGGAGGCCTTCCCTCGCCACCTCGTGGACGTGAAGGTCTGTGCCATCGACGACACGTGGAGCGGCTTGAAGCTCATGGTGAGGAAGGAACGACGGTCGTCGTGGCCGACACAGTGATCCGTTCTTACGAAGGAACAACGGCATGAATCGGTCGGGTGGTGCCCATCGAGAATTCAGATGCGCTGCTGGTCGTTCCGGGCAATTTCACCCCGTCCAGGCCATGTTCTTCTCGAAGCCGGCCCGTTAGTGTTCCCGATCGGTAGGGAAGTACTCGGCGGGAGGTACGTTCATGAGTGGGTTCGAGGATCTTACGGATCAGAAGATCGATCGGCGGTCGATGATCAAGAAGACTGCCATTGGTGTGGGTGTGGCCTGGACGGCTCCAATGGTGCTGTCCTCCGCTGCGGCTGGCTCCGTGAATCACCAGAACTGTTACTTCGCGAAGCGTCACGCCGGCAAGACCGACTGTGAAAACCGCGACGAGTCGCCCCGGGCGCTCGCCGAGGTCACACCGACGATGGCGGGCTGTGGCGAGATGGGCCGCTCGCTCGAAGCGTTCACTGTCACGGCCGAGATGGCTGAGGCCAGGGTCAAGGCTCCGTGCCTCATCAAAGAAATCCATGTGGGCGTCGGGCCCGACATGGACGGTCGACGCAAGACGTTCCCCGGCGATCGCCCGATTACTGCTCGGGTCACTCGGGAAGGCGACGCACCCGAAGGCCGCCCCATCATCGACTGCTGCGTCGTGTGGTGCTGCCCGACCAATGGCACTCTCGACCTATTCGAGGAGCGGGACTAGCTCCTCGTTTCACGTCGGTGTTGGTCGGCTGCTCGCAGCCGGGTGACTCCGGTCGTTCGTCGTGTCGTCGATCGAAGCCGTCCGAGCCGCGAACCGCAACTACGTCAACGCCAACAGGGCGTCGACGCTGATGGTGCACGCCGCAGTGGCCACGAGCCGTGGTCGCTGCGTCGTACTGCCCGGTTGGGGCGAGGCGGGCAAGAGCACACTCGTTGCCGGGCTCGTACGGGCTGGGTGGCGCTACGGATCTGACGAGCTGGCCGTCTTTTCCCTCGACGGCGAACTCGAACCGTATGCCCGTCCAATCTCGATCGACGTTGGCGCCTACGGCCTGTTTCCTGAGCTGCTCGACAAGGGGTACAGAACAGACGCTGAGCAATGGCACGTCCGCCCCGATCACGTTGCCCCAGACCCATTGGGCCTCCTGCCCGAGCCGACGCACGTCCTGTTCCCGTTGTACGAGCCCAACGCGCCAACGGTGGTCGAGCCGATCTCGCCGGCCCATGCGCTTCATCGCTTGATTGGCCATGCGGTCAACTTGGGGGACCACCCCCGATTCGGGTTTCAGCGCCTCGCCCAGCTTGCCGAGAGGTGTCAAACGGCAACGATGCGATCGGGAGATCTCAACGAGCAGATCGCCGCGATCGAGGAGTGGATGTTCACATGATTCAGTCAGGCGACGCTGCCGTGCGCCACGCTGGCGCGTTGTTCCGCGTCCTGGATGGAGAAACGGTTCTGTATCACGCCGAAACCGGTGCGTCGATGCTGCTCGATCCGATGGGTTCGCTGATCTGGGCGTGCTTCGAACAGCCTGTGTCGGTTGAGGACCTCTCGATCGAGCTCGCGGATGAGTTCGAAGCTCCCGCTGCGGTGATTGCCAGCCATGTGCTCCAGCTCGCCCGTCAGCTCGAGTCGGACGGGTTCCTCACCGCACTCGCATCGGAGGAGTCGTGAGACGACTGTCGACGCCGCCTGGCCATTGAGGCCCGTCAACACGCGACCCCGTGTGGGTCGAACAGGTCGAGATCGAGCGGAACGGCTTTCGCCTCGGGTGGCGAAGCGATGACGCCTCGCAGCTGGATTCGTTCCTCGACGGGCTCGGAGTCGAGCGCCTCGCGCCCACCCTGCGTTGGCAACCGGACCTCTCGATCGAGTTGGGCCGGTCGCAGCGAGCCTCTCGTCCAATGCTGGCCCTTCGCCACGGAGAGCGGGTGGTCGTGCGGACGCGATCGATGTCGCGGCTCTCAGACGCTGCCACGCTGTGGATCGACGGGCTCACCAGCCGACCGAGCGGCCCGGCCCTCGAGATGCACACCCTCGCTCGAACCGAGCAGGATGGCGTGGCGTCTCTGACGCTGCTGCCTCGCTTCGTGGCTGCCGACTCAGGAGTGGTCGAACGGCTCGTACCCGACGCAACCATGTGGTTCGACGTGCCGTGGGTGGCGATCACCGATGGAGTGGCATCGGTGCCGGGCGGACGTGCTGTTGGCGCGATCCGCCGTGTGGTGTTCGACCGCGGTTCTGACGACTTGGATCTCGCGACGTCTGGTCGCCGCGCGTTGGCCGCCGTGACCAGACTGCAGCTGGGAACCCCGGCTGAGAGGCTCGACTCGGCGGTCTCGCTCGTCGCCAGCGCATCGCAGTGGACGACCGTGAACACCGAAGATCAGATGCTGGCCAGTCGAATCGTTGCCGACGTCGTCGGGAGCCATTGAGACGCATGGGGCCTCACGAGGCCCTGGCGCTCTTCGATCTGTCTCTGGCCACCGACCGGGGTCTCGCGCTCACCCGTACTCTTCTCGACGCTGTCCGAGCCGATCCTCTCGGGGTGAGCGCCCCGTCGGCGTCCGAGGACGAACTCACACGGTTCGAGACTCGACACCGGCTCCGCCCTCTGGTGGCTGCCCAGTTCCCGACACCAGAACGCCGCCGGGCGATGGTCGACCTCACACGCTCGCAACTTCACCTCGTTGCGACTGCTCGTCGGGTGTGCCGCTGGCTCGACGATGCCGGCATCCAGACCCGAGTCTTGAAGGGCCTCGCAACAGCCGAAGTCGACTATGCCGCGCCGCAGCTCCGTCAGACCGGTGACGTGGATCTCCTCGTCGCTCGACACGACTATGAACGAGCAGCTCTGATCATTCGTGACAATGGCTGCGAGCCGCTTGCGCGCCGAGGTGCGCCTGGCGCCGTTCTCAAGGGGTCGGCGTTCCGCACCTCTGATGGAGTCGAGATCGATCTGCACTTCCGGATCAGTCGGTACGCCTCCAGCCCGGCGGACGAGCCGTTGTTCGGAAGCGGAGCGGTTCTTCCTGCGCGCCTCCTCGCACTCGATCGGGAAGGGCGGCTCGTGCACGCCGCAGTGCACTCGCTCGACACCGCAGCCCCCGATCGTCGCCTGTCCTCTGTGGCTGATCTCGTGGCGATCATCGACAACCACGATGTCGAGTGGGAGCATGCCCGCCACGTGGCAGACCGGCTCGGGCTGACCGGGCTCGCCGGAGCGGCGTTTCGGGCCGAGGCTGCGATCACAGGTCGTGCGCCCCATCCCGGTCTCGAATGGCCGCCACCGTCTTGGCTGGTCAGCCGAGCCTTCTTGACCACACGCCGGCGGCTGGGGTCAGAACACCTCGTTGCCATCGCAGCGCTGCCCTCACGCTCGGCGCAACTGACCTATGTGCGGGGTTGGCTCCTCCCACCCGACGCCACTGTCGACGTCTACGGCGGTCGAACGCGCTACGTGCAGCGCCTCGCCGGAAAGCTCGTCGGGCGCTCCTCAGGATTAGCCTGATCCGGTGCGGCTCGCTGTCGTCGACGATCGATACCCAGAGCTCTATGGGGCTCAGGAGAACGTGCTCATCTTGAGCGAGCTGTGCCTCGCCGCTGGGCATGAGCCCGTGTTCGTCACGATCGCTCCAGGCCGACTCGCCACCGAAGCCGAAGCACGGGGCCTCGAAACGCTCGTGGTCGACGCGCCGGCTCGCCTTCGTCAGTTCGAACGGGCTGCGATCGCCAACGGTCCCATCGCCTCGCTGCGCTACGGCATCGATCTTGCACGCTACAACCTCACGTTGGCCCGAGCGCTGCGCCGCCTCGATCCTGATCTGATCCTGGTGGCGGCCGTTCGGCCTGCGCTGCTGCTCGTGTTCAGTCGGATGTTGCTTGGACGTCCGATCGTGCTGTACGCCCAGAACAGCATCTCCTTCGGCCTGTTCGCCGTCGTTGCAGGGTGGATCTCGACTCGGATCGCCCTCATTGGGGAGGGGGCGCGCAGCACGTTCCCGGGTTGGTTCCAACGGCGGGTCGCCGCGCGTTTCGTGCCACTCCCTTCGGGCCGGGACTTCGCCCGGTATGACCGCAACGACGTCGAGGTTCACGAGCGCTCCGAAACCCCCAGTGACGACGGGCCCGTTCATCTGGTGACGATCTGCTCGATCACCGAACGCAAGGGGATACACCATCTCCTGGCGGTTCTCGACGACCTGCGCTCCCGGGGAGTCGAGGCACGGCTCACCGTGGTCGGATCGACTACCGGTTCTCAGTCCCAGCAGTACGACGCTCGACTGCGCCGCATCGTCGCCGACCGTGACCTCGACGTCGACTTCGCAGGCTGGCTCGATGATGTGGTGCCGGTGTTGCGCCAAGCCGACGTGTTCGTTCTGGCCTCGGCCGACGAGGGGCTCCCAGGTGTACTGCTCGAGGCGATGGCAGTGGGCGTGGCGTGTGTGACCACGCGGGCGGGCAGCGCCGGCGAACTCGTCGAAGGTTGCGAGGCGGGTGTGGCGGTTCCAATCGGAGACACGGCGGCCTTCGCCGACGCCGTCGCAAACCTCGTGGACCGCCCAGAGCGACGCACCGCGATGGCAAACGCCGGCTATGCCAACGTGCGAGCGCGCTACAGCCTCGATGCCTTCTTCGAGCGCTTCGACGCAATCGCCGCACCACTCGTCGCGGCTCGCGCCCGATGAGTGTCCAACCGAACCTGCTGGTCATCGGGGCCGCTCGCAGCGGTACGACTGCGTTGGTGCGGGCGCTGGAACAGCATCCGGAGATCGACTTCACCACCCCAAAAGAGATCCACTTCTTCGCACATGTAGGGGCACCGGTCACCTACGTCGGCCCGGGCGACGACCAGACGATCAATCGACGGATCGTGTCGGATCCCGTCGCGATGCGAGCACAGTTCGAGGGATCGACGGCTCGTTGGCGAGGCGAGGGTTCGGTGTCGACGCTCTACTACGGCGAGCGGTCGCTGCCCGCCATCGCTCGATACACCGGCGCCGACACCCGAGCGGTCGTCATGTTGCGCGAGCCGGCAGCCCGGGCGTACTCCGCGTACCTGCTCCAGCGCGGTCGGGGGCACGAGGAACTCGCGACCTTCGCCGAGGGCCTGGCCGCCGAACCCGATCGGATCACGAGTGGTTACCACCACATGTGGCACTACAGGGGAATGAGTCGCTACCACGAACAGCTGCCGGCGTTCACCGGTGCATTCGGAGATCGCCTGTGGATCGGAATCATGGAGGAGCTCCGAGCCGACCCGGCAGGAGAGCTGGACCGCCTCCTGACGTTCCTCGACGTCGACCCCGACGCCGAGATCGAATTCGGCGACACCAACCGGGGTGGTGAGCCGCGGAGCCGCCTTCTGTCCTCGGCGCTCAATGCGTTGTGGGGCAATGAGGTGGCCCGTCGCATCGCGCTGGGACTCACCTGGCAGGGTCTACGTGATCGGGTTCGGTCGTCGAACTTGTCGCGGCCAGAGGCGGACCCCTCCGTGATGCGCGACCTCCGGTCGGAGTTCGCCCCAGCGGTCGACTGCGTCGAGGAGATGCTCGGACGCCGCGTCGATGCGTGGCACCACTGATCGCCAGACGTTGCCCCGCAGTGCGTCGATCAACCCACCATGATCTCGATTGCATCGCGTCCGTGGTCCCATGTCTGTAGCCCACCGGCGGTGTCCACCGCGTAGGCGTGCAACAGGTAACTCCCGGGTTCGAGGTCGATCGCGTAACGCCACTGATCGCCGTCCAACTCCGCCAGGAGCCAGGTGTTGGGATCCTCGATCCACTGATCGCCGTTCCAGTGGCCACCGAAGTCGATGTCTGTTCGACGTACCCGAACCAAGACGTTGATCGCGGCGCGGTCACCGGACACCCGCTCGACTTCACCTGAGATGACCGTGCGACCCTCCGGCACGATCGATCCCGTCTCCACGGTGAAGCGAGCCCGCGGTGCCGGGTCGAGAGGTGGCGTTCCCACAACGATGTCGGCGTCGATCCGGGGGTCGACATTCCCGTTGCGATCGATCGCCCACACGCCCACCCAGTAGTCGGTCGCAGGGAGGCCGGCGGCGTAGCGCCACGTTGCGCCGTCGCCAGCCGGTTCGGTTGGCAGGTCGATCTGAACGGGCTCTGCGACGAGTGCATCGCCGTTCCAGTACCGGTTGTCGTCGACCCGGCGGATCGTGGCCACGACCCTGTCGACACCCGAGAGGGCGGTGGCCGATCCGGACAGGGTCAGCACACCATCGGTGTAGTCGGCGATCTCGGTGACGGTCTCGACTGCCGGAAGCGCAGATCCTCCTCGGCACGTCGGTCCGTGGCAGTCCCTGATCGACGCGAGGTGCGCTTCGAGTTCGCTGCGCTCTGTTTCACTCAGTTCGTCCCAGCGGTTCTCGAGCTGATGAGGGTCGGTGGCGAGGTCGTAGTACTCGCGGCTGCCGTCGCGGTGCTCCACGTAGATCTCGTCTTCGCCACGCCACGCGTCGTACTCGATGGCGACTCGTACCCCTCCGATCACCTTGATTCCCTCGCCTTCGACGAGAACCCCAGAACGACTGGGTTCGAAGGGGTCTCCGATCAGCAGAGGAGCGAACGAGACGCCGTCCAGGAACCCCGGGCGGTCTGCGCCGGCGAGATCCAGAATCGTTGCAGTGAGATCAACGTGGGTGAGTACGTCGCTGGCACCCGAACCGGGGGTGATGGCGGGGCCTGCGGCCAGGAGCCCGACGCGGGTGGTGCGGTCGAATGCGTCGCGCTTGGCGGTCTGCCGGTGGTGTCCGAGCTGATACCCATTGTCGGAGGTCAAGAAGACATAGGTGTCATCGGTCATGCCCTCGCCCTCCAGGACCGCAAAGAGTTCTCCCACCATGTCGTCGACCGCAGCCATGGCCCGCAACCGGTCGCGATAGGCCGCATGGAGTCCTGCCATCCGTTCCGCAGTGAGCGCCTCTGCATTCTGGAAGATCGCCGGCTTGTCAGAGAGGTCGGCCTCGTTCAGGTCAGGCGTCGAAGGAATCATCTCGTCGGCGAAGGCGTCGGCGTACCGATCGGGGTAGATGGGCGCCCCGCTCACGTCGGCATGAGGGGCATACGGCGCCACGTAGAGAAAGAGCGGGCGCTCACCGTCATGGTCTTCGATGATCTCGACCATGTCGACGGTCTCGAGATCGGTGCGGTACTCATCGTCACCAGTCTCGATTCGTACGCCATTGATGAAACGAGGTTGGGCGAAGTAGCCACCCCCGGACGAGGCCCGGAAGTCTCCCCAACCGGGCGGGACGAACCCGAGGTTGCCGGACGCAGCCGGGAACTGCGTGTGGTGATACTTCCCGACGAGTGCAGTGGCGTATCCAGACCGACGCATCCACACGCCGATCTCGTCGTCCGCATAGCCGCGATCGAGGAACTCGGCCCACGACCCGGTCGGGCCATTCGGGTCCGTGCCGAGTTCGTTCAGCTCGATGCCCGTGTTGTGCGGATACTGGCCTCGGAAGAGCGATGCCCGTGAGGGGCCACACACGGGCGCTGAGACGTGGAAGTCGTTGAGCAGCATGCCTCCATCGAGGAGATGGCGCTGGATGTTCGGGAAGAACTGTTGGATCGCATTGCGGCCGAGAAGATCGACATCGGCATCGTCGAGATTGATCACCACGATGTTCGGCCCATCCGCTGGGGTCACCTCAGCGAACCCCCCGACCTCCGGTGTGTTCGAAGTACACGCGGCCCCCACGACCGTCAGCACCAGCATGACGGCGAGACTGCGCCGAAACCATCCCAACACTCACCTCCCGCCGGCTCAACCAGGGAAGGGTACAGGCCGACACAGCGACAGGTCGCCCGTAGGGTGGAGGCGCGTGTCTTTGCTCGTTCACGAATCCATGGCGGCGTTGCTACGGACCGCAGCCACCGAACGCGACCTGCGTCCCGATGGTCGTGTCCTGATTGTCGGAAGTGGTGTGAGTGGCATGTCCGTCGCAGCGCGGATGATGGGTTCGGTCGCTGTCGACGAGGGCATCGAAACCGTGATCGCCTTCCATCGAGGCGCAGCGACGAGACAGCGCGCTCTCCGCCCTCAGTCGGCCCGTCTCGACATCATTCAGGCAATGCGGCATCAGCGACGATGGCTGCGCACGGTTGCTCCTCCTGCGAAGCTACGTGCCGTGTTCGATCGTTTCGCTGGCGTGGTGATCTGTGGGCCGGGTCCGCTGCTCGGGATGGCTGCGGCCCTCCAAGACTCCCCGACTCGTTCACTGGGCCTGATCGATGTCACCGTCCCTCTCCATGCCGATCAGAACGGGTGGCCCGATGTCGCATGGGTTCGAAGGGCGGCCCGAGCCGAGCGTGCGGCGCTGGCAGCGGTGGACCACGTCGGGGCCATTTCGTCATGGTGCGGCTGGTCGCTGGTCCACGACGTCGGGCTGGCGGAGGATCGCGTGTCGGTCGTGGCACTGAGTGCCCGACGACCGCACACGACGCGTTCGTGGGGCACTGAGCCTCGGTCGTCGGAGCCGTTGCGACTGATCGTCGTCGGCCAGCCTGCGGTACGCAAGGGCATGGATCGCGTCGAACGCTGGCTCGCAGCTCGGCCGGATGTCTCGGTCGAGTTGCATCTCGCCGGGGCGACCTACGCCAGTCCCGACCGCCGGGTGATCAATCACGGTGCGGTGCCCCACGAGCGGCTCGTTTCCGAACTGCTCCCCTCGATGGACTTGCTTGTGCATCCCACCCGCCGGGATCAGTCGTCGAGAGTGATTGTCGAAGCCGCCATGGCCGGTGTGCCCGCCGTCGCGATGGCGGTGGGCGGCATACCCGAACTCATCCATCACGATCGCACCGGATGGTTGGTGCAAGCCGACAGCCGGGCCGAGCTGGCGCGCAACCTCGACGCACTCGTCGCCGACCCTGACCGGATTCGTCGTGCCGGTTTGGCCGCCGCCCGTTGGGCCGAGGCATTCGACGCTGATCTCACATACGGGCCCGTGGTGCGTTGGTTGGCGGGCTGGACAGGAGGCATCGCGGGCCGACGTCCGTACGACTGGGGTCTGCATGAGCAATGACCGCGTTGATCCCACCCGGCTTCCGATCGACATGCGGATGGTGGCGACCGCGTCGTTCGCTGCGCTGTTGCAGATCACAGCAATCGTCCCCGTACCGTTCCTGGTTCGCGAGATCGTCGATGACCTGCTCGCCGGCGAGTCTGGTTCGACCGTTCGCTTGGTCATCCTCGGCGGCTCGGTCATTGCGCTCCAGGTATTGAGCGCCGTCGGCACGGTCGGGGTGCGAACCGTGGTCGCTCGGGCGGCGGCGGCTCACGGCGATCGCCTTCGCAAGTGGGTGCACGATGCGCTCCTGCGTCGGTCCGTTCCCGCACTGCGCTCCGTTGACGACGCCTCGTTGGTCCAGGCGTCGATCGCGCTGCCGACGCGGATCGAAGAGGGAACCAACATGGTGCTCGGCCAGATCGTGCCCTCTGCGTTCATGATCACGGGCATCATCGCCGTGCTCGTCGTGCTCAACTGGCAGCTCACCGTCGTGCTGATCCTGCTGGTGCCGCTTCTGACGTTGGCGCAGCGCGTGGGCCGAGCACGAATGCGGCGCCGCCTGGCTGACAGGACCGATCGGGAAGCCGTTTCGATGCGAACGGCGATGTCGCTCATCGAGCGACTGGAAACGGTTCGGGCTCCTGGCACCAGCGAGGCCGAGCAGAGGCGGTTCGACGCTCGAAGCGAGGATCTGGCCCGTGCGTCGGCTGCAGTACAGCGCGATCGATCAGTGCTCATCACCGCGAACACAACGGCGGTCGTCATCGCAGTCACCGTTCTGCTCGTTGTTGGCGGGGTGGCGATAGACGCCGGTCGGCTCACGATCGGACAGTTCCTCGCGTTCTATGCAGGTGTGGCCATCCTCCGTGCGCCAACCCAGTCACTCGGCACTGCGCTGACGGCCGTCGATTCGGCTCGCGACGCCCGTTCGATGCTTCGAGACCTCGATCGCTCGTTGGGGCCTGCACCCTTGGACGGCGGCGATATTCCGGATCTGAGCCGTGGCATCTCAGTGCGCGACGTACACTTCGCGTACGGCGAGGCGCCCGTGCTGCGTGGTGTGGACCTCGACCTCGCTCCCGGCACCCTCACGGCATTGGTCGGCGCCAACGGGGCTGGAAAGACCACGCTCGTTCACCTGCTGCTCGGCTTGTACGAGCCAGACACAGGCACGATCCATGCAGGTGGCGTTCCCTACGCCGATCTCGACACCACATTGCTGAGGGCGGGAATTGGAGTGAGCTTCCAGCGCGGCGCACTCGCCGAGGCATCAGTGCTCGACAACATCACGTACGGCCGCACGTTCAGCGAGGCCGAGGTGGTCGACGCGATGGTGCTTGCTGATCTCCTCTCAGTGGTGGAGGGGCTGGATGATGGGGTGTCGACGGTGGTCGGCCCCGGAGGGCGACGACTGTCGCGCGGGCAGGAGCAGCGGATCGAGCTCGCTCGGGCCGCCATCGGGCGTCCCTCGGTCCTGATCCTCGACGAGCCGACCAATCACCTCGATCCTGAGGCGGTGAGCCAGTTCCTCGCTGAGCTGATCGACCAGCCGCACCAACCGGCCATTCTTGTCGTGAGTCACGACCGTCGGGCGCTCGACTTGGCCGACCGCGTGATCGAGCTGCGCGACGGCCGGATCCGACACGTCGAGGCCGACCAGTCGGCGCGATGACCCAGGTCGAGGTGCCTGTGGTCGATCACGCTTTCGTGGCTACGGCCACCACGTCTTGATACAGCGCATGCGTTGCGTTGATCATCTCGTCGACGCTGAACTGGGCTGCCCGCGTGCGAGCAGCGGCTGCCATCGCGCTGCGCCGCTCCGGAGCATCGATCAACCTGGCCAATGCCTCGCTGAAGGCTGTGGCCGTTGGCGCGACGAGTAGACCGGCTCGGGCATCGCCGAGCAGGAGGCCCGCTGAACACCCGGTCGTTGCCACGCATGGAACACCAGCGCGCAGCGCCTCGAGCAACACGTACGGGAAGCCTTCGTATCGGCTGGGCAGGGCGAACACATCGAACGCCGGCATGGCGCGGGCCCCATTGCGATAGCCAGCGAGCGTCACGTGGTCGGTGAGGTCGAGCCGCTCGACCTGAGACCGGACTGCGTTCTCCTCCTCGCCGGTACCCACGACGATGAGCCTGCTGCGGTTGGCGGTGGTGTCTCGTACTCTTGCGTACGCGTCGAGTAGCAGCTCCACGTTCTTCTGGGCCGACAGGCGGCCGACGAAGCCGATCACCACCTCGTCGGCGGTATTGGGGTCGAGGCCCAGTTCGTTGCGGCCGTCGACTCGATCGAAGGTGGGCTCTGGTCCAACCCCGTTCGGGATGATGCGAGACGTTCTCGGTCGTAGCCCGACCTCGATGGCGTGGGCTTCCTCCTCCGGAGACACGTAGATGATGGCGTCGGTCATTCGAGCCAAGGTGCGTTCCAGGGCGCCGTAGGCAGTGCGCATGCTGTGTCCACCATCGGGGCTCATCGTCACCAGTGCGTTGGGCGTATAGACCACTGCGGGCTGGCGACCTGCGGCGGCAAGCCGGGCGACCGCCCCGGCCTTGCTGGCATGACCGTGGATCAGGTCATACGACCCGTCGCTCATCGCGCGACGGACCGTGCGCCATGCATCGATGTCGTGTCGGCCGATGGATCGGCCACCGGTCATGGCGATCACTCGGTTCAGCCCCACCGTCGGGAGTCGATCGAGGAAGGCGGTCTCGGCTCTCTCCATTCCGTAGCAGAGGTCGACCGTCACGCCGCGCTGCACGAGGCCTTCCGAGAGATCCAGGACGTGGCGACCGACTCCAGCGAAGGTCGCCTCGACGATCTGAAGGACGTGGAGATTCGTCACGTCGGAGAGACCGGGTCGTCGTTCGGCGGCGAGACCACGCGCCCCCGGACTCTGGTCGTCACTCGCTCCAGGACGTAGCCGCCGACGAGCAGGATGATCGCCGCGCCCATCAGTGTTCGGGAGCGGGTCACGGTCGCAACGCCGATCCCGGAGGAGGCCACGGTGAACAACCAGAAGAACGTTAGGGTGAACGCGGCCGCCCATGTCGACTCGGGTTGGCCCCGGCGCCACGAATCGATGAGTTGATATAGCGCGCCGGACAGGACGGCGCCAAGGGCGACACCGAGGAACCCCTGGGCGAAGTACCACTCGCCGGGCGTGGTGATCGGCCATCCGTTAGCCCGTCTGGGCTCGAACGTCCGCGCCACCCTGACTGCGGGCACCTGAAACACCTCGCCTTGGGGCTGGCCGACGGCCGCAACTCGTGTGGCCTCGGCGAAGATCCCGAGTCCTGGTGACTCAGGAGTCGGATCCTGGTCGTCGGTCACCAGCAGGAGCGCATCGTACGCAGTCGTGTTGGAGGTCACTGCGACATCGCGGATGAACGAGCCCTCGGTAGTGCGGTCGAGCGTGCCACCGAACGCGATCACCTCACGTGCGGCTCGAAGTCCAACGCCGATGGCCACGACCAACACGAAGCCTGCGAGCACGAGGGGGGCCCTTTGGATGAATGTCCGCCGGTTGAGTTGGCCTGATCGTCTCGCCCGGTCAACGGCGGCAAGTGGGATCAGGAGCAGGGGGAACACTGCAGCGTCGCGGGCGCCCCAGGTGAAGCTCACCGCAGCTCCGACGAGATACCCCATGACACCGACGACAATCAGCCAACTCCGGCGCTGCCATACGCCGACAGTGGCCGTGGCAACGCCGAGGTAGGCCACGATCACCGATGGATTGCGCAGTGCCCGCGGAAGGTTGACCTCCCGACGCTTCGCGATTGCCCCGAGATCGCTGACTCCATACTCCTGCCACACCACAGCACTGGCCACGACTGCGAGAATCGTCAGTGCCGGCAGATACCACGCCAGTGTGTCGTTCGACGGCAGGATCGGCGTCGAGAACCAGCGGGGGAACCTAAGTCGCTCCACCATCTTGGCCGAGCACGTGAACAGCCCGATCCAGATCAGGAACACCGCCTGGGCCCGAACGTGTGCGTCACCCAACTCGCGGCCGAAGAAATGCACATCAGGAAACGGCGAATCGAGGCCGGTGAGGAGTATCGCCGCACGGCCGACGTAGTCGACCGCAATCAGCGCGATGGCGATCACGACGATCCGGTCGAGTTCGCCCCTGTAGCTCACGACGAACCCAGCCGTGGCCGCGATCGAGACCAGCAGGAGGAGGACGGCCACAACGGTCAACGGTGGCGATTCCGTCGGGACGTATCAGTGGGCACCGCGTCGTTTCGGGCCGGGAGGTGGCTCGGTGCGGCCGTCGATCGGATCGCCGAGCCGTTCCACCTCAGTAGGCACCAGCACCCGCACGTGCACCCCTCGTTTCATCCGCCCCCTTCTGCATGCCCCATCGAGCAGTCTGGTGGGCGAACCTGTTGCCCAGCCTGAGGAAAGGCACCCATGGCGTTCTTGAGGGAATCGACCACCTCCGGCCCTGATCGCGGCGCTCGGTCACCCTCCGCTGCTGGCACCGAGACGTCCACGGCTGCGGCCAACCCAGGCTCGCTGTAGCCAGCGGCGTCTACCGACGCGAAGAACGCGATCACCGGCGGGTCGGCGGTCGTCGCGAGGTGAGCGAGATAGCGCTCTTGTTCGTGCCCGAGTTCGAACGACAACCCCCCGTCGAAGGTGGAGATGACGGCTCGATGGTGGTGGCGGGTCTGGCTGTCCACGGACGCTCGATCGACAAGGCGCTCGAGTTCCACCACGGCGTCGTGCGTGTTGTTGACCACAAGTGTGCGCGTACCTGGCTGGACATGCTCGAGGTGGGGTTCCACGTGGTAGGCCGCGGCAACCACATGGGTGATCTCGTACTGTTCACCGTTGACGTGGGGGTCGGCGGCCAGGTCGATGGCAGTGTCGGCGCCGTAGCTGTGTCCCACGATCATGAGCTCGGAGCCTTGGGGCACGTCTAGGGCGGACAGGGCCTTTCTCACCATCACGGCGTAGCCGTTCGCGTCGACGCTGGCGTCATCGGCCGACGCAATGGCAAACACGTCGGTGTCACGCACGGTGCGTGTGTGGGGATCGAGGCCGAATCTTGGCCTTCGGAGATCCTGCGTGCCGCCGAGAATCACTGTGTACCGGGTCGGGGTGTGGCGAATCAGCTCGAATTCGTCGTTCCAGATCCGGGCCGGGCCCTGTTCGAACTGTGTGTCCGCACTCGTCTCCGCCAGTGCATGGCGGAGGGTCTCACGCCCGCGCTCGGTTGGTGTCGCGTGGCGAGACGCACCCGGATACGGCGCAAGCGTTCGCACCGTGAACGTGCCACCGAAGTCTCCCGTACCCGGATGGCCGTGGACGCCGGCCCAGCGGTCGGCCCATGTCCACGGTGCCCAGGGTCCGTCGGCGAGGTCCCAGGTGGTGGCGAATCCCTCGTACACCACGCGGGCGCCCAGGTGCGCATGCTGCTCGACAGTCGAGTTCCACCGCAGTGCAAGCCACCGCCGAGCTGTATCCGCAAGGGTGATCTCGTCGGCGGCGGTGGCCGCGGCAGCCGTCGAGCGGAGCAGGTCTGCGTCGCCGGCCCACACCTGGATCGCTCCGGCGATGTTGCTTCGGGCGCCAGAGATGGCGCTGGAGGCAGCGAGTTCGGTCAGGCCCGAGGTGCCGCGGTCCATCGCGAGCTGAACGGATCGCAGCTCGGCGGCGGCGGCCTCCAGCTTGGCGGCCAGGCGCCTCAGGCCGTGGGGATCGACCCAGATCTCATGGTCGGTCACAGCTGGCCGCCGATCATGCGTCCGAGGCTGCGCAGGGAGTCGGCCGCGTCCGTCGCGGATCGGTCGGCTCGCGTGAGCCGTTGCTCCACCTCCCGGGCCACCGGACCTCCGAACGGAGGTGTCACCACCGCCCAGCGCAGCGTTCTGGCTGCACCGTCGATCGCATCGGCCCACTGGCGCAACTGCGCCGCAACACGAAGCAGATCCGCCTCGTCCATGTCCCTCACCGTCCCTTGCATCGCGTGCACAGGCCCGCAGGTGCAGGCGATGCAGGGCTCGCAGTCCCCGTGGGCCGAAGCCTACGCGGGGCTCGCCGCGATCCACCGCCTTGTGGTCGTCACCCGAGTGATCGCAGGTGTCAAATCCTGTAGTTGTCGTGAAAGCGAGTCGCTACCATTTGGGAAGCCCCCTGTTCTTGGTCTGACCAGGTCGAGAGCCACGCTCTCGGGAGGCAACCGCCACCGGCTCCGGTCGGAACCACGCGGCGACGTAGCTCAGTTGGTGAGAGCGCTCGGCTCATAATCGAGAGGTCGTCGGTTCGAGTCCGACCGTCGCTACTGCAGCTTGCGCGCATCAGCCTGGGCCGTGAGCTGCTGGGTCTTCGAGACAGCTTCGGGGCCCGCCATCCGCTCGTCCCCCTCCAGGGACGAGCACCCACCCCTTCAGCCATGCACCTCAAGGAGATACGAACCAATGGCCAAGGAGAAGTTCGAGCGGACGAAGCCGCATGTGAACGTCGGCACCATGGGTCACATCGACCATGGCAAGACCACGTTGACTGCGGCGATCACAAAGGTTCTTTCCGATCGCGTCGAGGGGTCGCAGGCCACGGCGTTTGAGGACATCGACAAGGCTCCCGAGGAACGTGAGCGTGGCATCACGATCAATGTGTCGCACGTTGAGTATGAGACCGACAATCGGCATTACGCCCATGTGGACATGCCGGGTCACGCTGACTACATCAAGAACATGATCACGGGTGCCGCCCAGGT
>JBCCFL010000075.1:0-23061 GCA_039029735.1 Actinomycetota bacterium | reverse complement strand
GACCGAGCGTCCGATCGGCTCGATGACATCCCAGATCTCGTCGGCGACCGCCTTGTGCTCCTCCTCGGGAAGCGCGGCGATGAAGCTCGTGGAGAGCACCCGATCAACTGCGTCGGCGGCCGACATCGGTTGGGGATTGGGCACCCGCCACTCATCGACGGCCTGGAGCAGGGGTTCGGCGTTCAACGCCTTGCGCCACTGCATCGTGCGATGCCGGGGAGTGTCGCCGGCGTAGCGCTCGATGATCGAGCTGCACTCCCGCACCCAGCCCACCGAGTGGTCCCGAACGTTCCACACCGTGACGATGTGGCCACCCAGCCGGATCGCTCGGATCATCTCGGGGATGGCCACGTCGTGGTCGAACCAGTGAAAAGCCTGGGCGGCCACCACGGTGTCGACGGAGTCGTCGGCGAGGCTCATGTTCTCGGCCGAACCCACCCGCACGTCTGCTTCAGGCACCGTTTTCTTGAGCGTCCTCCGCATCGACACGACCGGCTCGAACGCGATCACGTCCACCCCGTTGTCGACGAGCTGGCGGGTGAAGATCCCGGTGCCGGCGCCCAGCTCCACCACGGTTCCTGCGCCGTAGCGATTGGCCACCAGCTCCACCACGTCGGGGTGGTAGCCCGGACGAGCACGGTGATAGCGCTCTGAGTCGTCCGAGTACCCGGTGGCGGCTGCGTCATGGATCACAGCCTTCATGGTGCCCGGTTCGACCTGCCGCGCGACGGGGTCGCGGCAACATTTTCTGATCCGTCGAAGTCGTCGTGACCAGGGCCTTTCGCTCGGGCTGGAGGGGAGTCACGGGCCCGACGGCCGGCCTGGGCCCCGCCGGCCGGCTACCGTGCCCGAACGTGACCGATGGCTTGATCATCTTCGACTGCGACGGCGTTCTGGTCGACTCCGAGGCTTTGGTGGTCGACGTCGAATCCGAGATCCTCACCGCAGCGGGCTTCCCGCTCTCGCCTCAGGATCTGATCGAGCAGTACGTGGGCCTCAACTACGAGGCGATGATGACCTCGATCGGTGAGGCGTTCGGGCGGCCCGTGCCGCCGGACGTCGCAGCCGCGGTGCCGCAGGCGGCCCTCGATCGACTGGTGGCCGAGGTGCGGCCCGTGCCCGGGATCACAGAGGTTCTCGACGGTCTCGGGTCTCGCCCGCGCTGCGTGGCCTCGTCGTCATCGGTGGAGCGCATCGAGGCCTCCCTTCGTACTGCTGGTATCGATCATCATGTGAAGCCCGAGTGGATCTTCTCGGCCGACCACGTGGAGAACCCGAAGCCTGCCCCGGACGTGTTCGTGTTGGCGGCCCGGTCGATGGGCGTGGATCCGGCCCGGTGCCTCGTGATCGAAGACAGCGGGCACGGCGTGACTGCGGCCGTCGCAGCCGGAATGACTGCCGTGGGCTTCGTGGCCGCCGGCCACATGCGGCCCGACTCAGGCGAGCGGCTGGTGGCCGCAGGCGCCGTGGAGGTCTTTGCCCGGGGTGACGCGCTGGCCGAGTACGTCATGGGGTTCCAGCCCGGCTGAGCGGGCTGGCCTTGCTGCGCCGGGTCAGCGGCCCAGCAGGCCAGCTGTTCAGGTGCGCGTGTGGCGGGTGCCAACGATGTCGGCCATCAGCTGGATGGCGTCTTCGTCGTTCGAAGTGACCGTGAAGCCGGTGATGCCCGAGTCGGCCCATGCTTCCCAGCGCGACTCGATGCGGGCGATGGAGCCGTAGAGCCCGGCCTCGTCGACGTACTCGTCGGGGATCGCATCGGCTGCCTCCTGCTTGCGGCCCGCCAGGAACAACTCCTGTACCTTGTCGGCCACCTCGGGATAGCCCCGTTGCCGCATGTGCTCGTTGTGGAAGTTGAGATCGGCGTGGCCCATGCCGCCGGCGTAGAGGGCGATGCCGTTCTTGACGGGCTGGAACGCCGCCTTGAGATCGTCGGTGATCACCACCGGGCCACGGCCCATGATCTCGAGGTCGCCCCACGACTTGCCGGTGCCGGCGCGACGGAAGCCCTCCTCCACCCACGGTCGATAGAAGTCCATTCGTCCGGGCACGAAGTGCATCGGAAGCCAGCCGTCGCACAGCTCGGCGGTGAGTTTCACGGTCGCCTCCGAACCCGAGCCCAGCCAGATGGGGAGATCACGGCGGGTGTGGAGGATCGACATGAGCGGCTTGCCGATTCCCATGGCGCCCTCGCCCCGGTACGGGAGTTGGTACTCACGGCCGTCATGGGCCACCGGGTGCTCTCGCTCGTTGATCTTGCGCATGATCTGGATGTAGTCGCGCAGCCGCCAGTAGGGCTTGCCCCACGGTTCGCCGTACCAGCCCTCCACGATCTGGGGCCCGGACACGCCAAGGCCGGCGATCACCCGCCCGCCGCCGGCGAGGGCGTCCACGGTCTGGGCCTGCATGGCTGCCATGGCTGGAGCCCGGCCGGCGAGCTGCATGATTCCAGTGCCCAGGCGGATCCGCTCGGTGTGGGCGGCGATCCAGGCCAACGGGGTGATCGCGTCCGATCCGTAGGCCTCGGCCGTCCACACCGAGTCGTAGCCGAGTTGTTCGGCGAGTTGGATCCGTTCGATGGGGATCCGCAGTTGTGATCCCGAGTAGCCGATCGACAAGCCCAGTTTCATGGCTGCGAGTCTTCCACGGCCACGATGTCGAGCCCAGATGGCTCGCCTCCTGGTGCAGCTCAGACCAAGTGCTCGACGAACCAGTGGTGCACGGGAGCCGCCGCCTCCAGGCGCCGGGTGCACCAGTCGACGAATGCGCGTTTGTTCGCACCTGCCGGGATCGGCTCGCTCCAGCGGGCCTGCAGGCCCATCTTGTGACGCAAGAGGTCGGCCCGGGGGTGATTCTCGTCGTAGGGCTTCGGCACCTTCTTGTAGCCCTGACCATCGATGTCGAGGCTGCGGCCCTTGGCCAACGCAGTGAGGGCATTCGCGAGGTCGGCACCGATGGCGTCGTCGGCCACGAGGCTTCGCCAGCGCTCCACGTCGTGGATGGGAGCGCCGGTGGCGAAGCCGATCTGGTCCTGGGTGATCCGCACCCACAGCGTTGGGGAGCGTTTCTTGTCGTCGCCCTCCCACCACTTCAGCAGCAGGTGATCCTTGTAGGGCGGTTTGTCGGGCGAAAACCGTAGGTCGTTGTTGATCGGGGCGATCGATCCGTTGGTCTTCGGCTCGGCGATGATGTTCGGAGCGAAGCCATCGGCGAGTGCCTCGCCCATGGCCGACACGAACGACTTGGCCGGCCCCACCACCTGCGCCTCGTAAGTGGCGCGGTTGGCATCGAACCAGGCCTTGTCTCTCGCTCCCAGCTTCGTGAGGAACGCCAGCCCCTCGGCGGGGAACCCGGTGAACTCGTCAACCATGTGTGCTCCTTCGGTGATGCGTCGGCAGCGATCCTCGCCGCCGACGGGGTGTTCGATGGTCATGACGAACGGCACTGCCTGATCTGGACGCGTCGGGCCTGATCAGCCCTTGGCCACCAGCCGTCGAATGGTGTTGGCGGTGCGGACGGTGTTCTGCCCGACGAGTCGGGTGATGGCAACGAGGTCAATCTCTGACTCGCTCATGCCAGCTGGGGGAAGCCAGAACAGTGCGCGGGGCCCGAAGGCCACATGATCGGGAACGGCGCTGGCGACCTCGTCGACAGCCAGCTGGATGCTGGGGTCGACCTCGTCGAACAGCAGCATCACCTGGATCTTGCCGGCTGATGCCGCCAGTTCCTCGGGAGTGAAGGGCTCAGCCTCGTCGAGGGCACGCAGCTCGGCGGCTGAGCGGATCGTGACCGGCACCTCGAAGCCGAGCGCCGTCTCCAGGCCGGTACTGATCCGTGCCTCCAGGTCTGCCTGGTGAGAAGCCTCGTGGTCCTGAGGGGCAGCGAACAACACGTTGCCGCTGGCCAGAAACGTCGCAACCTCGTCGAGGCCGAGATCACCGAAGGCGGCGGCCAGCTGATCGTTCGTGACGCGACGGCCTCCGACATTGATGCTGCGGAGGAATGCAACGGACCGATCCGGCATCCGGCTGAACCTAGCTCGTGCACCTGGCCCGTCGCTCCGGCTACGGTCGTCCGTCGTCTTGGACTGGGGCAGTTCGTCCTGGGCTGCCAAGATATGTAGTGGCCGCTACAATCACTCTGAGGTCATCACGCAAACCATGGGCCACAAGCACACTCGCAGCGAGATACTCGACGGCGCGTTGGCCCTGGCCATCGACGATGGTCTGAGCCAGCTCACGTTCGGCCGTGTGGCGAAGCGCCTCGACATCAGTGACCGCATCGTCGTGTACTACTTCCCGACCAAGGACGACTTGATAAGCGAGGTCATCCTCGCCATGGGGAACCAGCTCCAGGAGGCGCTCGTGCCCGCCTTCACCGAGACGGCCGCCGACCACGTGGAACTCGTGCGCACTGCGTGGCCACTCCTCGCTCGCCCCGAGGTCGACCCCACGTTCGCCCTGTTCTTCGAGGCCAACGGGCTGGCGACGGCCGGCCGTGAGCCGTACACGTCGCTGGTGCCGACGCTGGTCACCCTCTGGGTCGACTGGGTGATGACCCTGGTCGAGGGCTCCGAGGAGCATCGACGTACGGAGGCCGAGGCCACCATTGCATTGCTCGACGGCCTGCTCCTGTTGCGTTTGTTGATCGGTGCCGACGCCGCTGATCGGGCTGCGAAACGTCTGGGTTTCGCCGAGCCGGGCTGAGGGTCGGCTCAGCCCATGCCTGGCCAGCGGGAGAAGTCGGTGTAGGTGTTGTCGGCCACGATGAGCCCGTCGCTGATCGTCAACACCACACAGAACGGCAGCTGCCAGTCGTCACCCTGGTCGGGGTCGAGCAGCCGCCCCTCCACCACCACGCCGTCGCCGATGGCGTGACGGCGATCGATCACGGCGCGGCGGTTCGGCGCGGCATCGAGCACCCGTCTCTCCAGCGCGATCAGCTGGGCGTGGGTGAGCGCATGGCCGCCGAACGTGCAGCCCTCGGCGTAGAGCGTGCGGATCAGCTGCTCGGGGTCGTCGTTGAACAGCCGCGCCCAGGTGTCGACCAGGTCGAGATGGTCGCTCACGCTGGCGCCCCTGCCCCTTGGCCCGGAGCAGCGATCACGGCATCGGCCACGGCTGATGCGCCGGCATCGCCGACGGCGATCGTGTAGTGGTTCGTGTCGTCGACCAGCACCGTATGGACGTGGGGGAGCGGGTCGGCGGTGGTAGCCACCTGCTCGGGTGAGAACAGGCCAGGCGTCTGGTCGAGGAGGCCGCGCGGCGCCCACAGCAGCGTGGTGGGCGTGTCGATGCGAGCGAGGGCCGTCGAGGAGTCGGGATTCACGATGGCGGCCCCACCGTCGATCAGCACCGCTTCCTTCACCGCGCTCGACCGCACCTCGCCATCGTTGGTCGACACGGCGTCGTAGCGAACGTAGGCCTCCACGGTGGGCCACCATTGGTTCGGCGGCCGAAACGCGGGGTGGGCCCGGAAGAAGTCAACATAGGCCGCCTCGTCGGGCCAGCGTTGATCGAGGCGATCGAGGGCCGGGCCGATCACGGACTGGACCACGGCCTCGATATCGGCGTCGGGCGGCAGGTCGATGGGAATGGGGAGGCCACCGTCCACCAGCACGAGCCGAGTCACTCGGGCCGGGTGGCGTTCGGCGGCGAGAGCGGCCACGAAGGCACCCATCGAATGCCCGACGAGGTGCACCGACTGCTGCCCGAGATGATCGGCCACGGCGAGGAGGTCGTCGGCGTGGGCGGCGAGGCCGAAGGGCCCGGGATGCTGCGCACTGCCGGCTCGGCCGCGGTGGTCGATGCCGGCGAGCGCCACAGCGCCCTTGCTCCGCTCGACCACGAACTCGGCCACCCGCTGCCACGACATGTGGTTGGCAGTGATGCCGTGAGAGGCCACCACCACGATGGGTGCCGATCCCCACTGGCCGACGGTGACCGTGCCCCCGGGCACCGGAACATCGAATCGTTGGTACTCCAGTGTCATCGCCTCGAACCCTAGTGCACCCCCTCGACGGCTGGCTTCGGCAGTCGTTGACCGCCTGGGTACGTATTCATAGTGTTGCTCGAATGCACGGCTTCGATCCGACGTTCAGCGACCTCCCCGACTACATCCTCGGCATCACCAAAGAGATCTGGGAAGACCGCGGCGTCGCCACCCTGCACCGTTACTACACCGAGGATCTGGCGGTGCGCTCGCCAACCGGGGTCGTGATCGGCAACCAGAACGTGATCGCCGCCACCCTCGCGACGTTGGCCGAGTTCCCCGACCGCACCCTGCTCGGTGAGGACGTGATCTGGAGCGGAGACGACACGAACGGGTTCCTGTCGTCGCATCGCATCCTCTCGACGGCCACCCATGGTGGTGACGGAATGTACGGGCCGGCCTCGGGTACCCGCTTCAGGTATCGCATCATCGCCGACTGTGCGGCCATCAACAATCAGATCTACGACGAGTGGCTCATCCGCGACTCGGGGGCGATCGTGCGCCAGATGGGCGTCGACCCTCGGGACTTCGCCGCCCAGCAGATCGAAGCCGAAGGCGGCGCCGCCGAGGCGAGCAGGCCGTTCTCACCCGTGTTCGATGCTCCAGCCCGCTACACGGGCACCGGGAACACCGAGCCGGCGGGTGAGCGATACGCCGAGATTCTGCGGTCGGTCATGGCGGGTGACCTGGCCGTGATCGGCCGTGCCTACGATCGGGCCGTCCAGATCGAACTGCCCGGCGGCACCACCGGGCACGGGCGCGGCGACGTCGACCACTTCTGGCTTGGGCTGCGCAGTGCCTTCCCGTCGGCCGCATTCGAGATCCACCACCAGATCGGGCGCCACGACCACGACGAGCCGGCCCGCGCCGCACTGCGGTGGTCGTTGCATGGCACGCACGACGGTTGGGGCCCATTCGGGGCACCCACCGGGGCCGAGGTGCACGTGATGGGCATCAGTCATGCCGAGTTCGGGCCCCGGGGCCTGCGCCGCGAGTACGTGTTGGTTGACGAAACCGCCATCTGGAAGCAGATCCTGTTGCAGTCTGGTGGCTGATCCTTGACACGATGACTACGTATTCATAGAGTGCGCCAGCGATGGGGGAGTCCGAGCGCCGCCGCGTCACGTCGATCGACGTGGCCACCGAATCAGGGGTGTCACAGACAACGGTGGCGCGCGTCTTCTCGTCCCCCGAGAAGGTCTCCCCGGCCACCCGGCAACACGTCCAGACCGTGGCGGCCCGCCTCGGCTACGTGCCGAACGCCATCGCCCGTAGCCTCAAGTCGCAGCGCACCAACATCATCGGCGCCGTGTTCCCGGCTCACGGCGAGTACTGGCAGGGCGTGCTCACCGCATTCTCCCAGGAGCTGGCCGACCGGAACCAGCAACTGCTGCTCTTCTCGTTCTCCGAGCCCGATCGGGTGAACGGCATCCTCGGCGCCGTCGAGCAGTACCGCCTCGACGGCCTGATCCTGGCCTCGGCCAACATCGGTCCGGAGCAGATGGTGCGATCAGGGCGCGGCGGTCTCCCCGTCGTGGCCTTCAACCAGCCGGCAGCTGCCGGCCTGTTGCCATCGGTGTCGGTCGACAACGAGCAGGGGTGCGCCGACCTCGCCCAGCACCTGGTGAACGCGGGCGCCCGTTCGGTGCTCTTCGTCGGTGGCGTGGCCGCCGCGTCCACTGATGCGCAGCGCTATCGCGGGGCGGCTCGGGCCCTCGGCGCCCACGGCGTGGCCTGCCCCTACCTGGAGGCCGGCGCCTACAGCTACGACGCCGGCTACAAGGCGGCGGGGCGGATGCTCGAAGCCGGCGACATGCCCGACGCCGTGATGGTTGCGAGTGACGAGGTGGCCTTCGGGGTGCTCGATGGCCTCACCGACGGCGGCGTTGCCGTTCCCGACGACGTGTTGCTCACCGGATTCGACGGTGTACCCCAGACAGCGTGGGCCGGCTACGACCTCACCACGCTGGTGCAGCCGATTGACGAACTCGTGCGCCGGGCGACGGACCTCCTGCTGTCGGCACGCAGCGCCGACGCCGGTGCTGAGCCCGACGTGATCGTGCCGGGTGCCATACGGGCCGGCCGATCGACTGATCGTTCCACCGGCCGATCACCTGCGAACGCTGAGCCCGCACGACGTGCGGCCAGCGACGATCCACTACTCCATGGAGACGCTGATGGCTGAGATCCTGAAAGACGCCACCGCCAAGGCCGCACACGGCAGCAACGCCGAGCTCACCGCAACAGTGCAGGGCATCCTCGACGACATCGGCCAGCGCGGCGAGGCCGCGGTGCGTGAGCTGTCGGTGAAGTTCGACAGCTGGAGCCCCGAGTCGTTTCGCCTGTCACCGGAAGAGATCGAGCGGATCGTGGCTGGCGTCGACCCCAGCACGCTCGACGACATCCGCTTCGCCCAGGCCCAGATCCGGGCCTTCGCCGAGGCCCAGCTGGCCTCGATGCAGCCGGTTGAAGTGGAGACGTTGCCCGGGGTCACGCTCGGTCACACCCACATCCCGGTGCAGGCCGTCGGGGCATACGTTCCCGGCGGTCGCTACCCGATGGTGGCCTCAGCCCACATGAGCGTGCTCACCGCCAAGGTCGCGGGCGTTCCTCGGGTGGCCGCCACCACGCCGCCCATCAACAACGGCATGCCGGCCGAGACCGTCGCAGCCATGCACCTCGCCGGTGCCGACGAGATCTATCTGCTGGGCGGTATCCAGGCCGTCGCCGCTCTGGCGATCGGTACCGAGTTCGTCGATCCGGTCGACATGCTCGTCGGCCCTGGCAACGCCTTCGTGGCCGAAGCGAAGCGTCTGCTCTACGGCCGGGTCGGTATCGACCTGCTCGCCGGGCCCACCGAGACGTTGCTGCTCGTCGACGACACCGTCGACGCCGAGATGTGCGCCACCGACCTCCTCGGCCAGGCCGAGCACGGTCCGACGTCGCCGGCCGTGCTGCTCACAACCTCTCGCGAGCTCGGGCTCGCCACGATCGCCGAGGTCGATCGTCAGCTGGAGACACTGGCCACCGCCGACGTGGCCTCGGTGGCCTGGGCCGACTACGGCCGGGTGATCCTCTGCGAGGACAACGCCGAGATGCTCGCACTCGCCAACGACCTGGCGTTCGAACACGTGCAGGTGATGACGGCCGACGACGACTACTTCTTCGAGAACATGGTGAACTACGGCGCCCTGTTCCTCGGCCCGATGACCAACGTGTCCTACGGCGACAAGGTGATCGGCACGAACCACACGCTGCCCACGCAGGGTGCAGCCAACTACACCGGTGGGCTGTGGGTCGGGAAGTTCCTGAAGACCTGCACCTACCAGCGGGTGACCAACGCCGAGTCCAGTGCGATCATCGGCGAGTACTGCAGCCGGCTGTGTGCGATCGAGAACTTCGCCGGCCACCAGGCCCAGGCCGACATTCGGGTGCGTCGCTACGCCGGGGCGGCAGCCGAGTGAGAACCGCAGTCGTCACCGGTGCCAGCGGCGGTATCGGCTCGGTCATCAGCGAACGCCTCGCATCCGAGGGCATCGCCGTGGTTGTCGGCTACCACCGTGCCCGCGATCGAGCCGACGCGCTCGCGTCCCGCCTATCCGGCCACGGGCACCGTGTTGCTCAGATCGCAGTAGACGAGCCGGCATCGCTCGAGGCGCTGGTTGCCGACCTCGCGGCGCCGGTCGACGTGCTTGTCAACTGTGCCGGTGTGACCGAGCCCGTGGCCCACGACGATCTCGACGGGTTGTCCGACGAGCTCATCGACAGGATCTTTGCCACCAACTGGCGGGGGCCGTTCGCCTGTGTGCGGGCCCTGCGGCCACTCCTGGAGCAGGCAAAGGATCCCGTGGTGGTGAACGTCTCGTCGGTGGCTGCGGTCACCGGGCAGGGATCGAACGTGGCCTACTGCGCGTCGAAGGCGGCGCTCGACTCGATGACGCGGTCACTCGGTCGGGCCCTTGCGCCGCACATCAGGATGGTCTCGGTCTCACCTGGGTGGGTGCTCGGCGAGTACGCCGAACGGATGTCGGCCGAGATGCTCGCCGTGCAGACCGAGGCCACACCGCTCAAGCGCCTGGCCACGCCGGCAGATGTGGCCGAAGCGGTGATCGCCGCAGTGGACCATCTGCCGTTCACCACCGGAACAGTCATCAGTGTGGACGGCGGTCGACCTCTGGGGGTCTCATGAGCAACGCCCTGTCGCCCGACCCTGGCCTCACCGCCGGCGGTGCCGCTGTCACCGTCACTCCCGAGCGATTCTCGGCCGGCATCATCGAGCCGGCTGACTTCATCGCCGACACCGAGGCCTTCCTCGACGTCCGCATCGCCCGCTCCAAGGGCAAGGCGTCCTACTCGATGATCGGGCCCGGCGTGTCTCAGAACGCTGATCAGTCGGTGAACCTCACCGAGGCTCACGGCTTCAACATCGGGGCGGCGTCGATGCCCCACGGGGTGGTGAACAACCCGCACATGCACTACACCGCCGAGGTGTTCGTCTGCACCAGAGGTGAGTGGGAGTTCGCCGTCGGTGAGCACGGCGAGCAGCGGCTCGACATCGGCCCCAACACGGTGTTCTCAGTGCCCACCTGGGTGTTCCGTGGGTTCACCAACACCGGCCCCGACGACGGCTGGCTGTTCACCGCCCTCGGTGGCGACGACACGGGCGGGATCCTGTGGGCGCCCCACGTCCTGGCCGAGGCGGCCGAGACGGGCCTCTACCTCCGCCCCGACTACTCGGTGTTCGAGCCAGGCGACGTCCCCCCGGCCGACAGCGTTGTCTCGCCTTTGAGCGCCGACGTGCTGGCCGGCATCGACTCCTACACCGACGCCGAACTCGAGCAGTGCGTGGTGCGGCCCGATGACCGACGCTGGTCGGCCGATGCGTTGCTCAGCACCGTGCTGGATGGCCATGACGTGGAGGTCGCACCGGTGATCGGTCACGGCCTCAGCCAAGACCGGAGTCAGCGGCCTCCGATCACGAGCCCCCATGGGTTCTCGGTCGACTGGATCCGCGCCCACCCTGGCGCCGGTACGGGGCTGCACCGCATCGATCAGCCCCAGGTGCTGATCCTGGGTGAGGGATCATGGTCCGTCGCGGTGAACACCGGTGCCGAGGCGCTCATCGCCGAACCAGAAGCAGGCTCCGTCATCTCGGTTCCGGCGGGCGCCTGGCGCACATTCCGGTCCGCCGGAGATGGGCCGGCAGACGCAGTGGTTGTCACCGGCGGCGAGGCTGCCACCGAGATCACCTGGTCGGACGAGATCCTACGAGCGGCTCGCTCGGCGGGATGGGGTGTGGACGCTGGCGGCTATCGCGCCCCGATCGAACTGCTGGCTCGCCCATGAGCCGGCCCAACCATGAAGACCCGAACAATCCAAGACCTCAATCTGAGACCTCAATCCAAGACCTCAATCAATGCCTAACACCCAATGGGAGAGGAACATGACTGAATCCAACCTGCGATGGAAGCGGCTACTTGCCCTTCTGTTCGCACTGACCCTCATCGCCGCCGCCTGCGGTAGCGATGACGACGAAGGCGACGACGCGTCGAGCTCCGCCTCGGAAACGTCGAGCGAATCCGAGTCGAGCTCGGCCTCGGAGACGGCGGACGACGAGGAGTCGATGGAAGACGAGGGCGGCGAGGAGGCGATGGCTGATGTCATCTCCGACGACTGCCCGATTCCCAACCCCTCCGAGGAGGTCGAGATCGACCTGATCGGCTGGAGCTTCCCAATCGTCGACGAGTACGCCAAGGAACTCGAAGAGTGCGGAGAAGGCAACTACTCGTTCAACATCCAGTTCCTGGACAGCCAGGAAGCCCGCGACCAGGCCACCCTCGACCTGTCGACCGGCGAGCCGTCGTTCGAGATCGTCCAGGGATCGAACAGCTTCATCATCGAGCTGGCCAACCAGGGCTACCTCCGTCCCCTCAACGATCTGATCGACAAGTACTCGGCTGAGTACGAGCTCGACCAGATCGATGCGGCGTTCTACGACCTCGGCGCCATCGACGGTGAGATCTACGCCGTCCCCGTGGTGTCGAACACCATGCACGTGTTCTACAACGCAGCGGTGCTCGAAGAGCTCGGCCTCGACGTGCCCGCCACCTTCGCTGACGCGGCGGCAATGTGCCCCACGTTGGAGGAGAACGGCTACGGCGGTTTCGCCCTCATGGCATCGGCCGGCTGGGCGTGGCAGATCGAGTTCGACAACGTGCTCGGCTCGCTCGGCGTTGCGCCAATCGATCCCGTGACCGGTCAGCCGAACTTCAACAGCCCCGAGGGCGTCGAGGCGGCCAACACCCTCCTCGACCTCTACAACACCTGCGGTGGCTCCACCGCTGGCACCTACTCGACCGACGACATCCAGAACGCCTTCCAGACCGAGGAGTACGTCGTCGGTCAGACCTGGGCGTCGCGGGCTGCGGCCATGGATGACCCCGAGGCCTCCCTCGTGGTCGATGGCATCGAGTTCGCCCCGGCGCTGAGCACCGGCGGCAGCGTGCTGGCCGCTCCGGCCTACATGGACGGCTACGGCATCCCGGCCGGTATCGACGACGCAGCGGCGGAGCAGATCTTCCTCGCCATCGTCGCCGCCGCCGACGCCGAGAGCCAGGAGGCCGCAGCGGCTCACGGCACCGTGACCCGCGCCGGCATCTCGAATGCCGACGGCCCCCGCAACGGTGAGGCCGTGTCGGCCTCGCTGGTGAACGGCCGTGGTCCGGACCTGTCCCACCCCGCCGCCGGTATCGCCCGGGCCAAGCTGGGTGACGCACTCATCCAGCTGCTCGACGGTGCCAGCGTCGAAGACGTGCTGGCCGAGGCCGAGACCGCCTACCTCGAAGAGGCCGGCGAGCAGGGCCTCCTCTAGTCAGACGAGGTAACCATCCGATCGGTTGATCGGGGCCGGCGGCACATGTGCTGCCGCCGGCCCCGGTCACCGTCCGGCGGGTCTCTCGCGAACGGCAGGCGACATGAACAAGAGAACCTTCTGGGCCTTCACGCTGCCCAGCGTGGCGGTGATGCTCATCCTGATGGTCTTCCCCTTGGTGACGACCCTGTGGTTGAGCATGAACCGCCTGCTCATACGTGATCTCGACAACCCCGAGTGGGTCGGGTTCGCCAACTACTCCGACACGCTGAACGATCCCGAGTTCTGGTCTGCGGTGTGGTTCACGCTCCGGTTCGTGGCCATCACGGTGCCGATCAACATGGTGGTCGGCCTCGGCATCGCCCTCCTGCTCGACCGGGTGGGCAAGCGCACGCGGCCCGTCTACATGGCAGCGCTGCTGTTGCCGTTCATCGTCACACCCGTGGTCGGCACATCGATGTTCAAAGAACTCTTCGAGCGCGGTGGTCTGCTGTCCTGGCTGTGGACCTTCGTGGCCGAGGACGCCTTCGCCATCACCGACGGCAACGTGCAGTGGCTGATCTTCATCCACGCCGTCTGGTACACGATGCCCTTCGCCATGATCACGTTCTTCGCCGGGCTCCAGACACTGCCCCAGGATCGGGTGGAGGCGGCATCGATCGATGGCGCCGGGTTCTGGCGCTCGCTCTGGTACGTCACGATCCCGCACCTGCGCACGCTGCTGTTGTTCGTGGGTCTGATCTCGGTCATGGACGCCTACCGCGTGTTCGACTCGGTGTTCGTCTTCGCCGGCACCCGGTTCCAGAACGTGGAGAGCCTGCAGGTCTACAACTTCCGAGTCGCCCTCGACTCCAACATCGGCCGCATCGGCAAGGGGAACGCCATCGGCATCCTCAACGTGATCGGCATCTTCGTGGTGCTGATCCCATTCCTGTATCGCTCGTACAAGGACCAGATCGCGGAGCGCTCATGAAGAAAGACACGCTTCTCGGCCGGATCGGCGTCCACGGGGTTCTGCTGATCCTCGTGGTGTGGAGCATGACGCCGTTCCTGTGGACGCTGCAGACCTCGATCAAGTTCACCCGCGACGTTGCCGCTCGTGAGCCCGTGCTCTGGGGTTACGAGACCACGGCCAACGCCTACAACGCCTTCTGGCTCAATGACGAAGAGATCAACATGTGGGGCGTACTCGCCTTCATCTTGTTCTTCGCCGTGATCGCCCTGATGATCGGCTACCTCGGGCGTCAGATGGAACGGTCGTGGCCGTTCAATCTCGCCGTGGTGGCCATCCTCGCCTTCGCTGTCTGGTACTTCCCTCGAGTGTTCGAGACCAGCAGCGAGTACGAGTTCTTCATCAACAGCTTGATCGTCACGGTGCTCACGGTGCTGATCTCGATCTCGATCGGCTTGCTCGCTGGCTACGGGCTCGCCCGCTACACCGGTGTGTCCGGTGCCGTGATCTTGATCGTGGCGCTCGCGTTCCGGGCGCTTCCCCGGAGCGCATTCGTCCTGCCGTACTTCTTCGCCGCGAAGGAGTTGGGTCTGCTCGACAGTCGCCTCATCATCGTGCTGTCGCTCGTGGCGGTGAACCAGCCGTTCACCATCTGGATGCTCCGGTCGTTCTTCATGGACGTGCCCAAGGAGCTGGAGGAGGCGGCGATGATGGACGGCGCCACCCGCTTCCAGGCCTTCCGGCGGGTGATCGTGCCGGTGATGTGGCCCGGTGTGATCGCAACGTCGCTGTTCACGATGCTGCTCGCCTACAACGAGTTCCTGTTCGTCCGGGTGCTGGCACCCACCGAGTGGACCCTGCCGGTTGCGATCGTGTCGCTCACCGCCGGCGAGAGCTCACGTACGATCACCGAGGCCGCCGCGGCGTCGGTGTCGATCACGCTGCCGATCGTGGTGGTGATCATCCTGTTCCAGAAGCATCTGGTGAAGGGCCTCGGGGCCGGTGCGGTGAAGGGATGACCTGTTGAGCGCAGCGCCACGAACGCCGGCGGGGCCCGACCGGTCGGCCCGCCTCCAGGCGGCGAAGGCCACGGTGCTGGCCTTCCAGGCCGACCTCGACGCGGCCGGCCCGGACGATGTCGCCGCGGTGATCGCTCGCCACGTCGCGCCCGACTACCGGTGGCGGGGCGTGTATCCGTTCGCCGAGCAGAACGGCGCCGACGCCGTCGCCAAGGTGTTCTGGGAGCCGCTTCGGCGAGCAATGGGGCCGATGCAGCGCCGCCCTGATGTGTTCCTCGCCGGGTTCAACGACGTGGTGGTCGACCAGCGCCTGGTTGATGCCGAATCCGAGGGTCGCGCCGACGACGAACCCGTGTGGGTGTGCCAGATGGGCCACCACCTGGGCTTGTTCGACGAGCCGTGGCTCGACATCCCACCCACCAACAAGATGTGCTTCGTTCGCTACGCCGAGTTCAACGCCGTGGCGGGGGGCCGCATCACCGAGTCGGCGGTCTTCGTCGACGTGATCAGCGTGATGCGCCAGGCCGGACACTACCCGTTGCCGCCACAGACGGGCTCGTCGCACATCTATCCGGGGCCCATGACCCACGACGGCCTGTTGCTGGAACCGCAGGCCGAGCAGGAGGGCGTGGCCACGATGGACCTGGTGAACCGGATGTGCACCGATCTCTTCGAGGCCAACCGGATCGCCAACGAAGGGGGCGACGATCGGGTGCCGGCCGAGGTGCTCGCTCGCACCTGGCATCACGACATGATCTGGTCGGGGCCCGAAGGCATCGGCGCCACCTACACGATCGAGCGGTACCAGCAGCAGCACCAGTACCCGTTCCGATTCAACCTCGGAGCGAAGGACTTCAACGGCCACGTGGCCCGCTTCGCCGAAGGCACCTACGCCTGCTTCTTCGGGTGGCCGAACCTCACCAACACGCCAACCGGAGGATTCCTCGGCCTGCCTGGCAACGACGTGCGGGCCGACATGCGGGTGGTCGATGTGTATCGCCGCCGCGACGACAAGCTTGCCGAGAACTGGGTGTTCATCGATCTGCTGCACTGGCTGAAGATGCAAGGGCTCGATGTGCTCGAACGGATGCGGCAGCTCAACGGGGAGCGATTCTGATGGAGCTCGTGACGGATCTGGCTCGGACACCGGAGGTCTGTCAATGACCGGCGCTCGACCGGAGCAGGCGGCGCTCACCCGCGACACCGATCCGGCGGCCACCGAGGCCACCCGTGCCGTGATCGAGGGCATGGTGGACGGTCTCAATGACCATCGCATCGGGGACATCGGCGAGTTCTTCACCGAGGACTTCCGTTGGATGGGCAACGCTGGATGTGGCACGAAGAACGGCCTCCGGGAGTTCCAGGAGAACTGGCAGCGTCCGTTCCAGGAGGCCTTCGCTGACAAGGTGTGCATCGACGAGGCACGCCTGTTCATGGGCGAGTGGGCGGCAGCCTTCGGCCGCCAAGAGGCGGTGCACGCCGGCCCGTTCATGGGCGTCGAGCCCACGGGCAAGAAGGTCGAGATCCGCTACATGGATTTCTGGAAGGTGGTCGACGGCAAGATCGTCGACAACTGGGTGATGGTCGACTTCCCCCATGTGCTGGCCCAGCTCGGGGTGGATGTCTTCGACGGAGAAGGTTGGGAGCGCTTCGACGCTCGAAGCGCAGACGGGAGCGGAACCGATGGCTGATGTGAAACTCGATGGTCTCACGAAGATCTACCCGAACGGCTTCCAGGCCGTCACCGACTTGAACCTGGAGCTGCCCGATGGCGAGTTCCTCGTGCTCGTCGGCCCTTCGGGGTGCGGCAAGTCGACGGCGCTGCGCATGGTGGCCGGCCTGGAAGACATCTCGGGCGGCGATCTGCTGATCGGCGATCGGCGGGTGAACGACATCCCGCCCAAGGATCGCGACATCGCCATGGTGTTCCAGAACTACGCCCTCTACCCGCAGATGACTGTTGGTGGGAACATCGAGTTCCCCCTGAAGCTGCGGCGAACTCCGAAAGCCGAGCGTGGCCCTCAGGTGGACGGTGCGGCCAGGATCCTCGAACTCGTCCAGCAGCTGGAGTCCAAGCCTGGCCAGCTCTCGGGTGGCCAGCGTCAGCGGGTGGCGATGGGTCGGGCGATCGTGCGTCGCCCGTCGGTGTTCTTGATGGACGAGCCGCTGTCGAACCTCGACGCCAAGCTCCGGGTGCAGATGCGGGCCGAGATCGCCAGCATCCAGCGCGACCTCGGCGTGACCACCGTGTATGTCACCCACGACCAGGTGGAGGCCATGACGATGGGGGATCGGGTGGCCGTGCTGAAGGACGGCGTACTCCAACAGGTGGCCGACCCCGAGGACCTCTACGCCAAGCCAGCCAACGTGTTCGTGGCGGCATTCATCGGTTCGCCATCGATGAATTTGTTCGAGGGCATCATTCGCCGAGCCGACAGCGGCGACGGCTACCAGGTGTCGATCGGCGAGTCGACCGTCGCCGTCGACGCCTCCGTGATGGACGATCATCCGGCGCTGGCAGATCGCCTCGGCGAGCCGCTCGTGGTCGGCATCCGGCCCGAGGATCTCGAAGATGCCGCCGTGAACACCGAGCATCCAGCCGATAGGCGCCTCGATGCCACCGTGGATGTGCGTGAGGCGCTCGGGGCCGAGACGCTCATTCACTTCGGTGTGGCCGCACCCGCCGTTGACAGCGGTGACCCCGATGCGCTCGATGAGCTCGGCGACGACACGACCAGCCGTTGGATCGCCAGGTTCAGCCCCTTCACGAAGGTTCGCGTTGGCGACCAGATGAAGGTGAACGTGGCCACCGAGCGTTTCCACTACTTCGACCGGCAGACTCATCACTCGATCTGACCTGTTCGTTCGTCGTCGGCTCGTTCTGATCCAGTTGACGACCGCCCCAACTGTCTGCTCCGAGGGGAGTTGCCGTGCAGCTCAGCACTGACCGCATCCTGACCACTCACGTCGGCAGCCTGCCTCGCAACGAGGCAGTCACCGCAGGTATCTTCGCCATCGAGGCCGAGGAGCCGGTCGACCTCGACGAGCATTGTCGTCACGTGGCCGAGGCAGTCGATGCCGTGGTTGCTCGACAGGTGGACGTTGGCATCGACGTAGTGAGCGATGGCGAGATGAGCAAGCTCAGCTACGCCACCTACATCAAGGACCGCATCAGCGGGTTCGCCGGTGACAGCCCTCGCCGCGCCCCGGCTGATCTCGAACAGCATCCGTCGTTCCTCCAACGTCAGGCTCGTCTCGGCGGTACGCCCACCTACAAGCGGCCGCAGTGCGTGGGGCCGATCGCTCCGGTGAATGCCGAGCCGTGCAACACCGACATCGCCAACCTGCGGGCCGCGGTCGACACCCACAAGCCGACCGAGGCGTTCATGAACGCGGCGTCGCCAGGCGTGATTGCACTGTTCCAGCCGAACGTGCACTATCCCGACCATCAGAGCTACCTCGACGCGCTGGCCGACGCGATGCGCCCCGAGTACGAGGCGATCGTGGAGGCCGGGTTCGTGTTGCAGCTCGACTCGCCCGACCTCGGCCTTGGCCGGCACATGATGTTCAAAGACGAGCCCGACGGCGAGTACGAGCGGCTGGCGAACGTGCACGTAGATGCACTGAATCGTGCCGTGGAGAACATTCCGGCCGACCGAATGCGCCTCCACATCTGCTGGGGCAACTACGAGGGCCCGCACACCCACGACGCTCCGATGTCGCAGGTGCTCCCGATCGCGCTGCGGGCCAAGCCACAGGCGTTGCTGTTCGAGGGGGCCAACCCCCGCCACGCCCACGAATGGACCGATTTTGCGGAGGCCGACATTCCCGACGACAAGGTGTTGATTCCTGGCGTGGTCGACACCACCACGCACTTCGTGGAGCACCCCGAGCTGATCGCCCAGCGCATCGAGACCTACGCCAACATCGTGGGCCGGGAGCGCGTGCTCGCCGGTACTGACTGCGGGTTCTCCACCTTCGCTGGCTACGCCGGGCTCGACACCGAGATCGCCTACGCCAAAATGGCGTCGATGGCGGAGGGCGCATCGATCGCGTCGAATCGCCTGTGGTGAACTGCCAATGAGCCGACGGTGACAGCCGAACAACATCGGGCACTCCTCTCGCCGCTGCGAGCCGCCCTCTACACCGCCACCCCCGACGTAGCCCGATCGGCGCTGCGGGCCACATTGGCACGCGATGCTGTGGTGCAGCTGGCCTTCCCGTTCGAGACCATGGCCGGGCCCGACGGTTGGTTCGATGCTGCGTTCGCTCCGCTGCTCGACGCCTTCCCCGACCTCGAACGCCGCGACTGGATCGTGATGGCAGGCCCCGACGCCAACGGCGAGCGTTGGGTTGGCTGCGGTGGGCATTACACCGGCACGTTCCTTGCGCCGTTCCTCGACATCCCACCAACCGGCCATCAGGCGTCGATGCGCTACCACGAGTTCTTCCGCATCGATGGTGGTCGGGTCGTGGAGGTGCAGGCGCTGTGGGACATCCCCGAGTTGATGATGCAGGCCGGGGTGTGGCCGATGGGCCCGAGCCTCGGACGAGAGTGGCAGATCCCGGGCCCGGCCACCCAGGACGGGATCATCACCGGACCCCGCGACGACGCCCACTCCAAGCGGGCCTACCGGCATGTGGTGGACATGCTCACCGACATGGGCAAGCACCCAACTGAGCCGGTGGAGATCATGCGGCTCGAGCACTGGTGGCATCCGAGGTTCAGCTGGTACGGGCCAGCCGGCATCGGTACCGCCCGAGGTGTGCCAGGTTTTCGACATCATCATCAGATTCCCTTTCTCGAAGCAATGCCCGACCGGCGCGGTGGCGGCGAGGCGGCGTCGCACTTCTTCGCCGATGGCGACTATGTGGCCGTGACGGCCTGGCCGGGGATGTCGGTGACGATGACCGGCGATGGCTGGCTCGGCATTGCCCCGACGGGCAAGGCGCTCACGATGCGAAGCCTCGACTTCTGGCGTGTTGAGACGGTGCCGGATGGCTCGCTGAAGATCCGCGAGAACTGGGTGCTCGTGGATCTGTTGTCGGTGTGGGACCAACTCGGTGTCGACGTGTTCGGCCGTATGCGCGAACTCACCACGCCAGCACGCCGCGCCAGCGGGCACGCCCTCGATCCCTAGCTCACGGTCCAACGGCGCCGTTCGGTCGGCGGCCCTCGGGGCCGTGGTCAGCGCCATCACGGTGGCTCATCCGGGCGGGCCACGGTGACGTCGCGGTCGGAGGTCATCTGGAGCGTCCACCCACCGTCGTGCACCCGATGGTGATGGTCACTGCAGAGCGGTATGAGGTTCATCAGATCGGTGGCACCGCCATCTGCCCATGGCGTGATGTGGTGGATCTGGCAGTGGGAGATCGGGCGTCGACATCCCGGCCAGCCACAGGTGGAGTGCAGGGCTCGCAGCGCCGCCCACTGACCATCGGTGGCGGTTCGATGAACTCGGCCGACGTCGATCGGCACGTTCCGGTGGTCGAGCACAACCCGGCGCAACCCGGCATCACAGCACAGGCGGACGAGCGCCGCGTCGGTGAGATCGTGCCCATTGCCAGTGCGGGCAGGCTCGTGCCAGCCATCGATGCCGGCGCGGGCGGCGGCCAACGTCTTGGCGTCGACGACGACGGTGATCTGCGTTCGGGACCGACCACGCGCGCGTGCGTCGTGGCCAGACCCACCAGCCGCCGACGGCGAGCCGATCAGGTCGATCAGCGCAGCCGCTGCGAGGTTGGCATCTCGCCGAGTGGCCTGCGCAGCGTCGGCGGCGAGGCGAGCGGTGTGCTCGTCGATCGCCGAGGCGAACACCTCGTAGCGCTCGGGGTCGAGCTGACCGGCGATGCGCCCCATGCCGATCTCGTCGTCGAACCAGTAGCGCAGCGAACTTGCCGCCCGCTTCTCCTCGGCCGCCGCCCCGGCGAGCCGGGCGTCGAGCCGGTTCACCGCTCGACGGACCGAGGTGTCGAACGTGTCGGCCGGGAGTCGTTGGGCATCGGCGATCAACTCGTCGACCGGGAGCCGAGCCCGATCGACATCGCCCAACGAACGGGTGTGGCGCGCCAAGCTGTCGAGCTGATCAGCCCCGACGCCGCCGTCGGCCACCGCCCGAGCCAGACCGGGTGCCCACTCGATCACCTCGGAGCGAGCGGCCTCCGCCCGCGCCGTGCTCGCCCGCACCTGCCCCTGATCGAGCAGCAGCTCAGCAGCAGGCGCTGATTGCCCAGCCTCGGCCAGCTGGTCTGCCAACACCCCGATACGTGCGATTACGGCCACGAGATCGGCTTCGACTGCTCGGGCTTCACGTAGCAGTTGTGTGAGCCCGGCCTCGTCGACAGTCGGGCACGATCCGTCGAGACCGAGCCGGGCCACTACTGAGGCCGCAGCACGGAAGATGCGGGCCGTTGCCACGAACGAGTCGACCGGGGAGCCGAGATCGAGGAGGCCTGATGGAGATTCGACAGTGTGCACCGCTCACCTCCGGGGAGGTCGAGCCAGTTGCGGAAGCCGAAGCTTCGATGGCATTCACCTTAGGAAGGCACGGTGACACTGAAGGCACAGTGACACTGAAGGCACGGTGACACGGAAGGGTGATCGACCCTGAGGTGTCGTCAGTGGTCGAGCGGCGCGAGCAGATCAACGCCGCACTGAGCTGCGAAGTCGACCAGATCGATCAGCACCCAGTTCTCGTGGAGCTTGTCGTCCCGTCGCACGTAGAAGTCCATGATGTTCTGCCCGATCGGCCCGCCCGTCGGCTCGACCCCTCGGAACGGGTCACCCGAGAAGGTGCCCTGCAGGCTCGGCCAGCCCGTGAAGGCGGCGGTCAGTCCGTCAGCGAAGCGAGCCTGGTGGAACCCGCCACGCCGATCTGGGAACGACCGCACCGACGGCCCCTGGGCGTAGTTCTGGAACTCGTCGAACCCGTACGACGATCCGACCCCCCACGGGCCGTGCCACACCATGTCGGGATGCCAGTAGGCGGCCATCCCCATCGATTCCAGGTCGGAGCCATCGAGGCGATTGCATCCGCCAAGCATGTCCTCCACCAACTGAAGGGTGTAGGCCGTCTCGACGGGATCCGACGTGCCCCGGACCACACCGTTGCCGAGCGCTGGTCCGGGCGGTGGCTCACCCTTGGCCGGAAAAGGAGGCAGGAGGTGTACCCCGACCTGAGCAGCGAGCCCGGGGAGGTCGACCAGGCATCGAATCTCCGCCACCTCCCCGTCGATCACACGACAGAACTCACCGAACCGGAGCCGCACCGGCGCTGAACCAGCCGGTGTGATTCCGCACAACGGCTCGGCGAGCGGCCCAACGTAGTCGCCGGTCGATGCCACCCATGTGTCGTCGCCCCATTGTCCGCCGAGAAAGAGGTGTGGCTGGCGGCAGATGCGAGGCATCGCCCGTCGCAACACGCCGAAGAACCGCTCGTCGAGCTCGGCCCTCGACGAGCACCGCCCAATCGGAGCCGGCCCGTGGAAGTCGACGTCGGCGGCGATCCGATCCGGGAGCCGATCAGGCCACGGCGCTGCGTTCGACATCAGGGGCGCCGACAGATCCCACACGATCGCCTTGGCCGCAGCGACGTCGGCCGCCGTCACCCTCGGTACTCATACAGACCAGCGAGCTCGCCGCGGGCCTTCTGCTTCTGCAGCGCCTCGGCGATCTCGACCTTCTGCTCGTCTGTTGGCTCGATTCGGGGGAGTGGCTTGGCTCGACGGAGCGCTCGCAGGAAGCCGAGCACCGTTCGCAAGACTGACATGGCGTGAGCGTAGGCGATGTACCGTCGGGGCGTGATCGTGAACCGACGAGCGTTCCTTGCGTCTGGGGCAGCCGTTGTCGCTGCGGGCCTGTTGCCAGCGTGCACTGTCGATGGCGACGAGGTCGCGGTGGTCGAAGGGAGTGACAGCGTGGCCGTGCCGCCTGGATTCTGGATGCCTGCTGAAGAGGAACGGCACGAGGTCACGTGGATGTGCATGCCGGCCCGCCGGGACGTGTGGGGCCGCGACCTTCCTGACGTGCAGGCCACCATTGCCGAGATCGCACTGGCGACGGCTGCCTTCGAGCCGGTGCGGATGCTCGTGCAGCCGGGCGACCTCGACGCCGCCTTCGATCTCGTGGGCTCCGACGTGGAGCTGATCGAGGCCTCCGTGGACGACCTCTGGGCCCGCGACACCCTCCCGTTGTTCCTGGTCTCGGAGAGCGGTGACCTCGCCGCAGGGCG
>JBCCFL010000074.1:0-23091 GCA_039029735.1 Actinomycetota bacterium | reverse complement strand
TCGGCGCGGTGGTACAGGTAGGGGTACTCCCCCGTCATCCCGCATCCGTGGGCCGACAGGTAGTACCGGTTGCCGTGGAACCGATCCGGGACGTCCCACGCCCGTTCGGCGTACTCGCGGAACGTCACCCCTGGGCCGATGATGGCCATGTTGTGGTGCACCTGTTCATGCGCCATCCGGTAGACCTCGCGCTGGGCCGCCGTTGGCTGATCGGGGCCGACGTGGAACGTTCGGGAGAAGTCGGTGTAGTAGCCGTGGCATCCCACCACGTCGGTGTCGAGCGCCACGAGCTCGTTCGCCTCGATCGCTCGCGACGACGCCTCCTGGAACCACGGGTTGGTGCGCGGCCCCGAGTTGAGCAGTCGCGTCTCGCAATAGTCGCCGTTGCCAGCGATGACGGCCTGATGCATCACCGACCACAGCTGGTTTTCGGTGACCCCCGGAGCGATCGTGTCGCGCATGGCCGCAACGGCCCGCTCGGTCATTGCCACCGACGCCCGGATGCAGGCGACCTCGCCCGGCGACTTGATGGCACGGGCCATCTCGACGGGCTCCTGGGCGTCCACCACCCGATGCCCGAACCCGGCGAGTGCGATCGCAGCGCCGGCGTTGAGCCGCTCGATCCCCACCGTGTGCGGACCGGGGCCGAGGAGTTCTCGGAGCAGGGCGTCGGTCTCGATCGCCCACGTCCGTTCCCGCTCGGCGATCGCCGGCCCGGCGGCCACGAAACTGGCCGTGAGCGCGGGCCGCACCTCGTCCACCGTGTCGAACCCGTCGGCCAGGTGGGCGCAGCCGGTGAATTCGAACAGGATCGACCGGTCGGCGGTGAGCACCAGATAGCGGGATGGCTGATTTCGCGACGTGAACACCTGCATGTTGCGGGTGCCGGTGGTGTAGCGGATGTTGACCGCATCGCTGAGGATCACGGCCGCAATCCCCCGCTGCGCCATCTCGGCCCGGACGCGAGCCTGCCGGTAGGCCCGAACCGATGCCAGGTCGATCCCTTCGCTCTCGGGAGCCACGTCGAGCAGCGCCGGCCAGGTGGGTGCGTTCGTTGGCACACCCGAGCTGCCCCCGGCCCGGAGCCCCGATGTGACTGATGCGGAGTCGGCGGACGTGTTCATGGTCCCTAGAGGCTGGCAGACTTGAAGGGTGACTGCAGTTCGCGAAACCAAGCTCCCCGGCGTCGGGGTGCGACACGAGTTCACCACCGAACGAGGCCAGGAGATCGGGGTGCTGGTCCACCACGACGGTCGGCGCGAGATGCTGATCTACGACGTGGACGACCCTGACGCCTGCTCCTCGGTGCTGAAGCTCAGCCACGACGACACGCGCACGCTGAACGAGCTGCTCGGCGCCACGCAGGTGACCGAAGAGGTCCACGAAACCCAGCACGAGCTGAACAACCAGTCGATCGCCTGGATCGTGGTGCCGCCCAACGGCTCGATCGCTGGTACCACGATCGGGGCTGGTCAGTTCCGGGAGCGCACCGGGGCATGCGTGGTGGCCGTGATCCGGGGCGACGACCCCTATCCCTCTCCCGAGGCCGACTTCGCCCTCCAGGGCGACGACCTCGTCGTCGCCGTCGGCCCTGCGTCGACGCTCGACGCACTCCGCGCCGTCATTCGTCCGTGACGGCACCGTGATCCTCGCCGCGGGCAGCGCGGAGACGGCACTGGCCTTCATCGAGATCGGTGCTCTTGCGCTCGGCTTGGCGCTGCTCAGCCGGGTGGCCGGCCGTCTCGGCATCACGGCGGTACCCCTCTACCTGGTGGCCGGGCTGGCCTTCGGCGAGGGTGGCATCGCTCGCCTCGACGTGAGCGAGGACTTCGCTGCGCTCGCAGCCGAAATCGGCGTGCTGTTGTTGTTGTTCACCCTCGGCCTCGAGTACTCCGACTCCGAGTTGGCCAACGGGCTGCGCACGGGCATGCCGCCCGGCCTGATGGACATGGTGCTCAATGCCGGGCCCGGCGTGGCAGCGGGCCTGCTCCTCGGATGGGGCTGGCTGGCAGCGATCCTGCTCGGCGGCGTCACGTGGATCTCGTCGTCGGGCATCATCTCGAAGTCCTTGGCCGACCTCGGCCGCCTCGGCAACCGTGAGACACCGAGTGTTCTCAACCTCCTCGTGATCGAGGATCTGGCGATGGCCATCTACCTCCCGGTGGTGGCTGCGCTGATCGTGGGGGGCACGGTGTCGGAGCTGGCCACGAGTGTCGTGATCGCCATCGTGACCGTTGCCGTGATCCTGGCGCTCGCCCTGCGCCTCGGGCAGCGGCTCAGCAGTTGGCTGCTCTCCGACAACGACGAGTCGCTCCTGCTCGCGGTGTTCGGCCTCACGTTGCTCGTCGCCGGAATCGCCCAGTCGTTCGAGGTCTCGGGCGCGGTGGGGGCCTTCCTGGTGGGCCTGGCCATCACCGGCGAGACCGAGGAACGAGCCATGCGGCTCGTGAGCCCGCTGCGCGATCTGTTCGCCGGCACCTTCTTCTTGTTCTTCACCTTCAGCATCGATCCCGAGGACCTGCCCCGAGCCGCCCTGCCGGCAGTTGCGTTGGCCATCGTCGGGATCGGCACCAAGCTCTACACCGGATGGTTCGCGGCCGAGCGCCTCGGTGTCGGCGCCAAGGGCCGCCTGCGAGCCGGCACCGTGCTGATCGCCCGCGGCGAGTTCTCGATCGTGATCGCTGCGCTCGGCGCCGGCTTGGCCGAAGGATCGGAGCTGGGGGCGGTGGCCGCCGCCTACGTGCTGATCACCGCAGTGGTGGGCCCGATCGCCACGAAGTTCGCCGACCGGGTCCCGATCCGCCGCATCGTGGGCGCCCGACCGGCATCAACACGGGCGGCCGCGTCAGCCGCCTGACGCTCCCCACCACCCTCAAGCGATCGGCTGATCGCGCCGTTGTTCCCGGGGTGATCAGTGGGCCCACCCGAGGTGCAGCGGAGGATCGGTCGTGGGCGGCCAGTCCGATCCAGGCCGTGGCCGTGCGGGCGGCGATGCTCCTGGCCCCGATCGTTGCGTCGTTTGCGGTCACACGGCTCCTCTCCCCTGGCCTGTGGCACCCGGGCGGCGCGTTCGGGCTGATCGTGTTCGTGATCCAGGTGGCGGCCGTCGGCACGGTGGCCGCCCTCGTCGCCCAGCGGGCTCTCCGTCGGTTCCTGCCACTGGCCACGCTGCTCAACCTGACCCTCGTGTTCCCCGACCGAGCGCCGTCTCGTTTCGGGGTGGCACTGCGCGCTGGTTCGCTCACCCGACTCCGCGACTCGCTCGACGTGGATCTGCCATCCGATCACCAGCTGGCGGCTGAGAGGCTGGTCGAACTCGTGACTGCGCTCGGCCGCCATGAACGGCTGACCCGGGGCCACACCGAACGCGTGCGGGCCTACAGCGACCTCATTGCCGAGGAGATGGGGCTTTCGGTCGAGGCCCGTCAGAAGCTGGCATGGGCGGCGATGATCCACGATGTCGGCAAGCTCACCGTGCCGGCTGAGATCCTGAGCCTGCCCGGCAAGCCCAATGACGAACAGTGGGCCATCCTGCGGAACCATCCAACCGCCGGGGGCCACATCGTGGAGCCCCTGGCCGGCTGGCTTGGCGAGTGGCGTCTCGCGGCGTCTCAACACCACGAACGCTGGGACGGTGGTGGCTATCCCCTCGGCCTCGCCGGCACCGAGATCTCGCTGGCGGGGCGCATCGTGGCCGTGGCGGATGCCTACGACGTGATCACCTCCGCCCGCTCATACAAGAGCGCCATGTCACCCCAAGCGGCCCGAGACGAGATGGTGCGCTGCTCGGGCACCCAGTTCGACCCCGACGTCGTTCGGGCGCTGCTCAAGGCATCGCTGGGCCGGGAGCGCCGGCGCGTCAGTTTCCTCGGCTGGCTCCCCGAGCTGGGCTTCCTGGCGCTCGTACCCCGCGGCATCACCCATGCGGCGGCGGCCACCACGTCGACCGCGGCCGCAACGACCACGGCGGCGGCCGTCACCGTGGCCGCCGTCGCCGGCACCACCACCCTGATCGAACCGGTCGACTTCGGTACGAACGCCAACGCCCAGGCCGCCGAGTCGTCGGTACTGGCCTTCGTCGACGAGGAGCCGGTCGATGCCGGCGAGCTCTCCAGCGGCGAGCGTCCCGGCGGCGATCTCGACGGCCTGGCACCCGAGCCCTCCACTGTGCCGACCGCGCCACCGCCGGCCAGCGACCCCGAGCCAAGCATTCTCGTCGCCTCGACCGCAACGACGCCGGGCGAGACCCTGCCGACCTCGTCAACCTCGGCGTCGTCGACCACGTCGGTGCCCATCACCACGACCACCGCGAACCGGGTGACGACCACGACGACCACAGTGCCGACGACCACGCCCCTCGCCACCGCCACGGTGCCCCAGGTGCCGATGGCGCTCTACCTGGGATCCGGCGGCCACACCTCATCGCAGCCCGTACTACCAGCCGAGCTCGCCGTCAGTCCCGGAACGCTCCCGAACTACGACACCGACCGCGACGGTGACCCTGGGCTCATGATCAAGAAGGGGAAGGGGCTCGACGAAACCGACCCCACGAAGCGTCAACGGTGGGCTGCACCGATTCTGTCGCCGCTGGCAGGTCAGATCGCGATCGATCCCGTGGTGCACGTGTGGGTGGCCACGAAGGACTTCGACACCGGCAAGATCGGCAGCGTCGAGGTCGGGGTCTACGACTGCGATGCCAGCCACGGCGACTGTCAGCTGCTGTCCTACGGGTACGAGTGGTTCGATCAGTGGGACTTCGACGATGACTTCGGAGAGGTGGTCGTGACGATGAGTCCGATCGACCATGCATTCGCCCCAGGCCGCAGCGGCGTGCTCGTGATCGCGACCGCTGATGACTCCGACGACGATCTGTGGTTCGCCTACGGCACCAGCGACTATCCCTCTCGCATCGAGATCGGCTGACCCGAGCGGGTCGCCAGCAGGCCGGGCACGGCCGACGATCAGGAGATGCTTCGGCCGCCGTCCACGTCGAGACAGACGCCGGTGAGGAACGGCGCATCGTCGGACGAGAGGTACAGCACGGCGCTGGCCACATCGTCGGGTGTGGCCCGCCGCCCCATCGGAATCCCGGCGATGATGGCCTCGTTGATGTGATCGGGCAGCTCGTCGGTGCCCATGGCCACCTTGTCGAAGCCAGTCGGGGACGACACCGGGCACACGGCATTGACCCGCACCTTGGGCGCCATCTCCAGCGCCATCCCCCGCACGAGGGTGATCACCGCCGCCTTCGACGCGGCGTACGGCACCGTGCCGATGCGCGGTTGGCGCCCCGAGATCGAGGCCGTGGCCACGATCGCGCCACCAGGCTCGATGTGGGGATAGCAGTACTTGGCCGCGAAGTACACGCTCCGCACATTCACCGCCCACATGAAGTCGAAGTCCTCGGTCGACACGTTGATCGTCCGCGCCGCCATGTGGGGGAGGCCAGCGTTGGCGGCGACCACGTCGATCCCACCCCAGGCATCGGCTGCGGCGGCGGCCATCTCTGCGGTGCGTGCCTCGTCGGTCACGTCGATCTGGAATGCGAGGGCGCCATCCAGCTCGGCGGACAGGGCCTCGGCACGGGCCCCATCGATGTCGGCCACCATCACCCGGGCGCCTGCGGTGCTGTAGGCCCGAGCGATCGCCTCGCCGAACCCGGCCGCGCCGCCAGTCACGATCACACGCTTGTCCTGGAAGGTCATGGGCGGGGTTCTACTACACCGCGCCGGCGATGCCCAGCGGGGGTTCACCAGGCCGGTGCTTGCTCCCCGTTCGGCGCCTGTGCCATCGTCGCGGCACCACCGTTCGACCGAAAGGGACGATCATGGCCAAGCGGGACGCACCCGAGGTGACCGTCGAGCAGGGCCGCCTGCGGGGACGTTGGGAGGGCAAGGGCGACCAGGCAACCGCCGTGTTCAAGGGTGTGCCGTTCGCGGCCCCTCCTGTCGGCGACCTCCGATGGCGAGCGCCGCGCCCGGCCGAATCGTGGGATGGGGTGCGGGAGGCCCGCAAGGACGGCCCGATGGCCATCCAGATGGCGGCCATGCTCGACGTGTTCATCCACGAGGTGCTCACCGGCCAAGGGTGGGGGCCGCTGCGCGTCGGTGCCGTTGGCACGGCGCTGAAGTACGCCCCGAAGCCGAAGCAGAGCGAGGACTGCCTCTACCTCACGGTGCGCTCTCCCGATCCGAGCCCCGGCGCCAACCTCCCCGTGATGGTGTGGATCCACGGCGGTGACCACCAGGACGGCAGCGGCTCCGATCCGTACTACCAGGCCAACGCCCTCGCCGGGCGCGACGTGGTGACCGTGGCGATCAACTACCGCCTCGGCGTGCTCGGGTACCTGGCCCACCCAGAAATGTCAGCCGAGTCCGATCAGGGGGTGGCCGGGAACTACGGCACGCTCGACCAGATCGCCGCCCTCGAATGGGTACGAGACAACATCTCAGGCTTCGGTGGCGACCCGTCGAATGTCACCGTGTTCGGCGAGTCCGCCGGCGGCGAGTCGGTGATGCACATGATGACCTCGCCGCTCGCCCGGGGCCTGTTCCATCGGGCGGTACCCCAGAGTGCAGCCAACAGCGGGCAGATGCTGCACTTGGATCGCCCGTTCCAGCACCTCGAGTCGGCCTACGACCGAGCGGCGTCATTCACCGCTGCCGTTGGCGTGTCCGGCCGTGACCAGCTCACGTGGCTTCGAGCGATGTCACCGGCCCAGCTCTACGAGGTGGCCCGGGCCGACTGGCTCGTCGGCAATCAGTTCCCGGCCATCGACGGGTACGTGCTCCCCGAGTCGCCGTTCTCGGCCTTCGCTGGTGGCCGCCAAGCTCCGGTGCCGATGATGATCGGCTCCAATTCCGACGAGGGCACGCTCCTTCGACCTGTCCTCGGCGCCCCCATGATCGACTTCGCGGCACGCCCGCTGCCCGAGACCGGGCTCCAGCCCGAGATCGCCGAGGCGTTCGGCGACGACATGGCCCGCCTCGTCGAGATCTACCCCGGCCTCGATGAGCGTGATCTCAAGGCCGAGATCGACTTCATGGGCGACCACATGTTCGGCGCCCGCGCCTACTACTACGCCCGCCATCACCAGGCCGCAGGCAACTCGACATTCCTGTACTTCTTCAGCCGGGTGCCGAACAATCCCAAGCAACGGGCCGGCGCGTTCCACGCCGCCGAGTTGCCCTTCGTGCACGGGAGCAGCGTGCCGATCTTCCCGATGTCGGCCGACGACAAGGTGCTGTCGGGCGAGATGGTCGGGTACTGGACCGACTTCGCAGCCACGGGCAACCCGAACGGCAACGGCACCAGCGAGCGTGTGGTGTTCCCCGCCTTCGAGCCCGACGCTCCGCAGTGGCTCCGGCTCGACCACTCGATCGAGGCCCAACCGGTGGAGCGACGAGCGCAGTACGAGATCTTCAACAGCCGCACCGATCGACTCGTGGCTGCCATGACCGCCGGCGCAAGCTGACGCCTCCCAGCGCCCTACGTCAGATCGTTACGGCGGTGAGATCATCCCCGATCACGATCTCGCCGTCGAAGTGCTCGGCGGCAACAGCAATCCAGTCGGGATACTGATCGGGTGTCGGGGGTGGCACCATGTGGGTGAGCACGAGGCGGCCAACGCCGGCGCGAGCGGCAGTCCGTGCCGCGTCAGCCACGCCGGAGTGGTAGTCGAGGATGTCCTGGATCATCTCGTTGGGGATCAGCTTCACGAGATCCTGACGGATCACCGTCTGCACGTAGGCGTCGGCCCCGGCCGCGAGCGCGTCGACTCCCTCGCACGGGATCGTGTCACCCACCACGGCGGCAACTACCCCGCCGTGCTCGATGCGGTATCCGATCGTCGGCTCCACCGGAGCATGCACCGTGGCCGCAGTCGTCACCTGCACCGCACCGCCGCCGAGTGCGAACGAGTCTCCGGGTGCCAGTTCGGTGACGGCGACCTGGGGCCCCTGGGTCAGCTCCTCGTGGTGGGCGATCCGGTAGCCGACGTCGGCTTCGAGGGCGTACAGCTGTCGCTCCACGAACGGGGCCGTTCCTGGCGGGCCGTAGATCGCAAGCGTGGCGTTTCCCTGGGTCATCACCCAGTGGGTGGTCATCACGTCGTTCAGTGCGCACACGTGGTCACTATGCAGATGGGTGATGAACACGGCGGAGAGAAACGGCGGCATCGTGCCGGCACCGGCCATACGCATGACAGTGGCCCGGCCGGCGTCGATCAGGATCTGCGTGTCGCCTGCCTTGACCAGGGTCGACGGGCCGGCCCGGTTCGGGTCGGGTAGCGGCGAACCGGTGCCGGTGAGAACGATCTCCATTGACATCCCGCCGACTCTGACAGCACCCAACGGCGGACGGCAAACGCTGGACCGATGGCGCTGCAGGCCCGGGGTGAGGCATGCTTCGAGCGTCGACAGGAAGGCAACTCGATGCTCACGCACGCCGAACGGCTCGCCAGCGCCCGGACCACGGTCGACTACATCACCGGACGCAGCGAGAGCGAGCAGGGCCGCCCGGTGCTCAACTGCCCGGGGTGGAGCGTGTACAACGCAGCGGTCCACATCGGTCGTGTGTCGATCGCATGGCAGGAGATGATCCGGGCCACACCCGACGATCCTGAGTCGCGGGCCCGGGGATACGACAAAGGTGGGCTGAAACCCCCCGGCTCCCCCACCGCTGATCTCGCCGCCTGGGCCCACTCGGCGATCGACGAGCTCGACACCGATGACCTCGATCGTCGGTGCTACTTCTCGATGACCGGCGGCGAGGGATCCGTGCGGTTGTGGGGTTGGCACGTCGCGTCGGAGCTCGGCGTCCACCGCCTCGATGTGGAGGCAGCGCTCGACCACCCACCATCGCTCACCGACCGCGAGGCCCACGACGCAGTGGTCTACACCTGCACATACTTCCTCCCCGCCATGAGGAGGGTGACCGAGACCGACCCCGGCGGCGTCACCGTGGATCTCATCACCGGGGAGGCCGACGCCACGTCTGCCGCCATCGAATCGGCGGCCCCAGCGAGCGTCACGTTGTCGGGCCCACCGGTGCAGGTGCTGCTGGCACTGTGGGGCCGACCGGCCGTCGGGGTGGAGATCACCGACGGTGACCCGGAAGTATGGGCCAGCTGGCGCGCGCTACCAGGGCGCGCCTTCCAGTTCGGAACCTGGGACTGACGAGAAACTGAGGTAGCTGATGGCTCGAAGCCCGATTCCCCCCGCCAAGATCATCCTGGCTGTCGCCGGCGCAGTGGTGTACATCCTGTCGCCGATCGACATCGCACCCGAGATCTTCCTCGGGCCGCTTGGCCTCGTCGACGACGCCGGTGTACTCGCGGCGGCGCTGCTCTATGTGCGTCGAGAGTCAGCCAAGCGCCGAGCCGCCGACTCGGTGATCGACATCTCCGAAACGAACCGATGACCCTGAGGACCAACGAAGCCAAGGGGTCCAAGAGATCATCACAATCAGGGCTATTCATGCTTAAAAGGCGGATCTCCTCAATTTGAACTAATCTGCCATGGCATGGCGGGAACAACCTTGCGGAAGATGAGGGCGGCGCCCTGGCTCGTGTATCACAAGCTGCGGGGCAAATCGCCTCGGAACTACTCCGGCCAATGGAACGACTACTGGTCCCAGGCGACCTCGACCGACGACGAGAACTCCGTCCTGTGGGACATCGAGACCGACACCGAGATCACCGACGCTCTCACTGATCTTGAACCGCACATCGACCGGTCACTCCCCATGCTCGACCTGGGCTGCGGCAATGGACGCCGATCCCGGTTCCTGGCCTCGACCTTCGAGCAGGTGATCGGCGTTGATGTGTCGGCCGCCGCCGTCGAACTCGCCGAGGCCCAGACCGATGACGAGCGGGTGAGCTACCAGGTGCTCGACGGGCTCGACACCGACGCCGTCGCCACCCTGAGCGACGAGGTCGGGCCGATGAACGTCTACATGCGTGGCGTGTTCCACGTCATCCACGACAAGGATCGGCCCACCTTTCTCGCCAATCTCGCCACGCTCCTCGGCGACAAGGGCACGCTCTATCAGCTCGAAACCGACGGTGCCGCGCTCGAGTATTTCCTCGAACACCCCGAGGACAGCCCCTCGGGATTGCCGAAGCTGATGCACCGGGTGATCGAGGCCGGGATCATCCCCCACGGGTTCGGCGAGGCCGACGTGCAGCGGTGGTTCCACGGCGAAGGCTGGGACGTGCTCGCCGAAGGTGCAAGCCACATCCACAGCCAACCGGTGGGAGGCGAGGTGGGCCGGGTGCCGGCCTACTTCACGATTGCGCGGCCCCCTACTACGTCCTGAACTCGTCGAACGAGCCACCCCGACCAGCCCCGGCGGCGAAACGCGCTGCGCCGTCGCGGGTCTCGCCGCTGCGAATCGTCTCCATCCCACGCACCACCTCGTTGGCCAGGGCGCCACCAAGGTCGTCGCCCCACTGCTCGATCGTCGAACGTCGATCCGAGCGGAGGCAGCGCTGGGGGAACATCGCCAGCTCTCCCCCGAGGGTCACGGCGGTCGCGATCGCAGCGCCGGGTTCGCAGAGCCGGTTGGCCAAGCCCATCCGCAGTGCCTCGTCGCCACTCACCGGACGCCCGGTGAGGATCATGTCCATCGCGTGGCTGTGGCCGATGAGCCGCGGAAGGCGAACCGTTCCCCCGTCGATCAGCGGCACTCCCCAGCGTCGGCAGTACACCCCGAACACGGCGTCGCTGGCCGCAACCCGCATGTCACACCACAGGGCGAGTTCGAGCCCGCCGGCCACGGCATGACCTTCGACGGCGGCGATCACCGGCTTCGACAACACCCGGCGGGTGGGGCCCATCGGGCCGAGTGAGTCGACGATCTCGGCGGCGGTGAGCTCGGTGACCACGTTCCCCCTCGACTCGGCCACCGCCTTGAGATCGGCCCCAGCGCAGAACGTGCCCTCCGCCCCGGTGAGCACAGCCGCCGCCACTGCGTCGTCAGCCTCCACCCGATCGAACGCGTCGTTGAGTTCGGCCGCCGTGGGGCCGTCCACCGCGTTGCGCACGGCGGGCCGGTCGATGGTGATCACGGCCACGGGGCCGTCGAGGTCGTAGCGAACGGTCATGGCCGCGACGCTAGCCCTCACCAACAATGCGTCGCATCGTTGGCCTGGGCGCCCTCGGGCTCCGACACCGGCACCGGCACCGCTCCCCCTGCGGGTGGAACGCAGCGCCGAACCGCATTCCCCCTGGAGGGGGATGACGCCACGCCGCTTCCGTCGCTACCGTCAGTTCGATGTCCGAGTCGCCGACGCTGGCCTTCTGGGCGGGTGATCGCCAGTACTGGATCGCGTTCGTCGCAGCCTGCGTCGGGGCCGTGGTCGCGCTTGGCGAGGGAGGCTTCAGGCCTCTCGACTGGTCGCTCCTCCCCTTCGTGCCCCTCGGTTTCTTCGTGAAGGCCCAGTGGCCGGCCACGCCAAACGCCGTATTCGCCGTTCCCGCCTTGATCGTGCCCCTCGTGGTCAACATGACCGACACCACGGTGGAGTTCGCCATGTTCTTGATGGTGATCGCCGTGGTGCTGCTGGCGAAGATCGAGGTCGACGAACGCATCTCGAACGGCTACGTGATCATCGGGGTGGTGACGGTCGCCGTGCTGGGGATCACTGGGGTGTACGTCTGGGCGTGGATCAACTGGAGTTCGGCCCTCGTGCTCAGTTGGGCGTTCGGAACCGCCGTGAAGCGCTACGAGAAGGTACTGGCCGAGCTGCGGGCCACCCAGGCCGAGGTCGTCGACCAGGCGACGCTCGTCGAGAGGCGCCGGATCGCCCGCGACGTGCACGACCTGATCGGGCACTCTCTGTCGGTGGTCATGCTCCACATCGGCGGCGCCCGGCGGCTGATCCGCACCGACCCCGACGAGGCCGAGGCCGCCCTGCTCCAGGCCGAGGAGGCCGGACGGGCGAGCATGATGGAGGTGCGGCGCACGGTCGGGCTGATGCGCGATCATGACGACAGCGAAGGCACCGCGCCGGCCCCCACCCTGGCCGACATCGCAACGGTGGTGGAGCAGTACCGTACGGCCGGCATGGCCATCGACTACCAGACCTTCGGCGACATCCACGCCGTGGAGGGCCCGGTGGCCGTCGCGTGTCATCGCATTGCCCAGGAGGCGCTGGCCAACACGGCCAAGCACACTGTGGAGGCGTCGGTGGCGGTGCAGCTCGTGGTCGATGCCGAGTCGTGCCGGCTCACGTTGAACGACCGCAACGGGCGCGCTGTCGTGGCTGACGACAGGCTCCCCGGCACCGGTCACGGGCTGATCGGGATGCGCGAACGTGCCCTGTCGGCGGGCGGCTCACTCTTCGCCGGGCCGATCGACGGCGGCTGGTCTGTTGACGCGGTGTTCCCCCTCGATCGCAACCAGGCTGTGCGATGACCGTGCACCGTGTGCTGCTGGTGGACGACCAGCCCCTGGTGCGGGTCGGGCTCGGCCGGATTCTCGACTCTGAGCCTGATCTGGAGATCACCGCCGAGGCGTCCGATGGTGCGGAGGCCCTCGCCATCCTGGCCGACACCGCCATCGACGTGGTGGTGATGGACATCCGCATGCGGGGCATGGACGGCATCGAGGCCACCCGGCGCATCCGGACCGACGACGGACCACCAGTGCTGGTGCTCACCACCTTCGACGAGGACGAGATCCTCTGGGGTGCGATCGATGCCGGCGCGGCCGGGTTCATCCTGAAAGAAGCCAGCGCCGAGGATCTCATCCGGGCCACCGCCACCGTTGCCGATGGGGGCTCCTGGCTCGATCCGATCGTCACGCCACGGGTGCTCGCCCAGCATCGCAGCAGCGGGGGTGGGGCCGATCCGGCTGCAGTTCGCGCTGCTGGCCGCGACGAACGGCTCACCGAACGCGAGCACGACGTGCTCGTGCTGATGGCAGCGGGCAAGACCAACACGGAGATCGCCGAGGCCCTGATCGTGGGGCAGGCGACCGTGAAGAGTCACGTGTCGTCGATCTTCACCAAGCTCGGGGTTCGCGACCGGGCGGGCGCGATCGTCCACGCCTACCAGAACGGCCTCGTCGAGTACTGAGCCGCTGATCTCAGGGCTTCCCCCGATCCCCAGTCGGGGTCGATCCCCCTCCAGGCGGAGGCGACGCAACCACCCCGTGGGCTGACGACCGGGCCAAGCCCGTTTCCTACCGTCGACCACATGACTTCGACGCAGACCTCCTCCTCTTCCGGCCCCGTGCTCCAGTGCACGGGCCTGACCAAGACCTACGGCGATCATGTGGCCGTGGATGGCCTCGACCTCGAGGTTCACCGAGGTGAGATCTTCGGCATCCTCGGTGCCAACGGGGCCGGCAAGACCACGTCGGTGGAGTGCGCCCAGGGCCTCCGTCGCCCCGACCGAGGCAGTATCAGGGTGCTCGGGCTCGACCCCCAGGCCGACCGCACACGCCTGCGCGGTCGAGTCGGGAGCCAGCTCCAGCAGGCCAACCTTCCCGACCGGCTCAAGGTACGAGAAGCCATTCGGCTCTTCGCCGACAGCGCTGACCAGGCTCGGCGGGCAATGGCCGATTGGGAGCTCGATGCCATTGCCGGCACGCCGTTCGCCGGGCTGTCAGGTGGTCAGCGCCAGCGGTTGTTCCTCGCCCTCGCGCTGTTGAACGATCCCGAGATCGTGTTTCTCGACGAGCTCACCCAGGGGCTCGATCCATCGGCACGCAGTGAGGTGTGGGCGTTGATCGAGCAGGTTCGCGACCGCGGCACCACCGTGGTGCTGGTCACTCACTTCATGAACGAGGCCGAGGCCCTGTGTGACCGGGTGGCGGTGATGCGCCACGGACGCCTCATCGACCTCGACACCCCAGCCGGGCTGATCGACCGCCACGGCGATGGCGTCAGGATGCGGTTCCGCCCTGTGGCTGTGGACATGGGCTGGCTGCGGCAGGTTCCGGGCGTTCGCTCCGCCCTGGTGGATCGGGGCGAGATCGAGGTGTCGGGCCGCCCCCCGATGATCGCCCACGTTGGCGCCGAACTGGTGGCCCGCAACCAGGTGCCAGACGACATCAGGGTCTGGCAGCCATCGCTCGAAGACGCCCTCGTATCACTGCTCGCCGCCTGAGCGAGCCCGACCGTTCGCCCATCGACCAAGGAGACTTCCATGACCACCGCACTCGCATCTCGAACCGTGGCACCGCACGAGGCAGCCGACACACCGCGCCGCTCACCGTGGCCCCAGATCGCCCGCCTTTATCTCACCGAGCTCCGCCTGTTCGCCCGCGAACCCCAGTCGCTCGTGTTCGTGTTCGGATTTCCGATCATCACCGTGCTGGTGCTGGGTGGCGTGTTCGGCACCGCCACAGACGACAGCGGCTTCGAGTTCGTCAACCCGCAGCACTTCTACACCGCCGCCTACTACGGGGTGGTGCTCTGTGCGATCGCCACGATCATGTTGCCCGTGCACCTCGCCGGGTACCGGGAACGAGGTGTGCTCCGCCGGTTCGACACCTCGGGCTTTCCCCGCTGGGCGGTGCCGGCGTCGCTCATGGCCAGCGGGGCGACGTTCGCCGTGCTCGGGTTCGCGGCGCTGACCACAACGGCCGCCCTTGCCTTCGGGCTACCGGCCGTCGAGTCGCCGGTGCGGATGGCCGCCGGTCTCGTGCTCGGCACGCTGGCGTTCGTGAGCCTCGGCGTGGCGATCGGTTCGATCATGCCAACGGCCCGGGCGGCCCAGGGCCTCGGCCTGATGATGTTCTTCCCAATGTTCCTCCTCGCCGGCGGAGGGCCGCCGCCCGAGGCCCTGTCGGGCACGATGCGTTCGATCGCCGACTGGCTGCCGCTCACCCACGTGATCCGGGCCACGCAAGAACCGTGGCTGGGCCTGGGCGACGGGAGCGATCACCTCGCCATCGTGACTGGCGTGCTGGTGGTGTCGACCGCGTTCTGGCTGTGGCGCACCGCCCACATCAGCCGGGCAGTCTGACCACGAACCCCGCTCCAAACTGGCGGGGGGGGTTCGGCTGGTGCCGTCAGTACGGCCGCGGCACCAGCCTCCGGCGGCCCACGATCACCACCACCATGATCAGGGCGAACGACGCTGTGTAGCCGGGGATCAGCAGCAGATCGAGGCGGAGCTCGCCAACGGCCGCCGCTGACAGCAACCCCGACGCGAGCCCGCCCTGATGACCCACCAGCGTCTCGCTCCACGGCAGGCGATACGTCTTCTCGACGGTGAGCCAGGCTCCAGCCATGTCGACCACCACCGAGATCAAGAGGGCGAGTACCGGCTCGTTGGTGATGGCCCAGACCACGAGACCAGAACCGGCGACGCTGAGCGACACGTAGTCACGGAGCTCGAAGCCGCCGACGCCCTGGGTGCGAAGCTTCGGCCCGATGATGATGAGGTAGACCGTCGAGACGAGCAGCCCGAGCATCGAGTAGGTGGCCCCTTCCGCCCACTGACCGGCGATGAACACGAGGTTCAGCGTCAAGAACACGAGCCAGGTGCTCCGCTGGGGGAAGTTCACGCCCCGGTACACGTCACGGATGCGAACCAGCCCCGTCACCGCACGAACCACTCCAGCGGTCAGTCCGAATACCAGCGCCCATTCCATCACACCTTCGTAGCTGCCTCGCCGTCGGCATGTGCCGGAATTCTGGGCCCTGAGGGGCCTCGCGTTCGGCCGAACGCTCGTCGTCTCGAGCTCCCACCGCATCCCGCAATGCTCGGGACCTCTGTGAGGGCAAGGGAGCCTGACCGTGACTATGTTGCCGGGACGAGCACCGACTTCGGGTTGCGCCACGCCTGCACGAACCCGTTCAACCGGCTCTGAATCTCGCTCTCCTTGGAATGCACTCGGAGGCGCCAGAGGACGGAGCGGTCCACGAAGAAGTCGAGGCCGAACGCTGGCTCGTAACTCTCACCTCGAAGCCTCGCGTGGAACTCCCGGGCTGCACCGATCGAATCGAGTCGCTGCATCAGTTCCGCAGATTTCAATGGCTCGTGGATCGGCTCGTAGATTGCCGTGATGTCGTCCGCAGCGTCGACCAAATACTTGACCACCATTCCGGCTCGGGCCTCTTGCTGGTAGAAATCCAGCTGGGCAGGCGTCGGCTCGCGGTCGATGCTGTAAACGCGGAACACACTGAGTGAGCCGTCGGCCAAGCGGTTCTTCAGCTGTTCTTGATAAAGGTCCCAAGCCGGCAGCCATCTCGGATCCCAGGCGTCTACATCCTGGATCCGGGTCACACCGAACCATCCTGAACCAGGCTCCAGGCCGTCCAGCACGGCCAGCATCCCTGAGTACGTCTGCGCGGGCTGCTTGAACTCGGCGTATCCCTTGTTTCCCTCGGCAACCTCACGGTATGCCCCTATCGCCGCCACGACATCGCCCCAGACCTCACTGCGTACGACTCGATTGATTATTCGAGAGGTTCTCGGGTCCTTCTTATACGCTGCGACTTCTTGAATCGTTGGGAGGTAGACCACCTTCTCAAGATCTGTCACCACTCGTTCCAACCTCGCTGTCGAATCGACGACCGCGTTGAGTCGGTTGTCGAACGCCTGCAGCTCAACCTGAATCGTCGACGGCAAAGATGAGAGCTGAAGTAGAAGGCCGGTGCCGAAGACCACTACGCCGATGAAGCCCAGCGTTGCGGCCAGTTGCGACTCTGCGAACACGAGGTCTGCGACGACTGCGAAGACACCGAGCACGATCCCGGCCAGCTCAATGTAGGCCGTGTAAGGATAAAGCCTGGCGAGCAACTGCGGGACCTTCACCCCTGACTGCTGCCCACCTGACCCAGTCAAATCGATCTCCCGTCAGCTCCAATACACCACAGTGTCGGGCGAGATCTTCCCAGTGAAGAAGGACGCCACCACCCGCTTGGGCGACTTTGTGACCGCATGTACCAATTCCCCCCTAAGCAGGACGACATCGCCGACTTGCATCTTGATGCGAACGCTCGGGCGGGTATCGAGCCAGTCAACGGGATACGGGTATGCGTACTCGCGGCTGCCGGCCAACCTCCGAACGTCCGCATTCCCACGGACAGTCCAGACAACAAGATCACCACCGAAGCGTCGATCCACGCAAATGTTGACAGCTACAAGCGTCCCAGGGTCCACATCCTGGATCTCGAATCCGCGTTGCTTGCTGTCATTCAATTGGGCCGCGTCGTCGTGCGGGCCGAGATCAAATCTGTTATCACCCAGCTCGGATTCCCACGAGCGGAGGATGATGGGAGCGGCTTCTCGTCCCGCGTGGCGTGCGATCCGAAAGCGCAACCCAGCTTCCGATAGGCACCGCTCGAGCTTGCGTCTGATCAGATCGAACGGGTCAGCTCCAAACCCACAAGTCGCCGCGAGGTCGGCCGCCGTGCGGCCCACCTCATCGAAGTAACAGGAAAGTGTCTTGTTGAAGTGGTGGGTACCCACCTCGTAGCCCGCCGCGGGCGGCGGGCGCCGCCGTGGCGGTTGCGACCAGAAGCGCTCGGCGACGTCTCGCAACACGGAGTCAGCAATCTGACCCCGCAACACAAGCGCGTCAGCATCTCCCCGATAAACGGCCGCGACATCCTCAGATCGCATCTCGGCGGCATCAAGGACCTTCGGCTCCATCATCCGACCTCCCCGTGCATCACTGACTTCGACGCGATGGTAACGGCCCGCCTCCGACGCCACGGCTCGGCGGCCAAGACAAGGGACACCTCCCTGCGGGCCAACTTGACGGATTGGAAAGTGAGATCTAGCTTTCCATCATGGAAAGTGATCCGGAGCGCTCCGCCGTCGGGCGCAGCCCGCAGAGCGAGCTGGACGAGATCCGGCGGTCGAGCGAACGCCCGCACCTGGAGTACCCACCGATCCCGATCTGGGTGTGGCCGGTACTGGCCGTTGCCAGCGGCACCTACACCTGGAGCTTCTCCGTCCCCTACCCGATCCCCGGGTTGCCGATGATGGTGGCCGGCATCGGGCTCACCTGGTGGGTGGTCACCTACATGGTGCGCACCACCGGCGTGCTCCCGAGCTTCTCGTCGATGCCTCGGCCACTCAAGCGCCAGGCCATCTTCACCTGGGCTCAGGTGCTCGTACTCGTGCCGATCGTCTACGTGGTGTCACAACTGATCGGCGCAATCGGCGGTGCGGTGTTCGCCAGCGCCGCCTTCACGGCCATCTCCTACGTCCACCAGCGACGGCACGAACAGATCACCGCAAGGCTGCGCGCCGCCAACGCGGGTCCGACAGAATGACCACGTGAGCCACCCGAGCGATCTCGACCCACTGATCCACGCCCCGAAGCGGCTGGCGATCATGGCGATCCTGCGTGGTACCAACCTCGTCGAGTTCCAGTACCTCAAGTCCGAACTCGACGTGAGCGACTCGGATCTGTCGAAACAGATGACGGCGCTCACCACTGCAGGGATGGTGAGCGCCCGGAAGCGCCGCGAGGGCCAGAGTCGTTCCACGTGGTATCGAATGACAGCCAAGGGGCGGCTGGCCTTCGATCGCCACGTGCAATCGCTCGAGGCCCTGATCGAGCTGTCGAAACAACTCGACGACCCCGACCCCGACCCCGGGGCCGAGACCGTCGACGCCAAGGCTGCGGAGGCTGCGGAGGCTGACCTCAGCCGGTGAGCTGGCCCAGCGTCATGAGCAGCGCGTTGCTCGTGTCGTTGCCAACGAGGCCGGCCTGCATCCGGTTCATCATGTACGCCATGGTGATGCCGTTGTCGACGTCGTTGAGGATGATCGAGCCACCCCAGCCTCCCCAGTAGCAAACGCGGCCCGAAGCGATCCCGATCGGATCGTTCTCGTTGGCCAGCCCGTAGCCAAGGCCGAACTGGATCGGCATGCCAAGCACATGGTCCACCCCATCGGACTGCACCTCGAAGATGCGATCAATGGTCTCGGGCGAGAGCAGCTTCACCCCCTTGGCCGAGCCCCCATTCGACACGGCGGCCTGGATCGTGGCCACCGATCGGGCGTTGCCGTGGCCATTGGCGGCGCCGATCGTGGCGGCGCGCCAGGCATCGGTGTGGGCCACGTCGGCCTCGGGCGCTGGCCCGGTGAAGGTCTTGATCATGATGCTCTCGGGATCAAGGTCCTCGGGCAAGGGCAGCGGGGGTGGCGGGATCACGTTCGAGATCCGGGCGTGATTCTCAGGGGGCGACCCGATCGTGAAGTCGGCGTCGAGGGGTGCCGCAACCTCCTCGGCGAAGAACTGCTTCAGGCCACGCCCGTCGACTCGGCGGATGACCTCCCCCACCAGATGACCCTGATTGAGCGCGTGGTAACCCGAAGCCGTGCCCGGCTCCCACCACGGCGCCTGCTCAGCCAGCATCGCCGTGGCCTTGTCGTCATCGAGCACGTCCTCGGTGGTGACGGGCTGGGCCCAGGCCGACACGCCGGACGTGTGCGACATCAGATGTCGCACCTCCACGTTCTCCTTGCCGTTGGCTGCGAACTCCGGCCAGTAGGTGGCCACCTTCTCGTTCGGATCGATGGCACCGCGATCGATCATCATCAATGCCGACAACGCCGTCATCGTCTTGGTGGTCGACCACACGTTCGTGATCGTGTCAGCCTCCCACGGTGTGGTCTTGGCCTCGTCGGCCCAACCGCCCCACACGTCGCAGACGAGTTCGCCGTTGACGGCGACTGCGAGCGACGATCCGAGGTCGTAGCCGTTGGCGAGTTGGGCGTCGACGATGTCGACGAGTGGCTGAAATCGATCGTCCGTCGTCCCCGACAGTTCAGACATGGCGTTCCCCTTTGATCTGCATGGTCCCCTGCAAGGCGGCTGCGGCGCCGCTGTCTCCGAGCCTACGTCAGAGCTGGGAGGCGCTCGAAGTTCGCTCGGTGAACCACGGGCCGTGCAGCGCCTTCGGCCTCCGTTCACCACGCACAACGACCAGCAGACAGTGGCGGCGGCCATCGAGCCGCCGGCTGCGCTCGAGGTCTCGTCACCTGGCGTTCGCCGTTGCATCGGCGGGCCCGCATCGAGGCTGCGAGGTAGGGTCGCTGCGATGGCAGAGGTCTTCGAAGCGGACGGGTGGGACGCACGAACACGGGTGGGTCTGTTGGTGCCCGACGGCGACGTGGGCCCGGAATCGGAGTGGTCCGCGATCACTCCGAGCGGGGTGTCGTTCAACGTCAGCCGGTTCCGGTTCCCCGTCGGCCCCGTTGCGGCCGCCGCCGATCGGATCGATGTCAGCCCGGTGGAGTTCGTGGCTGCACCCGGCCCGCTCGACGATGCAGTCGAGCTGATGACGGCACCGACGATCGACATCTTCTCCTTGGCCTTCACCTCGACCAGCTATGTCGCCGACGACGCCGATCTCGTGGCGCGCCTGTCAGCAGCGGGGGGTGGACGCCCGGTCGTCACCACGGGGCAGGCCCTTCTGGCGGCGGTGGCCCATGTCGGTGCCACGAACGTGATGCTGGTCGACCCTCCGTGGTTCCCAGCCGACCTCACTGCACTGGGGCGCCGGTGGCTCGAGGCGAACGGCGTGAGCGTGGCCCGAGCCGAGGCGGCGGGGCTGCCATCAGGCCAGGGCAACATTCACCCCGGGGCGTTGCACCGGTGGATGTGCGCCAACGTTGAGGGAATCGATCTGGTACTCGTTGGTGGCAACGGCTTTCGGGCCGTCGGCATGATCGATGCCGTGGAGGCCGATACCGGCGTGCCGGTGGTGACCGCCAACACCGCCTTGCTGTGGCACACCCTGCGCACGCTCGGCCGCCCGACCACGAACGTCACCCGATACGGAAGCCTGTTCCGGTAGGGGCCGCTCAGCCTCGCATCATCATCGGCTCGCGCCTCGGGCCACGGCCGCGATCGGACAGTCGGTCGCCCACGAGCCACCGGCACCATTCCCAAGGATGGGCTGGCGATCGGAGAACGGGCTCGCAAAGGCGCGTGCGTCACCCTGGGGCCCATCCCGCTCGCCCCGCCACACGTTGTTGAGCTCGAAGGGGCGGGCAGCGCACCAGCGGCATCGGCCGATCCGATCCGGACCACTCCCCGACCGTTGAACACACGACGACCGGCGTGGATGAATGGCAGGGAGTCGCGGCCGTTGCCGAACGGCTCGTGGTCGGGCCACCGCTCCTCCATACGGAGGGTCGCCAGCTCCTCGTCACTGCCGTACATGGCGTTGCCGACGATCAGCTGCGTGCCGGTGCCGTACTGGTAGCTCAGCGGAGCCGTGGTGAGGCAGTTCCGGAGGAACACGTTGTTGGCCCCGGTCGGGTTGTCGCCGACATAGATCCGCTCCACCACGTTGCCCTCGACAAGGTTCGCCGAGGCTGGCCCGTGGATCAGGATGTCGGGAGGCCCGCCGTAGGGGAAGTTCGTGTGGTGCGCCTCCCAGGCGTGGTTGAAGACGATCACGTTGCCCGAGGCACCGACGTGGGCCAGCATCGCGTGACGTAGATGGCGGAACTCATTGTCCTCCACGAGGCAGCTCGTCGTGCCGTTGGCCAGGTTCACGCCGTAGCCACGTCCGCCGTCTCCGTGCTCGGAGGCATCGTCGAAGAAGCTCCCCCACACCTCGCAACGGGTGCTGTAGGTGACCATCATGTGAGCCCGCCGTGCGTTGCGGAACTCGACGTTGTCCACCCAGCCGTCGACCACGCCTTTGAACCGCACCAGGACATCAACGGGCCCAACGGCCTCAATCGTCATGTCGGGCCACCCCGACGTTGCGGACGGGCTCGTTCGATAGAACGGTGAGGGCCTCGTCGTCGCCGACCGAGCGCGGGAGCGGGCCGCTGAGGGCGAGCACCGTTGACGATGGCCGTCCTGCCACCTCGATCGTCAGGGGCTCACGCCCGAAGGCGCCGAGCACCACCAGTTCGCCGGCCGCGATCGACCCGTTGGCCTGATCGAGCGCGAGCACAGATGAGCCGAACTCGGCTGGTTGCACCCCGATGCTGCGACCGCTGATCCCGCCGAGGTCGGCGCTGATGCCAGATCCGAGACCACGGAACCGCAGCACGGTGTGCTCGGGGCAGTCTCCCCGCAGCACCTGACCAGACCGGAGGGCGATCGGTCGATCGAGGTCGAACGTACCGACAAGACGCACCTCGCCGTGGGCGGCCAGCGCCCGGGTGATCGCACCGTGGTCGTCACCGCCGGTGGAGGCGGCGTCGAGCACATAGGCATCGGGACTGGCCGGTGTCTGCCTTGTCGGTCACGCGGATCACACCGCGGACGTCGACGACGAACTCGAGACAGGCCACCAGGTCGATGTGAGGCCCGTCAGGCTGACACCAGCGGATTGGCCGGCTCGGATGCCTCGGCCACGCGCTCCAGGGCGCCGAGGTCCCAGGTTGCCCCCTGCGGCCGGCTCACCCGGAGCAGGTCCGATACGAACGTGAGGGTGGTGCCGGCGTCCACGGCGGCGGACGTGTCGGCAAGCGCAAAGGCTGTGCCGGGGCCACCGCCAGCGTCGCTCGTGCGGTCGAGCGGCCCGACGAAGTCGTCGGCTGCGGCCGTAGGTGCACCCGGCTCGATCGGGTCGGAGGCGAAGTTGTTCCTGGCGTCGATGACTGCCCGCGACCCACGATCGAGCAGGCACGTCGAACCGCAGTTCCACAGCGTGTTGTTGTGGATCGCGACGTCTCGCTCGTCGGGATTCCCCCATCCGAACCGCGAGCCGTGGCGTTGGGCGGCGATGGCCGCGTCCTCGATGTCGCTCACCACGTTGTTGCGGATCACCGTGTCGCCGTGGCCGATCAGGATGCCGATGGCGTCGTCGTTGCGGGCCGAGCTGATCCGCTCGATCACGTTGCCCTCCACCCGGTAGCCGGCATCGGAGAAGCTCCGGTTGTCGGCGGCGAGGGTGATCGCCCGCCCGAACGAGGTGGCGCTGAAGTCGAGATCGTGGATGTGATTGGCGGTGATCAGCACGTCGGTCACGCCGGCCTTCACGTCGATGCCGTCGGCCAATACGTCGGTGATCTCGTTGCGGCTCACGATGATGTGGCTGCTGCCGGTGTCGAACGGTGCGTTGCCATGGCCGAGGTAGATGCCCTCGGCGTAGGCGTCACTCTGGTCGTACCCGATCGAGCTGATCGTGTTGCACCGCACCCGGAC
>JBCCFL010000073.1:0-24521 GCA_039029735.1 Actinomycetota bacterium | reverse complement strand
GAGCCCACTGGAGCCGAACAGCACGAGCCCCACGCCGCCGAGCGCGACCCCGGCGAGCGCCCAGTCGAGCCGTCGGGGGTGCTCGCCGAACACACGACCGGCAATGAGGAGCATGATCACGGGCTGGCAGGCCCCGATCACCGTGGCGTTGGCCACCGTGGTGAGCCGGATCGACACGAAGAACAACATGATGTCGAGGCCGAGTGAGATGCCGCCCTTGGCCGACGTGCGGATCGATGACATGCGCAGTGGCGTGCCCCGCAGATGCAGGTAGCCGATCACCAGCGCGCCATAGATCCACATGCGCCAGAACACGACGGCGAGAGGCCCAAGGTCGGTGATCCCCTTGGCGATCACGCCCGACGCCGCCCATCCCACCATGGCCAAGGCCGCGGCGGCGATGGCGCGAGGGTCGGTGACCGCGCCGGTCGACGCCTTGGCCGTTGTCACCGTGGCGCCGTCACTGCGTCACCGGTGGGGCACCAACGGCGGTGGCTGTCTCGTCGAAGAACCGCACAACGTCGGGGTGGTACGGGATGCCGTTGGCACGGCGGTCAACCTCGATCTCGTGTTCAGGGAGGCCGGCGTACACCACCCGTTCGTGGCCCGGAGCTGGGGTGGTCTCCCTCAGCCCTCGGAGGAACCGGGCCATGTTGGCGTCGAACTCGACAGGATCGCAGAAGGCATCGATCCGGTAGGCGAGGAAGTGGTGCGACACGTCGCCTGGAGGTCGGAGGAACCCTGGCGGCGACCCACCGAGCACGCCGCTGAGAATGTCGACGATCACGGCGAGGCCGTAGCCCTTGTGAGAACCACCTTCGCGGGTGCCGCCTGAGGGGAGCATGTGGAACTGTTCGGGAACGTCGGCCTCGGTCAGGATCGGGGTGCCGTCTGCGTGGGCGATCCATCCGGGCGCCACCTTGGTACCGAGCCGGCGGGCGATACGGATCTTGTTGCCCGCCACCGAACTCATCGAGGCGTCGAACACGAAGGGGGCCTCGTCGCCACCGGCCACCGCGACTGCGATCGGGTTGAGCCCGACCATCGGCTCGGCTCCGAAGGTCGGCAGCACCTGGAGCCCACCAACGGTCATCGACACGCCGATCATCCCGTGGGGCACGGCGCGGTGGGCGTGGTAGGCCGCGGCACCGTAGTGGCGACCGTTGGTGACCGACACCGCCCCGATACCGCACTCGGCCGCCTTGGCGATGGCGAGGTCCATGGCGCGGGGCCCGGTGGCCAGCCCCAGCCCGCCGTCGTCATCGATCGTGGCGACCGCGGCGGCCTCGCGCACCACCCGTGGCGCCGGAGTGGGGTTGATGAACCCGGTGTCGAACCAGTGAACGTAGATCGGGAACATGTTCGACACGCCGTGGGAGTCGATGCCGCGCAGGTCGGCGTAGAGCAGCGTGTCGGCGGCCTGGGCGGCGTCGGCTGCGGGCATGCCCTTGGCCTCGAAGATGCCCTCCACGCAGGCACGCATGGCGGCCTCAGGAACCCGGACGGCAATCTCGTCGGGGACACGGAAACGGGATTCGACCATCAGTGCACCATCAGGTTGAGTAGGAGATCTCTTTGTCGGTGATGAACTCGAGGAGGGCCGGTACGCCCTCCTTCGTCTTGGCGATGCCCCGTTCGATGGCGGCTGCGATCTCGGCCGGGTCCTCCACCCGCTCGCCGTAGCCGCCGAAGGCCGTGGCCATGTCGGCGTAGTGGCCCGAGATGTCGGTGCTGCCGTACTTCTCCTGGGCCACCTGCATGATCGGGATCTCGATCGCCATGGAGAAGTTGTTGAGCAGGATCGACAGGATCGGGATCCGCTCGCGCACGGCGGTCTCGAAGTCCATGCCGGTGAAGCCGATGGCGGCGTCGCCCCACACGTTCACGCACACCTTCTCGGGGTGGGCGAGCTTGGCTCCCATGGCGAGACCGAGGCCATACCCGAGCTGTGTGGTCTTGCCCCACCCGAGATAGGAGAGCGGCGCAGTCGAGGTGAAGAACGGGGTCATCTGGTCGCGAGGGGAACCGGCGTCGTGGGTCACGATGCAGTTCTCCTTGTCGAGGATGCGGTCGAGCTCGGCCACCACGCGGTAGGGATTGATCGGAGCCTCGTCGTTCGTGAGCTTCGGTTCCCACTCGGCCAGCCAGGCCGCCCGGGTGGTGGCGATCCGCTCGGGCACGGCGGCTCGTCTTGCGTTGGCCTTGCCCGTCGCGCTCTCGCCGATCGCGCTCGACAGCGCCCGGAGGGTGAGTTGGGCGTCGCCGACGATGGCGTGCTGAACCCGCACGTCCTTCTGGAGGTCGGCCGGGTTGCCGGTGGCATGGATGATCGTGGTGTCTTTCGGCATGGCCTGGCCGAACCCGGTGCGGGTGAGACTGGCCCCGATCGCCAGGATCACGTCGGCCTCGTCGAGCGCCTCCCGTACCTGACGGCCGATCGTGCGCCCCGCGGTACCGAGGGCCAATGGATGGGTTTCCGGAAAGGCCGACTTGCCGGCGAGGGTGGTGGTGACCGGAGCCTGTAGCTGCTCGGCCAGGCCCCTGAGCTCGTCCCACGCTCGGGCGTAATGCACACCCTGCCCCGCGTAGATCACGGGGTTGTCGGCCTTGGCCAGCACGTCGGCGGCGGTGGCCACTGCCGCCGGGTCGGGGCCCGACCGGGTGGCGAACGACGGCACGTAGGTCTCTTCGGGGTCGCGGGCCTCGTGCCCGAACACGTCGGCGGGCACCTCGACCACAACCGGTCGAGGCGGGCCGTTGCGAAGGGCGGAGAAGCCACGGAGCATCGCCTCCTCAACCATCTTGGCGTCGCCGATGTGGTCGGTGAGCTTGGCCACCCCGGCCATCTGGCGCCACGAGCTGAAGTTCGGGTCGACGTTCATCACCCGCGTCGGATACCCCATCGGGATCACCATGATCGGCACCGACTCGCCGTAGGCCTGGGCCACGCCGCCATAGGCGTTCTCGGCTCCCGGGCCGTGCTGCATGCAGAACACGCCGAGCTTGTCACCCGAACTCAGGCGGCTGTAGGCGTCGGCCATGTGCAGCCCCACCCGCTCCTGACGCACGATCACCGTGCGGATGTCCACCTCGGCCGCCGCCTCGATCAGCGGATTCACCGGATAGGCGAAGAGAATCTCCACCCCTTCGGCCTTGAGAATGCGGGCGATGGCCTGGGCCACGTTCACGGTTCGTTCCCCCTTGCGCGACCGAGGTCTCGGTCGGAGCCCGAATCGTAGTGGCGGTGGCCAGAGCGGACCGCTTTCGTTGGGGTTGGCGCGGTAGAGCCCGTGTGGCCTCAGCCCCCGGCTTTGACGAACACGGCGAGATCGGCGACGGGGCGGAACCCGAGCTGATCAGCCAGGCCGCTCGATCCGGCGTTGCCGACCTCATGGCGATAGAGCGGGAGCCGCCCCTCCTCCAGGAGCTCGAGGGTGGTTCGGCTCACCACCCGCAGCCCGAGCCCCTGTCGGCGATGGTCGGGGTGGACGAGAACGCCGATGTCGCCGAACACGTCGTCCCACTCCCAGAGTTCGGCCGATGCGTAGGCCACGAGGCTCGGATCGTCGCCGGCCGTCACCACGTTGATCGCCACCTCGTCGTAGTCGTCGAGTTCATCGAGGGCGGCGGCCTCGACCTCGTCTGGATCGCACTGCCCCGTGAGCGCTTCGACGAGCGGCAATGTGTCGGGTGCGTCGGCCAGCAGATGGCCGTCGAGGTAGGGAATCGCGGCGTTCGGCTCGATCGCCCTCAGCTCCGGGGCCACCCGCATCCGGGCCGCACCCGCCAGGTCGAACGCCGCTGCGTCCAGCGCCTTCTGCCACTCGTCGAGCGGCGCGGGGCCAACGTCATCGACCAGCGGAGCCAGCTCGGAGGCGACGGCTGGGTCGCACCACAACACGATGCGATCGTCGACGCGATACACCGCCACCACGCCGGAGTCGGCCCGGTCGGGTCGCGGGGCGAGTGACACCCCGGCCACGCCCAACACGGCGGGGTCGACGTCGACCTGGGCCGCGAAGCCCTGCAGGAAGCGGGTGATCACCTCGTTGGGCTCGGGGGTGGTGGCCATGGCCGCCATTGTGGCCGGAGAAGCCCGCACGCGGCGCCGGATTTCTCCTAGCCTCGGCGCTGTGGACGACGAGCCCTCTGCCGTTGAAGAACCGCCCCCGTTCCTCGAACTGGGCTCGGCCGAAGCCCGGGTGCTCGGGGCCCTGATGGAGAAGGCGCTCACCACGCCACAGCACTACCCGTTGTCGCTGAACGCATTGGTGTCAGCCTGCAATCAGACCACGAGCCGTGATCCGATCACGGCGCTGGGGGAGTCGGAGGTGGTCGAGCTCATCGACCAGCTCAAGGCGAGGGGGCTCGCCCGTCTCGTGCATCCCCGATCGGGCCGCGGCGTGGTGAAGTACCGCCATGTGGTGGATGAGGCGTTGGCCATCGACGAGGCTGGCGTGGCCCTGCTCGGCGTTCTGCTCCTGCGGGGGCCGCAGACGATCAACGAACTCCGCAGCCGCACCGAGCGGGCGTACCCCTTCGACGACGCCGCCACGGTTGAGTCGGTGTTGTCGTTTCTCGCCGATCGCTACGGCCGCAGCATTGTGCGCCGCCTCGATCGTGAGCCGGGTGCACGCGAGCCACGGTGGATCCAGTTGATCTGCTCCGCCCAGGGTGAGGACCGTGCCAGCGGGAGCGCAGCAGCTGAGGCATCGACGGTCGAGGCCACTGCCGCGGTGCCGCACTCGGCGCCCGCTGCCGGAGGTCCGGCTGCCGCCGCCGTCACCGCCGGCTTGGTCGATGACGTCGCTGAACTACGGCGGGAATTGGCCGAACTCCGAGCGGAGTTCGACGCCCTCAAGGCCGATCTCGGCGCCTAGGGCACCGCTCTGGCCGACCTCGGGCCAACGAGGGCCAACGAGGGCCGGAATGCACCACACGGGTGATGTGGTTTCGGCGCCATGACCACAACCGCTCCCTCCCGTCGCTGGGGGTTCATCGCTGCCCTCGTCGTGCTCGGCGTAGCCGTCGGCGCGTTGATCGGTGGTGCGGTGGCCCTCGCTGCACTCGCAGGCGACGATGATGATGCAGCTGCGGCTCCTGCGACGGCAGACGCGCCTGGCGTGGCGACCGAGGCCGAACTGATCGACGTCGTGCAACGCTTCGGCCCGAGCGTTGCGGCCCTGGCCGTTGCGGTCGAAGGCGATGCCGTGGGGCCCTTCGGCGCTCTGGAGCCCGAACAGCTCCCACCCGAGCTGCGCGACGTGATCCCGCCCATGGAAACCGAGATCCGCCGCAGCAGCGGCAGCGGGTTCGTGATCGACGTCGACGGCACGCCGTTCCTTGTCTCGAATTTCCATGTGGTGTCGGCCACGTTGGAACCTGGTGGGGTCGAGTTCCGGCCCGGCGCCACGATCGATGCCCAGTTTCCCGACCATCCCGATCCGGTGCCTCTGGAGGTTCGCGGCGTGAACCCGTCGTTCGATCTCGCGCTGCTCACGCCCCTGGACCCCGACCGGCCCTTCCCTGACGTAGAGCCCATCCCCCTCGCCGACTCCGACCAGGTGGTGAGGGGCCAGACCGCCATCGCCATCGGCAACCCCTTCGGCTTCGACGCCACGGTCACCTCCGGAATCATCTCCAGCGTCGGTCGCTTCGTGCCCTCGGTCGGGCAGGTGAGTGTGCCGATGCTGCAGACCGATGCGGCCATCAATCCGGGCAACTCCGGTGGCGCCCTGCTCGACTCGTCGGGCCGCCTCATCGGGGTGAACACGGCCATCTTCAACCCCGAGGGTCGTTCCTTCGCTGGTATCGGCTTGGCCGTACCCACCAACCTGCTCCTGGAGGCCCTGGCCAATCTCGAGTTGGGTGGCGTGAGCAACATCAACGACACCCGGCCCGGCTTCGGCGCCCAGCTCGGCAGCCTCGGCGTGCTCCCGCCCACGGTGCGCGCCGAACTCGGACTGCCCGACGAGGGCGTGATGGTGCTGGAGGTCGCCCCGGGTGGTGCAGCGGAGCAGGCCGGCCTGCAGGGCAGCGACGAGGTGGCCGAGGTGGCAGGGCTCACGCTTCCTGTTGGCGGCGACGTGATCGTGGCGATCGACGACCGGTCGGTGGCCGCAGCGGAGGACCTCAACATCGCCATCACCTACGAGAGCGAGATCGGCCAGGAGGTGGTGCTCCGGGTGCTGCGCGACGGCTCCGAGATCGAGGTACCGGTGCGGCTCGGCCCCTGACCGCATTCATCTTTGCCCTGGTGGGCCGTGACCTTCGCGGCAACGGCGGCGATTGCGTCACTAACGGCAGCGCAACACCTGCGAGGGGCAACCGGATGACAGACGATGGGCCTGAGCCCGAGAAACCACTCACCGACCAGGTTCGGGGCAGCCGCTACGAGCTGATCGAGGTGATCGGATCGGGTGGCATGGGAACGGTGTGGAAGGCGAGGGATCGCGAGCTCGGTCGCTTCGTGGCGCTGAAGGCTCCCCACCCAGTGGCAGCCGATGATCCCCGCCACGACCGGCTCGCCCGCGAAGCGCATCTGGCTGCTGCGGTGTCGCACCGGAATCTGGTCGAGGTGCACGACGTCGGCGTTGACCACGACGGTCCGTACCTCGTGATGGAGTTCGTCGATGCCCCGTCCCTGAGAGACGTCGGCGACGCGCTGTCGCCGAAGGAGATCCTGACGGCCGCAGCAGAGGTCGCCGAGGCACTGGCCGCGATCCACGCGGCGGGCATCGTGCATCGCGACGTGAAGCCCCGCAACGTGTTGTTGCCAGTCCAGGGGGCGAAGCTCGTCGACTTCGGCTTGGCCAAGGCCCTCGATGGGATCGACGGGTTCGACGCCACGGCCCCCGGCGTGGCCTTCGGCACGATCACCTACGCCGCGCCCGAGGTGAAGAAGGGCAAGCCGGCAACGGACAAGTCGGACATGTACGGCTTCGGCGTGACTTTCGCCGCGTTGTTGATCGATTCGAACGACGACGATGCCGGCCCGGCGGCGAGCGCTGACGGGTCGGACCCGTCAGCGGGCACCGAGACATCGGATCGGCTCGACGCGGTGCGGCGCTCGGGCGACATGGTGACGCTCTTGCTCGCAGCCTGCCAGGCCACCGATCCGGACGAGCGGCCGAGCGCTCGGGCGGTCGCCCGAGTTCTCGCCGCCGAGGCGGAGACGGCCTCGACGGTCGTGGTGGCGCCGGTGCCGGCGTCGACCGCGGCGGCGGCCATGACCGCTGCCGCCCCGAGTGCCGGTCCGTCCCTCGATCAGCCGTCGGTGGAGACCGAACCTCTGGTGGACGCATCGTCCGGGTCGCTCGGACGCAGCCTTCCGCCATGGGCAACCCGCGGCGAGCATCTGATCGGGGCTGGGATCGCGATCGCGGTGGTCCTCCTGGTGGTGGGAGCCCTGCTGCTCTCGGGAGGAGGCAGCGACGTGGAGTCGCCAGGAACGGGCGAAGAGGCGCAGCCGACGATCTCGGCGGTGGCCGACCGGTCGCCGTCGCCGTCGGTGGAGTTCGACCCTGGTAGCCCGACCACGGGGTCGGCCACTGTCGATCCGTCGAGCGGGAGCGCGTCGGCGGCCCCGGACGGCGACGAGCCCGAGCCGGGTGCCGGTTCCAGCGCCGACGTCGGGTCTGGGGACGACGCAGCCGGCGGCGCCGACGCCGGCGGGGAGCAGGCTGGCCCGATGGCGGGCGATGGCGAGATGGCATCGGCTCCGACGACGGTGGCGGGAGCGGCGTCGAAGATGGCTGCGCCGACAACGCCGCGGTCCACGACCAACCCGCCGACCTCGCTCCTTGCGATGACGCCCGAGTCGACGCTCGCGGCGCCGACCACGTCGGTGTTGGCCACCACGCTCACCGCGCCGACGTCAACAGCGAGTTCGTCGACCTCGTCCACCGTCGTGTCGACCACCACGTCGTCCACCACCACCTCGTCATCCACCACGTCGTCGGCGCCGGCCGGGCCGGGTCCGATCCCGTCGATCGGGGGTGATCCGAGTGCCACCCGGGCGATCGTGTTCGCGGCGGTGGAGACCATCGCCGGGCCCGGCCACACGGCGACCGCAGCGTCGATCGCCGATCACGTGGCTGACGCACACCAGGCATTGCTCGACGGTGATGGATCGGAGGCGGGCAAGCACATGGCCGACGCACGCAGGGCCGCCCATGACGGCCTCTACGGTCGGGTGCGGGTCGACGTGATCGATGCGATCGAGGCCTGGGCCGGTCAGCTCGGCGTCCAGATCCCACAACCGGGCCGCGGCCCAGGGCTTGGCTCAGGGCCGGGATCCGATCCGGGCGCCAAGCCATGAGGCGCCCGGACCGTTCCCGTTGGATCAGTCGGAGGTGGCGTGTCCTGGCTTAGCGGGGCCCGCCACCTCCGCCAAGGTCGGCGGCGATCGTCAGGCTGACGCTGCCAACGTCGGACGCGATGCCGAGCCGGCCACCGACGATCAGCAACGCCGTGCTGCAGCCCGTGCGGGTGTGCCGGCGTGACTGCTGGGCGTGGAGCGTCACAGTTGTCGAGGTGGTCCTCGTTCCCGGGCACGGGATGAAGCTGTAGACCAGTGATCGAGTACCGGTGTTGGTCACGAGCGTGTCGCGGTTCGTGCTGACCGAGAGTTCGGTCGTGCTCACCCGGTTGCCGGTCCACGACACCGCAGAAGGTGTCACTCGGGTGGATGCCCTGGCGTCCGCCGCCCCATGGCCAGAGGCGCCTCGTACCGAGGACATGATGGTCGGCCTGAAGGCCGACTCGGTGGCCACCCAGGCCCAGTAGTCGACCGCACCCGTGGTTCCGGCCACGTCCTCGAACCCTTCGATGGCCTTCATGTCGAGGTAGCTGAGGCTGAAGCCGGGAGGCGCATCGCCCCGTCCACGGTCGTAGCCGGTCATGACCCGGGCGAACGATGCGCCGTGACGATCCTGGAGGTACTCGAACGCGTGGGATCCGCGGTAGGCGGGATCCCAGGGGCTGTCCTCCCAGCCCATCTGCTGCACCCGGTCGCGACAGTTTGATCGGGTGTGGCAGGCCACCGTCGGGAGGTTGGCCCGCCAGTTCGAGATGAAGTCGTCGGCCGCGGCCTCAGCCATGCTCTCGAGATAGGCAGGGTTGGTCAGGTACGTACCCACCTGGGTGAAGTAGCCGGTCGAGAGCGCCCTCCACTGGAACTGGTGGAACACCTCGTGAGCGAGGAAGTGCCGGTTCGACAGGTTCGCGTTGTCCCGATACTGGATGCGGCCGCCGGGTGGGGAGTACCCGGGAGCGGGAATGAACAGCGCGTCGGCGTCGGCCACGGTCACCTGGATACGGAAGTTGGGCCCGGCGCCCACGGGCTCGTCCAGGTTCATCGAGTCGGCGTAGTTGAACCAGTCGTGGGCGTCTTCCATCGTCTGCTGTGCCGCCAGGATGGTGCTCACCGAGTTGAGGGAGTCGTTGAAGTACACGGCGAAGTGCTCGCTGGTCGAGAGACAGGAGAAGGTCCGATGACCGGTACCGAACGAGCCGAGACCGCTGGCCCGATTCCCACCCCAGCACTCCACCTCACAGCTGCTCGTCGTGCGATTCTCACCCGACCGGTCGCGGCAGGTGTCGGTTCCACTGCTGCCCTTGAACGTGTCGGTGCCCCGGCCACCATCGAGGTGGTCGGTGCCGATGCCACCGTTCATGTTGTCGGTCCCGACCCCACCGAGGATCCGGTCGTTGCCGCTTCCACCGTTCAACCGGTCGTTGCCGCCGCCCCCGTTGACGAGGTCGGCGCCCGGACCACCGTTCAGCGTGTCCGCTCCCGACTGGCCATAGATCTGGTCGTTGCCCGAACCACCGTCGACCACGTCGTTGCCGCCACCGGCACAGATAATGTCGTTGCCGCCACCGCCGTTGATCGTCTCACCGCCAGAGGAACCGACGATCACGTCCTTGCCGGGCGTGCCGTTGATGACGCTCGGCCTGTTGGGACCGGGGGTGACCTCGATCGTCGCAGGCTCGCCGGCGCAGTAGCTCACGGCGGCAGCCGGAGACGGCGCGAGGAGGGGCACGAGCCCCACCACCAGGAGCGGGACCGAGAGCAGCACGAGGCGAGCTCGCCGGACGCGGCGATGCAGCGGAGTTGATGTTGATGTCATGTTGCGTTCCGTCCCCGGGGCGAACACAAAAGTTCCGGGCGCATTCGGAACTTTTCTGGCGGCGGTCGGGACGAAGCCGGTCACCGGGGTGCGGCTGAGGCACACCGTCCAGTCGTCGATCTCGACCCCGGGCACGAAAGGACCAGACATGAGCACCTCGAAACGGATCCGGCGCATCTTCGCGGCAACCGCAGCCGCCGGCGCGATGTTCGCCATCGGCCTCACCGCCGGCGCGTCTCCCGCTGCCGCTGATTGCGGATACGGGCCTGGCTTCTCCTGCGCCGCACCTCCCGGTGTCTACGCCCCCGGTGGCGGCTACTCGGTGAACTACGCCGCCCGCGTCAGCGGAAGCCACCCGTGGTCGACCTCGGGCGGCACCTACTCCCGGTGGTGGGCAATCGGCTACAACCGGTAGTCGGCAACCGCGGTGACTCGGCCCGGCCGGCCGATCGGGCGATGTCGGCCGACCGGGCGGGGTCGGGAGATCAGGTGACTGTCACCGTGTGAGTGACGCTGACCGGGTCGCCGCGGCCATCGATGCCGCGGGCCCAGGCCCGCACCCGGTACGTGCCCGCCGGCAGCTCCGACTCGGGGATCGTCACGCGCCATGACGTGTCGGCCGCTCCAGGGGAGTCAACGGCCACGGGGAACCGCACCCACGGTGTGGCGAAGGCCGACGTGCCGTCCCAGTGCAGGAGCCGATCGAGGTCCTTGACCGTCAGATCCACGCGGTCAACGCCACCGGGGTACCGAGCGGTGCCGGTCACCACGAGCGCACCGGCGACCTGGGCGCCGTCAGCGGGGCTCACGATCGCTGCTCGGGGCGAGTCGGCGAACGGATCGACCGTCGTTGCCGTGGAGGTCACCGTGGTCGAGAGCGCGGTCGTCGAGACCGTCGTGGAGGCCGACGATGGCGCTGACGACGACGATGCGCCGGGGGTCGTGATGGACGAACTCATCGATGTCGTGGTGTCGCCGGGGTTCGTCGGCGACGCATCGTCGTCGGTGTCGGCCGCTGCGCCGGCGCCTTCGGCGTCGGTCGTCGAGGGTGCGTTCGCCGACGCGGCGGTTGGGGTCGGTGTCGACGCGGCGTCGGCCGCAGCAGTCGTCGCACCGGATGGCTCGGATGCCGCCGCCGCTGCGTCGGCCTCGGCTGTGTCGGCGAGAGCTTCGGCTGCGTTGGCCGTGTCGGCCGCGCCGGCCGCGTCAGCCGAGTCGCCCGATCCGTTCGACGCCAGAGCGGCAGCGCCGAAGGCGATCACTGCCACCGCGGCGGCACCGATGAGCGCGCCGACGCCGGGGCGCCAGCCCGGCGCGGCGGGGGCGGCGTCCACGACAGGTGGGGTCCAGGTCGGAGCCGCCTTCGAGGCGCGTTCGTACTGCTCGATCGCCTCCGTCACCGCATCGGCCCAGGCGTCGATCGTCGCATGGCGGTCGTCGGGCTCCGGTGCGCGGCCCGTGGCCAGCACCTCGGTGAGTGCAGGCGCGATGGCCATGCCCTCCACCATCCAGGCGAGGAGCGCGCTCGCCCCGTAGACGTCGGAGCGGACATCCACGATCGACACCGGCTGCAGTTGCTCGGGAGCGGCGAACCCGCGCGTACCAGTGCCGGCGGTGACGCCAGAGGCAAACTCGAGGTCCTTGGCGAGGCCAAGATCGGTGAGGACCAGATGCTCGTCGGGGGCCAGGAGCACTGTGGCCGGCCGATCGGGGGCCGTGGCCCCGGAACGGATGAGCACGTTCCCCGGTGCCAGATCGCGGTGGACGATCTTGGCCCGGTGGAGCGCACCGAGCGCATGACGCAGGTGGTCCACCAACGCCAGCGCATCGGTCGGCCCGATCTCGGTTCCGGCGGCCTGGGCCGTGGCCTTGCGCTGGCGGAGATCACCCCGGTCGGCGAGGTCGAGCACCATGAACAGTCGCCCATCGGCGGTCTGGCCCGAGTCGTGCACCCGAGCGACTGCTGGAGACTCGATCGCCGCGAGCAGATCGACCTCGTCGAGGAAGCGGCGCCGCATGTCGGCCCGCAGGCTGTGGTTGTCGGCCAACACCTTAACCGCCACCGCGTCGTGGGTTGCCTGGTTCCGAGCCCGGAAGACGGTGGCCGACGATCCTGCGCCGAGCAGATCACCCAGGTCGTATCCGGGAACGAGTGCCGTCGACGGCGTCACGAGTCGAGCCCACCGAGCGCCTCGGCGAGCAGGGCCCGGCCCCGAGCCAGCCGGGAGCGGACGGTGTTGAGTTCGAGATCGAGCCGATCGGCGATGTCGGTGTAGCTGAGCCCGTGGAGGTCACGGAGCACCACCACGGCCCGGTAGGTGTCGGGTAGCGCGTCGATCGCCTGCCGGACGACCTGGCGTTCGGAGGCCAACGACGACATCCGCCGCTGATCGATACCGCGCTCGAGGCAGTCGATCGTCGTCGGATCGAGGGGTGCTGGCCCGTCGACCCTGCGTTGTGCGGCGGTGATGGCTCGGTTCCGGGCCAGACGGTGAAGCCAGGTGGTGTAGCGGGACCGGCCCTCGAACCCCCCGATGGAGTGGGCCACCGCTGCCAACACGATCTGCTCGATCTCGGCTCGCAGATCGGCATTGCTTGTGACCGAGGCAATCGCCGGCCGGGCGAGGCCGAGCTGTGCGGTGATGGCCACCAACAGGTCACGGCTGGGGGCGTTGCCGCCCGCCGCGGCGCTCGCCACGGCATCGAGGAGATCGGCTCGCTGATCCCCACTCGACGCGGAGATCAGATCGGCGACTCGCAAGGTTGCGGTGTGGGAACCGGAGGCCACCGCGGCGAGGTCGGCCACTGCATCTCGTGCCAGCGCCCTTGCGTCCTCCGCCACCCGATCCTTCCAACCGACCCGCTTGGGTCACCGCCACAACTCGTGGGAACCCTAGCGACTGTGACGCGTCGGGCGCTCGTCCGGGGGTCGGGCCGTCGTCAGGATCGAGGGATCCAGCGTCGTTCGGCCTCGGCGGTCAGCGCAGCGCGATCGATCTTGGCGGTACCAGCCAGGGGGAGCTCGTCCAGGAACCACACGGCCCGTGGGTGTTGGTAGGCCGGCCCGTTCTCCAGCGCCCAGGCCTGCACCGCGTCCTCATCGGCAGCAGTGCCCACGGCTGCGACCACGAAGGCGACCGGGAGCGCGCCCTTGAGCTGGTCGGGCACCGGCACCACTGAACTCTGGTGCACGAGCGGGCAGGCCTCCAGCATTTGCTCCACGTCACCGGGGTAGACGTTCTCCCCACCACACACGAACATGTCGTCCACCCGGCCCACGAAGTAGTGCCAGCCGTCGATGTCGGCTTCCATCACGTCGCCGGTGTGGTACCAGCCCTCGGTCACCCGTTGCGCAGTGACGTCCGGGAGGTTGTGGTACCCCTTCATCAGGCCGGGGCTCCGCACCCACAGCTCGCCCTGGCGGCGGCCGCTGTCGGGATCGGGCTCGGCGTCGCGGCCGGTGGCCGGGTCGACGAGGCGTGTCTCGATCGTGGCCAACGGATGGCCGACGGCCAAGGCCGGCCGCGGCAGCCCATCGGGGTGCCCGGCGAAGATGGCGACGGCCTCGGTGGTGCCGTAGCCGTTGGTGATCGACGCTTCGGGGAACAGCGATGCGGCCTGATCATGGAGCGCCTGGGTCATGGGAGCCGAGCCGATCGACGCCCGCTTCACGCACGTGAGATCGAGGCTGGCCACGAGCTCGGGACGATTCGCCATCAGAGCGAACATCGTGGGAACACCGCCCACCGTGGTGGCCCGGTGGGTGGCCACCGCCCTGAGGTACACCTCGGCATCGAAGCGCCGGAGGAGGATCACGGTTCCCCCCAACGCCAGGGTGAGCTTGAGCTGCATCCCCGCGTTCTTGTGATACATCGGAGCCGACACCACGAGCTTGTCGTCGGGCTCCATGGGGAACACCCCGGTGATGTACTGGTCGATGCTGAACAGCTGGCCGCCGTGGGTGAGCAGCACGCCCTTCGGTCGTCCGGTCGATCCCGAGGTGTACATCTGGATCGCCACTGCGTCGGGGGCGACCGGTGGTTGGGCGGCTGGTGTGTCGCCGGCGAGCAGATCTTGCCAGGCGTCGGATCCGAAGGCCACGGCGGGCACGCCATCGGGAACCAGGTGGGCGTTGGCCGCGTCGTGGAACACCAGCGCCAGATCGGCGTCGCCGGCCACCCAGGCCAGGTTGGCGGCGGGCTGCCTGGTGTTCATCGGCACGGTCACCATGCCTGCCCTGGCGATGCCGAGGTAGCAGGCGCCGTAGTCGACCGAGTTGTCGGCCACGATCCCGACCCTGGCCTGAGGCGCAAGCCCGCGGGCGGCGAGGCCGGCGGCCACCCGGCGCACCCGGTCGTCGAACTCGGCAAAGGTCACCTCGACGGCGGCCGGCAGCCCGCCGTCTGCGATGGGGCCGGTGAGGTCGATGTAGGCGATCCGGTCGCTGTTGGCCCATGGCGACGAGAGTGCACCGAGGTTCGTGAGGTCATTCGGCATGTCGGTGCGCCTTGCTGGTGGGTCCGTACTGGTTGGTCTCTACTGGTCGGTCTCTACTGGTCGATCGAGCGTGGTCAGTCGAGGGTGGGATCGATCACGATCTTGCCGAAGAACGAGCGATCCTCCAGCAGGCCCATGGCCTCGGCTCCTCGGCTCAACGGCAGCACCTGATCGACCACCGGCGACAGCCTGCCGTCGGCCACCATCGCCACGAGGGCCTCCAGGTCGCTGCGAGCCCATCCGTTGGAGCCGCGGATGTCCATCTCGGCGGTCCAGATGAAGCGCAGGTCGGTGGGTGGGTCGTAGCCGACGGTGGCGCCACAGGTGAGGAGCCGCCCGCCCTGTTTCACCATGCGCAGCGTCTTGGCCCAGGTGTCGCCGCCGGTGAAGTTGACCACCACGTCCCAACCGCCGCCGGCGAACAGTGAGCCGGTTCGGTCCTTGGTGAACCGGGCGATGTCGGTGGTGGAGTAGTCGACGGTCTCGTCAGCGCCGAGTGCGCTGAGGGCGTCACACTTCGCGGCCGAGCCAGCGGCAGCCACCACATGGGCGCCGGCCAGCTTGGCCAGGAGGACGCAGCACGTGCCCACGCCACCCGATGCGCCGAGCACGAAGATGGTCTCGCCCTCGGCGAGCCCGCCACGGGTGAACAGCATCCGGTGCGCCGTGCCGTAGGCAACGGGCAGGCACGACGCGTCGACGGCCGAGACCGAGTCGGGCAGCGGCATGAGCTGCTGGGCGTCCACCACCACGTACTCGGCGTAGCCACCCCAACGGGTGTCGCCGATCATGTGGATGCGGCCGTCGATCCACTGCACGGGGTCGACGAGCACACGTGCGCCCTCGTGCCATCCGTTGACGTCGGCGCCAACGGCGTCGACCACACCGGCTGCGTCGCAGCCCGGCACCATGGGCAGCGGCGTCTTGATCCCGGGCATGCCGCGCCGGGTGAACACATCGTGGTAGTTCAGCGAGCACGCCTCCACCTTCACCCGGACCTCGTTCGGGCCGGGCTCGGGCGTATCGACCTCGTCGTAGCGGAGCACGTCGAGGCCCCCGTGCTCATCGAACAACACCGCTTTCATGCCGAGCTGATCCTCCAGGTGGTGGTGGGGTCGCCGTGGTCGAGCCGGTCCGACACGGTGAGCCGCAGCCCTTCCATCGCGGCCATACCTTCCCACAATCCGTTCCAGCACTCGAATGCCTCGGCCGGGGTGCCGGCGTCGACCACCGACCAGCGATCGATCGCCACGGTGTCGGTGCTGCCAGCGGCGCCCGCGACGGCGACTGCCGATCCGTGGGCCGCGAGCAGCGCTCTCATCCGCTCGGCGAACGGGCGGCTGGCGTCGAGCGGGGCCATCACCGCAGCGTGGTACTGCATGCCGATCTGACGGGCGGCGGTGCGGCCGGTGCCGGCAGCGTCGGCCGGGCCGAGCACGGCGCACATCGCCGGGAGGATGCTGCGGATGTAGGCCAGTGCATAGTTGCGCTCCACCTTGGCCAGGCGGTCGGGGCCCCAGGTCGGCACGGGGAGCTCCACCGGCTCGCCGGGTGGCCGCTCACCGGGGCGGAACCGCACCCGCTCGTCCTCGTCGAGTGGATGGTCCTCCTCGACGTAGTACCCCTCCAGGCCGGGCTGGCCGTCGGTGGTCTGCATCGTGGCCACGAACCCGAGATTGGGATTGTCGAGCGACACCCCGTTGTGGCCGTGCCAGCCTCGGAGCATCGCCCGGCTCACTTCGGTCGGCACCCCGCAGATGGCGGTGCCGTCGAAGATCCAGCGCGGTGGGTAGTACCGCACCCACGACTTCGTGTCGGACTCGGGTATCCACACCACGCCAACGCCGCCGAGGGCGTTCGACAGCACGTGGTACTTGGCGCAGGCCACGGCGTCGGGCTCGTCGTCGAGGCCGAGCTTGGTGAGCCCGGGGCGGAACAACTCCAGGTGCTGGTGTCGGAACGTGCGGAACACCACCTCGGCAGCCCGGGGCGTGCCCTGGCGGGTGACGAGGGCCAGGATCAGGCCGGTGAGGAAGCGGTGGTGCAGATCGCCGACCGCCGACCACAGCGCTGGCTCTCCTGTGGTCTCTGTGGCCGGGTTCTCGGCGCTCACGGTTGGGTGGCGGCGGGGTCGGGCATCTCGTTGGTGCCGTAGTCGTCGGCAACGCCGTGGGTGACGAACACCTCCCAGGGCAACTCGGCCGGGTCGAACACCCAGGACTTGTCCTGCAACTGGTAGCCACACACGAGGTCGTTCTGATCTTGGGGTGAGAGCCCCGCGTCGACCCATTCCTGGCGCACGGCGTTCACGTCGTCGATGGAGTCGACCTGGAATCCGAGGTGGCTCACGCCGGGGCCGTTGTCGCCACAGGTCGAGGTGTTGATCGACAGGTTCAGGTAGGGGTCGTCGAGCATCCACTTCACGTAGTCGTCGCGGACGAGGCTTGGCTCCTGGCCCAGCAGGCGGGTGTAGAAGGCGGTTGCGGCCTCCAGATCGTTGACGGTTATGCCCATGTGCATGCGCTTCATGTGTGGTCCTTTCGGGTTCGGGCCCTGGTCGGGCCGAGATCAGCGGGGGAGCGGAGCGCGGGTGGCCATGATCACCGCCGCGGCTTCGGGAAGGGCCTGCATGCACGCGTCGTTGACCCGAACGAGGCTGCGGACCCCGTCGGGCTCGATGAGCACGAACCGTTGCTCGGCCAGGATGCGCAGGTGGTTCGACACCGTCGACTGGCTGCGGTCGACCTGCTCGACGATCTCGCCAACGGTCATCGGGGTGCCGGCCCGAGCCACCACGTTGAGGATCAGCAGGCGAGTTCCGTCAGACAGGCACCGGAACCAGCCGGCGTATTCCTCAGCGTCAGCAGCATTCAGCTCCTTCATCGTTCATCGACGATAAACGATGAAGGGCGGACTGTCCAGGGCTGGTGGTCAGGGGGACCGGTCAGAGCGCAACGGCTGCTGCGATGCCGATCGCCAGCGCGGACGCCGAGGCGATGGCCCAGATCCAGAGGTGGCGGCGTTGGGTGCGTCGCAGGGCGATGCCGAGAATGCCGATCATTCGGGTTCCTCCTTCGGGGGGTGATCGTTCGACGCCTCATCTCGTGCCGATGGGGGGTCGGGGAAGCGGCCGGCCTGCTTGAGCGCGAGCCGCAGTGCGAACTCGATCTGGGCGTTCACGCTGCGCAGGTCGTCGGCCGCCCACCGCTCGATGGCGGCGTGGATCTCCGGATCGAGGCGGAGGGGATAGTTCTTGCGGCGGGCGGCCACAGACGGAACCTCGCGGGGTTGGTGTCGGGCTCAGTAGAGCGAGCCGGCGTTGACCACCGGTGTGGTCTGATTCTCGCTCGTGAGCACCACCAGCAGGTTGGACACCATCGTGGCCTTGCGCTCCTCGTCGAGCTCCACCACGTCGCGTTCGTTCAGCATCTCGAGCGCGTCCTCCACCATGCCGACGGCGCCCTCCACGATCGTGCGGCGAGCGGCCACAACCGCAGCCGCCTGCTGGCGCCGCAGCATCGCCTCGGCAATCTCGGTGGCGTAGGCGAGGTGGCTCAGGCGCGTCTCCACCACGTCCACCCCAGCTGCCTGGAGGCGCTCCTGCACCTCGGCGTGCAGCGTGGCAGCCACTTCGTCGGGGTTGGCCCGCAGTGACACTCTGCTTCCGGTGAAGTCGTCGTAGGGGTACTGCATGCCGAGATGGCGGATGGCGGTTTCGCTCTGCACGTGTACGAAGTCGACGAAGTCGTCCACGTCGAACACTGCCCTCGTCGACTCGATCACCCGCCACACCACCACTGCTGCCAGCTCGATCGGATTGCCCTCGGCGTCGTTCACCTTGGACACCGGGGTGGTGAAGTTGTGAACGCGGGTACTGATCGTGCGTGACTCCAACCGAGTGAACGGGTTGGCCCAGTACCAGCCCGGTGAGTCGACCGAACCGATGTAGCGGCCGAAGAGGATGAGGACCAGCGACTGGTTCGGCTGCACGAGGTAGTGCCCGGGGATGCTCAACCCGAACAGCAGAGCGCCCGCCACGATCAGGATGGCGAACAGGGGGCTGCCGGTGACGGCGGCGCCGATGATGCCACCGACGATGGCTGCGATGCAGATGAGCGACACGACGATCCCGACCGGGCCCGGGAGGGGCCTGGCTGGCCGGGCGGCCACCGACGGCTCGGATGGCGAATGGGTGGTCGGAGCTGGGTCAGCCACTGAAGTCATATGAAAGTGATATCACATCGGTATCGAACGGGCAACCGGGATCCGGCGCAGATCGGGCCGCGCCATCGCCAGTCGGGCCAGAATCGCCACTGCGGTCAGGCCACCTCCGGCACCGCCGATGAGGAGGGCGGGATCGCTGGTGATCGTGCCGTACCCGAACCAGATCGCCGCCTCGATGGCGGCCATGGCCCACGTGGTTGCTGACACGCCGGCCGGGTCGGTGGTGCGCAGGCTGGCGACCAGGGCGGGGGCGAACTGCACGCTGTAGGAGATGCCGATCGCCACGGCCGCCGCCGACCAGCCGCCGATGATCAGGAGCGGCAACGGTGCCATGCCGAGCACGCCGGCCCCGAATCCCATCGGGCGCAGGGTGGCCATCACGCCGAGCCGACGGGTCAGTTGTACGGCCACCACGGCATAGAGGGCAGCAGCGGTGACCGACACGGGGAGAACGCCCCACAACTCGGCATTGATGCCGTAGGCAATCCACCAGCCATTGAGGGCCAGGCCGACTCCCGTGCCGACTGCCGACACCCCGGCGGCGTGGTGGTAGCGGCGCAATCGGGTGACCTGCGGCACGATCATGCCCGCTCCGAGCACGTTGGCGACCGTGAGCAGCGCAGTGAGAACGATTGGGTGCATGGGGGACCTCCCGGAAGGTGTAAGGGGCTAACGCGTGTTAGACCATCTCCAGTCGTAAGGTTCTATCGTCGTTTGAGTCCTGACTGCCACCTGATTCGGCATAGAATTGGTCACATGCTCGTTGCGTCGAGTCAGCAGTCGGAGATCCGCATCACCCTCGAGGTGCTCACCGAGATCACGAACGGCATCGATGGGGTGGACGGCGCCCCGCTCGATCTTCGCGATCTGCTCCACCACAACGGCTTCAGCCGGGCCGAGAAGGCCTCGGCTGCGTCGTTCGACCGACTGGGAGCAAGGCTCCGGGAGTTGGTGCCGCTCGTTCGGGCCCTCCCCGATCTGACCATGGACGAGGCCATGGCCCAGGTGAACGAGCACCTCACCGAGCTGCCGATCGCCCCATCCATCGTCGATCATGGAGGCGTCGGCCCCCACCTGCACTGGACGCCCTCCACGGCCCGGTTCGACGACCAGGTCATGGCCGACCTGCTGATGGCGCTCGCCCATGAACTGTGCGACAACGAGACGATCCGCTTCGGCCGCTGCGGCGCCAGCGACTGCGACGATGTGTTCTACGACGCCACCCGCAACCGATCACGTCGGTTCTGTGCCGACCCCCGCTGCGCCAGCCGCACCCACACCGCCGACCACCGCGCCCGCCAGCGCGACCAGGGCTAGGCCTGGTCTGGGCCACGGGGGCCTCCGCCGGTCGACGTTGTCAGTCGAACAGTGACGGGGGAACCGCGGGGCAACCCTCGATCAGGAGCATCTTGCGCTTGGTGTCCACCCCGCCGTTGGCCGAGAAGCCGGTGAGTGCGCCCTTGGCCCCGAGCACCCGATGGCAGGGAACCACGATGGCGAACGGATTGGCACCCAGGGATCGGCCAACGGCGCGCGCCGCACCCTTGTCGCCGATCTGTTGGGCCACCTCGCCGTAGGTCATCGACTCGCCCGGCGGGATGGCCCGGGCGATGTCGTACACGGCGCGGTCAAAGTCGGGTACCCGGGCCAGGTCGAGCGCGATCGTGTCGAGATCGGCTTGTCGGCCCGCCAGGAGATCGGTGATGAGGGCGATGGCGTCGTTGACGAAATCGGGCCGCGCCTCGGCGCCCACTGCGGGCCCGTTCCCACCGTCGACGCCGGTCGGAGCGGTCGACAGCGTGGCTCGCAGCCGGCGCAGTGTTGCCGCGTCGTCGGGCTCGGGCAGCTGGATCGCGGTGATCACCGACGGGCGCCACGCGATGCCGACCCGGCCGATCGCCGTGTCGAACAGGGTCACCCCCACCTTGCGGGTCCGCCGAGTGTCGACCATGGCGTTCAGCCGTCGCCCTTCGGTCGGCGCTCGCGGAGCAACACCTCCTGGGCGATCGAGGCCACGTGGGTGCCGTCAGGGGCGAACACGTTGCCCACCGTCATGCCCCGCGCCCCCTTCAGCCCATGGCAGTCCCAGTCGTAGAGATGCCACTGGTCGGCCCGCATCGGCCGATGGAACCACATGGCATGGTCGAGGCTCGCCCCCATGAACCGGGTGTGGTATTCCTCCTGCGGCACCTGGAGTGGATGCAGGCTGCGGGCCGCCCCGAACTGCACGGTGTCGGAGGTGAAGGCCAGGCCGCACACGTGGCTGATGGGATCGTCGTCGAGCGGGTCCATCAGCTTGACCCACCCCATCGACTGCCCAGCCCCCGGGTAGCTCACCATCGACCGGCGCTCCATGATCCACGGCCAGTTGTCGGTCTGGGCCCGGATGTCTTCGGGGGCCGGTGCGAGCGGCATGCGGGCCGTCTGGATTTCGGCGTCGGTCTCGTCCACCTGGAACGAACACGACAGGTTGAGAATCGCGCCGCCCGATTGGCGGGCGACAACGGCCCTCGTGCAGAAACTCCGGCCGTTGCGCAGCCGATCCACCTCGAAGCGCACCGGCTCGTCGAGCGTGCCCCCGCGGATGAAATAGGCATGCAGAGAGTGCGGGTGGAAGTCGTCGTCAACCGTCTGCAACGCCGACCACAGCGCCTGGGCCACCACCTGTCCCCCGTAGATCCGACCCCAGCTGTAGGCCGGGCTCTGACCCACCCACGTGTCGGGGCCGTGCCGGACCAGATCGAGCACCTCGGAGAAGGTCGTTGGCCTGGTGTCGCTCATGGCCACAGCCTACGGTACGGTCCCGGTCCACTCGTACCGATGTTCGATCGCGTTGGAGCCTGCGCTGTATCCACGAGCCGTGACCCTCTCTGCCGACGCCGCCGGCGCGCTGCTCCAGCTGCTGGGCATCATCCACGACAACGGTGTGAGCGTCGACGTGGCCCGCACCGCGACCATCGAGACGATGATCCACTCCACGTGGCCTCTCGACGAACTCGGCCGACCCGTGGGCCCCGATCGCGAGCTCGAACTCGAGATCGAGGACGTGGCCGCCTTGTTCGACGGGCTCGCCTACACCGAGATGATGAGCGTGGATCTGCCGTGGTTCGAGATGGTGCGGTGGAGCGTCGACTTCATGACCGCCGAGCTCAGACCGTTGTGGACCGACGATGAGTGGGCCCGCCTCGGCGCCGGCTGATCATCGAGCGCTGTCGCGCTGTCACGAACCAAGGAGCTGTCTCGTCGAGTAGGTGACGACCCCGATCCATCTGGGAGTACACCGATGAGCAGCACCACCCGAATCTCCGTGATCGGCGGCGGCATCGCCGGGCTGATCGCCGCCAACACGATCCTCGACGCCAGCGCCGAGCCTGGCCGCCGCGTTCACGTGACCGTGATCGATCGCGCCGAGCATGGCGGTGGTCGGGCTCGGACCACCGGTCATCACGGCTACCGCTTCAACCAGGGCCCGCACGCCCTCTACGTCGATGGCGAGCTGATGGCCGCCCTGCGCCGCTTCGGCATCGAGCCCTCCGGTGGGGCCCCGGCGCAATGGGGTTCTCAGGCCTTGTGGCGGGGCGAGCTCCACCGGCTGCCCGCCGGACCCGCCAGTCTGGTGGCCACGGATCTGCTCGGTGTCCGGGGCAAGGTCGAACTCGGCCGGTTGCTGGCTCGGATCCCCGGCTACGACCCGCTCGGGGCCAGGGGCGCCACCGTTGACGAGTGGATCGATCACCAGACCACCGACGAGACCGTGGCGGCTGTGCTGCGTGCGGTGGTGCGCCTCACCACCTACTCGGCGGCGGCCGACATCGGCTGCGCCGAGGCGGCGGTGATTCAGCTCCAGCGGGCGCTCGGTGGCGGGGTGCTGTATCTCGACGGCGGCTGGGGCCAGGTCATCGCAGCACTCCAGGCCAGGCTCGGCGGTGCGGGGGGCACGATCGAACACCGCACGGTGACCTCGGTTGACGTCGAGCTCGCCCGCTGCGATGCCGTCGTCGTGGCTGTTGGCGGGCCCGGCGCGACTGGGGCGCTCACGAACGCCACCTTCGATCCCGCCGCCATCGGCCCCGCAGTCGACGCCGCCGTGTACGGCGTGGGCGCTCGCACGATGCCGACGCGACCTCTCGTGCTGGGCATCGACGAGCCGCTCTATGGTTCGGTGCATGCGCCACCGGCCGACCTCGCACCCCCGGGGCACATCGTGGTGAGCACCGCCCGCTACCTGGCTCCCGGCGAGAACCACCACGCCGACCACACCCGGGCCGACCTCGCGGCCCATGTGGCCCGGCTCGGGCTCGACCCGGTCGATCTCGTGACCGACCGGTACCTGCACCGCATGACGGTGGCCCACGGCCAACCCGTGGCCAACGCAGCGGGAGGCCTCGGCTGTCGTCCGTCAGCCGACGTACTGGGTCGGCCCGAGGTGGCGATTGCCGGCGATTGGATCGGGCCGACCGGTCTGCTCGCCGACGCATCAGCGGCCAGCGGCGTCGCTGCTGCCACCCACGTGCTGGCCGGATCCCGAGTGGTGGCCGCATGATCGAACCGGCCCCCCGCCCTGGAGGCGGGGCTGGCGCAGTGGCGGTGTTCGAGGCCGAACGGGGCCGCCTGGTCGGAGTGGCCTACCGGATGCTGGGCTCCATCGCCGACGCGGAAGACGTGGTGCAGGACGCCTACCTGCGCTGGGTCGACGCCCCCCGAGGCGACGTGCACAACCCACCCGCCTACCTCACCCAGGTGGTGAGTCGGCTCGCCCTCGACCGGTTGCGTTCCGCCCGCCATCGTCGAGAGCAGTACGTGGGGCCGTGGCTGCCCGAACCGATCGAGACAGCCCCCGGCCCCGATGAAGACGTGGTGCTCGCCGAGTCGTTGACCGTGGGGTTCCTCGCGGTGCTCGAACGGCTCGGCCCGGTGGAGCGGGCCGTGTTCCTGCTGCACGATGTGTTTGCACTCCCGTTCGCAGAAGTGGCCGCCGTGGTAGACCGGAACGAGGCGGCCTGTCGCCAGATCGCCCGCCGTGCCCGCGAGCGCGTTGGCGAGGACCGTATGCGGTTCGAACAGTCCAACGCCGAACAGGAGCGGTTGCTCGATGCCTTCCTCGATGCGGCGGTTGCTGGCGACGTCGACGGCCTGGAACGACTCCTCGCCGAGGACGTGGTGCACGTGAGCGACGGTGGAGCCGAGCACCGGGCTGCTCGCCAGCCAGTGGTCGGTCGCCACCGGGTGGCTCGCCTGATCATCAACCTCGCCGCCCGCGAACCGAGCGGCATCATGCTCCGGCGCACCACCCTGAACCACGAGCCAGCCATCCTCATCGACGTCGAGGGTCGGCCCCGCTTGGCGCTCGGCCTCCGAGTGGTCGGAACTCAGATCGTGGGTGTGTGGGCCGTGGTCAACCCCGACAAGCTCGACCACCTGTTCCCGGCCGCACCATGATCCGGAGCTGGGTCGGGCTCGGCGCTGGGACAGTTGTGCTCAGGTGCCGACGCGCCAGGCCTGCATCTGTGTGGTGTAGGGGAAGACGACCGAGCGTCCGATCGGCTCGATGACATCCCAGATCTCGTCGGCGACCGCCTTGTGCTCCTCCTCGGGAAGCGCGGCGATGAAGCTCGTGGAGAGCACCCGATCAACTGCGTCGGCGGCCGACATCGGTTGGGGATTGGG
>JBCCFL010000072.1:0-24804 GCA_039029735.1 Actinomycetota bacterium | reverse complement strand
GTCGAAGCGCGACGAGAACGTGTCGGTGTCGAGCACCACGTTCAGCACATCGGCGTAGCGGGTGACCAACCGCAATGGGGCGCCCGGGGCGGCCGCTTCGAACACGGGCGCCTCGGCCTGCATCTTGGCGTAGTAGGCGTGAGGGCACTGCTGCACTGCAGGATCAAACAGCCCGAAGTCGTCGAGATCCACTGCATCAGCGTCCACTGGGTGGCCGTCGGTCATGCCCGTCCCCTCCTAGGTTCCCGTCAATGTGGCGACCACGGGGGCGAAGTCGTGCATGGCGGCTGCACCCACAGTCACATAGCTGATGTCGTAGCGCTCGCGCCGCTCGTGCAACGTTTCGCAGATCTCGCCGACCGACCCGACGAGGGCGTGGGGGTAGGTGGCGAGCTGCTCGCCGGTCATCCCGAACCCCGCCGCCATCTTCTCCCGAACGGCTGCGCCGTGGTCGCTCACCGCAGTGAAGTAGGCACCGATCTCGATCTCGATGTCGTCGTAGCGCGCGCCGGCCCCCTTGCGCACCCACTCGAGCTTGGCCGCCGTGCCCTCCGCGGTGCCCGACGCAAGACCTCGGCCACCGAGTTTCCCGGCGGCATTGTCGAAGTTGATCGACACGATGTCGGCCAGCTCGCCTGCGGTGCGCAGCACACGGGGCGCTCCCCCACCCACCATGAGCTTCGGACCTCCGGGCTGCACCGCGGCGGGCACCGCCGCCATGTCATGCACCTGAACGTACTCGCCGTCGATGTCGAGATCAGCCCCGGCGAAGAAGGCGCGGCTGAGGCCGATCACCTCTGCCAGTCGTTCGATCCGCACACCGGGCCGGTCCATCGTGATGCCCATGGCTGCGTACTCGCTCGTGATCCAGCCGGCGCCGAGCCCCGCTTCGAGCCGCCCGTTCGACAACACGTCGATCGTGGCGAGCGACTTCGCCAGCACCACGGGCTGGTGGTAGTCAACGCACATCACCCGGGAGCCGATCATGATCGACGAGGTGACGGCGGCGGCCACGGCCATGGCCGGGATGGCGGCCAGGCTCTGCACGGGGTGGGAGGCCGCCGTCGCCGCAGCGCCAGGCCCGAAGTAGTGGTCGGCGACGGAGAAGCAGCTGTAGCCGAGGGCCTCGGCGGTGCGGGCCAGATCGGTCCACTCGTCCGCCGACGCAGCGTCGTAGGCCTGCACTCCGAAGCGGAAGGGCCGTGACGCTGAGGTCATCGGCCTAGCTGAGCAGATCGGGCCGGTGCTTGGCCAGAAGGCCGAACTCCTCGGTTGTCGGGAGCTTCTGCATCGAGGCGGCACCGTCCACCCGGATCGTCTGCCCGCTGATGTATCCAGCTTCGTCCGATGCGAGGAACAGCGCGGCGTTGGCCACATCGTCGACGTGGCCCATCCGCCCGAGCGGTGTCTGGAGCCGAACCGCCTCCACCACGAACGCCAGCTTGAAGATGTCGGCGGTCATGGGCGTCTCGATCAGGTGCGGGGCGATCGCGTTGACCCGCACCCCGGCTAGCCCGTACTCCACGGCAGCGATCTCCGTGATGTACTCCAACGCCTTCTTCGCCCCGGCATAGGCGGCCTGCCCCGCCGCCGGGTTGTGGGCAGTGAGCGACGAGATCGAAATGACCGAGCCGCCGGGCTGAGGCTGATCGGCCATCTGGTTGGCCATCGCCCGCAGGAACCACACGGCTCCGGTGAGCTGCACGTCGATCATGGGCTGCCACGTGGCGGGGGTGAGGTCGCGAATGGGCGTGCTCTGCTCGAACCCGGCGTAGTTGACGGCCACGTCGACACGGCCATGGCGAGCCACGATCTCGGCCGTGGTTCGATCCACGGCGTCGAAGTCGGTGATGTCACAGCCGTGGCCGGAGCCCCCGAGGCGCGCTCCAGCCTCGACGGCGAGGTCGCCCCGTCGGCCGACGACCGCCACGGTGGCGCCTTCGGCGGCGAAGCGTTCGGCGGTGGCGAGACCGAACCCAGAAGCCCCACCCACGATGACGGCCACCTTCGCGTCGAGTCGTCCCATGGGCCGAGAGCTTAGGGGCCGGCCCTGCCGAGGGTCTCAGCCCCGGGCGTTGAGGAACGGGCCGCTGAGGTCGGGCGGGCCGGCGTAGTGCACCACAAGGGCCCGCTGGGCGAAGCGCCACTGGCCGTCGTCGAGCCGATAGGTGTCGTTGTAGTGGGCCACGAGCAGGGTGGGATCTCCGCCGATCGGGCGCAGTGACTCCTGGATGTACCACCGGCCCGATCCCGTGCCGGCCCCGTCGTCGAGGTGGTGGGTGCCGTTGAACACGATCTGGATCACTGCATCGAAGCCGTCCATGGCGGCCTGCCAGGCCGCCACGATCGCGTCACGGCCCTCCACCCGGTTGGCACGCCCAAGGTCCCAGATGCCGTCCTCGGTCCAGGTGCCGCGCCACTGCTCCACGTCGCGATGCACCACGGCGTCGGCGTAGTGGTGCACGAGCGCAGCGATCGGATCCGGGCTCATGGGCCGAATCTATACTCGGGCGCCGAGGCGGGGCACGAGGCGTGCCTGTCGGAAAGGCAGCCGAGATGAAGCTCGACGCAGGGCAGGTGGCGGTGGTGACCGGCGGTGCGAGTGGCATCGGCCTCGCGCTGGGGCACCGCTTCGGACGGGCCGGTATGGCCGTGGTGCTGGCCGACGTCGAGGCGGCGGCCCTCGATGCGGCGGCGAGCGAGCTGAGCGACGCGGGGGTCGACGTGACCGCGATTCAGTGCGACGTCACCAGCATGGACGCCGTGACGGCGATGGCCGACGAGGCCTTCGCCTGGCGCGGCCACGTGGACGTGGTGTGCAACAACGCCGGCGTTGTGGCCTTCGGCGGGGCCCTCGACTCGCTGGACGACTGGCGCTGGGTGATCGACGTCGACCTCTGGGGCGTGGTGCACGGTTGCCACGCTTTCATCCCCAGGATGGTGGAGTCGGGCCGGCCCGGGCACGTGGTGAACACGGCGTCGACCGCTGGCCTGTTGGGCTTCCCGGCGATCGCCTCGTACGTGGCAGCCAAACACGCCGTGGTGGGCATGACCCAGACCATGCACTTCGAGCTGGAGCCGACGGAGGTGGCGGTGTCGGTGTTGTGCCCTGGCGTGGTGTCGACCAACATCACAACCAGCCATCGCAACCGTCCTGGTACCGATCCGAACACCGTTGAGAAACAGCCCTTCGGCGAGGGCATCGCCGAGGCGATGACGCCCGACGAGGTAGCCGATGTGGTGGCTGAGGCGATCGACGCCGATCGGTTCTGGATCCTGCCGCACGAGCACTACGGCGCGCAGGCACTCGAGCTGGCCCAGCGGCGGGTGGACGGACTCCCCCCGATCCACGGCCAGCTTCGCTGAGCAGCGGTCCAGCCCAGGTTCGCCGAGCCTAGGTTCGCCGAGCCGAGCAGCGGCCCAGCCCAGGCGAGCCGATGAGCGTCAGCCCATGCCGTCGACGATGACCGCCCGACCGTTGGCGGTGGCGTCGAAGCGGATGCCGATCACCGCCTGGTAGTCGTCGGACTCATACGCGGCCAGGGCCGCCTCCTTGGTGGGATACTCGATCACCACGGTCTGTTGACCGCACTCGCCCTCCTTGGCCACCGATGCGGGATCCAGCACGAGTAGCTTGCCGCCACCGGCCATGATCGGGGCCGCCCCCTTCTGGTACTCCCGGTAGCGGTCGGCATCGACGACGTCGTAGTTGGCAACGAGGTAGGCAGGCATGCGCTCGGTCTAGCACAGCCCTTGGCGACGCCACCCGTTGCTCGCCGGTCACCGGTTGGGATCGACGAGCACCTTCACCTCGCCCGTGCTGCCTCCTGCGAGGTCGGCAAAGGCGGCATCGAGCTCGTCGAGACCGACGGTGGAGGTGTGCAGTGGATCGAGGGCGATGCGCCCGTCGGCGATCATGCCCATGGCCCGCTCCACGTCGTCGTGGGTGAACGCCAGCGCCGCCCGTACCTCGATCTCCTTCACCAGCCAGCTGGCCGGGCTGATGGACGCCTGGCCGTCGGCAACGCCGATGAGGCACATCGCACCACCCCGGCGGGCGAGGTCCACCGCAGCCTGCACGGCGTCGGGGCGGCCGACGCATTCGTACACCACGTCGGCGCCAAGGCCTCGGGTGAGCTCGTTCACGGTCGGCTTCGCATCGGCCGGTACCACGGCATGGGTTGCCCCCAACTCCGCGGCGAGTGCCCGCCGCACCTCGTTCGGTTCGACGACGACCACCGCTCCCGCGCCAGCCGCCCTCACCCACTGGAGCGTGGTGAGCCCAACCGGGCCAGCGCCCTGCACCACCGCCACATCGCCAAGCCCAGGCGGGGTGTGCCGCACGGCGTGGAACGAAACCGAGGCTGGTTCGACCTGGGCCGCCTGTTCGATGGAGAGCCGGGGATCGACGCGCAGTACGCGGCTGGCGTCGACGGCGAGCTGCGAGGCGAAGCCGCCGTGGGGCGGTGCTCCAGGGTCTCGACCAATGGCGACGAGAAATGCCGCGACGCACCACCGCGCCTGCCCGGCATGGCACGCGTCGCACGCCCCACACGCGGGCGGCGACGCGATCACCACCCGGTCGCCCTCAGACCACGTTGCACCTACTTCCGCGCCGACGGCGGCGAGGCGGCCAGTCCACTCATGGCCACAGATCGCCGGGGGGTATGGGCCGTCGGAGCCGTAGGCGTGTACGTCGGTGCCACAGATCCCACAGCGATCGATGGCCACCACCACGCCGCCGGCGGCCGGGGTGGGCTCAGGAAACTCGACGAGTTCGAGGCGGTGACGGCCAGTGATCAGCGCCGCACGCATCGGGACCTCATCGGGCCATCGTGACACACTCGTTCCCATGATCATCATTGCCGGCACGATCGACTTCGACTCCGAGGCGAGCCGCGACCGGGCGATCGAACTCGGCACCCCGCTGCAGCAGGCCACGCGGGACGACGAGCCGGGCTGCGAGGCGTACTGCTTCGCCCCCGATCCGTGCATCAGCACCCGCATCCAGGTGTACGAACTCTGGACCGACGAGGCATCTCTGGCCGCCCACTTCGAGCACCCCAACTACCTGAACATGCGCGACACACTCGGACAGTGCGGCATCGTCGGCGCCGATACCGCCAAGTTCCGCTGTGATCTCCGCGAGCCGGTGTACGACACCACCATGACGCCGAGGGCCGACTTCTTCACCGCCCCCTGACTGCCCACTCGCCCCGCCCACGGGGCGGCAAGTAGATTTGGGTCAATGTCATCGACACACGAGCCTGGCGTTGCCCGCTCCCCTGGCATCACCTACCAGGAACTCCTCGATGCCGACAGCCGTGACGTGCCTTCGGTGCTGCGGCTCGAGAACGCCCAGTACCTCGGCTCCGACGACATCGACATCACCCGATACACCACCCGAGCCTGGCACGACGCCGAGGTGCAACACGTGTGGCGCAAGGTGTGGCAGTACGCCTGCCGCACCGACGAGATCGCCGAGGTCGGCGACCACTACGTGTACGAGATCGCCCGCGACTCCTACATCGTGATCCGCACCGAACACGGCATCAAGGCCTACGTCAACGCCTGCCTCCACCGCGGGCGCCGGCTGAAGGATCACGACGGGCACTGCAGCGAACTCCGCTGCCCCTTCCACGGGTTCGCCTGGCGCCTCGACGGCACCCTGCAGGACATCCCTGGCCGCTGGGACTTCCCCCACGTGGACGACGCCGAGTTCAGCCTCCCGGAGGCCGCCGTTGGCGAGTGGGCCGGGTTCGTGTTCATCAACCCCGATCCCGAGGCCGAATCCCTGGAGCACTTCCTGGGCGACCTCGTGGACCACTTCACCGTGTGGGACATGGAACGGCGGTTCAAGCAGGCGCACGTGGCGAAGGTGATCCCAGCCAACTGGAAGGTGACTCAGGAGGCGTTCTGTGAGGCCTACCACGTGAACGCCACCCACCCCCAGATCATGCCCTACCTCGGTGACACCAACTCCCAGGTGGACATCTGGGACAACTTCGCTCGGGTGATCACCCCGAGCGGAACGCCGAGCCCATTGCTCGACTGGGAGCCCACCCCCGACGAGATGATGCGGTCGATGATGGACGTCCGCCACGACCAGGACTCACCGTTCCCCCTCCCCGATAACGCCGACATGCGCACCCTCGCGGCCGAGGCGAGCCGAGCCCGGTGGCGCCGCGTCGCGGGCGACGAGTGGGCCGACGCCATGTCGGACGCCGAGATGATGGACTCGATCGACTACACGGTGTTCCCCAACTTCCACCCGTGGGGCGCGTTCAACCGGATCGTCTACCGCTTCCGCCCCAACGGCGACGACCACCGCTCGTCGATCATGGAGTGCATCTTCCTCGCCCCCTATCAAGGCGAGAAGCCGCCGCCGTGCGAGATCCACTGGCTGGGAGACGACGAGACCTTCACCGATGCACCCGAACTCGGGTTGTTGGCCAAGGTGTTCAACCAGGATCTGTTCAACATGCCGAAGGTGCAGCTCGGCCTCGAGACCACTCGCAAACCGGGCATCACCCTGGGCGACTACCAGGAGGCCAAGGTCCGCTGGCTCCACCAGAAGCTCGGTGAGTGGGTCGAGCGGGGTGGCGAGACGGACGTGACGTTGAACGGCGGTCGGTGATGCAGGGCCGGGGAATTCGTCATCCCTTCACCCGGGCGCTCTATGAGCGCAACGGAGACGGCAACATCGTGGTGACTGACGGCACGCGTCGGGGCGTGTTCACCTCGGAGGGCCGATGGGTGTCGGGTGAACTCAGGGAGTGCGACCCACAGCTGTGCGGCTGGGTTGCCGGACCCCAGATCGGCAGCCACCGGGTGTCGGAGCAGTCGTCGACGCAGTGACCGTTGCATCCGAGCGGCCCACTCAGGGGGCAACGCAAGGGCTGGCAGCCACGATCACCTCCGTCACGCTCATGGGCTTCGGCAGTGTGGTGGCCAAGGCGTCGGAGATCGCAGGGCCGGTCTTGGCCCTACACCGGTCGTGGGTCGCAGCCGTGCTCTACGTTGGCCTGTTCCTCGCGTTGGGCGGCCGAATCAGCCGCGCCGGCTTGCGGGCGTCGGCCCCCGGCGGGCTTGTGTTCGGCCTGCAGTTGGCGTTCTTCTTCTCGGCGATCCAGCTCACCACGGTGGCCAACGCCACGATGATCCTGGCCATGCAGCCCGTGGTGGTGCTCCTGTTCTTCTCGCGACGCTTCGACGAGGCCGTCACCACCCGAGGGGTGGTGCTGTCGGCGATCGCAGTGGCCGGGGTCGCCCTCGTCGTGTTCGGTTCGACCGCGTCGCCGTCGTGGAGTGCGAGCGGCGATCTGCTCGCCGTTGGAGCGCTGGCCGGATGGACGCTCTACTTCGTGTTCTCCAAACAGGCACGAGCCACGACCGGGGCGGTGGAGTACCAGGGCCTGTCGCTCATCTTCAGCTCGCTGGTGATGGTGCCGGTGGCCGTGGTGTTCTCCGGCACGTTCGACCCGGCCCCACAGTCGTGGTGGTGGGTGGCGGCGATGGTGGCCATCCCGGGCACCGGCCACCTGTTGATGAACTGGGCCCACTCCCGGGTGGCGCTCACGCTGGTGTCGCAGCTCACGCTCTTCAGCCCAGTGGTGTCCGTGGTCGTGGCCGCCGCCGTACTCGACGGTGAGTCGGTGAACGCCATCCAGCTTGCTGGCATGGCCACGGTGCTCACCGCGCTCGTGTTGCTCGTGCGCCTCCAGCGGGCCGGCTCGTAGTCAGCGCGCGGGTTCGGCGACCATCTTGGCGGCCACGCGCTCGGCCACCATCACGCAGCCGAGGTAGGTGTTGCCAGACGGGATCGTGGGCATGACCGACGCGTCCACCACTCGCAGCCCCTCCACACCCCGCACCCGGCAATCGGCGTCGAGCACCGCGCCCATCGGGCAGGTTCCCACCATGTGCCCGTAGCTCACGGTGAGCCGGTCGAGCGCCTGTTCAACCGCTTCGGGCGCAGTGAGATCGAGTGGCATCGCGGGCTGGGCTCCGATGGCGCGGAACGCAGCACTGCGTTCCCAGGCCGCCACCCGGTCGAAGCCGTGGCGAAGGCGGTCAACGCCATCGACGGGTAGCGGAGGTGCAGTCACTATTGGCTGTGATCGATCAGCTCCGAGGCGGACGCTCCCCTGACCGCTCGAACGCAGCAGGAACACGGCCATGAGCACTGTGGTGTGGTCGCCGGTGTCGGGTGGGCACACCGGGAAGGCGTGGTAGTCGACGTCGGTGCCGTTCGACGCACCGACGAGCACCACCTGGGCGGGCCCGGCTTGGCTTCCGCGATCCCCGGCGTGGGTGTACGGGAGGCCCGGGCCGAGGTGGTCGCTCATGGTCGATCCAACGGGGAGGTCGGCGACGGCTGCGATGCCGTGCTCGCTCAGATGCTCGGCCGGCCCAACGCCTGAGCGCATCAACAGCACCGGCGACCAGATTGCCCCTGCCGACACCACCACCTCATCGGCCACGATCTCCTCGCCACCGGTGAGCACCACGCTCCGGGCCCGTCCAACGTCGATCACGACGCGTTCGACCTCGACGTTGGTTCGTACCGCGAGATTCGGCCGGGCCCGCACCTCGGACGTGAGGTACGCAAGGCTTGTGGTCACCCGCGCTCCGGCGTCGTCGATCGTCACCGGGAACACGCCGATGCCGGGCAGTTGGCTCGGGTCGTTCACGTCATGCACCACGGCCTCGCCGTGCTCGACCATGGCGTCGTGGAACGACCGAGGCGCATGACCGAGCTCGTCGCGGGTCCAGCGGCGCACTGGCAACGGGCCGCTCGACCCGTGGATCGGTGACCCGCCGAGGTCACGATCGTGCTCGGCGGCGATGAAGGTGTCGAGAACGTCGTGCCACCCCCAGCCGTCGAGGCCTGCGGCCGCCCAGCTGTCGTAGTCGGGCGGCAAGCCTCGCAGCGTTGCCATCCCGTTGAGCGCAGACGTGCCGCCCAGGATGCGGGCCTGGAGGCCCGGGATCGGCCGATCGCCGAACGCCATCGGCGTCGACACCATCGGAGCGATGCCGGCCCAACTCGCGGCGGCCAACGCGGGCTGGCGAATGGCATCGTCGTAGGCGTCATGGTCGGCCCCTGCTTCGAGCAGCGTGACGGAGCGATCCGGGTCGCTACTGAGCCGAGCGGCGAGGACCGAGCCCGACGTTCCGCCACCAACGACCACAACGTGTTTCGAACCACGGCTCACCGTCATCTCCTCATGTGTTGCCGTCGGCCCGCGGCTCGACGATGAACTCACGATCAATACAGTCGAGGAGTCGGCTGCGGTCCAGATCGGCGTCGATCTCGCTCGGCCCGCGTGCCGGGCCAACCACGGGGGCCGCGAGCGTCGAGTGGTCCATCGGTCCGACCACCAACCGCCATGCGATTGAGCTGCGCTCGCCCCCGTACGACGGGGCCGCATCATCAGGGAGGGGGAGGCGAACACGGTTTGGCCCTGATGCCAAGGCCACGGGCGCCGTGGCCACGATCGGCTCCTCGATCCACATGGTGACCTTCTCCTTGGCTCCTCCCTGCCCGGGTTCGAAGCTCCGGCGCACGTAGTGGCGTTGTCGTTCCCAGGCCACCACGCGGGCGGCGAGTGGCTCGGCTGCTCCGACGGTGATGTCGACCACCAGCTCTTCACCCGGCCGCACGGCGTGGGGCGGCATCGTCACGACTGCCATTGCCTCGGCGGCAATGTGGTCTCGGGTGGCCGCGGTCCACACCACCGCGAGAAGCCCGGCAACCCCAGCCAGCAGCCCCAGAACCACGGTCCACGGCGGCAAGACGCCGGCGAACACCGCAGCGAACGTGGCGACCACGGCGATGATGGTGACCAGGCCCACCGCCCAGCTCTCGGCGACGCTCGGAGACCACCGCGGCAGATCCGGGCTCGCCGGCACCACCGCTCGTGGTTCGGTGCCACGGCTCGGCCCGGTGACGTTGATCGGCTGAGCCGACTCGGGCACGTCGACGATGCGCACCGACCAGGAGCGCCCCAGCACCTCGTCGCTCAGCAAACACGGGGTGCTGAAGGCGGGGATGGCGTCGTCGGGGACTGGCAGCGTGAACCGAATGGGTGTGTGGGCCGCGGCGCCGACAGGGATCGCCACGGTGGCGGACGCCCAGGCCCGCCCGACCGCGTCCGGACCCCTGACGTCGAGCTCGGTGCCGAAGTCGCGCTCGTCGTGCCACAGCTCGACATCGACCGAGCCGTGGCCGAGCAGCGGTGCCGCCAGTTCGACATGACCCACTATCGAACCGCCGGGCGCAACCTGCGTCGCATCCAGCACCACCGACGACGATCGATCCACTCGGTCCTCCTGCTCCATGGCTACCGGGCTGCGCCGCTCCGATTCACGGGGCCGCTTGGCGCACGAGCGTGAGCGACACGTCCATCGACGCCCGGTGCACGCCGTCGTCGTCGCCTTCCTGGGTGATCGTGGCGGACCAGTCACCGTCGGCCGAGCCTGTGAGGGCGCCGACGGTCTCGATCCGGTTCCAGGCCAGGCTGGCCCGATCCACGGTGCCGGTCGCCGGGTCGATCACGAGATGCAGTGCGTTCGAATTGGGCTCGGGCGTGACGTCTACCAGGCCATCACGGCACAAGAAGCAGTCGTCCTCATCTCGGATCCAGATACGGACACGGATCAGCTCGGTGGCCGAGTCGATCTCGACCACGCCGGAGGACCAGTTGGCCGGCCTGATGTCGCGCTGGTTCGAGATCTCAGGGAGACCCGTTTTGTCACCCGCCACCGTGAGGTCGCCGAACATGTCTGCTTCGCCGTCGCCGTAGGCCTCGTTGAGGATCGTGACCCGCTCGATGCGGACCGATGCCGCCACCGCCACCACACCTCGCGGCGTCTCATCGCAACGGTCGGGAACGCCGTCGCCGTCGGCGTCGGGTTCGTCGGGCTGCACCACGCACGGATCGTCGGTGTCGATCACGCCGTCGTTGTCGGCGTCGGGGAAGTCGTCGCAGACGTCGCCGAGCTGATCACCGTCAACGTCGCCTTGGGCGACGTTGACCGTGGCCGGGCAGTTGTCCTCGGTGTCGGCCACGCCATCGCCGTCGTCGTCCAGATCACACGCATCGCCCTGACCGTCGCCGTCGAGATCGAGCTGCTCCGGGTCGGCGACCGCCGCACACAGATCGACGTCGTCGGCCACCCCGTCGCCGTCGCTGTCCTCGGGTGCCTCGATCAGGGTGGTCGAGGCCGAACCATCGGCAGCCTGGCCGTCACCGTCACCGTCGTCGCTCGCAGCCGGCCCGTCCGGGGCGGATTCGTCGGTGTCGACCGCTCCGCTGGAGGCTGAGGCCAGCTCGTTGCCGTCTTCATCGCCGAGGGTGGCCCATGCGGCGGCGGCGAGGAGCCCTGCGACCACGAGGCCACCGACGACCACGGCCACCCGCTGCAGCGGAAGCGACGCCACCAGCGCGGCCAACCGACCGTCTCCCCCGGTGCGGCTACTGGCCAACGCCATCGTCTCCTGGTGGGGCGTGTCGGCCAGTGCCGATGCCCCGAAGGGCACGTCGTCGGTGTCGGGCATCTCGATCGTGACGGAGTCGGGCACCCCGCCGACGAAGGCAGAGGCGGCCGGAAGTGTCACCTCGCCGAGCAGTGCATCACGCCACTCGGCCACGGACGGTCGGCGTGCAGCGTCTTTGGCCATCGCAGCTGAGATCGCCTGGCGGATCTCGACAGGGACCGACTCATCGAGGGGCGGTGGCGGGTCGTTCACGATCCGTCGGGCGGTCTGCAGGATGCCCTCGCCGTCGGAGTCGACGAACGGCGGAGCGCCGGCGATGAGGGTGTAGAGGGTGGCGCCGAGCGAGTAGACGTCGGTGCTGTCCTCGACGGCTCCACCGTTGATCTGCTCGGGGCTCGCGTACGAGAGGCTCAACCGGGCGGTCTGCGTTGTGGCGTTGGACCCGGTGGTGAGTGCCGCAATCCCGAAATCGGACAGGAGCGGCTGACCGTGGGCCGACACGAGGATGTTCTGTGGCTTGATGTCGCGGTGCTGCACCCCTTCTGCGTGCGCGTGCTCCACCGCATCGCACACCGGCACGATCCAGTCGACGGCGTCTTCCCATGTGAACGGGCCGCCGGCCCGAAGGCGGTCGACGAGGGATCCGCCGGGCGCGAACTCCATCACGAGGAATGGGACCCCACTCTGGGTCACCCCGGTGCGGTGCAGCGTGACCACGTTCGGGTGGGTCGACAGACGGCCGAGCGAGGCCCGCTCCCGCTCGAACTGGCCCAGCAGGCTGGCGCTGGGCCCGAGCGACAACAGCTTGACCGCCACGGTGCGACCTACCTGGAGGTCGGTGGCCCGGAACACGGCGCCGTAGCCGCCGCGACCGATCTCGGCGGGGTCGCCGATGTCGGGCACGTCGTGGACTGCCTCGCTCACCGGCACACCCGCCTCTGACACCACCGCTTCAGTGAAGCGCGGCGCAGACCACTTCGCTAGGGCAGGACGCCGTCGAATCCGCCGTCGTCATCGATGGGGGATGCCTCGCTGATGGCGATCAGGGCGGCGTTGACGATGTTGGCGGCGGAGATCCCGGTGACGGCGTGCAGGTCAGCCACCGTGCCGGACTCGCCGAACCGGTCGACGCCGAGGGCGTACTGCCTGGTTCCGAGGGCCGAGCCGATCCAGGCCAAGCTGTGGCTGGCGGCGTCGTGGACGCTCACCACCGGCCGGCGTCGTTCGGCCGGAGGCACCAGGCGATGCAGGTGGCTGGGCCGTCGCACCACGCTGGCCGCTGACGTCGACGCGATGTACCCGGCGCGCCACGCCGTGTAGGCCCGGTCGGGGCTGGTGAGGTGGACCACCGAGGCGGTGACGCCCTCGTCGTCGAGCTCTGCGGCGGCTTCCAGGGCCTCGGGTGCCATCACCCCGGTGGTCACGATGGTGACGCCGGGGCGACCGTCAGCGGGAGTGTCGAGGAGCCGGTACCCACCGGCGAGCACCTGGGCCCGCAGGTTGGCCTCGCCGTATCGGGCGAGCGCATCGGCGAACGGGGTCTGATCGATCGGTCGGGTGGACAACCGCAGATACGTGCTGGCGCCGTCGGTGCGGGTGAGCTGCTCGATGGCATCGCACAGCAACCAGTCCACCTCGGTGGCATAGGCCGGCTCCACGTAGGTGAGGTTCGGCAGCTCGGCCCCGACCGAGGCGGTGATGGTGGACTGGTGGGCGCCACCTTCGGGAGCGAGGGTCACCCCAGCGGGCGTGCCGGCCACGATGAATCGGGCGTCGTTGTAGATGCCGTAGATCAACGCGTCGAGGCCGCGAAGCACGAACGGATCGTACACGGTGCCGATCGGCACGAGCTGCTCGCCGTGGTGATCGTGGCTCAACCCGAGCTGGCCGAGCAACATGAACAGGTTCATCTCGCTGATGCCCAGCTCGATGTGGTGGCCGCTCGGGCCCGGCTCCCACCGCAGCAGCTGAGCCGACCCCCCGTAGTCGACCGACTCGGTTGGCGCATACACGCCCATCTTGTTGATGAAGCCGCCCAGGTTCGTGGAGATCGACACGTCAGGCGCCGTGGTGACGATCCGTGAGCCGAGCCCGTCGATGTCGGCCAACCCCGCCACGACCCGGCCGAACGCCTCCTGGGTTGACGGACGCCCCGCCGTCACCGGGGGGCGCGACTGGCGGGGCACCGGCAGGGCGGGCCGGTCCTTGCGGATCTCGTTGTTCACGTCGCTGCCGACCGACGCGCAGAGCTGCCCCTCTGGCGAGTCGGGGCCGAACCGATCCCACTCGGTGTCGAGGTCGAGGCCCATCTCGGCGCGGAAGGCGTCGATCTGGTCTTCGCTCAACAGTGCGGCGTGATTCATCGGATCGCCGGCCATTGGCAGGCCATAACCCTTGATCGTGTAGGCGAACACCACTGAGGGCCGCTCGGTCTCCGCGTCGCATTCGGCGAAGGTGTCGATCAGCGTCGCCATGTCGTGGCCGCCGAGGTCGGTCACGAGCGTCTTCAGCCCCGCATCGTCGTAGGCCTCGGCCAACTCGATCACGGCTGGTTCGGCGTCGACGAGAAACTTGGTGCGGAACTCGTCGCCATCGATGGCGAACAGCTCCTGGTATGCCTCGTTGGCCATGGCGTCGATGTGGCCTTCGAGCGCCGCGCCCCCCGGGAGCGAGAACGCCGCCCGCAGCCGTGCGCCGTACTTCGCCTCGACGACGTGCCAGCCGGCGTCTTCGAAGAACTGCTTGAGGCGAACGGCGGCGATCTCGGGGATGACGCGGTCGAGGCTCTGCCGGTTGAGATCGACCACCATCGTGAAGTTGGCGAGGCCCTTCGTGGCCGGATCGGCGATGGCCTCCCACACGTTCCCCTCATCGAGCTCGGCGTCGCCGACGAGGGCAACGAACCGGGCATCGGGGCGCGCCCCGAAGTGCGAGTCGACGTAGCGACGAGTGAGGGCGGAGAACAGCGGCGCCACCGCGCCGAGGCCCACCGAGCCGGTGGAGAAGTCGTTGACGTCGGGGTCCTTCGTGCGAGACGGGTAGGCCTGCAGCCCACCGAGCTGGCGAAGCGTTGTCAGGTAGGAGCGGTCCAGCTCCCCGGTGAGGTACTTGATGGCGTGATAGACGGGCGAGGCGTGGGGCTTGACCGCAACTTTGTCCTCCCCGCCGATGTGGGCGAACCACAGTGCGGTCATGATCGACACCATCGACGCCGACGACGCCTGGTGGCCACCCACCTTCACCTCGGTGTCACTGCGGCGGTTGGCGGCGTCGACGATGCGCGTGGCGAGCCAGAGGACCCGCCGCTCAACTGCCTCGAGCACGTCGATGTCTGGCTTCATGGTCATTTCAGCTCGCGATCACTCGTCCGATCGACTCAAGTCACTGGGCCGATTTCGCCGATCTTCACCGTAGGCGTTCGACAAAGGAGAGCAAGATGAGCGAGTCAGATCTCGTCCAGTGCATCTACACGAGCCGCCTCGCCGCGGGCTACGACGATTCTGAGCTGGAACGCATTCTGGCCAAGGCCAAAGCGAACAACGGCCCCATCGGGGTCACCGGCATGTTGTTGTACGAGGACGGGTCGTTTTTCCAGGTGTTGGAGGGGCCACGCGCCACGGTGCAGAAGCTCTACGACAAGATCAGCAAGGACCGCCGCCACGAGAACGTGGTGAAGCTGATCGAGCGCCCGGTCACCGAGCGTGACTTCGGCAACTGGACGATGGGCGTCGCCCAGGTGACGATGGCCGACCTGCGCGACCTGCCAGGCCTCAACGACTTCTTCACCCGCGGCCAGAGCCTCTCCCGGCTCGACGAAGGCCAGGCCAAGGAGTTGCTGCGAGCCTTCCGCAACGGCCGCTACCACTTGGCGGCCGCCTGAGGGCACTCAGGGCTGGGTGTCGAACTCGATCACCATCGCATTGAGCACCCAGTTCGGGTCGGCCCCGCCGGCCACGTTGAGCCCGATGCTGAGTTCGCCATCACTCACCTCGACCTCACCGGTCACGGTGGTGAAGTCGCCGGCGGCGGTGGTGACACCGGTGGCGATGGTTGACGACTCGACCGACACCACCATCTCGTCGTGGGGGTTCGTCAGATCACCAAGGGTGAGCGTCACCCGGTACAAGCCAGGCTCGACGGGGAGGCTGAACACCCTCGGGCCGTTGGCGAACACGAGATCGCGGCGCACGTCGTCGGGGAGCCCCCGGTCGGTCGCCTGGATTCCACCTCCGGCGAGGGTGAGTGGTCCGGGCTCGTTCGGGCTCACCCGGGTGTACCCCGACGCGACCGGCGCCCCTGCCGGTCCGAAATCGAGCTGCTGGATCACCCGCCACACCGGCGGCGGGCTGGTGGAGCTGGTGGTCGGCCCGGTGAGGCTCGACGTCGACGCCGTGCTGGTCGTGGTCGTGAGCGACGTGGTGGTGCTGGACACCACCGGGGTCGAGGTGCGCGCAGTCGAGAGCGCGGTGATCACCTGGTTGCCGTCGTTCGCCTCGGTGGTCGCAACCGGCTCCGTGGAATCAGTGGTGTCGAGCACGGCTGCCGTTGCGTCCGGATCGGTTTCGCGGGCCAGGTAGGCGGCTCCGATCGCACCGGCGGCCAGTGCGGCCAACACCGCGGAGGCAACGACGCGCCGAACGCCGCTCGGCTCCCACGAACGGCCGAACGCTGAGGGCAGCCGGCGCAACTCCATGACTTCGGTTGCGTCGCTGCGTTGTTGACCGTTGCGGTCGTCGCCCACTGCGGCTAGCTACTGAACCGGCTCAGGTGCTGGTCATGGTGGATTCGGGCGGTGGGGCAGGCATCCGTCGCAGGGGTGAGCCAGGGCTCTCCTGGCGGCGCTCGATCACCTCGACGAGGAGCGTCACCACGAGCGCCACAAGCATCATCGAGACGAAGGTGGCGAGCATCAGCACGAGAACTCCGGCGAGGGCAACCTCGCGATTCGAGATCTCGTAGAAGTCGTAGTCGCCTGTGCGGGCCACGTACTCCTCAGCTCGTTCGATGAAGCCGGAGATCGCCAGCTCCCACAGGATCGCCCCGACGACCAGCGCCACGCCGAACAGGATCGCGTGGAGCACGAATGAGCGCCGCAGCGCCCAGAGGTAGGTCTCGATCATGGTGGTTCAACCGTCGAGAACCCCGCCCAGGGAGCGCGCCTGGCCCAAAAGTCCTGATGCTGCGGTGTTCGTTCACCCGGGCCCGAACGCCGAGCGCTGCGACTCGGGCAGCCCGAGGAGGGCGTCGAGCGCCGATCGGGGCATCGGCTTGTGAAACAGGTAGCCCTGGGCCATCGTCGCGCCGAGTTGCTCGGCGGCGGCGGCCTGGTCGGTGGTCTCGATGCCTTCGAGCACGACGTCGAGGTCGAGGGCGGTACACAGATCGACCACCGAGGCCGTGACGGCCCGGGTGACGGCGTCGTCCACCATGTCGACCACGAACGATCGATCCACCTTCACCACGTCGATCGGCAGCGTGCGAAGGTGGGCCAGCGACGAGAACCCCGTGCCGAAGTCGTCCAGCCCGATCTTGAGCCCGGTGGCTCGGAGGGCGCGCAGCGTTGGTAGGGCCACGTCGGTGTTGATCACGGCCGACTCGGTGATCTCGAGCAGCACTGACTCCGGCGCGATACCAGTCTCGTAGACGAGGCCGAGCACCTGGTCGGCGTAGTCAACGGTGGCCAGTTCGGCGGCCGACACGTTCACCGATGTGATCAGCGGTCGACCGGCGGCCGCATAGGCAGCGCCAGTGGTGAACGCCTGGCGCAGCATCGAGTAGCCGATCCGGGGCATGAGCCCGGCGTCCTCGGCCACATCGATGAAGGCGCCGGGCCCCCAGAGGTGACCGTCCAGCGACCGCCATCGCATGAGGGCCTCGATGCCGACGATCCCGCCGCCGGGCATGGCGACGATCGGCTGGTAGTGGGCAACTATCTCGTCCTGCTCGATGGCCGTTCGCAGGCCCGCCTCCACGTTGAACCGGCGATCGACGCTGGCCCGCATCTCGCCGTCGAAGATCGTGTAGCGGTTCCGGCCCAGTTCCTTGGAGCGATAGGCGGCCGTGTCGGCCTCACCCAGCAGGCCGAGCGGGGTGCGACTGGTGCTGGTGTCGCCGAGGGCGATGCCGATGCTCATCCGCACGTGCACGGGGCGGCCGGCCGCGAGGATCGGTTCATCCATTGCAGCGAGGATCTCCTTGGCCACCGACACGGCGCGTTCACGATCGGCGTCGCGCAACAGCGCCACGAACTCGTCACCGCCGAGGCGGGCCACGATCCCGCCGTGATCGGCGGCCACGGCGGCGAGACGCCGACCGAGGCCGGCCAGCAGGTCGTCGCCGGCCTGGTGGCCGAGGGAGTCGTTGATCACCTTGAAGCGATCGAGATCGCAGAACAGCACCGAGGGGACGTGCCCGGCGTCGAGGTGGTTCTCGAGTGTCTCGATGAGGTTCGTCCGGTTGGCGAGACCAGTCAGCTGGTCGGTGTAGGCGAGGTGCTGCAGTTCGACGGTGAGCCGATCCCGATCGGTCACATCGCGGCCGATCCCGAAGCAGCGGCCGACGCTGGCATCGAAATGGAGCGCCCACTGCACGGTTCGATACGAACCATCCGACGCTCGCATCCGGAACAGCGGCTCGGACCGGCCGTGGAAGCGCAGCTCCTGCTCGACGCGATGCCGGGTGTCGAGGTCGTCGGGAGGCAGCAGGCTCCAGGACTCGAGCCCGAACACCTCCTCGTCGCTGTAGCCGAGCAGCTGCCCCCAGGCCGCGTTCGATTCGATGATGCGCCCGAACTGGTCGTACACCACGAACATGGCGTCGCCGGACGAGAAGAACTTGCGGAGCAGGTGATCGCCTGCGTCCTCACGCTCACCGGTGGCGATCATCAACGTGGCCTCGTCGTCGAGTGGCCGCACGCGCCAGCGGCTCACCCCGTCCACGCCGAAACACATCCCCCGGGCGAGTTCGTCGCTGACGGGATGGAGTAGCACCGACCCCACCCCGGCGTCGATCCAGCGATTGGCGGCGCGGACTTCGCCCGTGCGGTCGACGATGGCCGCCGGGATCGGCAGGGCGCGCAGCATCGCCGCCCAGTGGGCCATCTCCTCTGCCTGCGCCGCCTCGGACGGATTCGCGTCCATCACGAGTCGCGTCGGCGGTTCTGCTCCCGAGTTGAGCGGTGGGGTTGGTCAGCCCTGGCCGCAGGCCACGCCGTCGCCGTCGGGGTCGAGGCCGGCCCGATACCCGGGCGACCCTGTGGCGAGCGGGGCCGCACCGGCGAGCTGGGCTGCCGTGCAATCGGGGTAGTACGGCCCGCCGCTGCCCGCAGGCTCGCGTTCGTCGGGGTCGCCACCGTCGCTGGTCCCGCTGTCCTCGCCCGCAGGAGCGGTCGTGGACGTCGAGTGGTCCGAGCCGTCGGCCGGGGCGGGGCTGGTGGTGGAACTCGTGTCGCTACCGTCGGTGGTGCCGTCTTCGGCGGCCGCAGTGGACGTGGTTGTCTCGAGGGGCCGGCTGCTGGCGTCCTGCTCGTCGATGCCGGTGACCGTGGTCGACGACGCCACGGTGGTCTCGGTGCTGCCGTCGTCGAGGGCTGTGGTTGTGCTGTCGATCTGGTCGACGACGGTCGAGGTGGTGCTGGTCAGGTCGGCCGTTGTCGATGTGGTCGACGCGTCGTTGAGGGCCGACGTCGACGGAGATGAGGACGGCACGGACGATGCCGTGGTGGTGGACCGTGGCCGATTCGCCGCCGTGGTACGGCGGGGGCGACTGGTCGTGGATGTGGGGGCCGTCGTGGTGGTCGTGGTGGTCGCAGCCGCCCGGGCGGTGGTGGTTGGGAGGCTCACGGGCTGGTCCGCAGGGTTGCCGGCCTTCGGCGGAGCGTCGGGCGTGGTGAGCAGCCGCGAGATCCCGCTGGTCGACGTTGATCCCGACGGCGCACTCGACACGCCGACGGTGGCTGTGGTGGATCCGGAGGCTGCGGTCGGTATCGGCCGAGCCCCAATCGAACCGCCATCGCTCGACTCCACCGCCTCGCCGGGCGCCGTGGTGGATGGCGCCGAGACCTCGGCCGTCGTGTCGCTTGCCGCTGGGACTGCGACCGGGCCCGCCGGTGGGGTGGAGGTCAGCGGCCGACCGGTGATCACCGGCAACTCACTCGTCTCGCGCGGGCCGATCAACCCGATGGTGGTGTCGGCGCCTGAGGGCACCGGGGCCGCAGCGCCGCCGGCGGCGGCCCCGGGGACCGCGAGCTCCACCCGTTGCTCACCGGCGCGGGCACGAAGGACGAGGGTGGACATCGCCAGTAGAACCACCACCACGACGCCAGCAGCCGTGGTCACCCGCCATCGGTCGACGGCGCCAGCGGAGCGAGGCGCGGCCTCTGGCACGTATGGCCCCCAGATCGGATCGTCGTCCATCCCGTTGCCGGCCATCACCGGTACGACCCCAAGCTGCGTGGTCGCCGCCTCGCCACCGGCACTGGGTACTGCCGCCGGGATCGCCGTGATCTCAGCCGCGATGGGCGCATCGAAGGCGCCATGGCCTGGCGGGCCATCGGCCGGCAGTGACGTGCCAGTGGAGGACGAACGCACGAGGACGTCGACCATCGGCGCGTCGAACAGACCCTCGACTTCCGAGGACGACACGGTGCGGGGTGGGGCGAACAATGGACCGGGACCCGATGGCGTCACGTTTGGTGGCGCGTTCGGCCCGGAGAGCGGCGGGACATAGCCCATCGGGGACCTCCGAGGGGTAATGGGCAGAAATACCCTATACCCGCGTTCGTTCGACGCGAAACCCCCTAGGTGCTTTTCATCTACGTGAACCTACGCAGAACAACCTAGATGCACATTCAATGCACGGAGCTGCTTGCCGCTCAGTCGGGCCCGTGCGACCTGATGGTGGCGAGGGCGTAGGCCGCAAGCTCGCCAGCCTGATACATGCGGGTGGTGACGGTGAAGGTCTTCCCCCGCTGACGCTCCACGATCGCCTCGATGCGGAACACCGGGCCCGTGATCGGCTCGTAGTAGTCGATGCGCATGTTGATGGTGGCCATCCAGTAGCGGGGCACATCGGGGTTGTGGCGATCGGCGCCGGCCCGGGTGGCGATGAGCGAGATGAGATCCACATAGGTGGGCGTGAATCCACCGAAGAGCTGACCCATGGGGTTCTTGGTGTGGTCGGGCAGGTGCGCATCCACCACGATGCGGCCCTCGGCCTCGTCGACCACCACCCAGTCGTACGCCTCGAGCAGATCGCCTGCGGCGTGACCGCGGCCGATCACCCGGTCGGCTGGAGTGGCGAGAAACTCGGCCGGAATGCGTCGATCATCGGATGGGATCGGGGCTGGTGGCATAGGGGCCTCACCATGACCGACCGCACGGTTGACTGTCCACGTGAGTCGGGCCCCATTCGTCGTTCGAGCGACGGCGGGCACCACGCTGAGTGAGATTGCCCAGAAGAGAAGGGTAAGAGAGCGGCGTCAACGCAGCGAAGTGGTTGAGCCCTAGGGACAACCCTCACTACCGTGAGTGGTCGACGAGCGGGATTGGCGGAAGCAGCGGCGCGTGACGGCAACCAGACCAGGACGAGATCTCGATTCGATGCTGCGCGCCGCCTCCGCTGGCGACGACCGGGCGACCGAGGCCGTTGTCGAGCAGTGCCAGCAACGCGTGGCCCGCTACGCCGCAGCGTGCGGCGCGGCCGAACCCGACGCCGTGTCCAACATGGTGATGGTCGACTTCGTCCGGGAGCTCGGGCAGCTCTCGTTCGAGTCGGACCAGCTTCTGTGGCACGACCTCTACCGACGTACCCGGAACCGGATCGCCGACGAGCAGCGCGAGCTGGTGCCTGAGCCAGCCGGTGACCTACGCCTCGACCACGACCTCACCCTGCTCGGATTCGAGGACGATGCGATCGAGCGCCTCCGGCTGACCCGAGCCCTCGACCGGCTCACCGCCAAGCAGCGTGAGGTCTTGGAGCTGCGCTTCCGGGCGGACCTGTCGATCCACGAGACGGCCCGACGCACCGGGATGTCGCCCTCTGCGGTGAAGGCCGTACAGCGGCGGGCGCTGCGGACGGTGGCCAGCGTGGTGGGCCTGGTGGTGCTCATCGCCGTGCTCGCCGTGATGCTCGTGTATCGACCGGAGCCTGATTACCTGTTGCGGCCGGCCTCCACTCCCCCGTCCACCGACATCGCGCCGAGCCCCGCGCCGGATGATCCGGAGGAAGACGGCAACACCGACGGTCTGGTGCCGCCTCCCGTGCCTGAAACCGAGGAAGACCCCGGGGATGACAGTGCCGTGGGCCGCGACGCTGCGTCGACCGACGCCGCCTCGGATGACGACGCCGACGCCGCCACTGCGCCCACCGGCGCTGGCGCCGACACCTCGGATGAGGCCGGGCTCGGTGAAGCCGCCGACCCCGGATCGATCCAGACCGAGGAGACCGGCGCAGGTGGGGCTGACAGCGCGAACCTCCAGGCGACCGACCAGTCGGAGCCACTGGCTTCGGATCGAATCGAACTGCCCGGGCCCAGCACTCCCGATCCGATCGTGCTGCCCCCGGCGAGCACCGACGACGTCGACCTGACGGCGGTGGATTGTGTGGCCGTGGCCGAGGATCCGGCGATCTTCAGACAGGCGGGCTTCGCCGTGCACATCGGTACCGAGGGGCCCGACACGATCGATCTCGGCACCAGCACCATTCCAACGATCGTTGTCGGCCTTGGAGGGAACGATGTCCTTGTCACCGGCTCGGGAGCCGATCTCGTATGCGCCGGCGCAGGCGACGACGAGGTGCGCTCGGGCCCAGGTAACGATGTGGTGCGGGCCGGAGACGGCAACGACACGATCTACGGCAACGCCGGTGACGACAAGCTGTGGGGCGAGGGCGGCGACGACGTGCTGGACGGCGGCGACGACGCCGACGTGGTTCGTGGCGGCGAGGGCAACGACCGGGTGTTCGGCGGCGGAGCCGACGACCGGCTCGAAGGCGACCGGGGCGCCGACGTGCTCGACGGCGGCATCGGGGCCGACAAGCTCTTCGGTGGGGCTGAGAACGACCTCCTCGACGGCGGCGCCGGCAAGGACAAGCTGTTCGGCGGCGACGGAGACGACACGCTCGAAGGCGGCACCAACGACGACGAACTCGACGGCGGCAACGGCACCGACACCCTCGCCGGCGAGCACGGCACCGACGTGTGCACCGGCGAGAACCTCGACGAGACCTGCGAGCAGGTCGGAGCCGTGCCCTAACCCGCCCGATACCGGCTCAGCGCCACGCTAAGCTGGCTATCCGCACCAAACCTGCGGGCGTAGTTCAACGGCTAGAACCTCAGCCTTCCAAGCTGATGATGTGGGTTCGATTCCCATCGCCCGCTCCACACCCCTCACCAGGGGCAACGTCGGAGAGCGTCCGACGCCGCCGTTGCACTAGGTGCGCCACTGCCCACTGACTGCCCGAGCGGTATCAGTTATGCCGAGTTTGGAGGGGCCAGCGGCATTGTGAGCGGGCGAGAAGGAACAGCCTGATGACGTGGCGGCGAGGCTTGTTGATTCTGGCCATACCGGTGGTGGGTTCGCTCATCGCTGCGTCGACCAATGCCGTCGATTGGGCGTCGATCATCCCTGGGCCGGAGTGGCTGCCGCTGGCTGCTCTAGGTTTGTTCGTACCTCTGGTCGGCCTGCTTGCTGTTCTCGAGGCTCGCGAGGGTGATCGTTCGCGACCGACGGATCCAGAACCAGGCTCCGTCGGCGAGGATGACGACCAGACGACGGATCGACAACCAACGTCGGCGCTGTCTCCGTCGATGCCGTTGCCGGCTGTCGATCTCTGCGTGGGGCGCGACGATGAGGTGGCGCAGGTGGTTTCGGCGCTCACGTCAGGGGAGTTCGTCACTGTCCACGGGCCTCCGGGGATCGGCAAGTCGACTGTTTTGGGATCGGCGCTCGACAACTGGCAGGTGGCGGGGCAGTACGGCGATCGCCGGATACTCGTACGTTGTGACGGTGCGCTGACTCGGATGGCGGTCGTAGAGGAGATCGCTATTCAGGCCGGGCTGGCACTGGGCGACGGTCTGTATCCAAGAGTGCTTTCGTTCCTCGCCGAGGCTCCGACGGTCCTAGTGCTGGACAACTTCGAGACAGTCACCGACTCGGACATTGCCGGGGCCAGCGACCTCCTTCAACGGCTCGCCGGCCTTCGAACCGGGGGGCTCTGTGTTGCCGTTGGATACCGCGGCGGGCAACCTCCGTCCGTCCTGACCCCACATCGGTGGGTTGAGGTACCGCCGCTTGAGCTCGGCTCGGCGGTCGATGTGTTCGACGCCCACTCGGGTTCCAGATTCAAAGGCGAAGACGCTCAAAGCGGCTTGGTCGCCCAGATGGACGGCGTGCCGCTGGCAATCGTGCTTCTGGCCAGGGTCGCAGCAAACGAGCCTGTCTTCGAGCAGCTCAGCGCTGCGTGGACCAGCCGTCGGGCGGCCCTTCTCGATGCCAACCTGCCGGGCTCTGATCTCAGCCTCGCCGTGAGCCTCGCACTGTCTTGGGATCACCTCAGCGATCATGCGCAGCGGTGTCTCCAGTTGGCGTCGTATCTGGTTGATGGATGGCCGACGGATAGGCCTGATCTGTACCTGGGCGAGCAGGCGGTACAAGCGCTGCCGGAACTCCGAGGGCGTGCGCTGCTTCATCTCGACGCCGACCGCGAGCGCTGTCTGGCCCCGATTCGAGAGCAGGTGCTTGCCTCATATCCGCCTCCCGCCGACCTGGTCGGCAATTTTGTCGAGGAGCTGGGCTCTCTGGCTGGCCAAGCAGCCCGAGTCGGAGCGGCCGGCGGTCAGGAGTCGGTTGCTGCGATTGCGCCAGAGTTCAGGACCATAAGCGAGGCCCTTCGTCGCGTCGCAGAGCGAGGCACTGAGGACATCGCCCAGGCGGTGGGAGACCTCCTTAGGTTCCAGCAATTCGTGGGTGTAGGCGATGCTTCCCTGGGCGAGGCGGCCCTCGAAGGCGCCAGCTCGGAGACAGGCCGTGCAGAACTCGCCTTCAGCCTCGGGCTGCTCTACTTCGATCGTTCCGACAACGACGAAGCCCGCCGCCTCTTCAACGACGCCCTCCCCCTCTACCAACAAGTCGGCGCCGTCCTCGGCGAAGCCAACTGCCTGAGCAACCTCGGGAAGGTTGAGTTCATCGAGTCGAACAACGACGACGCCCGCCGCCTCTTCAACGACGCCCTCCCCCTCTACCAACAAGTCGGCGCCGTCCTCGGCGAAGCCAACTGCCTCCGCAACCTCGGGAAGGTCGAGT
>JBCCFL010000071.1:0-24920 GCA_039029735.1 Actinomycetota bacterium | reverse complement strand
TTCGACATCATCGATCGCACCCCTCCGGGCACGGCAGGCGAGATCCAGATCACCGATGCGATGACACTGCTGCTCCAACGGGACCAGATCCTCGGCTTCACCTTCACCGAGGGGCGGTTCGACACCGGTACGAAGCTCGAGTACCTGCGCACACTGGTGGAGCTCGCCCTCGAACGGCCCGACGTGGGGCCCGGGTTCCGCGAGCTGCTGGCGGAGATCGTGGAGCGGGAGGGTCTCGTCCGCTGAGCCTCGGCCGGAAGGCCGGTAGGTTGGGGTGATGATTCCCCTGGAAGACGCCCAGGCCCGGATCCGGCGTGACATCACCCCGCTCCCGGCGGAGTCCACCCCGCTGGCCGATGCACGCGACCTGGTTCTGGCCGAGACGATCGTGGCTACCGAGGCCATCCCTCCCTTTGCCAACACCGCAATGGACGGGTTCGCCGTGCGGGCGGCCGACACTGCCGGCGCATCTGCCGAGACACCCGTGGTGGTGCCGGTCGTGGCCACCGTCGCAGCCGGCGCCGTGGCGCCCCGGCCCCTGGAGGCCGGTGAGGCCATGCGGATCATGACCGGGGCCCCGATGCCCGACGGGGCCGATGCCGTGATCATGGTCGAGCTCACCGAGGTTCGGGGCGGCGACGTGGCCCTCAACGGTGAGGTGCCCGTCGGGAACCACGTGCGGCCGGCCGGCGACGATCTGACCCCGGGCGCCACGATCTTCGAGCCTGGCACGCGGCTCACCCCGGGCCACCTCGGGGTCCTGGCAAGCCTCGGACGTCGAGAGGTGCTCGTGCATCGCCGGCCCCGCGTTGGCGTGTTGTCCACCGGTGACGAACTCATCGAAGGGCCAGAGGCGCTACAGCCCGGCCAGATCCGCGACTCGAACCGGCCAACACTGCTCGCCCTGGTGGCCGAGGCCGGTTTCGAGGCGGTGGATCTCGGCCTCATCCGCGACGACGAGGCGTCGATCCGCGCCGCATTGGAGAAGGCGGCGGCGGAGAACGACGCAGTGATCACCTCCGGTGGCGTGAGTATGGGCGACTACGACCTGATCAAGGCCGTGCTCAACGAACTGGGCGACATGAACTGGATGCAGGTGGCGATCAAGCCGGCCAAGCCGTTGGCGTTCGGCCTGCTCGGCTCCACGCCCGTGTTCGGATTGCCTGGCAATCCGGTGAGCTCGATGGTGAGCTTCGAGCTGTTCGCCCGTCCGGCGCTGCTGTCGATGATGGGGCGCTCCGACACCGAACGGCCCCGGCTGACCGCCATCGCCGATGAGCCGCTGCGGCGGGGGCCCGACGGCAAGATCCACTTCGCCCGCGTGGTGGTGGCGGCCCAGGGCGACGGCGCATGGCACGCCCGCTTCGCCGGAGGCCAGGGTTCGCACCAGCTGCGAGCCATGGCCGACGCCAACGCGCTCGCCGTTGTGCCCGACGGCCAGGGCATCGAAGCTGGTGGCACCGTGTCGGTGATCTACCTGAACTCCTAGCTCGAACTGCTGCCTCGATTCGGTGGGGTTTGACCCGACCGGTACGATGGACGGCAGTGACTGAGGAACTGATCGACCGCTTCGGTCGGGTTCACACGGACCTTCGGATTTCGGTGACCGACCGCTGCAACTTCCGCTGCCAGTACTGCATGCCCGAGGAAGGCATGGAGTGGCTCCACCGGTCCGACATCCTCTCGTTCGAGGAGATCGAGCGGGTGGCCCGGGTGCTGGTCGAGCGCTGTGGCGTTGAGTCGATCCGGCTCACCGGCGGCGAACCAACCGTTCGGGCCCGGCTCCCGGTGCTGGTGGCGAAGCTCGCCGCGCTCGGCGTCGACCTGTCGATGACGACCAACGCCGCCACCCTCGCCAACAATGCCCACGACTTGGCGCAGGCGGGCCTGAAGCGGATCAACGTGAGCCTCGACACGCTCCGGCCCGACAGGTTCCTCGAACTCACCCGGCGCAACGCCCTCAACGACGTGTTGGCCGGGATCGACGCGGCGGTCGACGCTGGGCTGTCGCCGGTGAAGGTGAACGCCGTGCTCATGCGGGGCATCAACGACGACGAGGTTGTCGACTTCCTCGATCTGGGTCGCAGCCGCGGGGTGACCGTGCGCTTCATCGAGTTCATGCCCCTCGATGCCCAGGGCCAGTGGAGCGCCGAGCGGGTGGTGTCGTACCACGAGATCCTGGCCGTGGCGGCTGAGCACTTCGATTTCGAGCCCGTCGAGCGGGGCACGAGCCCTGCGGAGCGCTTCGTCTACCGCGACGGGCTCGGCGAGTTCGGCATCATCGCCAGCGTCACCGAGCCGTTCTGCGACAGCTGCGACCGGATCCGGCTCACCGCCGAGGGTCAGATCCGCAACTGCCTGTTCGCGCTCGACCACGTGGACGTGCGCAGGGTGCTCCGTGGAGGAGGTTCCGACGACGACCTGGTTGCAGCAGTGGCCGGCGAGGTCGATCGGAAGTGGGCGGGCCATGCGATCGGTCAGGTGCACTTCCTCCGGCCGTCCAAATCCATGAGCCAGCTCGGGGGCTGACGGCCCCACAACTCGACAACAGGGCAAAGGCCACTTTTGGCCTCGTTTTCGCACTAGGTTGGCCAGGTGGCCGAGAGCGAACTCACACACCTCGATCCGTTGGGTCGTGCCCGCATGGTCGACGTCACGCCGAAGGACCCAACGTTCCGGCGCGCCGTGGCTCGTGGCCGGGTCTACATGAAACCGGAGACCACGTCTCTCGTGGCCCGCGGTGCGGTCACCAAGGGTGACGTGCTCGCCGTGGCGCGGGTGGCGGCGATCCAGGCCGCCAAGCGCACCTCGGACCTGTTGCCGCTGTGTCACTCGGTGATGATCGGGGCGGTGTCGGTCAACTTCGACATCAAGGACGACTACATAGAGATCGAGTCTCACGTCGACACGGTTGATCGAACCGGCGTCGAGATGGAGGCCCTCACGGCCTGTTCAGTGGCGGCTCTCACGATCTACGACATGTGCAAGTCGGCCGACAAGGGGATGGAGATCGGCGAGATCGCCCTCTGGGAGAAGACGGGCGGGAAGTCCGGGCCGTATCGCCGGAGTCCTGAGGCCGAGGTCCGAACCGAACGGCCTTCCATGTAATGGCGACCACGATCCAGATCGTGGTGGCAGGCGGGCTGCTTCTGGCCTGGATCTGGGTTCTGGGGCGACCGCTGACCACAGGGTCGACGCCAGAGTCCGACTACAGGCGTCTCGACACCGAGCCAACGGTCGACCCCGACTACGACCCGTCGTTCTGGGGCTCGGTCGGCACGATTCGCCCTCGGTGGGTGGAACGGGTGGTGGCATGGGTCGATCGGCCGACCACCCAATGGCGGCGGCAGCTGATGCTGGCCACGATGCTTGCGGCATTGGTGGCCTTCTTTCTCGCGATCGCGTTTCGCGGGCGGCCGCCGTTCCTGGCGCTGTTCCTGCTGATGATGACGGTGCTCGCCGTCCACGTGGCCATCGCCACGGTGATCGGCAACCGCATCCTGGGGGCTCAGCGGGCGGTGGTGGTGGCCACCGAGATGCGCAAGGTCCAGCCGACGGGGATGACGATCCGGGCCGACAAGGTGGCCACGCAGGTGACCGAGCCGGAGTCGGTGTTCGACGCCGCGGCCGCCCTCGCCTCCGAACTCAAGGACGGGGCGCCGCTCGATCAGGCGGCCATGGTGTCGGACCTGATCGACGAGGCCTGGAAAGAGCCCGAACCGGAGCCTGCGCCTGCGCACGTGCCGGAGGCGAGCCCTGAGCCCACTGAGGCGGATCCCGCGGCCGGGGCGACGCCAGCGCCGAAGCCGAAGAAGAAGCGGAAGAAGAAGGCGAAGACCAGTTCGGGCCCCCGCCTGTTCCGCCGTCCTGGCTCGGCCGGCAAGGCCAAGAGTGCCCAGTCGGCCCGTCCGATCTATATCGAGTCACAGCTCGACGAGGAAGCGGCCATCCCTCGGGCGGTCAACGACCAGTAACGCTCGGCGCGTCACGAATCGCGCTGCGTTCGGTCGCCGATCCCGGTATCGTTGGGCCTTCCCTTCGGGGCTGTAGCTCAGCTGGCTAGAGCGCCTCGGTCGCATCGAGGAGGCCAGGGGTTCGACTCCCCTCAGCTCCACGTCAGACCTGCGGAGCAGGTCTTCACCGAGTTTCGGCATCACCGAAACTCGCCGCCGTATCTCTCGTAGGGGGCATCGACGGTGGTCGGGTCGCCGGAGGCGACCCTTACGGAGTTCGCCTTCGGCGAACGTCCGTGGGCGAGTGCTCGTGTGGGGCCACGGACTGTACTGGACCTGTGGAGCAGGTGTCGGAAGCGGGTGCGGGGTTCTCCTACGGCTGGAGTCGACGGTCGCGGCCAGGCAGCCGGGACGCCGCAGGGCGCCAGATGCCGCGGGCACCGCTGGGTGCGTCGGGTGCGGTACCGAGCGACGTGCGGACGCAGACTTTCAGCGAATGCATGAGCGGCCAGATCTCGTCGTTCCAGATCTTGTCATCGACGTCTTCCCAGCGGATCGTCAGCGCCGCCTCCCAAAGCTCGTCGAGGAGTTCCAGGGTACGGTCGTCCGTGACGACCATCGTTGCCCGGTCGTATGCGTTTGCGCAGTCGACCCACGGCCCGTCGGAGGCGTCCAACGGGCGCCCGCCGCTGTGCTCCGATCGCCACACCTCGTTCACCGACGCGAGGAACGCAGCGACGCTCTCGACTGCCTCGCCTCGGATCCACTTCTGTCGTTCCAGTTCACGCTCGTGGCGGAGATTCAGCAGCGTTCCGGCCAGGCCGATCAGGGCGCCGATGAGGCCCGCAGCGAGTGCGATGAGCACCTCTCCCACCACCGTGACACTACTGGAGTGCCGGGCCACGGTCTTTCGGAGGAGGATGGTTCCCGTTGGCGTCTTCAGCGGTTCGTGCGGAGCACCCGGCAGGCGAGCTGGAGGGACAGGCGGGTCTCGGGGTCTTCGAGGTGGGCGTCGAGCACGTCGGCGATCTTGCGCACGCGGTTCGCCACGGTGTTGCGATGCACCGAGAGCTGGCGGGCGGCATCGCTCGTCGAACAGCTGCAGTCGAGGTACACCTCCAACGTGTGCAGCATCTGCTGATCGGGATCGAGCCGTAACACCGGCTCCAGCACCGACCGGGCGTAGTGGGCGAAGTCCTCTGAGCCGAGCCACCCCATCAGCACCCGCTGCACCCCGAGATGATCGATGTGGGCCGACCCCGACCGTTCGCCCGAGCGTGCGCTGGCGATCACGGCGGCCTCGTGCGCCTCGGTGATCGTGCGCCGCAGCCCGTCCAGCTCGGCGTAGGGGCGCCCGATCCCGATGTGCGCCTCCACACCGGAGTGCGCCATCACGAAGTCGTCCATCACCTTGGCGGCCCGCTCCACCACGTCGGGATAGCTGTCCACCGCAGGCTCGACCGGATCGTTGATCCACCCACTCCAGCCGTCGTTGCGCTCCACCAGTGGGCCCTCCAGCCCGTGGCTGCGGAGGCGGCTTCGCAGCTCAGGATGGAGTTCGATGATCCGGGCCGCATCGGCCCCCCGGATCTTGATGTGCAGGCCCGTGTTCCACCCCGCGGCGCTCCACCCCAGCTCATGGAGCTGCTGGCGGATGTCGCGCTCCAGCAGCTCGCTGGTGTCGAGGATCTCGTTGAACACCGCGATGCGACGCCGGGCATCGCTCTCGGCCCTGACGCGCCCCGACGCCAACAGGGCCGTCAGGTACCAGGCCCCGATCTGCATCAGCGTCTGCAGCAGCCGCTGTCCGCCGTTCGACGCCCGGGACTCACCAACCAACCAGTAGGCCGTCTCCTCCCCGGGGGCGATCACGATCGCAGTGCTGTGCAGGGCCATGGTGCCGGAGCGGTCCACGCCGTGGGCGGTCGACGAGGCCAGCCGACGCCCATCGATCGAGATCTCACTCCCGGCCACATGGTCGTTCCCGCGCCCGATGAGGCCCACAGGCGAGGCACATAGATCACTGATCAGCGCGATCACCTCGTGCGGCGTGCCGAGCCGCATCGCTCCGATCTTGGCCAGGAAGTCCTCGACGACGGCGGCCTGCTCCACATCGGCCGCCCAGAGCGATGCCCGGAGGCGATGGGTGAGCTCCATCGAGTCGGACTCCACCAGCGACACGAACGGAAGATCGAACCGGTCGGCCAGACGGCGCGGACCAAGGCCGACCTCGAACCCATGGTTGGCCACCACGAGCGCCGACGCGCCTGCATCGGCGCTGACGCGCAGCGCAACGTCGAGCTGATACTGGTGTTCGCCGATCGTGGTGGCGTCGAGCACCACCATCTCGCCCGGTCGGGGAGCAGCCTCGCGATCAACCACCGTTCGCAGAGACACGTCGCTCACCGTGGCGGACAGCCCCCGGCTGCCGCCGAGCACAGTGGCCGTGGCCAACGCCGGGGAGGCGAGTAGCTGCCCGACGGTCGTTGGGCGCTCGACAACCATCTCCCGACGCTAGCCGTCCCCGGCCCCTGGCCACCGGCGCCGCATCAGACGGGCGCGGCGGGGAGGTTCCGGCGGAAGAAGTCGATCACGTTCGTGCTCGCCACCTGGGTCGCAGCGTCAGGCCCGAGGCGCTCGACGATGCGCTCGGCCAACGCCGGGTAGTCAGCTGGTCGTCGGAGGTTCTCGATCACGGCCAGATCGTCGGGGCTCACGAGCAGCTGTCGGCCGAGGATCGGATCCACCTGGCGGACGAGGTCGTCGATGAAGTCGGCCCCGATCCCCACCTTCGTCGGGCCAGCGATCCCAACGGCGTGCACGATGTGATCGACGAAGCGCTCGATCGATGCGTCCTCGGCCGAGACGAACGGCCCGAAGGCGTTCATGGCGACGAACCCCCCACTTGCGGCGACCTGGGCGATCTGGGCATCGGTGAGGTTGCGCGGATGATCGCACAGCGCCCGACACGACGAATGCGTTGCCACATAGGGCGCCGTGGCGATCTGGCCGAGATGCTCCACCCCGGGAGCCGACAGATGGCTGATGTCCACGATCATGCCGAGGCGGTTCATCTCCTCGATCGCCTCGACGCCGAGCGAGGTGAGCCGACCGAAGGTCTCGGCCTCGGCGATCCCGTCGGCGAGGAGCGTGCGCCGGTTCCAGGTGAGGGAGGCCATACGCACGCCGAGGCGCCACAGGATCTCGAACATCGACACCGACGGACCCACCGGTTCGGCGCCCTCGATGGCCACCAGGAGCGCGATCCGCCCACTGTCGATGATCTCGTCGATGTCGGCCGCGGTGTCGACGAGTCCCACGTCGGCGGCGTGGAGGGCTGCGATCTCGTGGGCCAGCGCCACGATCTCCAGAGAACGCCGCAACGCCCCCTCGCCGAGGAACTGCTCCTCGGTGAAGATGGGCAGCACCTGGAACACCACGCCGCCCGCCCTCAGCCCTGGGAGCCAGTCGTCGCCGAACGGGTCGCGCACCCCGCGCTCCCGGCGATGCTGGCACGCCAGGAGCAGGTCGTTGTGGGTGTCGGCGATCGGCTCCATCAGCACTGACTCGCCACGGAGTATCGGGCGGTCACGCGAGGGGACCGGCGGCCTTCACCATCACTCGGCACCCGCCGCCGGGCACATAGGTCATGGGCACCTCGGTCACCGTGGTGATGCGTGTCTGATCGGGGTCGGCACCGGCGCGCACTGCAGCGTTGGCGGCCATCTCCCGGGCGTCGTCGAGGCAGGCCTCACGACTTGTGGTGTCGTAGCTGTACACCCGGTCGACCATGCCCGACGCCTCGGCAATGCATGCGCCATAGGCGTTCGCCACCGCATGGTTGGTGGGCCGCATCACCTCCGACGCACCACCAACGTGATCGGGTACGAGGTGGGCGCCACCACCAACGGCGAGCAGAGGGAGGGGCGTGCGGCTCGACTTGATCCGATCACTCATCGTGGTGATCTGCTCGTCCACCCATCGAAGGGCGTCGCCGACGAGAGCGGGGTCGAGCCCGGCCACCAGATCGGGGTCACCGAAGCCCTCGAGCCGCCCGGCCGCCAGGGACACGTCCGACAGGGTGAGCGTGGACCCGCCAACACACCGTGCGTCGGTGGCGATTGCGTAGCCGACCGAGTCTGGGCCGACGGCGAACTGGTCGCCGGTGCCGGCGCGGGGATCGCGGATGATGGTGCCGCCGCCGAGCCCCATCGAGATCAGGTCGGGCATGCGGAAGTTCGTCCTCACCCCGCCGACCTCGACCGCGGCAGTCGACTCGCGGGGGAAGCCGTCAACGAGCACCCCGACGTCAGCTGAGGTTCCCCCGACGTCGATCACCACGCCGTCGTTCACGCCAGCGAGGGCGCAGGCGCCCCGCATCGAGTTGGTGGGCCCCGATCCCAACGTGAGCACAGGGAACCGGCCTGCCTCGGTGGCTGTCATCAGCGTGCCGTCGTTCTGGGTGAGGTAGGCGTCGATGTCGAGGTTCTGGGCGGCCAGCGCCGCCTCGAAGCCCTCGACCACGCCCGAAGCCACGCTCAGCAGCGCCGCGTTCAGGATCGTTGCGTTCTCCCGTTCGAGCAGGCCCAGGGAGCCGACCTGGTGGCTGAGCGACACCGCCACGTCGGGCCCCAGTTCGGCGTGGAGGATCTCGCTGGTGCGCAGCTCGTGCTCGCTCGACGCCGGGCTGAACGCAGCCGAGACCGCCACCGCCCGACAGCCGATCGAGGCCGCCTCTTCGGCGAGGCGGCGAACGGCGTCCTCGTCGAGCGGCGCGATCTCGGCCCCGTTGTACTCGTGGCCGCCTTCGATGATCGATGCCGTGCCGATCACCAGATCGCGGATGTCGTGGGGCCAAGCCGCCCCGGGGCGGACCCCAAGCGACGACGGGGCCGCCAGTCGGAGCACGGCCACCTTGTCGAGGCCTCGGCGCTGGATGATGGCGTTGGCCGGATGGGTGGTGCCGAGCATTGCCTTGGTCACCTGGCCGGCGTCCACCGAGCGAAGCACCTCGTCGAGGGACTGGCGGATGCCGTCGATCGGTTCGGGGGTGGTGGCCACTTTGACCGAGGCGAGGACGGCGCCGGTGCTGTCGATCACCACGGCGTCGGTGTTCGTGCCGCCGACGTCGACGCCGATGCGGAGTTCTCGGTCGGTGCTCATTGCGACAACTCCACGAAGTCGACGTCGTACCCGAACGCCCGGGGCCCAACCAGGTCGAGCATGCCGGCCCGGTGCCACTCCGGCGCACACGGCATCCCGATCACGATCACCCGGTTGCCATAGGCGATGTGCTCGGTGGTGACCGGATCGTAGGTCTCGTGGTCGAGCATGCAGATCAGGTTCGGGGTGGTGATCACCGGCTCGCCGTCGAGGAACGCAACGAGATTCTCGTTCTGCACCTCGATGCGCATCGTCGAGTCGGTGCCGTCGAGGTCTTCGAGGATCACCGTGGATTTCGCGAAGCCGTCGGTCGTGCGCCGATTGAGGTCGATGACCTTGCCGGTGAAGAATGCCTGCGACCCGGAGCCGTCCAGGAATCGGGCCCAGGCGTCAGTCTCACCGTTCTTCACCGCCTCGAGCCCTCGCCCGATCTCGGTGCAGTAGGTGAGCGAGCCCTGGATGGCGTGCTCCACGATCTGGGCCGCCCGTAGGGGGTAGCAGCTGATCGAGTTGGCCAGGCCGAGCTGAATCACGGCCGTACGGGCGAGCGTCTCGGCCACCTGATTGGTGGTGGTCTCGAACACGCACTGGTTGCCCTTCTCGTCGGCAACGGCGAGTGGCCCAGCTGGGAGCCCAGCGAGGGTGAACACCGTCATCTCGATCTGGGGGAACGCTCGTCGCATTGAGTCGGCGTTGACGATCGGCAGGCCCATCTCGGCGGCCGTTGCGATCGGTAGCAGCGTGTTGAGCCCGCCCACCTCGATCGGCATGATCGCCGCCGGTTCCGAACCCAGGTACGACGCGAGCGCTCGAACACTGGCCACGAACTCGGTGCCGGCCGGGATCTTCTCCAGGATCACGGTTGGCGCCCCGATGATGGCCGTGGTGAGCACGAGCGCCTCGGGGTCGAGGTCGGCGGCATCGATGACCTCCACCGGGCCGTACTCCTCGAGCGCCTGATGGGCCACGAGCTTTGCGATGTACGGGTCGCCTCCACCCCCCGCTCCCAGCAGGGTTGCGCCGAGGCAGAGGGCCTCGATGTCATCAGCGGTCAGGGTCTCCATTCGCGCTCCGTGGCTGGTCCAACGTTCGCTGTGAGACTACGCGCCGACCCGCCGTCGACTCCTCGGTCACATCGCACAGGCAGGCCCCCGAACCTTGGGCGATCTGCATCGCCGGCCCCCAGCAGGGCTCGTCGGCGGTGGGCCAGTCCGTTGGTTGAACCGAGGCTTCAGTAGTTGATGTTGATCGCCGCGGATGCGCCGCCGTGCCCGTCGATGGTGACGACGGCGCCGCCGGCTGCGGTCGACGTGGCGTAGGTCAAGGCCCGGAGGTGGCCTGGGCTCGCGAACCAGGCATCGAGGATCGCCGACGCGCTCGGTTGCGGGTTGCCGCCCATGTACAGAACCTCGTGGCCGCAGTGCTCGAGCCGGCCCTGCCGCAAGCTCTTCTCGGCGCACTCCGCCGCTGCCGCCGCGAGGCTTGGATCGTTGGTCACGGTTGGGAGCCCGCGATCGGCCCGTCGACGGTTCAACTCGTCGATGAGCTCGCGCTGGAGCCGCAACTGCACGCCCGACGACGCCGTGGTGGCGGTGGTTGGGGCCGGAGTGGTGGGGGCTGCCGTGGTGCTCGTCGTGGCGGTGGTCTGCGTGGTGGTCGGCGTCGTTGTTGTGGCGCGCTGCGTGGTGGGGGCCGAGGACGTTGGCGCCGCAGTGGTGGTCGTGGTTGTCGTTGTGCTGGTGGTCGCCGTGCTCGTCGAGGACGAACTCGACCGTGCTGGTGCGTCGTTCGAGGCGATCCGTAGGTCTGCGTTCGCGGCCGACGTGGTGGGCGGCCCAGGCACGACCAGACCGCTGGACGCCTCGGCCACGTCCGATGTGGAACTCGACGAGGAGATCAGCCGCGCCGTGGTCGATGTCGTCGACGACGACGGAGACGATGCGTTGGCCGACGTCGAGGTGGTGGACAGCACGATCTCGCCTGAATTCGAACAGGCGGCCACCGCCATCATCACCAAGATCGTCGCTGCCGTGAACCTCACGGCCCACACCTTATGCGCCATGCAGGGCCATGCATCGCGTGCGGGCCGGTGAGGTGCCACCATGGGGCTTCGAGCCCCGCAGGGGTGAGCCCCAACGGAGATGACCCATGTCGACCATCGACCCCGAACTCGCACCGGCCTTCAAGCGTCTGCCCGCCACCCACACGAGCCGCCGCACCGTCAGGCTGATGCGCACGGTGACGCCCCTCGTCCTGCGCCGCATGAACAAGACCATCTCGATGGATGGCCTCAGTGTCGAGACGGTTCCGACGCCGGGGTCGACCAAGGACATGAAGGTGTATCGCCGGATCGACTCCGCCCCGGGGGCCCCGGTTCTGTTGTGGATTCACGGCGGCGGCTATGTGATCGGCACCAACGCCAACGAGCAGCGCTGGGCGGTGCCGATGATCGACGCGATGGACTGTGTGGTGGTCGCTGCGGGGTACCGGCTGGCGCCCGAGCACCCGTATCCGGGTGCCATCGACGACCTGAGCGCCGCGGCGGCCTGGATCGTCGAGCACGGCCCGGCCCGGGGCATGGACCCGAGCCGCATGGTGGTTGGCGGCGAAAGCGCCGGTGGCGGGCTGGCCGCTGCGCTCGTGCAGAAGCTCCACGACGACGGCGTCGCCATCCGAGGTCAGCTCCTGGCGTGCCCCATGCTCGACGATCGCACCGCCACCCGAACCGATATCGAGCCCAAGGAGCACATGGTGTGGTCGAACGCGTCGAACTCGTACGGCTGGTCGTCGTACCTCGGCGCCGCCCCGGGTTCCGCCAGCGTCGGGGACTACGCCGTGCCTGCTCGACGCGAGGATCTCAGCGGCCTCCCGCCAGCCTGGATCGGCGTGGGCGACATCGATCTGTTCCACGACGAGAACGTGGCCTACGCCGAGCGCCTCCGTGCGGCCGGTGTGGCCTGCGAGCTGCTGATCGGCGAGGGCGGGCCCCACGGCTACCAGGGCCTGGTTCCCGAGGCCGAGATCTCCAGGCAGTTCATGGGATCCGCGGTCGCGTTCACGACAGGCGCCCTGGCGGCCTGACCGGATCAGCACCGCTGGGGGAGCTTCCACAGGTCGCGGAGTTCGCCGGCGAACTGGCCGTTCGTCGCAGTGTTGACTGCGGCCTGGAAGTTGCACGCGGCCTCGCGGGCCGATCCGGCCTCCTCGTAGGCCTGCATGTTGCGGACGATCCGTGACGCCGTTTCGATGTCGGTCTGCTGGGTGATTCGGAAGATGATGGCAATGGCCATGCCGCCGCTCTGGTCGAGCTCGTCGAAACGCTGATCGGTTTGCTCGAACTCGGTGAGGCTGTCGAGGAAGTGGGCCGGGATCCCCCGCTCCAGCCCGGCTGCTCCGCCCAGTTCGTAGTAGGTGAGGCCGGCCATGAGGTGTGGCACCAGGACGTCTCCGGCTGGCCAGGTGGCCTTGCCCCCGATCAGCACGTCTTGGCTGCCACCCCGACCCATCTCGTAGAAGATGATCCAGTGGTTGCGCCAGTCGTTCGGGCGTTCGAGCAGCGTCGACACGATCACCTGGTCGGCCTCGGCCTTGCCCTTGTTGCCGCAGCCGGCCCCGCACGTGCTGCCGTCGGGGAAGGCCACCATCTTCTTGCGCCCGAACTCGGGCACGGTGGCCCGGTACACCTGATCGAAGTCGTCGCGGCCGAGCACCTGGCGGTACAGCTCGTCGGCTCGGGCGTACCACGCCAGCCACTGGCGGGCCGTGTCGTTGGGGATCGTGCCCGGCTTGGCGTAGAACACGATGTCGCCGTAGGTCCACACGTCGTGGGGTGCGGTGTCCCCGCCGAAGCTGGTGAACTGCACCACCCCGTGGTAGGTCGAGTCGGCCGGCCCGAGGGGCGCGCCGCCGGTGCCGAGTGAGTCGATGGCGATCTCAGGTCCGAACAGGTTCGTCCAGTCGTGCCGGCCGCAGACCTTCTGGATCATGCTGCCGTCTTCCCGGCCGGCGAGGCAGTAGCCGGTGAGCTTCGACCGAAACGAGATCCGGGCGATCTCAGCCGAGAACGTCCACTCCTCCGCGGGTGCCCACAGGGCACTGGCGTCGCCGGCGCGGCACGTGTCGAGCTGGATCGGGGAGTTCGCCGTGCGGCTGCCGCCGACTGACAGACACAGGGCCGACGGCTCGTGCACCAGATATCCGTAGCCCCCTGCGACCTGGCGGAACGAGATCCGCTGATCGGCCTCGGCCGAACATGCAACCTGGCGCACCTCGGCCCCGGTCGTGGGGTTGGTTGCATCGAGGCATTGGCCGGACTGGGCGACGCGCAACGCATCGACCTCGGTGCCAGCGAGCACGGCGAGATCCACTGGCGCACCCGCAGCCAACAGAGTGGTGGTCGACGGTGGCGGGGCCTGTGTGGTGGACGTGGTCGGGGCCTGCGTGGTGGAGGTGGTGGAGGTTGATGACGAGCCCGAGGGCGCGGGTGCAGCGGCCGGGTTTGGTGGGGGCGGGGTACTCCTGGCTGTGGTCGCGGTGGAGCTGGACGAGGTGGATGTGCTCGTCGAGGCGACCGTCGTGGAGGTGGAGGGCGCGGCGGCCCTGGCGGTGGTGGCCGTCGTTGCCGTGGATGCCGTCGTTGGCGGTTCGGTGGTACCCGTGGTGGAGGGCGGCCTCGTGTCCCTCGACGAAGTGGTCGACTCCGGCGCAGTGGTCGTGGTGGTGCTCGGCTCCGGGAGCGTGACCCGGGGGAGGGTGGTCGACGTGGTACTCGGCACCACCAGGGTCGAGGTGGTGGTCGAGGTGTCCTCTGTCTCGAGATCGAACTGCTCGCTGTCCTCGTCGGTGCTGAGTTCGAGCGACGCGTCGAGAAGAGCATCGTCTTCGGCGCAGGCGGCCGCCATCAGGGCCAACGCGATGAGGAGCGCAATCCATGTTCGGGTACGCGTCGACTGGCTGCTGTCGCCACTGGCCATCGTCTTCAGCTCCGCTCTCGTCACGAGCCGCTGCCGAATCGGCTGCCCCGCCCGACCGCACGCGACTGGCCCAGAACACGGGCCACGCATGTACAGGTCCAAGCGGAGGCCGCTTTGTTATGGCCTTTGCCCGGATTTGTCGTCGCCGCCTGGCTCCTCGGCCGTCAACCAAGTGGCATCAACCGAGCGGCATCAACCGAGCGGCATCAACCGAGCGGCATGAGCCGAGTGGCCTCACCGAGCGGCATCAACCAAGTGGCATCAGCCGAGTGGCGTCACCGAGCGGAACGTCCGGCCGAATCGAACCTCGTCGAGGGTGTAGGCCCCGTTGTTGCGGTCGGTCATGGCGAAGATCAGCGACGTGGCCATCGGGGCCGGGAGCTCGGTGGCCGTTGCCTGGGGGAGCGGGCTCGCCAGGTTGGGGTTGAGGTAGATCTGCGACCGGAACTCTGGGGGCCGCACGTGGATGACCACCAGCGTGGTGGCACCCGGCTCGGCCGTCACCTCACTCAGCGAGTCGCCGATCATGCGGAAGCGCGGATCAGCGGCGAGGCCACCTCCGCCAAGGTGGGTGATGCCGTCGGTCGACCAGAAGAAGTCTCCAGTCTCGGGCCCATCGGAGCGAAGGAGGAACGCCACGTAGTACGCCGAATGGAACGTGCTCCCCGCGGCGGCCAGACGGGCCAGTTGCGGGCGACCGGAGATGTCGCTGATCCGCAGAGCGCCCGGCATGGTGGCGAGGCTCAGCCCGGCGGCGTCGGTGTAGGTCAACCCGTTCGGATCGTGTTCCAGTACGGCGGTGCCCTCGATGATCGTCCACGTCGCCCCCGGCTCGAATCCGAACGACGATGAGCCGACCCCGGTGAAGGGTGCACCGATGGCGTCGAATCCGTCGTAGGCGAGCATGTCAGGCCGCAGGACCGGGCCGACAGGGGTCGACGGCGTCGAGCCTGGATCCTGGCCAGCGTCGATGGTGGAGCCGGTGTCGGTGCGGGTGGCGGCGTCGATGTTGGGATCCGCATTGGCGTTGGCGTTGGTATCGGTGTCTGTGTCCGGGGCGGGATCGCCTGGCGCTGTCAGTTCCCCGGCCACTGCACCGGCCGGCGCAGGGGGGAGGCGGGGCTCCCCGGTCGGCGCCGAGGCGTCCAGCTCGGGGGCTGCACCGTCCTCGCTGTTCGGCGCATCCTGTTCGTCCAGCTCGGTGGGAGCGCCGCCATCGGCCGGGCCGATGTCCACGTCGATCGCAGCTGGGTTCTGCCGGAAGATCGCCGCGGCCGCTGCAGCGAGCGCCACGATCGCCACGACAGCAACGATGAACCCCACGCGCCGCAGGCGGCGCAGCGCCCTGAGCTGGAGCTGACGGACGGCGCCTGGCGTCTTGCCCAACCGATCGGCCGTCTCGATCGTGCTGAGGTCTTCGAGGAACCGCAGCTCGATCACGTGGCGCTGGTCGGGCGGGAGTTCGTCGAGGAGGGCGCCCATGTCGATGGTGGCGGCCACGCTGTGCTCGAACGCTGCCGGCGCCGCGTCGTCGTCAATGGTGGCGACCGGCAGGTCACGGCGTTGTCGGCTCTCCCGGATCACGTGGCTGCGGGTGGCGCGGAAGAGGTACGCCTCCAGCACCGCGGGCTCGTTCGAACGGAGCCGGCCCAGGGCGCGGTAGCCGTCGAGGAGGGCGAGATCGGCCATTCCGTCGGGATCCACGGCTCCCTGGCCGGCCGCGTAGCGAGCCAGGCGTCGGTGGTAGCGACGGTAGATCGCGTCGAAGTCGACGCTGCTGATCGTGGTGCTCGGAGCCATACACCCCCTTCCGCCCGAGGAGTTCGCAGAACCTAGCAGAACGGATCATCCACTGGTCGAGAACCTGGCGGCGCCCCGGCGGCGCGGGCCGTCGGTCTCAAGTCCGCTGGGTCGATCGGCCGATGCCAACTCCGTGGCGGTTTCATCCCATCGGCGGCTCCTGGTCGTTCTCCTCGTGGTCGTTCTGACCGGGCTCGGAGTCACCGCCGCCACGTCACAGGGATACGAACGGTCGAGCAACCAGACGGACCAGCGGGCCACAGAGGCCATCCTGGATGGCGCTCGCACCAATGTGGAAGGCCAGGTGGCTGCGCTCGACGACGCCAGCACTGCTGCGGGGTTGGCGTGGCCACTGACCGCCGACGAGTTCGACGCCTGGTTCTCCGCCACCCGATTCGACGAGCGCTACCCGGCGATCAGATCCGATCTCCAGATCTGGGAGTGGGTCCCGGCCGGCGAAGCCGCAGCAGTCGAGCAGCGGGAGCTGGCGCTCGGCCGGCCGTGGTTCGAGCTGGATGGATCGAACGAAGGGCGCCTGGTTCGGGTGCATCGAACCCACACGGCGACAGAGCCGGGCGTCGGGCTCGACATCACGAGCGTGGCCCTCGATGCCCTCGCCATGGACTGGAGCCGAACCGACGGCGCCCGCCTCGCCCCCCTCGGCGACGCCGATGCACTCTTCGCGAGGCCAGGCCCGGCATTGACCGGCGAGGGTGTCAGCGATCAGACCCCGCTCGCCGATGCGCTCTCCGCTCCCGCGCGGGACGACGACGCGGCCGAGCCGCTCCTCGCTGCCGTGCCGATCATCGACAGCAACGGTGCCCTCGTGGCGTGGCTCGCCGCCGTGGTGGAGCCCGGGAGCCTCGTGGGCGCCCCTCCGGCCGACGCCGACTGGCTGGCGCTCGACATTCGCTATCGGACCGCCACTGGCACCCAGGTGGTGGCCGATGCCAGCGCCGGCGAGAGCCTCGCCCGGGCGGTGTTCGCCACGTCGGGCATCGCCTGGACGTTGACGGCCGTGCGCCCCGAGAGTCGGGCGCCCGTCCATGCGTTGATCATCGTGACCGGTCTGCTGCTCACGCTCGGGGTGGTGGTGACGGTCGCCGTGCGAGCCGTGGTGCTGCTGCGAGTGCGTGGCGAGGTGGCCCTGTTGAGCACCGACACGGTACGGGCCAGGACATGCCCGCTGACGGGCCTCGGGACCCGGGTGGTGGTCTACGAGCACCTGAAGGATCTCGATTCCCAACAAGATGCCAGCCGGCGAGCGGCGGTGTTCTATCTCGATCTCGATGCCTTCACGAAGATCAACGATGTGGTGGGCCACGTGGCTGGCGACGCCGTGCTCGTGCAGGTGGCGGCCCGGTTGAGCGCCGTGAGCCGCCACTGGGGCACGGTGTGTCGCGTTGGAGGCGACGAGTTCGCCATCATCGCCGATCACGTGGAACGGCCGTCCGATCTCGCCGCGATGTTCGCCGACATCGAGCGGGCGTTCCTGTTGCCGATCCATGCTGGCGGTCGGCCGTGGGCGATCGAGACCAGCCTCGGAGTGGCGATCCAGCACACGCACTCCGTGCGGGCATCCGACCTGCTGCAGATCGCTGACCGGTTGATGGTCGATCGAAAGTCCGTGCGCCGCGCCCGTCGGCGGGCGAAGGCGTCGGGCGCGCTCCCCGCAGAGGCCCACACCGAGCGCGGAGCCGACAACGACGCGCTCGAGGTGCCGGCCGTCCTCGCTGGCACTGCGGGCGGGCGCCCGGTGTCGTCGATCGACGCCGAACCCGAGGATGCCGAGATCATCGAGGACGCGATCGTCGAGGAGATCATCGAGCCTGAAGAGGTGATCGTCCCAGTGGTCGAGGACGATCATGCCGACGAGGTCCACGAGGTGATCGACGTGGAGCCGATCGACGACGACTTCGACTTCGGCTTCGACTCCGACGTCGATGACGAGGTCGGCCACGGCCACGGCCACGGCCACAGCCACGGCCACGACCACGACCACGACACCGACCACGATCACGACCACGACCACGACCGCGACCACCAGGTCGACGACGATTCTCATGGCGACGACGGTGAAGTCGGTGATGGCGATCCTGTTCCCACCGATTACCCGACCCGGATCCCAGCATCCTTGCTCGGGGCCGCTGCCTCCTCCTACGCCGGCCAAGCCTCGGCCATTGGCGGCCGGGGTGGCGGCGAGGGTGACGGCGGGGACGAAGCCGTCAAGCGCACCGGCGATCCTGCGAGTGGCCCCGCCCCCGGTCCTGCGACGGCGACGTGGCCCGAACCCGAGCCCGACTCTGCGCCGGTGGCGCCACCGCCCCTTGCTCCTGCGCTGATCCGGGAGGAGCCGGTCAAGGCGTCGCTCCTGGATCGCCTCATGGAGGAGGCCGCCGAACCGGGCAGCCTGCTGGGGCGCATCATGGAGCCAGCCGGTCCCGGTCACGGGGCACCAGCTGGAGGCGAAGACGGCCACCATGGCTCGGCCGCAGCCTTCGACGCAGCCGCCGGGGATCCCGATCCCGACCTCGACCCCGCCGTCGGTGTGGACGCGGCCCCTGACCAGGTGGGGGCCTATCGCACCACGGCGCCGGTCGCGCTCAGCCGAGAGGTGTCGAGCGCCGCCTACGACTGGAGCGAGCCGCTGCCAGCAGCGGTGGATCAGCACATCTGACTGAATACTTGCTCGGGATGTTGGAGCGCTCTAAAGTATGCGCCCGTGAGTGCGCCCACACGTCCTGATGTCCTGGCGATCGGCCGTGTGAGTGTCGACATGTATCCCGACGTTGTCGGGAAGCCGTTGTCTGAGGTCACCGGGTACACGCCGTCGGTCGGGGGAACCGCGACCAACGTGGCCGTTGCTGCTGCCCGCCTGGGCCGACGCGCTGCCATTGCCACCGCTGTCGGCGACGATCCACTCGGTCGGTACGTGAGCGCCGCCCTCGAACGCTTCGGCGTCGACAGCCGCTGGGTCCGCTCGAATCCTGATCTGCCGACCCCGGTGGTGTTCGTTGAGCTCGACCCTCCGGCTGAGCCCTCGATCTGGTTTTACCGGCGCCCGAGTGCGCCCGACGAGCATCTCGAACTCGCCGATCTCGACCTCGACCTGATTGCCGAGGTCCCGGTTCTCTGGGTGCCAGGTTCGCGAATGGCGTTCGAGCCGTCGGGCACCACCACCCTTGCGGCGCTCGCTCACCGGAACCGCAAGACCCACACGATCATCGATCTCGATTACCGGGCGATGTTCTGGTCCGGGCCCGACGAGGCCGGTCCCGCCATTGCGAAGCTGCTCGATCACGCCACGGTGGCGATCGGCAACCGCGAGGAATGCTCTGTGACAGTGGGGACCGACGATCCCTACGAGGCTGCCGCTCGCCTGTTGGACCGTGGCCTCGACCTCGCCGTGGTGAAGATGGGCGCCGAAGGCGTGCTCGCGGTCGGAGCCGATGGCACCTCGTCGGTGGTGCCCCCCACTCCTGTGGACGTGGTGTGTGGCAGCGGCGCCGGCGACGCGTTCGGCGGCATGCTCGTGCACGGTCTGCTCGAAGGGTGGGAACCCGAACGCATCATGCGGGCGGCGAACGCCGCTGGTGCAATCGTGGTCAGTCGTCTCCGGTGCAGCGACGACATGCCAACATTGGCCGAGGTCGACGAGATGTTGACCACGGGCATCCCGCCCGCCGCCCCGGCCTGACCGGCCGCCCGCACATCCACACGAGTCGATCCGCCGCGCTCACTGATCTCACGCCTGGCCTCCCAGCCCTGATCTCCCAGCCCTGATCTGACAGCCCTGATCTGACCCGCACCGACGAGAGGAGCCTCTCCATGGCCCTGCCCGAAGCGATCACTCCCAGCTCGGAAGGCTGGCGATTCCTGTCATTCGCTGTTCACCAGCCGACGTCGGCCACAGACGTGTCGCTGGCCGACCAGGAGATGGCCATCGTGCCGCTCGAAGGCACGGTCACCGCCACCGTCGACGGGCGTGACGTGGAGCTCAGTCGCACGTCGGTGTTCGAACAGATGCCCCACATCGTCTACGCCCCTCCTGGTGCATCGGTCGTCATCGAAGGCGCAGGAACGTGCAGCGTTGGTTCGGCCCCGGCCGAGGGCAAGTACGACGTGCGGGTGTTCACGCCGGCCGACATGAAAACGGAGATCCGTGGTGGCGGCGCCGCCCGCCGCCAGGTGGTGCACGCCCTCGCCCCGCCGTTGCCGGCCGAGCGTCTCATCCTCTACGAGGTGTACGTGCCGCGGGGGTCATGGTCGGGCTGGCCGCCGCACTGCCACGACGGATTCGACGGCTCGCCGTACCTCGAGGAGGTGTACTACTTCCGAACCGATCCGAGCGACGGCTTTTGCATGCATCGCAACTGGCGGGTGGACGAGCCCTTCGATGAGACCCACGTTGCCAACGACGGCGAGGTGGTGACGGTGCCGAAGGGGTATCACTCGAGCGTCGGCTCGCCGGGATCGCACATGTTCTTCCTCAACTACCTTGCCGGTGAGTTGTACGACACCGACCGCAGCACGCCGCCGTGCTTCCACTCGGCCTACACCTGGATCGAGGAGGACTGGACCGCCAGAGGGTGGGAGCTGCCCAAGGTCGCACCGTGACCACGGGGGCATCGGCCACCGCGAGGTCGGGGCTGGAGGCAGTGACCGACGAGGCCGGGCGCCTCCTCGTGCTCGCCCTCGACCATCGCGATTCGCTGCGGGTGGAGTTCGACGCCGAGGATCCCGACTCGGTTCCGTTCGACACGCTGGTGCAGTTCAAGGTCGATCTCGTGACCGGGTTCGGTGCTCGGCCCACCGCCGTCATGCTCGATCCGGAACTCTCCATCGATCCGATCCTCGGCGCCGGGCTGTTGCCGTCGTCGGTCGGGTCGCTGTGCGCGCTCGAAGCGCAGGGCTACCTCGGCGACCCGGACGCCAGGACGAACCAGCTGCTCGATGGCTGGTCGCCCGCTCGGGCCGGTGCGGTCGGCGCGTCGGCGGCGAAGCTGCTGGTGTTGTACCGGCCCGATCGGGGTGCCACGACCGACGCCCAGGACGACCTGATCCGACAGGTTGTGGCGGGCTGCGGTGAGGCGGGCCTTCCGCTGTTCGTCGAGCCCGTGCCCTACGACGTCGTGGACCACCACGACCGCGAGCGCACCGTGATTGCCTCCGCGGAACGGATCGCGGCCCTCGGCCCGGATGTGATCAAGATGCCGTTCCCTGGCGACGTCGATCACCCCGAGCGGTGGGCCTCGGCGTGCCGTGGCCTCGACGACTCCATCGATGTGCCGTGGGCCATCCTCTCCTGGGGGGTGGGGCACGACGTGTTCGTGCGTCAGGTCGAGGCGGCGTGCGCCCAGGGATGCTCGGGCTTCATGGCAGGTCGGGCGATCTGGCGGGAGGCCGTGCACACCGCCGATCGGCGCGACGTGATCGCTCGGGTGGCCCTGCCCCGGTTCGACGCCCTGGTGGCGGCGGCGGCCGAGGCTCGTTCGGTGTTCGCCTAGATCCTTTCGTCGGCCTCGCACGCGGCGCCCGATGTCCGTACTCTCGGTTGGACATGCGGGTGAGCGTGGTGTGGTGCCGTGTGGTCGGTGGGTTCGTGGTGCTCGGAGTCTGCCTTGTGGGGCTCTTCGGGCTCGCCTCGCCTGCCGGTGCTGCTGTCGACGCGGTCGCGGCTGACGAGGGGGCTGGTGGCCTGGAGGCTGACGGCCCCCGTGCGGTGGATGTGACCGTCGTGACCTCGATCACGGTCGGCTCGGCCGGCTCTGAGGGCGTGCACGCCCGCATCAGTGCGAACGGCCACTACGCCGTGTACGTCGAGCACCCCGGCACCGCCGATGCGGCGGTGATGCGCGTCGACCTTGCGTCGGGCGAGGCTCTGAGGATCGCGGGGCCGGGCCACATCGCCAGGCCGGAGGTCTCGGGCGACGGGTCACATGTGGTGTTCGTCCAGGCCGACACCCCGTTGGTCGACGAGCAGGTCTATCTCTGGACTGCAGCCGACGGTCGGGCCCGACCGATCTCGCCGGTGCGAACCACGAGCCCATGGGTCGCTCCGAAGATCTCCGACGACGGTCAACGGATCGTGTGGCTCGAACAGGGCAGTGCCGGGCAAGGGCTCGACGATGGCTCGTGCGGCGACGACTGGGAGGCTGTGGTGTGGGGCCCGGCCGACAACGAGATCGCCCGTCGTCAGGCGTGCCACATCCTGGCCGTCTCCGGCGACGGCCGCTTCGTGTATCTGGAACCGCGGATCGGTGTGGAGCAGGCGCGGTGGGACATCGGCACTGGCGAACTTGCGTGGTTCGCCGGCGGCTCGGCCAATGCCGACGGCTCGATCGTGGCGGTGCCCGACCCATCGGCGATCACACTGCGGGTGGAGGGCCGGCCGCCGTTCGCCGTCGACGTGCCCCAGGCTCGACCGCCCACGAAACCGACTGTGCTGCTGAGCGGAACCGGAACGGTGTTGGCGGTCACGTTCGAGGACGACGTCGACGACGCTGGCGCTGGTGAGCCCACCTCGTCGACCAGCGCCGTGGTGAACCTCGTCAACGGCGCGGTGATCGTGCTTCCCGTCGATGCCGGCACTGTGCGCGACAGCTCGTTCGATGCCCGCTGGTGGCTCGCCGATACGCCGACCGCGCCGGGCGAGCGTTCACTGGTGCTGATCGATCTCGATCCGACGCCGCCCGCTCCCCAGGTCGGAGATCTGACAGCGTTCGGGCGCGACGACGGCGTGGCCCTCCTCCAGCGGGCGTACACCGGAGGGCCCGGCGACGCATCGAGCCTCTACTTCCTGGAGTCGCAACAGGCTGGCGGCCGGACGGTGGCGTCGATCTCGGCAATCCTGGCGCGGTCGCCCGAGTTCCAGGCCGGGCCGGGTGGCCTCGATGACCGGGCCTTCGCCGAGTGGCTGTACACAGATGTGCTCGGCCGCACGCCCGAGCCCGCAGCCGTCGACATCTGGGTCGGTCAGCTCGAACAGGGCGTGAGCCGCAGCGACATCATGGTTCGCATCACCGCGTCGCCGGAGTTCATCGCCAGGGCGACCGTCGACCCTGCCGGTGCCGACGCCGCCGTGCTTATCTGGCGGCTCTACGACGCGTACTTCGACCGTACGCCTGATCAGTGGGGGTTCGACCACTGGTACCGGGCGTGGCAGCGGGGCGTGTCGATGGGAGAGATCTCGGCCGCGTTCGCGGCAACCGACGCCTTCGGAGCACGGTTCGGCTCGGTCGCCGATGACGATGACCAGTTCGTGGAGCGGGCGTACCGAGAGCTGCTCGGCCGCCCGGCAGACGACGAGGGCCTCGCCTACTGGACCGGACAGCTCAGTGCCGGCCTGCCCCGCAGCGCAATGATGTTGACGATCGCAGGCTCGGCCGAGTTCGCAGTGCGCGATGGGTCGAGGTTGCCTCGCCCGGTGGGCCGTTAGGCGCTCAGTGGGGCGTTGCCGAACTCGACGCCGAACCGTACGCACCAGATTTCGACCGTGTCGAAGCGGTCGAGATCGACATCGGCTGGGATCTCGTAGTTCTGGTCGCCGATGTTGCCCTTGAGGTCGCCGAGGTCGACGAACTCACCGTCGTCGGCGCGGAGGTACACGTTCAGGTCGGGGCCGTTCGACGACTCGAAGTTCTCCAAGCGCAGGAACCGCTGCTCTGAGCCATCGTTCAGCACCAGCGCGTCGCCGGTCACCGTGTAGCGGCTCACACCCGTGAACGAACCGTCGAAGAGGGTGACGATCGCACTCTCTTCCATGTCGCCGTCGACGCTCTCGTCGACCGAAGTGCTGTTCTCCGCGGCCTCCTCCATCGCCTCGTCGAACTCCTCCTGCTCGGCGTCGGAGCCGAACACCGGGCCGGCCTCGTCCACCTCGTTGTCGATGAACGCCGACTGGATTCCGAAGAATCCGAATGCCAACCATGCGGCGATGCCAAGCACCACCACGGCGGCTACGGCCACAACGGCTCGATTCGTTCCCATGCCGAGCACCCTAGAGCCCTACGACGGGGAGCGGGGGGCGTCGGCGCCGAGCAGTGCGATCACCTCGCGCTTGCGCACCTTGCCGAGCGCCGTTCGGGGGAGCGCATCAACCGTCACCACCGCCTGGGGCAGCTTGTAGCGGGCGAGCCGGTGCTCCCCGTGGGCTCTGAGTGCCTCCAGGTCGACGCCGTGCGGATCAGCCGCATCGGCCGGGACCACGACCGCCACCGGCACCTCGCCCCACTGCTCGTGGGCCTGGCCGACCACGGTGATCTCGGCCACACCGGGAGCGGTGGCGAGCACCTCCTCCACTTCAGCGGGATACACGTTCTCCCCGCCGCTGATGATGAGGTCGCCGAGGCGATCGTCAACGGTGAAGAAGCCCTCGGCATCGCAGTGGCCGACGTCGCCGGTTCGGTACCAGCGACCGTCGAAGGCCTCGGCCGTGGCCTGGGGGTCGTTCCAGTAGCCGCAGAACAGGTGGGGGCCTGCCACCTGGATCTCGGCGTCGGGCCCGAGCCGAGCCTCCGATCCGGGAGCGGCGCACCCGCACGAACCGACTCGCTCGGCCTCGTCGAAGGTGAGCACGATGGTCGTGGGGCCGGTCTCGGTCGAGCCGTACACCTGGCCAGCTGGGACGCCGGCCACCAGGAACGTGGTGAGCATGTCGTGGGGCACGATCGAGGAGCCGGTCTGGATCCCCCGGAAGCAGGACAGATCGGCGCCCGGCCAGTCGGGATGGGCGAAGGTGGCCCGCATCGTGGCGGGTACGAACAGCGAGATGGTTGGCCGATGGCGGGCGATGTCGGCCAACACCAGGCCCGGATCGAAGCGCCGCTGCAACACCACGGTGGCCCCGACGGCGAGCAGCGGCATCACCTGGATGTTCAGCCCGCCAACATGGAACAGCGGGAGGAACGCGAGGCCGATGTCGGTGGCGGTGAGCCCTTGGGTTGCCACGCCCATGTCCACCACGGCGTTCAGGCTGCGGTGGGTGTGCACGGCGCCCTTCGGCCGGCCCGTCGTACCCGAGGTGTACACC
>JBCCFL010000070.1:0-26321 GCA_039029735.1 Actinomycetota bacterium | reverse complement strand
GCAACGTCGGACCCGACCAGACCGGGCCCGACCAACTCGCACCCGACCAGACCGGAGGCGGCCACGTTGGTGTGTCGGCCGGGCGTCGCATAGAACGCCACCGATCTCGGATGCGGGATCGACTGCTCGTCTGTCATGACTCGGATCATGCACGCTCCACCGACTGGAGAGTCAAGGGTTTCGTGCCCAGACCACGTGATCGGAGTCGCACTCAACCCGTCGGGGCGTCGAGCGCCAGGTCCCACTCGTCGACCGGCAACAGCTGCACCGCTACGGCGAGTGCAGCGAGATCCTCGGCTTGGAGCGAGGGATTGGTGGTGTCGATCTCCAGCACGACGCCGGGTTCCGGCGACCACACCAGGAACGTGACAGGGCCGACGGTCGAGGCGTCGGCGGTGCCGACATACCCGATGACGTCGCCCACGGCGATCGGCCGAATGTCTGCGCCAGAGGTAGCTGCCGCCAGGTCGGCCCGAACCCACTCAGAGACCTCGTTGATCACGATGTCTCCGCCCGCTCCGGCGAGCGCCCGCCGGTTTGGCGAATCGAGCGCATGCCGTTGCGGCTCGACGATCGTGGTGTAGCGGTCCGGTGGCGTGGTGAGTTCGACGGTGAGCCCGGTGTCGGCGCCGTCGAACACCTCGGTGGCGTCGAGCACATCGAGAAGCAGCTCGAGTTCGACGGCTCCGCCCACGACGACGGTGGGAGAGCCGGTTGTGGCGACCGCCTGCCAGTCGGTGCCGTAGTCGAGGAGGCGTACGGTGCGGCCGTCGATGGTCGACGGAACGGTGGCGTCGAGATCTCGAAGCGAGCCGTCGGTGACCCCGATGCGGATCGGCGATCGGTATCCGCCCTGGCCGTCGTCGATCCCAATCGCCGTGCTGACCCAGTTGCCGGTGTGATGGCCGGCCGCCCGCTCGGCGGCGCGGGGCTCGCCGAACCACGCAGGTGGTGTGCCGACGAAGGGGGCCACTGTGCCGGGTGCCGGCGCGCCGACTGGTACCTCGGCCGCAGGAGTGGGGCTGACGGTGCCGGCCGTCTCGACCACGTCGGTGGACGGACGGACCCCGAGCGCAACGCCGGCCATGATGACGCCCGCCACGACGGCGACCGCAACGCCAACCATGCGCGCTCCCGCCCGCGGCCGCTTCCGTCCCAAGAACGCGGGTGCGTCGGTTGCGGCGTCGGTGGCATCCAACGCAGTGCGGGGTGCGCGACCGAGGCGTTCATCGTCCAGGTGCGTGCCGAGCCGAGCGAGGCGTTGCTCGATGCTGGTGCTGGTCATCAGTGCTCCAGGAGTCGTCGAAGGCGGGCCATTCCCCGATGGATGTGGTTCGTGATCGTGGTGATCGGAAGGTCGAGCACCTCGGCGGCGTGGCGGTAGCTGTATCCGTGGGCGTGGACCAGGACGATCGCCACCCGTTCCGATGCCCGCAGGTCGAGCAGTGCACGCTGGAGGTCGAGGTCGAGCACGGCGTCGTCAGTGGTGGGCTCGGACACAAGTGCGTCGAGCCGGCTCCAGCGGCTCGCAAGACGCCGGCCGTGGCTCTCACCAACCCGGTAGAGGTAGCCAGCGGGGTTGGCCATCGTGTGCACACGATCCCAGTGCGTCATGGCGTAGGCCATGGCCTCCGCTGCTGCATCCACTCCGTCGTCGATCCCGAAGCGAGCCACGAGCGCCCGCTCCAGTCGTGGACCGGCCTCGGCCAGGAACACCGAAGGATCAGTCGCGTTGTGGGTCTGTGACTCGATCACCAATGAATAGAGCGTCGAGCGCCGTGATCTCATTCACGAAATCGTGGTCGGCTGAGCCCTGCCACCGAGGGCCGGGCCCCCGGAGGAGTGCCGGGCTAGGCTCGCTGTCTCTCGGAAACCGAGGAGACCATGCCGAACGACGACACCCCACGAGCAGTCAAGCCAGCGGTCACGCTCGATGCCTTGGACGCGCTCGACATTCGCATCGGCACCATCACATCGGTTGGCGATGTCGACGGCTCCGACAAGCTTGTCAAGCTGGCGGTCGACTTCGGCGACCACACGCGACAGATCCTCGTGGGCCTGAAGCAGGAACGGGAGAATCCCTCCGAGGTCGAGGGTCGTCAGGCGGCCTTCATCATCAACCTCGAACCGCGAACGATGTTCGGCGAACGGTCCGAGGGAATGCTCTTGGACATCGGCTACCAGGACAGGATCACACCGGTGCTGGCTGTGCCCGAGGCCCCGGTGCCCAACGGTGTGAGGCTCGGGTAGCCGCGGGCATTGCGGCACCGCGGCACGTGGGCCACAGCTCGCCGCATCGGCCGATTGGCCGTCCTCTATGTGTGGGGCATTCGATCACGCTGGTGGCTCAGCGCCGATGCATCCGGCTCTTGGGGAGCCGCATCGTGACCTTCGTCCCCTTGTCGGTGGCGGTGCTGATCGTGAGCCCGTATTCCGGCCCGAACGTCGAACGCAGCCGAGCATCCACTGCGAGAATCCCCACATGCGTTGTTGCGCTGGCCCCGGCAAGCGCTCGCCGCAGCACCTCGGGGTCGATACCGACACCGTCGTCCTCGACCGTCACGTTGATCTCGGGGCCGGCGTCTTCGGCGACGATCCACAGCGAACCCCGGCCCGATTTCGCTTCGAGGCCGTGCCCGATCGCGTTCTCGACCAGTGTCTGAATCGACAACACCGGGACGCTGACCGGTAACGCTTCAGGGGCGATGTTCAGCAGCACGTCGAAGCGGTCGCCGAACCGAACCTGGGCGAGATCGAGGTACAGCTCGACGAGGCGCAGTTCCTCACTGACGGTGGTGAGGTCCGTCTGATCGCGAAAGCTGGCGCGCAAGAACTCGGCGAACTTGGCGACCAACGACCGGGCCTGTGCCGGGTCGGTGTTGATGAGGCCCGCAATCGCGGTCAACGAATTGTGGAGGAAGTGAGGCGAGAGCTGGGCCCGCAGCGCCTGCAGCTCTGCCTCGGCCGCTCTCGCTCGCGACTGCTCCACCTCGGCGAGCTGGAGTTGAGAGCCGACCAACTCAGCCAGTTCGCCCAAGGCCCTCATGTCGAGGCCCGCCGGTCCAGCGAGGGCATGAATGGTGCCGATCGGCACGCCACCAGAGGCGAACACGGCGACTGCGACGTCGTCGGACTGTCCCGCTGTCAGCGACATCGAGTAGAGCGTTGGCTTGGGGCCGCGCCGCCGCTCGAGAACGAGAGCTGCGTGCTGTTCGACCTGGGGTAGCCACGGTGGGCTGTCGCCGAATTCGGCGAGCACCGTCTGCTCGGATGTGACCGCAACGGCCCGGCACCCGAGCAACGTCTGCACCGAGCGGGCGATACGCAACGCCGCCTCGTCGTCGAGCCCGTGGCGAAGGCCAGCGCTGAGGCCGTTCAACGTTGCCAGCGTCTCGGTCAGGTCGTCCACGCTCGACGGCCGGCGGTCCCGGCTTCGCAGGCGACGCCTCACGATGGCGTTCCGGGGTCGCCGGTTCGCTCTGGCAGATGCATGAGGGCGAACTTGTGGCCGATCTGGCTCACCTTCTCCTTGTCGGCAAGCGACACCACGATCCCCACCGCGAAGGCCAGGGGCACACTCCATGCTGCCGGCACCTGAAGGATGGCCAGCGGCCATCCCGACTCGACGACGCCGACGATCGTGGCCACCACCGCAAGTGTGGTGGTGGTACCGCCGATGACAACAGTGGCCACCGCGCCCCGCCGGGTGAAGCCCGTCCACCAGATGCCAAGGACGAGGAGGGGACCGATCGACGACGCGGCGATTGACGTCGACCATCCGATGAGGATGTTGATGTCGACCTGCTCAACGGCCAGACCGGCAACGATGGCCACCGCGGCGGCAGCCCAGACCGAGAGCCGGAACTGGGGTACACCGGCGGAGAGGATGTCGTGGCTCAACGCACCCGCCATGGCGATCAACAAGCCGGCGGCGGTCGAGAGGAAGGCGGCCGCGGCTCCGGCCGACACCACCGCCTCGATGAGCTCACCTCGGAGACCGTCGGCCAGTTGTTGGCCGACCACGATGGTGGCCGAGTCGGTGTTGCCGTTGCCGAGCACTTCGGGCGCCAGCTGTCGCGCCGAGCCTCCGATGAGCGGCAGCATGGCGTAGTACGGGGCGATCAGCGCCAGCACCCACACGTTGGTTCGGCGGGCCTCGCGGCCAGTGGGATTGGTGTAGAAGCGCACCACGATGTGAGGCAGCGAGATGATGCCGAACATGTTGGCGAGCACAATCGCATAGCTGAAATAGAGAGGGTGCCCTCCCCCAAGGCTCTTGTCGCCAAGAGGGGCAGCCCACTCCTCGCCGGTCAGTCGGTCGACCCCCTGTTCGTGCGGTGCTGGGGTGCCCGCAGTCCACGTGATCGTCGAGCCTGCAGCCACCACGTGGCGGCCCTCGTCCAAGGTGATGGCACCGTCGACCGGCGCGCCGTCGATGGTGCCGTCGGCATCGACGACGGCCGTGGTCAGGAGGTCGATCTCCACCTCGGTTGGGTAGGAGACCTCCCGGTCGGTGAGGAACGCCGGAGCGTCGGGGCCGTTCAGCGGCTCGCGGTCACCGATGGTCCAAGATGCGGAGAGCAGGATGAAAGGAACGAGCAGCCCGAGCACGACGAAGAAGAACTGGAAGCCCTGCACGAAGGTGATGCCTCGCATACCGCCGGCGCTGAGGTTGGAGGCGACGAGCACGCCCACGACCACGACACCAACCCAGTACGGGGCACCGGTGAGCTCGCGGGCCACGACACCGGCCCCCTTCAGCTGGGCCAACAAGAAGAAGCCACTGGCCACGATCACCGCAATGGCGACGAGGGGCCGTAGTTGGGGTGCGTCGAGGCGCCCCTCGACGAATTCGGGAATCGTGTAGGAACCGAACCGCCGGACCGGTGCTGCGATAAACAGCGAGAGCAAGAGGAACCCGATCGTCCATCCGACCAAGGTCCAGAGCATGTCGACGCCGAACACCAAGATCAAGGCCGGGACACCGAGGTAGCTGGCAGCCGACATCGTCTCGCCGCACACCGCGAATGCGTTCCACACTGGGTTCACCGAGCGGGAGGCGACGAAGAAGTTGGAGGTCGTTCGGGCGTACCGAAGGCTGGCGGTGCCGAGAATGATGGTGATCCCGACCACGAGGAGAACGGCTGTTGTCGCGATCATCTCTCGACGCGGGTGGCCGCCCACCGCTGCTCGATGCGGCTCGCCAGCGCGCTGTGCACGGCGGCCACCCCAACGATGGCGAACAGGATCACCGGCCCGAGCAGCAGCCATGGCAGCGGGAGTGGGCCGACCGGGCTGATGTCGGCCATTGCCGGGATCAGCCGAAACAGCAACGGGAGGGCGAACACGGGGGCGATCACGAGCGCCAGCAGCCCCAACGACAAGCGGCGCTGGGCTCGGAGCAGGTCGAGGACTTCGTCGGTGTCAGCGGTGTACCCGCGCACGTGGCCGCCGAAGACCCGGGCCCGATCCTGGCGTCGAGCCGCGGCGGTACGCGGGTGCATGACGACTTTCCGGTCGTCGTCGCGGTGGTCACTGTCCACGCGTGACGTACTCCTCGAGAAGCCTGGTGTAGCGACGGCTCACGGGCAGTTCCCGATCGAGCACCATCACCGATCGTGAGCCGGCGTTGCTTCTGAGGGTGCCCATGCTGGCCGCCCGGACGAGGAAGCTCCGGTGGATCCGGAGAAAGCCGGTGGCGGACCAGGCTGCGGTGAGCGACGAGATCGACTCGCGAACCAAGTGGGACTCACCGTCGTCAGTCCACAGGCGCACGAGATCGCCGGCGGCCTCCACCAGGACCACATCGTCGCGGTTGATCGTGTAGGTCTTGCGACCCACTCGGCAGGTGAGGGTGGCGAACGAGTCGCCCACCGTTTCGCCGCCCTGAAGGCGCTGTACCCGGCGGATGGTCTGGTCGAGGCGGGCCTCGTCGACCGGCTTGACGAGGTAGTCACAGGCTTCGAGATCGAACGCCTCGACGGCGTACCGGTCGAACGCAGTCACGAACACCACGGCTGGCGGCTGTTTGTAGTTGCGAAGCAGGGTGACGAGTTCGACGCCGCTGAGACCGGGCATCTGAACATCGAGGAACAAGGCGTCGATGTCGGTGCGGGCGCCGAGCAGCTTCAGCGCCTGGGTGCCGCTCTGAGCCTTGATCACCTCCCCGACCCCGTCCGACTGGCCGAGCAACCATGCGAGATCGCTGAGTGCATGGTCTTCGTCGTCGACGGCCAGTACCACGAGTTCGCGCATCATTCCCCCTTGCGAACTCACGATGGCAGTCACTCCCGGTGCGGGCAAGGCTCGACCGCTTAACGGCGGCCCTGAGCCACTAAGCGGCCCGCCCGCCGGGAGATCGTAGCCGTCGACAGCGAACGGCCCGAGAACCCTTGCGACCGTCGTCACACGACTCGTTTACTGCTCCTCGCACTGCGAAAGGGGGAATGACCGTGACTGCGGACGACGCGCACCCGGCGCTGACGGACAACCGAGACCAACGCCACCCGACCGGCGTGACGGGCGTCGTCGATGCCGCTGGGGCCGTGCTGCACCCGATCGGATGGGCCGCCGTCGGGGTGGGGGTGATCGCCCTCGTCTACAGCACCGTTCTCGAAACCCGGTACCTGATTGGCAACCTGCGACTCTGGCAGTGGCTGCTTCTCGTGGCGGTGATTGCCGTCGCCGCCAATGCTGCCCTGCTCAACCGCCTTCGCGTCGCCATCGAGTCGATCTCGTCGGTCACGAAGACACTGACCTGGATCCTCGTCTGGGTCGTCTGCGCGGTGCAGCTGTTCAACGTGGTCACACGGTACGGAAACGGCCTCATCGAACAGGACATCTACTACGGGCAGGCCGTGAGCGTCGCCTGGCAGTCGTTCGCGCTGATCGCGATCCTCGGTTTCAACTACGGGGTGCGTGACGGGGTGAACCCGCGGATCGACTTCTGGTGGGAGAACTTCAGCGATCGAACCAAGGCCACGCTCGACTTCACCATCCACGTGCTGCTGCTCCTGCCGTTCGCCGTCATGGCCGTTCGCCTGCTCGACGGCACAGCCGCCATCGCCCTCGGCCGTCAACGCGACGGCACGTGGCCGGCTGGGTGGAGGGTCTGGGAAACCTGGGAGCTGTCGACCGAGGCCGGTCAGCTCCCCGTCGGTGCGATCAAGGCGATGCTCTTCGTGGCCTTCGTGTTGTTCGGCCTACAGGTCGTGGCCGAGCTCATCAAGACCGGCTTCGTGATGGTCAACCGAGCGGAGTACGGCAACATCGTCCGCCGCGACGCTCCCATGAGGATCGAGTAGCTCGCATGACAGCAGACGCCGGGGCTGTCGCCCCTGAACTCGACGATGTGATGGCCGGCGGCGCGGCTGCCCCCGAGACCGAGGGGAGGCGTTGGTGGTGGCTCGCAGCGGGCGCCCTCACCGTGGCTCTGCTGGTGGCGGGCTACGCCAGCCTCGAGCTTGGCGTGTTCCTCTCGATGGTGATGTTCGCCGCCTTCATGGCGATGATCCTCGCCGGCTACAACGTCGCCTTCTCCTTCGCCGCAAACGCCTTGTTGTTCGCCTTCATCGGCGACCTGACCGACACGTTCGATCCGGCTGCGCTGAACATCCTCCCCCAGCGCTGGTTCACCAACGTGAACGACGCCAACCTGTTGGCCGTCCCGTTGTTCGTGATGATGGGCGCCGTTCTGGAGCGCTCCGGCGTTGCGGAGCGGCTCCTCAATGCGATCGGGCTGCTGATGGGCCGACTTCGAGGCGGAGTGGCGGCCGCGGTCGTCGTGGTGGGCACCCTGTTGGCGGCGGCAACGGGTGTCACCGCGGCGACCGTCATCGTGATGGGCCTGCTGTCGCTCCCGGCCATGGTCAGGCTGGGCTACGACCACAAGCTCGCCACCGGCGCCATCGTTGCGTCGGGCACCCTGGCCCAGCTCTTGCCGCCGAGCATCGTGCTCATCCTGCTGGCGCAGCAGCTCAGTGTCGGCATCCTCGGACTCTTCGCCGGCGCTCTCCTTCCCGGGCTCCTTCTCGCTGGCCTCTACCTGGCCTACGTCCTGATCATCTCCTGGATTCGCCCCGGGGTCGGACCCGCGATGGCCCCCGAACTCCGGGCGATTCCGGGCAATCCGTCGATCGGGGTGAAGCTGACGATCGCCCTGTTGCTGGCCGTTCAGGTGGCACTGGCGCTGATGCTGATCGACGGGCGGGTCGCAGCCATCTACGGCGGGCTTGCGTTCGTCGTCTTCGCCGTCGTTCTCCTTGCAGGCAAGATGTTGACCACCGAGGTGCTGGTCTCGATCGTGCCGACGGTCGTCCTGATCGTGGCGGTACTCGCCGCGATCTTCGGTGGGATCGCCACGCCATCGGAGTCCGGCGCGGTCGGCGTGTTCGGGGCCTTGCTGCTCACCGTGTTCAACTGGTTGGTCGACCGGCTTCTCAGTGGTGACGGCGCCACCCACGTGGAGCCGACGTGGCGCTTCACGCCATCGGAGGCCCGTGCGGCGGCCCAGTCGACGGCATCGATCACCGTGCTGGTGATGTCGCTGTTGTTCGCCTCGACCTTCTTCAGCGCCATGTTCTTCCAGCTCGGTGGCTCGGATCAGACCTCGGAGTGGCTGACCTCCATCGGCGGCGGCAAGTTCGGCTTCGTACTCGTGGCGATGATCGCCGTGTTCATCCTGGGGATCAATCTCGAGTTCCTCGAGATCACCTTCATCGTGGTGCCGATCTTCGTGCCAGCCATGGTCGAGCTGGGCTTCACCAGCGAGGAGAAGATCTGGTTCGCCGTGCTGATGGCCGTGAACCTCAACATGGCGTTCATCTCGCCCCCGGTCGGCTTCTCGTTGTTCTACCTCCAGTCAGTGGCCCCACCCGAGGTGGAGACCGCCGACATCCACAAGGGAGCGCTGCCTTTCATGGCGCTGCAGGGGCTGGCCCTCGTGCTGCTCGCGCTCGTTCCGCAGATCACTGAGCTGTCACTACGGGTCTTCGGCTAGCGGTCGCTGACTCCATACACCCGAAGGGGAGCAACATGAGTAACGACGACACAGTCGACATGAATCGACGGGCCTTCCTCGGCAAGGGGGGCCTGGCGCTCGCTGGATTCGCCGCCAGCTCGGCCGTCCTCGCCGCCTGCGGCGGTGACGGCGACGACGATGCGGCCGTGAGCGGCAGCGGCACCGACGAGGCCGATGCCGATTCCATCGAGTTGACGTCCAACGGGCCCGAGATCGAGTGGGAGATGGCAACGAGCTGGCCCACCGGTCTGGTGACCCTGTTCGGCTCGGCCACGCTCTTCACCGAAACCGTCAGCCGCCTGACGGGCGGTCGTTTCGTGATCAACGCTCGACCGGCCGGTGAGATCGTTGGCGGGCTGGAGGTGTTGCCGACTGTGCGCGACAGCGGTGTGCAGTCCGGTCACACGGCGTCGTATTACTACACCGGTCTCAGCCCGGTGCAGAACTTCGGCACGTCGATGCCGTTCGGCCTCACCCAGCGCCAGCACAACGCATGGCTCTTCCAGGGCGGTGGGCTGGAGATGCTGAACGAGTTCTACGCCGAGACCCACGGCATCATCACGTTCCCGGCCGGCGGTACGGGCTGTCAGATGGGCGGCTGGTTCACCAAGGAGATCAACACGGTGGCCGACCTCCAGGGCCTCACGATGCGGATCCCCGGAATCGCCGGGCAGGTGCTCAACAATCTGGGCGGTGAGCAGGTCTCGCTGCCGGGCGGCGAGATCCTGCCCGCCATCGAGACCGGAGCGATCGATGCCGCTGAATTCGTCGGCCCGACCGACGACCTGATCCTCGGCCTCGATCAGTTCGACGGCCAGCTCTTCTACTACTACCCAGGGTGGTGGGAGCCGGGCACCACCCTGGAGGTTCAGTTTCCCCTCAACCTGTGGAACGACCTGCCCGAGGAGTACCAAGCCGCCATCGAGATGGCGGCCATGTACGCCCACACCAAGACGATCGCCCAGTACGACGTGCTCAACCCTGCTGATCTGGTGAAGATCCAGGAGTTCGCCGAGCTGCGAGAGTTCTCGCCCGAGATCATGGGTGCGTTCAAGGAGGAGACCGAGTCGGTGCTCGACGGCCTGGCCGCGGACGACTCCACCTTCGGCGAGATCCTCGGACCATGGCGGGACTATCGCGACAGCGTGTCGGCCTGGCATGGCTTGGCCGAGCGTTCGTTCTTGAACCAGCAAACGGGTTGATCCGGTGACGGCGGTGGTCAGGAGTCGACTCCGTGCGTGAGCGAGTGCTGCTGGCGTCGGTCCGCCGGCACCTCGGCGCCGACGCGTCGACCGCGGTGTACCTGGGGCGAACGGGGCGCCTGACTGTCCCCTTCGCCTTGGTCGCCGTCCTCGCCTGTGCCGCGCTCGCCACCGCCGTGGGCTTCGACCGCGTGAGCAGCGTGGTTGGCATCGGGCTCGTGGGTGGCGCGGTGGCGTGGCTGGCCGGCACCGAATATCGAGTGCTGGCCGTCCTGGCCGACGGGGAACTCCGGCTCCTCCGGGGGAGCCGCTTCCGTCAGGTGGCGGTGGCTGCGCTCGACGAACGCGTCGATCGCCACTCGATCCGTCAGGTGTCGAGCACGGCCGTCTCCGCCCAATGGCGGGTGGGCAACCACCACTACACGGTGAACCGCCGGCACCAGCCCCGGCTCGCTGCTCTGGCGGCCCCGTCGCGATGACGGTACTCGCACTCCTGGCGCTGGTGGTTGGCCTGGCGGTGCTGGTGCAGGCGGCGGATCACTTCGTTGACGGCGCCGTCCGGCTGGCCAACCGCACCTCTCTCACGCCGGTGGTGGTCGGCGCCGTCGTGCTCGGCTTCGGCACCAGTGCCCCTGAGTTGCTGGTCTCGGGTCTGGCCGCCCGTCAGGGTGACGCGGCGTTCGGCATCGGCAACATCGTCGGATCGAACATCGCCAACCTCAGCCTGGTGCTCGGCGCAGCGGCATTGGTTGCCCGTCTCCCGCTGCCGCCCACCGCGATCCGTCGGGAGGCACCGCTGGCGATCGGGTCCGGCCTGCTGTTCGCCGTGGTGGTTCAGGGCGGGATCGGTCGTGCCGAGGGTCTCGTGCTCCTCGTGCTCATGATCAGTGCGCTGACGTGGCTCCTTGTTGCCCCGGGGGAGGACGACGTCGTGGCCGACGCGGTCGACTCGGTCGACTCGGCAGGGTCGGGGTTGGTCGTGGAGTTGGTGCGGACCGCCGTTGCCCTTGTGGCCACCCTCGTCGGTGCCCGGCTGGTGGTGTGGGGGGCGGGTTCGCTGGCTGAGGCCCTGGGCGTCAGCACGGGCATGGTCGGCCTCACCATCGTGGCGGTAGGCACCTCGCTGCCAGAGCTGGTCACGGTGATCGTGGCCGCCCGTCGGGCCGAGACTGGCCTGATCGTCGGCAATCTGCTCGGTTCGAACCTCTTCAACAGTCTCAGTGTCGGGGCCGCCGTCGGGCTGCTCGGCAACGGCGCTGCAGCGGGATCAGCGGTGGCCATCACCGGCGCCTCGGTCATGGTGCTGGTGTCGCTGGTCGCGCTCGTGTTCATGATCACCAAGCGGGTGGTGGTGCGATGGGAGGGCGTCGTATTGCTCGGTCTCTATGCCATCACCGTGACCATGGTCGGCGCTGGCCCCTGAAACGGTGCGGCCGTCAGTGATTCAAGCTCGTCACCGAAGGAGCCTCTCATGTCCACCTACGTCCACCACCTGAGCAACGTCGACGCCATCGTGCTGAGCGCCGATGCTCGACGACTCCTCGGCGGCAAAGGGGCCAATCTGGCCGAGATGACCCGGCTGGGACTCCCGGTGCCGCCGGGCTTCGTGGTCAGCACCGAGGCCTGCCATGCCTATCTCGACCTCGGAGCCCTGCCTGATGAGGTGTGGGCCCAGACGATGGCGGCCCTGCGCGAGCTCGAACACGTGACCGGCAAGCGCTACGGGGCCGGTCCGATCCCGCTGTTGGTGGCAGTTCGCTCGGGGGCGCCCGTGTCGATGCCCGGGATGATGGACACCGTTCTCAACGTGGGGATGACGCCCACCGTCGTCGAGCTGCTGGCCGAGCAGACCGCCGATCGACGATTCGCCTACGACTCCTATCGCCGCTTCGTGCAAGGGTTCGGATCCATCGTGCTCGGTGTCGACCAGGGCGAGTTCGAGGCACTGTTGGCCCAGGCCCGAGCCCGCGCCGGGGTGGAACGCGATGACGAACTGTCGGCGGAGGCGTTGGTCGAACTAGTCGATGCGTTCCAGTCCACAATCACGGCCCAGACAGGTCAGTCGGTGCCCAGTGACCCGTTGGCCCAACTCCGGCTCAGCGTCGAGGCGGTCTTCGCCAGCTGGAACGCGACCCGCGCCGTCGACTACCGAACCGCCGTCGGCATCGATCACGATCTGGGCACAGCGGTCAACGTCGTCTCGATGGTCTTCGGCAACACCGGCCCGTCATCGGGCACCGGGGTCGTGCTGTCGCGCAACGGGGTCACCGGAGCGGCGCAACTGGAGGGCGACTTCCTCGTGAACGCGCAGGGGGAGGACGTGGTGTCGGGCACGCGGGCCACAACGCCGATCGAGGCTCTGGCCGAGACCTTTCCCGACGTCGCCGTCGAACTGGCACAGATGGCCGGCCTCCTCGAGCAGCACTACGGCGACATGCAGGACATCGAGTTCACCGTCGAGCACGGTCGGCTCTGGCTGCTGCAGACGAGGGCGGGAAAGCGGACGCCGATGGCGGCGGTTCGCATCGCGGTGGACCTGGTCGAGGAGGGCCTCATCTCGCGTGAGGAGGCACTGGAGCGGGTCACCACCCATCAGCTCGAAGCGCTGCTGCACCCACAGTTCGCGGCTTCGGCCCGCGAGCCGGTGGCCTCTGGTCTGAACGTGTCGCCGGGAGCCGCCGTCGGGATCGCCGTTTTCGATCCCGATCGCTGCGTCGAGTTGGCCGGGGCCGGCCATGACGTGATCTTGGTGCGGCCCGAGACCAAGCCCGACGATGTCCACGGCATGTTGGCCGCCGTCGGGATCCTGACCGCCACCGGCGGCCGCACCAGCCACGCCGCCCTCGTGGCCCGGCAGTTCGCCAAGCCGGCGATCGCCGGCGCCGCCGACGTGCACATCGACGTCGAGAATCGACAGGCCCGAATCGGCGACCAGCTCGTTGTAGAGGGCGACTGGCTCTCGATCGACGGCACCACTGGCGCGGTGCATCTCGGGCAGATGGAGACGACGGCAGCCGCGCTCGACGATCCGGCGGTGATCCGCTTCCTCGGGTGGGCCGACGAGGTTCGGGTGCTCGGTGTTCGGGCCAATGTCGACACCGCAGCCGAGGCCACGGTGGCCCGTGCCCTCGGTGCCGACGGCATCGGGTTGTGCCGCACGGAGCACATGTTCTTCGACCCCGACCGACTGCGTCTCGTGCAGCGCATGATCACCGCCCGCGAGCCAGCGGCCCGGCGAAGGTCGACGCTCGACCTCCTCCCGCACCAGCGGGAGGACTTCACCGCACTGTTCCAGGCGATGGATCCGCTCCCGATGGTGATCCGGCTCCTCGACCCGCCATTGCACGAGTTCTTGCCCGAGCGGGATGGCCTCGTGAGCGAGGTGGACGCGGTGCGCGCCCAGCTCGACGCACTCGATGCCGACCGCGAGCCGGCAGCGGTGGAGCAGGCGACGGCTGCGCTGGCGGCGGCCACGCTCACGCTCGATGCCGTGGATGCGCTCAGTGAGGCGAATCCCATGCTGGGGTTGCGCGGGGTTCGTCTCGGGATCGTTCAGCCCGATCTCACGGCGATGCAGGTTCGCGCCATCTTCGAGGCTGCGGTGGCAGCAACGGAGCAGGGCTGCGCGCCGCAGCCGGCGATCATGGTGCCGCTGGTGAGTCACGCCAACGAGGTCGCAGCGCAGCGAGCCGTGATCGACTCGGTGGCCGCCGACGTCGCTGCGGCGACCGGGGTCGAGATCGCCTACAAGGTGGGCGTGATGATCGAGGTGCCACGGGCTGCGCTCGTCGCCGACGAGATCGCGCGCCACGCCGACTTCTTCTCGTTCGGAACGAACGACCTCACCCAGACGACCTTCGCCATGAGCAGGGACGACGCCGAGAACGCCTTCGTCACCGAATACCTCGCGCAGGGCATCCTCGACCACAACCCATTCGCCACCCTCGACGTCGGCGGAGTGGGTCGGCTCGTGCGCCACGCCAACGACCTCGGCCGGCGGGCGAACCCGGCGCTGGAAACCGGGGTGTGCGGCGAACACGGTGGCGATCCCGCATCGATCGAGTACTTCCACGATGCCGGTCTGGCCTACGTCAGCTGCTCGGCATTCCGGGTACCGGTGGCCCGCCTCGCCTCAGCCCAGGCTGCACTCCGATCAACGCGTGGGGCTTGATCGACGGGGCCTGCGCCGCAACGTACTGTGTAGGGCCATGGTTGCGCCTGTTCGGGTGATGCTCGAGAGCGGCAAGAAGAAGCGCATCGTGGCCAGTGCATTCGACTGGCCTGGGTGGGATCGCAGCACCACGTTGCGCGGTGACCCGCTGGCCGTGCTCGAGTCGTATCGACCCAGGTTCGCCAAGGTGGCCGAGCTGGCCGGCTATGGCGCCGAGTTCGCCCGGCTCGGCGATCTCGATGTGGTGGAGCAGGTCGAGGGCATCGGGATGACTGACTACTACGGCGTCTCCGGCCGGACGGCTGCCCCCGAACTCGATCCCATGACCGACGCCGAGTTCGACCGGAAGCTTGCGTTGCTCCAGGCGTCGTGGGCGACCTTCGACGAGATGGCCGCTCGGGTGTCGCCCGAGCTTCGCAAGGGCCCGCGTGGCGGTGGCAGGGAGAAGGAGAAGATCATCGCCCACGTGAACGGCGCAGAGATCGACGAGTTCGCACCGAAGGTCGGCGTGAAGGTGCCGTTGGAAACCCGGGACGACCCCGAGGCGCTCGCCGCCTACCGCCGCGCCGTTGCCGAGGCGATTCGCAGCCATCACGAACGAGGCGAATCGGCGCGCTCGTGGGCCCTGCAGTTCCTCATCCGTCGTTGTGCCTGGCACATGCTCGACCACGCCTGGGAACTCGAAGACCGCGATCTCACCGACGCCGAGCCCGATTCAACGCCGACTTAGCCGGGAGTAGGGTGAGTGGGTGGAGCGATTCGAAGCCGATGCACTCACTCACATGCTGGTGGTCGCCGATGCGGGGGCCAGCCGCGACTGGTATGTGAACGTGCTCGACGCCTCGGTGTTCGGCGAGTACGGCGGCACCTCGGTGGTGCTGGAACTCCTCGGAAACTGGCTGCTGCTCGTGACCGGCGGGGAGCCATCGCCGGAGAAGCCCACGGTCACGCTGGTGTCGCCCGAGGATCCTGATCGAGCGAGCGGGCAGATCATCTTCCGGGTCGCTGACTGCCACGGCACCTACGAACTGCTGCGCTCACGTGGCGCCGCGTTCCTGGCTCCACCCCTCGATCGAGGCGGCGAGATCCGAGCGTTCTTCCGCGATCCCGACGGGCACCTGTTCGAGATCTCGCAGCTGACCTGATGGCAGCGCCCCGAGCTCAAGTCGCCGTCGTTGGCGCCGGACCGGTCGGTTGCGTGGCGGCGGCGGTGCTGGTGGATCGCGGTGTTCGGGTGACGCTGTTCGAGGCCGCGCCTGAGCTGCCCCGAGAGCTGCGGGCCTCGACCTTCCATCCGGCCACTCTGGAGCTGTTGCACGGCCTCGATGTGGTCGACGCGCTCATCGAGCGTGGCCTCGTGGCTCCGCGTTTCGCCTATCGCGACCGTCGGCGGGGCCAGGTGGCGTCGTTCGACATCGCCACGGTGGCTGACGTGACTCGCTACCCGTTCCGGCTGCAATGCGAGCAGTACAAGCTCTGCGAGATCCTCCTCGACCGGCTGCAGATCGACGACCGCTTCGACATCTGCTTCGGTGCATCGGTGGAGGGTGCAGCCGATCACGGCGACCACGCCGAGCTGACCCTGGCCGATGGGGTCACCCACCGGTTCGACGCGGTGTTCGCCGCTGACGGGGCAGCCAGCAACGTGCGCAAGTCGCTCGGCCTGGGCTTCGATGGGATCACCTACGAGGACCGCTACGTACTGGTGTCCACCCCGTATGAGTTGGCCGACCACCTTCCCGACCTCGCCTACGTCAACTACATCTCCGATCCGGACGAGTGGCTGGTGCTGCTACGCACCGTCGATCTGTGGCGGGCGCTGTTCCCGGTCGACGCAGGGGAGTCCGACGACGAGGCGCTGAGCGACGAGGCCTGCGAGCGCCGGCTCCAGTCAGTCGTCGCCCGATCAGAGCACTATGAGATCGGCCACCGCACCATCTACCGCGTGCATCAGCGCGTGACCGACACGTTCCGGGTGGGCCGCGTGGTGCTGGCGGGCGACGCTGCCCACATCAACAACCCCCTCGGCGGCATGGGAATGAACGGCGGCGTGCACGATGCCATCCTGCTCGGGGCGGGGCTCGCCGGCGTGCTCGACGGAACCCTCGGCGACGAGCGTCTCGATCACTACGCCGAGATGCGCCGGCGGCTGGCCATCGAGTTCGTGAGGCGTCACACGCACCAGAACGCGGTGAGCTTGTCGGCCCCTGACAGCGCCGCCCGCAAGAAGGCGCTCGACGCAATCGAGGCACGGGCCGCCGATCCCGTGGAGGCCAGGGCGTTCGTGATGCAGGCGTCGATGCTGACTGCGATCGACGAGATGCGAGACGAGCTGGCTGAGGTCGGCTTGTGACCGACGCTGTCTCCACGGTTGGGCCCCGGGGCCGGATGGCGGTGATCATCCCGTCGACCAACACCGTGGTCGAGCACGACCTGGCCATGATCAGACCGGAAGGTGTCACCTTCCACGCCGGGCGGATGTACATCGAGAACCCTGCGCTCGGGAGCGACGAGGACTTCGAGGCGCTTCTCGGTGAGATCCGCCAGTCGATCGTCACTGCCATACGCGACGTGGTCACAGCCAAGCCCACTCACCTCTTGATGGGCATGTCGGCGGAGACGTTCTGGGGCGGCGTCGCCGGCAACACCGCGTTCGAGGCCAGGGTGCGTGAGCAGAGCGGCCTCGCCGTGTCGACCGGTGCCAGTTCGTGCCGTGACGCGCTCCGGGCGTTCGGGGCAGAGCGCCTGGCTGTGTTCAGCCCGTATCAGCCGGTGGCGGATCGTCAGGTGTCGACGTTCTTCGCCGAGGCCGGGTTCTCGGTGGCCGCAGTGACAGGGCTCCGCTGCGACTCGGCCACAAGCATCGCCGAGGTCCAACCCCCGAGGCTGGTCGAGGTGATCGAGCAGATCGACGCCCCCTCAGTCGATGCCATCGTGCAGGTGGGCACCAACCTGTCGTTCGTCCGCCAGGCGGCCGCGCTGGAGGAGGAGCTGGGCAAGCCGGTGCTCGCCATCAACGTGGCCACGCTCTGGCATGCGCTCCGGGCCACGGGCGTTGACGATCGCATCACCGGCTTTGGCCGGATCCTGGCCGAACACTGAGGCGTACTGCACTCGTATCGGGGAGTCGTCCCGCTCCGAACCGGCATCAATTCGACCGGCCATGCGGCCGATGTCATTGCATGGCTGTTTGACAAGACGCGTGTTCATACGGTTACCCTTCGCATCGGTTTGGAAGGGGCGACATTGAAATATTCAGAGATCACTCGTCTGCCGACGTGGTCGGTGAAGGCAGTCGTGGCGCTGCTCTTGGCGCCAATTTTGGTGGCTGCTGGCCTTGTGGCCAGCGAGGAATCCGCAGGTGCAGCAACGCCGCTGGCCACTCCGACTCCCACGGCAACCCAGCACGTCTACGAGTTGGGCGACACGGTCACGTTCCAATGGCCGGCCGTGGCCAATGCGGTCGGCGGCTACAACTACACCGTCGTCGGCCCTGGCCACTATTTCAGAGGTGTCCGGACTGCCACGTCGTACAGCTTCACGCCGACGAAGACAGGCCGGGCGTGCATCATGAACCTGTTCGCCAAGCCCCAGAACAACAACGGCGTCTACTCGATCAGCGAGAAGGCTGAGGACGTCTGTGTCTACGTGGCTGATCCCGATGCGTCCCCGCCCACTGTCGTGTCGATGGCGATGAGCTGTATTGATCTCTCGTCGGGAACGTTGAAGCTCACGTTCACGAGCATGGGTGCGCCCAAGCAGAACCTGTTCGTGTCGCACAGTGGCGTGACCGAACCAATTCTGGTCAACGGCAATCGGTGGCGCCATCGCATCACCATCAAGGACATTGACGTGGGCTGGCAGCTCGTCTCGGTGCGAAACGCGTTCGGCGCCGAGGTGTCGTCCCAGATGTTCAACGTGTGTGGCCTCGGCGGAGACGTTCCCGACCCCGACCCGGACTTCGGATTCCCCTCGGCGCCCCCATCGATCGACGAGGGGCCTGATTCCGGGGAGAAGGTGACAGCGATCGACGTGCCGTCCAACAAGCCGTCCGGTCCGCGTCCGACCCACAACGGCAGTGATCAGGATCTCTGCGGCGATCCCGACGCGTTTCGGTTGCTGCCCCGCGACTCCCATCACGACAAGGCGTACATCGAGTTCGACCGGCGAGGGAGCATCCACACGAACGAGTTCGAGCTCGAGTTGAGGTACGAAGGCGGCGGATGGGACGAGCTACACAGCGTGTCCGCTGACTACTCGGCGCCCAAGCGCCATTACTTCACGATCGGCAACGTACCCGACTCCCTCTTCAAGCGAGATTACGAGATTCGAGTGAGGGCGAAGGGCGCCGGTCATCATGGCCTTGGATCTGCGGAAGCGATCTGTGGGGTCATCACCGGAGATGAGCTGTACGTGCCGTTCCATCCGGTTGAAGCCGAGCTGTGGGCCATCGCCGACGAGATCGGGCTCACCGGAGGCATTGAGGGCAACCCGTGGTGGACGGGTGATCGTGGCCAGCTGGACAGCATGCAGCTGCGCCCGTTGTCGACGTCACAGCAGACAGCGTTGCGGGCAGCGATCGCCGCACGTCCCGACCTGATCGACACCATTCGGGCGGCCGAGGAGCAGTTCGTCGTCGACGACATTCGTCACTACAGCTACGTATACCGGATGATGCCCTTCGCCCACATCGCAGGCGAGGCCGTGCTGGATCGGAGCGGCTACTCGGTCAATGTGCTGGACGAGTTGGACGGAATCGACTTCTTCTGGAACTTCGTCGACACCGGCGCCGGTTTGGTAGAAGCCGGCAACGATGCCTGGAGCCGTTCGGTCTACAACATCGAGTACCACGGCAACTCGATGGGGCTCCGCATCATCGGCGGCTTCAGCAACATCCTGACCGGCATCGACGCGGTCAATCTGTATCGCGAAGCTCGCGACCCGCTCCAGCAGACCAGCACTCAGGACGTGTTCCAGGTGCTCGGTGTGGGGCTCGGGGTGCTGGCCATGTTCAGCATGTCGCTCGGGCCGATGGCGATGGTGGCTGTCGTGCTCATCTCGTTCGTCGTCTCGCTCCTGGAGAACACCCTCGATGATCCGGGACGCTTCGAATACAAGCAGTCGGCCCGGTTGAGCGAGGTTCGGGACAAGGAACACGCGCTCAACGTGTTCACGCTGCGGACCCAACGGGCCAACATGCGAGACATCGTTGACGGCATCAACCTGTATCTCAACCCTGCCCAAGTCACGGGGAACGGGGCCAGGTACTGGGTTTCCACGCCGCTGGCGTGGGACAACAGTATGTTCTGGACAAACACGGTGGTGTCGATTTGGTCAAAGGTCGAGCCGACGTCGGGGCAGTCGTATGGTGTGGCGCGCTGGCTCGACTGGGACAGTGACTACAACTTGGACGACCTCAGAATCGAAACCACGTTCACCGCGCGCGATTCACCGGTGCGCTTTGCGTTCGAAGGCGACTTCACGGACGCGGAAGATACGTGGAACCCTCGTGGTCGGCCGCTCGCATTCGGCAACGTACTCAGCGATCTCGTGCTCCTGGAGAACGAGATGCGCGATGAGTGCGATGCGGCGCCCGGCCCCGTCAGCGTCAACGAGTGTGAGGCAGCCGGGTTCTGATTCGCGCTGGCCGACGCGCTCAGCCGACGACTGCGCCGCGTGCGCCCGGGCGAGGCTCGGCGATCTACTGAGTGTGCTGGCCGGGCGCAAGGTAGTACCAGGTGTTCCGATCCTCGCCCGCCTCGCGCAATGCGGCGGCCGCTGCCTTGATCACCGCGCCGGTCTTGGTCTCGGTGTAGAACCAGGTCTCGATCTGGCGGGCACCGGGCACGTGCTCTGATAGGGATAGGCCGGCCTCTTCATAGAAGGCGCGCACATCCTGCCCGGCCGCCCGAACTGAGTCCGGATCCATGCCAACGTCGGCGAGCGAACTGCCGGTGGACAGGTCGATGAACGCAGTGATGAGGTCGGCGATCGCGTCGACGTCGCCCACGCGACCCAGCGCAGTGCGTCCGCCGGCGGCCTCGACCTGTCGTCGGTAGGCGGGGATGAGGCCCTTGGCCTCGTCGATGGCGGGGTGGAGGTTCGGATCGAACGGTGGCGGGAGCGTGCACGAGGCCGCCTCCTCCCCGTCGTCGACGATCACCTCGGGGTGGTCCTCCAGCACCGGCACGTCGGTGCGTTCGAGCAACGCGAAGGCGCGTCGGATCACGTCTCGCTGGAAGTCGGCATCACCGGGCCGGCCGAGGGGTCGGCCGAGGGGGAACTCCACGTGGAGGAATCGGGGCGCCTTGACGTTGACCGCCTGCTGGCGGACGAGGGACAGGCCGACGGTTGCGAGCCCAGCCTCTTCGAAGACTCGTGCGAGCACACCCACGGTGCGCGTGCAGAACGGTCAAATGGGGGTGAGGAGTACAACGTCGACGTCCTGGTCGAGCAGCGTCTTGGCCGCTGCGGGGCCCGAGTCGAGCAGGATCGTGGAGAACGTGGCGTCGAACTGGGCGCCCATGAACGAGAGGTGGCGATCGGCGACCGCTCCGATCTCGCCGGCGGCGGCCATCTCCTCCAGCCGATCCACGGGGTAGACCACGTTCAGGTCGGCTGCGAATCCTGACCGGTCGAAGTTCGGTGAGAAGTGGGCGAGCTGCACATCGCGGGCGTGGCTGGGCAGCACCGTGAACGACCCGTCGGTCGGTTGCCACAAGGCCACCTCGCCGGCCGGCTTCAGCCCTGCCGTGGTGACGATCGCGACCTTGGCCTCACGAAGATCCGGCGCGACGGCAACCGGTGTGTCTTCGAAGTCGGGAGTCGGGATGCCCCCGACTCGCTCGCGAATGGCGTCATCTGTTGGCATGGCTCGGCTACCTCACGAGTGCGATTGGGGTCGGGTGGATCGGATGAGAGTCGTTCGTCGTGGTAGGCGGGGCCTGACGATTTGCGGGCGGCGCTCACGTGAGGAGGCGCCGGGCCGTTGGGCCGAGGCGGAGCAGCAGCGACGGGTCACGTCGTGCCTTCGCCAGGACCATGAGGCCTTCCATGTGCGCCACGAGGTCAGTGGCGGCCTCGTTGGGGTCGATACCCGAGTGAAGCTCGCCGCGCTCGACACCCCGCTCGATCGTCTCGGCAATCAGGTGGCTCATCTCGGCGAAGATCGCAGCGACCTTGTCGCGAACGATCTGGTCCCGAGCCGACAGCTCGACTGCGAAGTTGCCGAAGCGGCACCCGAGCACGGCGTCGTCGCCGGGGCTGACCCGTTCCAGGTTCTCGGCGAGCAGGCGCCCGTAGGTGTCGAGGGCGTCCAGCGCAGACAGGCTCTGGTCGGTCACTGAGCTTGCGAAGAGAGTGGTCTTCGTTCGCTCCCACGACTGGTCGAGCATGTCGATCGCCAGCTGCTGCTTCGACTCGAAGAAGTGGTAGAAGCTGCCCTTGCGAACGTCGGCCGTGCTGCACAGGTCGGCGACACCGACCGCTTCGAACCCGCGCTGGTACATCAGGAGATCGGCGGCATCGAGCAGCCGCTGCTTGGGGCTCACCTGGGGCATGTCCTGCATTCGGCCCGATGCTAGTTGACCGACCGTCTAGTAGCAAGCGGCAGCGGCGTCGGTGGGCTGATCTGCGGCGCGCAACTTCTTGCCGTGTGGTGACGGTCGTATCGAATGATGACAACGTCGTTGAATTCGGGAACCGGCTCGTCACGTCGTGGGTGCTCGCGGACACGTAGGTGTATGGGAGATTCGCGGTGCCCTGCCGACTCTTGCGGGATTGCACGTTCGCCGATGCGACGGGCATGGCCCCGTCGCATCGGCGACGCCGCGGGTACAGGCAGGCGGAGCCGATTGCCGCTGGCTTCCTGTGCCGGCATGACCGATTCCGATGACGGCTGATCTCTCGTTGACCCAGAGGGTGCCGGAGTCAGCCTGTGGAGAGAGTCGCACGACCGGCTCGCGTGCTCTCGGCGTGCCCGAACACGGCTCGGCAAGCGTGGCTCGGGCAGCGTTCGCTGCGTCGTATCGTCGCCACCTCGGGCCGGTGACGGCCTATGTGGCCCGGCGGCGTGCTCACGATCAGGTGGCAGACATCGTGTCGGAGACGTTCGTCGTGGCCTGGAGAAGATGGCCGGATGTGCCGAGTGAGCCCGCAACTCGCCCGTGGCTGATAGGTGTGGCTCGCAATCTGATGGCCAATGAGGATCGGCGTCGCTATCGCCAAGACCGGCTCGTGCAGGCGGTCGCTGGTCATCTTGTGGTGATGGTCGATCACCTCCAACCCGAGCAGCCGTACGAGACTCGGTCGTGGCTGGTCGAGGCACTGAAGACGCTCCCAGCCGATGACGTCGAGTTGGTGTTGGGAACGACCTGGGACGGTCTTTCGCACGCCGAGATGGCAACGGTGCTTGGGATCTCTCCACAGGCTGCCAGGCAACGACTTCGTCGCGCTCGTCGTCGTCTTCGTCGAGCGCTCGCTGCGACCGAGGAGCTCTAGCTGATGCGACACAGACCGCAACGACGTCTGCGGCGTCGACTGTCCGACGAGGAGCTGGGTACGTTGCTCGCAGACCTCGACCCTCTTGCAACGGTGGACATCGATCACGTCGACCGAGGAGAAGAGTCTGAGCGTGCGCTTGCCGCCATCGTCGCCACAGCTGCCGCTGAACGTCTGCCTCGCGTCGATCGTCGTGTTCGATCGCGGCCGAGACTTCGCTATCGCGCCCCGGTCCTGGTCGGTGTCGGCTTGGCCCTCGTCGCATGTGTCGGCTTCGTCGTGAGCGCGACACAACCAGACGTTGAGGCGGACGGGGTACTCGCTGCGCAGGAGTCTCAACCGGCCAGTGAAGCACCCGCTCATTCCGCTCCGGCCAGCTCGGTGGTGCCGCCAATGACGAGCTCGACCTCGGTTGCATCCACGGCGACTGCCGTACCGAGCGGCGACCGTGCACCCCAGGATGATCTGACCACCGAAGGCAGCCAGCTTCCGCCGACGACGGTGCCGGCTGTCGAAACCAGCACGCAGCGGGCGGCGACCTTGGCTGATGAGCCGTGTATGGCCGAAGGGGCAACAGTGGTGGAGGCTCGCGAGGCCTACGAAGACGCGTGTTCGCAGCCGCGCGTCGACTGCGATCAGTTTGATGGTGGCTGGCGGTGCTCGAGCGAGCAGATCGGACACAGCTCCGGGCCGTAGCCGCAGCTCCGTTCACCGCCCGCAGCGCGAACCCGCGGAGGCAAGAAGGCGACCACGAGGCTTGTTGGCGCTTCGCCAGAACGTTGTCACGCGAGGCCTGGTTCCGGAAATGGGTAGATGGGGCAACGCAGGCGGTCGACCCTCCGGGACAACGACTCCTGCCACGAATCGAAACGAAGGGACCAGTTGGCATGAGATACCTGGCTTCCATCCTGACGTGTGTCGTTGGGCTGGTGCTTGCGGTGGCGGTCGTTACGAGTGTGACGTCTGTCGACGCTTCGAGGGAACAAACTGAGTGTGCGGTCGGAGCGACGACCCTCGACGACGCGCGCAGTGGCTATGACTCGACCTGCACGCCGCCCCGCATTGACTGCGATCGGACAGGTGACGTGTGGGTGTGCTCCAGCGAGCCGATCGGCTCCGGAGTGCCTGGAGGAGGCCTACGCGGTCCCGGCCACTGTCTCGCGTCTGCCGAGACCTTGGCCGAAGCCAGAGCCCAGTTCGCCGAGGGCTGCGAGCTTCCCCGGGCTGATTGCGACCCCATCGGAACGACGTGGGTCTGCTCGAGTCAGCGGCTTCGATCACAAGCGGCTACCGGCATCGTTCCCCCTCACACGAGCGAGCCCGTCACAACCGGGCGGCCCGAACCGGCTCCGCCCGCCACGCAGCTGCCCTCCCTCCAGCCCGGCCAGCTACCCAAGCCATCCCAACGTCCTGTTCCCGAACCCGACCCTGTCAAGGAGTCACCGGAGACCACGACGACGACGCAGCCGCCAACAACATCGCAGGCGCCAACTACGACGCAGCCGCCAACAACATCGCAGGCGCCAACGACAGTGGCAACAACGCCGCCGACAAGTGAACGGCCGGCTCCTGTGGTGGTTTCACCAGGCGAAGCCGGCAACCGTCGGATTGTCGCGATCAGCGACTATGGGGTGGTCCCCAGCGCTCGCAGCGATCGGGCGCGGGCGATCAACACCGCAATCGAGAAGGCGTCGCGTGATGGTGTCAGCCTCCGGTTCGCTGCTGGCGACTACCGCATCGATGGCGATGTGCATCTCCGCGATGGCGTCGGTCTCTACGGTGCCGAAGACGGCCACTCCCGCCTGATCGCGCCTGGATCGGCCCGACGGATCGTCGCCGGCGAGGACAGCTCGGCCACGAACGCTGCGATCGATGGCCTCGTGCTGGACAACATCTCGATCCATGCCCTTCGAACGCCCGCCGATGGCCTCCAGATCACCAACAACCTCATCACCGACGTCAAAGACGACCAGCAGATCCACGTCAACCAGTCCAGGGGTGTGTACGTCGCTGGCAACGTGCTCATCCGCAACGACGTGAACAGCGGCAACAGTGAGTATGGAGACAACGACGCGATCGGTTCCTGGAAGTCGTCGGGGATGGTCATCGCCGACAACGTCATCGGTGGCCTGACCGCTGACGTCGCACGTTCGTCCGCTCTGACGGACGACATGGCGGCTCGAATCTCGGGCTACATGTCAACCTACGGCGACGAGTACGACTTCTGGGACGGCGGGTTCTACAGCAAGGGCCTCGACATGTCGTCGGCCACCGACTTCCAGATCCTGCGCAACGTGTTCCACGGGAATCCCGATCCCAACTACACCGTCGACCACGTGGTCTACCTGAAGGGATACGAACGGGTCACCGTCGCCGGCAACTACTTCTCAGGTTGGCCGACCGACTCCCGAGGCGGGCTCAAGATCCGCAACGGGCGAGGACCAATCGTCGTGTCGAACAACTACTTCGACGACGTACCCGTCCTCACCTACATACTCGGCAACCACGTGAGCGAGTACGAGGAACTCCGAGACACCATCATCGTCGACAACACCTTCGACGGTGACGGGGCCATGGTCTCGTTCTGGAACAAGACCGATCGAGGCCGAGCCGAGAACTTCGCGGTGTACCGAAACACGTTCGACACCAACGGCAACCGTGATCTCCTCATCCTTCCCGGTCCCGCCGAACGTGGCACCGAGTTCCTGGTCGCCGAGAACACGTTTGAGGATGGGCGGCTCACGGCCCGGATCGACGACGACAACCACGTCACCCGGAACACATCGTCGTCAACTCGTGCAGAGCTCGACCGAGCGTCGTCGGACATCGCGACGCCGACCGTTGGTACGCCCAAGATCGACCGAAGGGGGAATCTCCCTTAGCTCCCCGGCGGGGGGCCGGTCGGACCAGCGCCGATCGGTCCCCGGCCGGTGCGCTGGCGCCGCATTGTTCGCATTCAGGGGGCGGGTGGCAAGCCCTCGAGGAACTTCCACGCCATTCGGGTGGTGTCGACGTCAAGCCCATGATGGCCTCGGTACGTCACGTGCCCGACGCCTTCCAGAGTCACGAGAGCGACTCGCGACCCGGCCGCGCAGTCGCTCGCCTGCCACATGACGTGATCGCCCTCTCGCCACACCTCAGTTGGCTCGTCGGCGCAGCCGTTGATCTCTTGCCAGCTGTCGAAGTTGGCGACCGCCCCGGGCCAGTACCCGCGCTCGTACGGGGCGATGGTGTCGTCGGTGCCGTTGAACACGGCCATCGGGACTGGCTCGTAGCCGGGTGCGACGTGAACGAGGCGGAAGCCGCTCATACATGCGACACCGGCAACGACATCGCTCGCTTCAGCGGCCATCCTCTGTGCGAGCATGCATCCGGTGGAGAAGCCGGACACATAGACCCGGGAAGGATCGATGTCGTACTCAGCCACGAT
>JBCCFL010000069.1:0-27024 GCA_039029735.1 Actinomycetota bacterium | reverse complement strand
TCGTAGCCGCGGAGCAGCATCCGGGCCAAGCCCTCGTACGTGAAGGACCACAGTCGGTGGGCGATGCCGCCGCGGTTCGACAGGGTGAGGGCAGCAGCGCGATTGACGTCGGCCGCGCCGTAGGTGAAGGCCTTGAACAAGCGCCGGAGCGGATGGTCCACAGGCAGGGTCTCGCGCGCCACCGTGGTGACCACGTTGGATGTGAGGAAGTGGGTCGACCCCAGGTGGTCGACGATGCCGACGGCGGTGAGCACAGATGACTTCCAGACCCACTTGGCCTGGTCCCAGCCGTCCTCTCCGGGTGTGTAGGTGCGGTCGTCATGACAGACATAGATGCGAAGCACCGAGCCATCGGCGTCAAAGTAGGCAGACGCACCGAAGGGGAGAAAGCCGGACCGCACCTCGTACCCGACCAGCCAGGACAGATCGACGACGAACGCTGCGTCGTCGGTGGGATCGTCGACCGGTTCGAGGCGATGGGCGGCGAGACCCTGCATCGCCAGACGTTCGATGGTCTCGTCCGACGTTGCGTCGGCCCACGTATCGGTTGGCGCTGGAAGAGCGCCCTCGAAGAAGGCGTCGATGCAGGCGTCGGCCGCATCGCTCGACTCCCACAGTGTGGTGTCATCGATCACGGGCAGGCGATCGAGTGCCGCGCCGGTGATCTTTTCGGCGAAGAAGCCGGAGATCTTCTCGGGGAGCTGCACAGCTTCAGCATCCTCGCTGATGCTGGGCACCTCGACGATCGAGGGGATGATGCCGAGCATGGGGACTTCACCTTGCACCGTTGGCAGACCGACGCCGTCTGCGCCAACTGGCTCCCATGACGTGCGCTGGTCGCGTGCGAGCTTCATGACGGCGCGAGTGTGCTGATCCGCGATCGAGAAGGGCACGAGAACTTGGTCTGTCGTGCCGTCCGGGGTTGCTGTGGACATGGTCTCTCCTTGTTTCTTGGGTGAGTTCAGGTGTTGGGGCCGAGGACCATCGCAACGAGGGCGTCGGCGTGGGCCTCGACGAATCGGTCGTCGAGTGGGTCGATTCCAAGCAGTCGAGCCTCGGCCGCATTGACGTAGGCGAGTGAGGCGCCGCCGATCACGGAGTAGTAGAGAACGCCGGCATCGATAGGTGGGACTTCGTCTCGGGTCAGCAGCTCGTTCCATGCGCCGATCACGACCTCGAACCCCGGGCGGATGTGACGGTCGACGATCCAGGCCAGGCGATCGGAGCCTGCGACCGCTTCTTGCACCATGATCCGGTTGAGCTCCGGGAGCTTGGCCGAGGCGCGCACGAAGGCCCGGATCGCGCCGGCGAAACCCTCGCGAGTCGCAATGGCCGGCCCACTTTCGTCCGGTACCAGCGCGTCGACCAACACGTCGTTCAGCTGGGCGAAGAGATGATCGACCGCGGCCCGCCACAGGTCGGCCTTGGACGCGAAGTGGTAGTTGATCTGGGGCTGATGGGTGCCGGCCCGGGCGGCGATCGCTCGCGTCGAAGCCGCCTCGAACCCGCACGCTGCGAACTCGTGCACGGCAGCATCGAGCAGCGCCAGCCGGACGACTTGGGAACGGGCTTGACGCTTGGGCGTCGTCGGGGTCGGCCGGTCGAGATCGGGCATGTCAAAGATCCTCTATCGTCTGATAGAGAAAGTCAACTGATTTCTATGTCAGCTGATACAGATTCGCCGTCTCGGCACACGCGATTCGCGCGCTCGGCGCGTGCCGCTATCGGACGGGCGTGGGGATAGCGTCGCTTAATGGCGACCGACGATCAGCTTCGTGGTGCGATGGCGAAGGCGATGGAGGGCTTCGCTGCTGCGGTCACCGCCGTCGAGCCGCACCATTGGGAGCGACCTTCGCCGTGTTCGGAGTGGTCGGTCTGGGATGTCATCAACCATGTGGTGGGCGGCGAACACTTCACTGCTGCGGTGTTGGGCGGCGCCTCGCTGGCAGCCGCGGTCGAGAGCCAGGTTGGTCTTGACCCTCATGCTGCAGACCTGGTGAGCCAAGTTGTGGACGCGTCTGCTGTGGCGCTGGCGGCCTTCGAAGGATCGCTCGATCGGACGGTTGAGCACCGGGTTGGCACCATCACCGCCCGTCGCATGCTGGGTTTCCGAATCATCGACGAGCTCGGTCACACCTGGGACATCGCCACGGCCATCGGTCAATCAGCCATTCTCGATGCCGATGCGCTGGCGATCGGAACGGAGATCGCCTTGACCGAACGCGCGACGCTTGAGCGATCGCCGAACTTCGCAACCTCGCCACACGATCGTGGAACACCCGCCGGCAGTCAGCTCGCAGTGTTCCTTCATACGATCGGAAGGACTGTCCCGTAGCTGGCGTGTCGGCCTGGTAGGCCCTTCGGAGGCCTGGCGGCGCTGCGCCGCGCCGTGGCCAGTTGCGTCTTCGCCGGATTCGGGTGCCCGGTGGGCGACATTGCGGTTGCCCCATCGGGGTAGAGGCCCGGACCGCACCGACCGATGGGGACCAGTTGTCCACATCGGTCGCGAGGAGTGCTCAGCCCTTGCCCCGCCAGGGGATCAACCGCGCTTCGAGCCAACGCAGCAGGATGTCCATCAGCACGCCGAGTACGGCGATGACGACGATGCCCACCACCATCACGTCGAGGCGGAACAACGGCCGGGCGGCGAACACCATTGCGCCGAGGCCATCGGGCGCGCCGACGATCTCGGCGGCGACGAGTGTGCCCCAGGTGACACCGAGCGCAACCCGGAACCCGGTGAAGAGCTCGGGCAGCGCGTTCGGCAGCAGCACGTTCTGAAGCACCTGTCGCTTCGACGCCCCGAGCGAGTAGGCCGCCCGGATCTTCGAGAGGTTGGCGGCCTGGGCGCCTGATCGTGCGGCGATGATCATGATCCACAGTGAGGCGAAGATCAGCAGCGGCACGGCGGAGGCATCGCCGATGCCGAAGATCAGGATGAACAGCGGGATCAAGGCCAACGGCGGAATCGGCCGGAACAGCTCCACTGGTGTGTCGAAGAAACCTCGGGCCCGTGACGACAGGCCCATGGCGAAGCCGATCGGAATGCCGAGCACCGAGCCCCAGAACATGCCGCGGATCACACGCCAGAGGCTGGCCCATGTGTTCTGCCAGAGCGTGACGCCCCGAAATCCCTCGTCCGACAACTCGAAGAAGGTGTTCCAGGTGTCGCGCACCGAGGGGAACTGGAGCGGTTCGAGCAGCTGTGAGTACGAGCCCTCACAGTCAGGGTTCGAGTTGCAGGCGGCGATGCGCTGTTTGTCGCTGAGGCTCTCGAACGTGAGCCCCGCCTCCTGCTGCGACTCCGGCAGCTCCAGGTCGCCTGGCAGCCCCCAGGCATAGGTCGCGGCGAACCAGAACCCGAACAGCGCGAGGAACGAGATCAGGCTCCACAGCGGGAGGCTGCGAACTGACGTCGAGTCACCAAAGGTGACGGTCTTACGGGCGTTGGCGCTGTCCGCACCACGAAGCCGATCGAGCAGCGCCATCAACCAGCCTCCTGTCGACCCATGATCTCTTCTTCCATCTCCCAGATGATCGAGAGGATCTCTTCTCGTTTCTCGGTGAACTCCGGAGACGCCTTCAGCTCCCGAGCATCGGTGGTGAGCCCGGCTTCAGCGAACGGCAGTTGGTAGTCGGTGAGAATGCGGCCGGGCCGCGGTGCCATCACGAACACACGATCACCGAGGTAGAGCGCCTCCTCCACTGAATGGGTGACGAGGATGATCGTCTTCCCCGTCTCCTTCCAGAGCTCCAAGATCAGGCTCTGCATCTTCTCGCGGGTGAGGGCGTCGAGCGCGCCGAGCGGCTCGTCCATGAGAATCACGTCGGGATCGTTGGCCAGGCATCGAGCCAGGGCCACGCGTTGCTGCATGCCGCCCGACAGTTCGTAGATCCGCTTGTCGCCGAAGCCTCCGAGCCCGACGATCTCGAGCAGCTCCTGGGTACGAGCCTTGGTCTTGGCCCTGTTGGCCCGGTTCATGCGGGGCCCGAACCCGATGTTCTGTTCAACGGTGAGCCACTCGAAGAGGGCGCCCTGCTGGAACACCATGCCGCGTTCCTGGCCGGGGCCCGTGATCTGCTGACCGCCGAGGCTCACGGCGCCGGCTGTCGGGGCGAGGAACCCGGCGACGATGTTGAGCAACGTCGTCTTGCCGCAGCCGGACGGGCCCAACAGCGTGAGCATGCGTCCGGCGTCGAGGTCGAACGACACGTTGCTCAGTGCATGCACCGATGCGCCGTTCGGGACGTCGTACACCATGTCGACGCCGTTGACGGATAGGTCCTTCACGGTTCCCCTTTGTCCCCGTTTTCCAGTGCAAGGTGAGCGGCGCCGGAGCCGAAGCCACGGCGCCGCCCACCAATGAGATTCAGCGCATCATCGCACCGAATCAGTCGAGGCGTCAGCCCTGGGTGGCCTCGAGGAAGCTGGTGTCGACCGCGCCAGCGAAGTCGCCGACGGCCGGATCGCCGCCGCCGAGTTCGGCGAGGGTCTCGACCTGGCCCTGCATGGCGTCGGCGACGTTGCCGCCGAGCCAGTCAGCACCGAGCTGCTCATCGATGGTCGGGAAGACGAACCACTCTTCGCCCCCGAGGAAGTTGCCAACGTCCTCCATGCCAGCAGCGGTGGCGATGGTTGCGTTGCGGCCTTCCTTGTCGGAAGCCCAAGCCTGGTTGAACTCCTCGGTGGCGGCCAGGAAGGCCGACACGGCGTCGCCGTGCTCTTCGCCGTAGGAGGTCGGGATCGACACGATGTCGTAGGTGAAGATGCCGATGTCGGACTCGTGCTCGGCACCGGTCATGATCAGCTCGCCGCCATTGGCCAGCATGGTCTCGATCGAGCCACCGAAGGCGCAGCCGACGTCGATGTCGCCAGCCTCGAAGGCAGCGGCCGTGGTGGCGCCCCCTTCGGCCTGGAGGATGTTCAGGCCGGCGAGGTCCACGCCGAGGAACTCCATCATCGAGAGCATCTTGTAGTGGGTCACGTTGCCGATCGGGGTCATGACCGTGGCACCGGCGAGGGCCTCTGCCGCGTTGTCACGGGTGACACCGAGGTCGGCACTGGCCACGCAGTTGTCGGCCTCGGCGTAGCTCACGGCAATGCCGACGAGCTTGAGGTCCGCACCGGCGTTGATCGCACCGGCGAACGGCGTGAGGCCCTGCGAGTAGGCGATGTCGACGTCGCCGGCGATCATCGCCTCGGACATCTCGCCACCGCTGTTGAACGGCAGCCAGTTGATGGTGGCTCCAACGGTGTCACTGAACGTGTCATCCAGCTGGCCGTACTGGTTCGGGGTCGGCCACTGGGCGAAGTAGGCGACGTTGATCTCCTCGACCGACAGGCCTTCGCCGTCGGCCATCGCCTCGTCGTCGGCCATTGCCTCGTCGTCGGCCATCGCCTCGTCTTCGCCCTCGTCGGCGGTCTCAGAGTCCGAGTCGCTCGACTCGGTTGCCGACTCCGACTCCGACGACGTGGTCTCGTCGGAGTCGCCATCGCCACACGCAGCGGCAATAAGGCCAAGGGCCATCAGCAAGATGAACAGTTTCTTCACGGTGCCTCCCAGCGGTGTGAAAGCGGCCAACCATCGGTTGGTCGACCTGGTGAGCCGCACCAGCTCTCCAGAGGTGATGCAGCGAATGACCGCACCGGTCGTGGTGCGACCATCGATCTCGGCCGGCGCTCACCAGCCATGCAGCCACGTTCGCGATCTGATGCTGTCGCAGTGGCGCAGCTCCACTCACCCACGTATTGCGTGTGCCCCGGTGGGGTGTGCGTGTCCTCTCGTCTTGGTGGAGTGGCTTGGGGCTGTTGGTCGATGGTACTGGGCCGGGAGGCCGCATTGGTCGAGGCCTGGTTGCAGGAGGAAGTCGTCCTTCTTTCGGTTGTTCGTACCCGCACCCCGTGGCCGCACGTAGGCTCGGCCCCGTGGCGCTCGCACGGCGAGGTTCGAAGTCCATTGAGGTCGGTGGCATCCGCTACCGCTGGGCCGTCTCGCAAGACAGCGGCTACAAGGTGATCGTCGTGCAGTCGGACGCTGGCGCCGGTCAGAAGCTCGAGGCTTCGACCTCGTACAGGAACGACTCGTCACAGCTCGCAATCCGCCCGTCGGATGTGAGGGCCGTGATCGAGGCCGCTCTTGCCGGTGGGTGGGCCCCAGACCAGCGCGGGGCGCCCCCCTTCGTCATGCGAGACGTCGACCGGACGGTGTTCGGCCGTTAGGGCGACCGCGGCGTCAGGGCGACCAGGTGAGGCCCGTCTGCTCTTCGGAGACCTTCCAGAGCCGGGTGGCCGCCTCCCGGGCGAGGGCGTGGTCTTCGAGTTCGCATTCGCCGATGGGGCCGACGGTGTCGGCTCGGCGGGTGGGGCCGTAGAGGGTCTCGGGCAGCAAGCCTTCCTCGGTTGCGCACAGCACCTCTGGCCACGAGCCCCGCTCGGCCGACTGCGCGAACGGCGACATCAGGGCGAACAGGATCCTGTTGAGGCGCGTGACATCACCGCTGATGAGCTCGGTTCGCGACATGCCCGGATGGCACACCTGAACCTGGACGTTCTGTCCGGCTGCCTCGACCCGGCGTTGCAGCTCGTAGGCGAACATCATCTGCGCGAGCTTGCTCTGGTTGTACGCCTTCCAGGCGCTGTACTCGGCGTCGAAGTTGAGATCCTCGAACTGGATCCGCTTCAGGCCCATCTTGTAGCCATTGCTGCCCACCACCACGATGCGGCCGCCCGACGCCTCGGTGCGCTCGTAGAGCAGGCCGCACAGGAGGAAGTGGCTCATGTGGTTCACGCCGAGTTGGCTCTCGAAGCCGTCGACGGTGATCGTCTGGCTGGGGGTTTGGGAGATCGCCGCGTTGCAGATCAGGGCGTCGATGTGGGGCACCTGGGCCAGCACGGCACCAGCGGCGTTGCGCACTGACGCCAGCTCTGCGAGGTCCATCTGGATGAACGAGACGGCGGCGTCGGGGCCGAACTCCCCGGTCAAGGTGGCGATGGCGGCCGCCGACTTCTCGGCGTTCCGATTCAGCATCACCACCCGGGCGCCCTTGGACAGGAACACGCGTGTGGCCTGAAAGCCTGCGCCGGCAGTGGCGCCAGTGATCACATAGGTCTTGCCGGAGAGCGAGCCCAGCCGGTCGGGAGTCCAGCCTCTGGGGCCAAAAGGGTTCGTCATGTCATGTCCTGGGGTGGGGGAGTTGGAGTCCGAGCATTGCCGGATCTGATGCGTTGGATGTACAGTAAGCCTCGCGATTGAGGCTCAGACAGCCTCAATCGCCTCAACTTCTAACCTGATTCCCTCACCAGCCATGGCAACGCCCGAATCACTCGTTCAGCTCGACTCCGTCACGGCCGCTGTCGCCCGGCACGCTCCGGTCGACGGCACCCACGACACACCCCTCGACGGCGTTCGCCTCTTTCGCGTGTCGGCGCCGGTCGATCGGGTTCCTGGGGTCTACGACCCAAGTGTCTGCGTGGTGGTCAGCGGGGCCAAGCACGCCCACCACGCCGGGCGAACCCACGTCTATGGGCCCGGTCGCTACCTGTGCACCACGATGCCAACGCCTGTTGAAGCCGAGATCCCCCGGGCCACTCCCGATGAGCCCGTGCTCGGGGTCTTGATTGACCTCGAAGCCCGGCCCATGGCCGAGCTCATGGTCCAGTACCGCGCCGTCAGCTCGCGGGCACTGGCGCCGACGCTGGCCGATAGGCGGGCCGGTCCGCCCGCGGCGCTCACCGTCGTCCCCTGGGGCGAGACGTTCTGGTCCGCGCTCGTTCGCGTTCTGGAACTACTCGACGAGCCTCGTGCTCTCGATCTGCTCGGCCACGGCCGGCTTCGGGAGCTGCACTACGCCCTCGTGGAAGGGCCGGCCGGCGTAGAGATTCGCGCTGCGCTGAGTGCTCCCACCCACGAGTTCGGATCCGTCCTGACCTACATGCGGGCCAACCTCGACCACCCCCTTGCGGTCGAAGATCTCGCGGCGCGAGCCGGTATGAGCCGTGCCGCGTTCGATCGTCACTTCAAGGCGACGACAGGCCTGTCGCCGCTCAGGTACCTCAAGGCCCTTCGTCTCAACGATGCGGCGATGCTGATTGCCGGCGGTACCGACATCGGCGTCGCCGCGGCCAAGGTCGGCTACCGGAACCCCTCGCAGTTCACCCGGGAGTTCAAGCGCCACTTCGGCGCCACCCCCCGAACCTGGGTGAGCACTGCGGGTCACGGCGACCCCCAACTGCTCGCCGTCAGCTGACGAGCGCAACCGGGCCCCCGGGCCCCGTCGCCATGTGCCGTTTCTCTTGACGCGTCAATCGGTTCGGAATATCTTGACCCTTCAAAGAGTTGTTTGACGTGTCAACGAAAGGATCTTGGTCATGGCATCTGTCGACAGCGCAGCCCCCACGCGGCGCGTAGCCCGCATCGTTCCCTCCGTGAGCACACTCGAAGGCGGCGGCTTCCCCGTGAACCGGCCGTTCCCCAGCCCGACCCTCGACCTGCTCGACCCCTTCCTCCTCCTCGACGAGATGGCTCCCAACGAGGTGCCGCCGGGCGAGGCTGTCGGGGCGCCGCCGCACCCCCACCGCGGCTTCGAGACCGTCACGTACATCCTTCAGGGCGAGGTGGAACATCGCGACTCGGCCGGCAACCACGGGATCATCGGCCCCGGCGATGTGCAGTGGATGACCGCCGGCGACGGCATCATCCACTCCGAGATGCCGAGCGAGCGGGTACAGACTGAAGGTGGGGTCGGCCATGGCCTGCAGCTGTGGGTGAACCTCCCGGCAGAGCTGCGCCGCACGGCGCCCCGGTATCAGGCCCTCACTGTGGACGAGATCCCGACCGTGAGCGGCGATGGCTGGTCTGCCCATGTGGTGGCCGGTTCGATGCTCGGCGTCGACGGCCCCGCCGACACCCACACGCCGATCGGCTACGCCCGGGTCACGGTGCAGCCAGGCGCCTCCATGCAGATTCCGGCGACCGATGGTCACGCGGCTGCGGTCTACGCCTTCCAGGGTCGGGCGCATCTCGGGGAGGAGGGCACCGAACTCGACACCAGCCAGCTGGCCGTATTCGAACGCGACGGTGGCGACCTCGTGCTGTCGGTGCCGGTCGATGTCACTGAGGCGTTCGATGCGCTCGTGCTCACCGGTGAGCCGATCGGCGAACCGATCGCCCGCTACGGCCCGTTCGTGATGAACACCCGCGAGGAGATCGTCGAGGCCATCGACGACTTCAATGCCGGCCGTATGGGCACCATCACCGCCACCGGCACCCTCTGATAAAACCCTCTGCGACCAGCAAGAAAAGGACAACCCACCAATGAGTTCCAATCCCCTCGTTGCCATCACCGGAGCCTCCAGCGGCATCGGCGCCGCATTGGCCGCGCTGCACGCCGCCGACGGATGGGACGTGATCATGGTCAACCGCAGCGTCGAACGGTCGCAGCCCGTCGTCGATCAGATCACCGCGGCCGCCCCCGATGTGCGGGTCGACGTGGTCCAGGCCGACCTCGCCGACCACGCCTCGATTCAGCGGGCGGCGGATCAGCTGGGCGAGCGCGGGCGCCTCGACCGGTTCGTCAACAACGCCGGGGTGCTGATGGGGGAGAAGGTGATGTCCGATCACGGGGTGGAGATGCACGCCCAGGTGAACACGCTCGCGCCCTACCTGTTCGGACGCCTACTCGCTCCCGCGATGGAGGGCGGCACGGTGGCTCTCGTCTCGACGGGCGGCATCAGCCAGGCCAAGACGCTGGCGGTGGACGAACTCCAAGACCCGGCGACGTTCAAGAAGCTCTTCGGGCCCTACGTCCAGTCGAAGCTGGCAGCAACGGCGATCATGGATGCGTTCGCTCGCGAGTACCCGGAGGTCACCTTCCGGTCGACCGAGCCCGGCGCCGTCAAGACACCGATGACCAGTGGCGACGGCATGCCGGGCTGGTTGGTGCCGCTCCGCAACCTGTTCTTCGCCAGCCCCGAGAAGGGGGCGCGCAAGGTGTACGACGCCATCAACGCCACGGGCGCTGCCTTCCCGAGCGGCGTGTACGTGCAAGGAGGCAAGCCGAAGGCGCTTCCCGCCGACGCCGGCGATCCCGCCGTGCAGGATGCGCTGCTCGCCTGGTGTCGGGAGGCGACGGGGGTCTGACCAGTTGCGCTCGCCAACATGCACGGCGAGTACGCCACGGTGCTGAGTGCGGAGTCGGTCGCCGCGCTCCTGCCATCATCGAGCTGACGTCGGCGGCCGGGCCTGGTGTCGGCGTTTACGCCACCTCGTCAACGCCGGCCGTGGGTCGCCGTCGCCGCATGCCCATGAACGCAGCCACCGACGCGACCGACAACAGCAGCGTGGAGAGCAGGTAGCCCCATGCCAGCGGCTGAATGGCGATCTCGGGTGCGTATTGCTCCCAGTCGTCCGGGAGCAGCCAGCCGTACGCTCCCCGAGCTGAGAGCAGTACGGCGATCACCAGCGCCGCCAGCAGCGCTGCCCCGCCGAACGCGATGATCGACCCGAGGAGCCACATCCGATGGCGACGCACCATCGCGAAACATCCGGTGAGCGTTCCGAACGTCGATAGCAGTCCAAGCAGAACGCCGACGCCGACCATCTCATACGGCGAGTAGCGAATGAAGCGGTCGCCGACGAGCGACACGGGCAGCGAGCCCGGCACGACATCGTCCACCGAGTTGGCGAAGTCGACGGCCACCCAGGGCACGAGTGTTGCGAGCAGAGAGAACCCGCCGAGCCCGGCGAATACCGCGATCCACGCTGGCGGGATGCGGCGACCGGTGCCGGTGCCGAATGCCGCCTCCACGGCTCGCTGTGACCCCTTCGACAGCGCTTCGCCCGGCACAGCCTGCGCCAGACCCTGGGCCGCACTGGCCGTCGCAGCCCTGGCGCCTTCCACCGGTTGGGCGTCTTGAACGCGTCGGGCGGTCTCGGCGGCTTGGCTTCGAACGGCCTGAACGCCCTCGTTGTCGCTGATTCGTTGGGCCGTTTCCGAGGCTTTGCTGGTCACGGCCTGGATGCGCTCGGAGCGGGCCGCACGTTGGGCCGTTTCTGCGACCTGCGCGCCCGCAGCCTGTACCCGTTCGTTCTCTCCGATCTGGCGGGCGGCGTTCCTCGCCGCTCGTACCCGATCCGAGTCGCCGAGCCGCCGGGCCGTCTCGCGTGCACGTGCTCCGTAGCGCCCAGAGCGGGTCTGATCGGGGGCGGCCGCACCCATCTCATCGAGCGCCGCAGTCTCTTCTTGAGGAGGGTCTGCGTCGGGTTCGACCCTGTCAGCCTTCGCGTCGGAGTCAGGCCACCACCGCCCATCGCTGCGGAGGCTCCAGCCTGATGGCGGCGACCCTGCGTAGCGCTCACCGTTCCACGCGACAAAGCCGCTCGGTCCTTCGTCCACTGGCGTGTCCCTCCTGCTCGTGGTCGGTGCGATACAGCCGCCGACTGTTCACTCAATCGTATGACCAGTGACTGTTCTGGCTCAACGAGCTGCTGTGTCAGCCCTCGTCCGGGGCGGCGATGAGCCGGAGTGGCTGAAGCGCTGCTCGTCGAGCGGTGATCGTCTCGCCGCCGGTGCGGTCCATGTCCTGGGGTAGCGACGGGTCGGCGAGCGTGAGCGGATGGCCTTGTTCGACGAAGCCCAGGTAGGGGCCGCCGAAGTCGTATCCGATCAAAGCGAGTACCTCGTTGGGTATGCCCTGTGCCTTCTCTGGCGGGATCGACAGATACTGGTTCTCCTCTTGGCGAAGCCAGCCGAGGTTGTAGTGGAGCCCCATGCCGCGGCGATTGTCTGCCGATTGGTTGGTTCCGCTGCCGTGGATGAAGTTGCTGGTGTAGATCAGCACTGAACCGGCCGGCATCTCAGCGTTGATCACCTCGCCCGGTTCGGGGGTGCGGTCGTGGTCCCATCGATGGCTGCCGGGCACCAGCTGGGTGCCGCCGTTGCGGGCGGTGAAGTCGCTACAGGCCCACATCGTGGCCAGCGTCATGGGGATGGTGGGGAAGCGAACCGGGTAGATCCCGCCGTCGCGATGGAGATCTTGTGCCTCCTCGCCGGGTTGCAGGTCAACGAGCACGGTCACGTGCAGGTGATAGCGAGCGCAGTACGGCAACAGCACGCGGTCGCACACTGCCATGACGGTGGGGTGCAGGGCGAGTTCCTGGCACGCCGATGACTTGGCGATCAGGTTGTTGATGCGCTTCGTCCTGCGGCCAGCGAACTCGGTCGCCCCCAGGTGCACGGCATCGACGTGGGGGTCGAAGTCGGCGTTGAGTCTCGCCACGGTGTCGGCGTCGGCCAGACGGTGGATGATCGCGTATCCGTGCTCGTCGAGGCTCTCGGCGATGGCATCGGGCTCGGCCGCTGAATCGAACTCGGGCGTCGGCATCGGCTGCCTCCACGGTGGCGGGCGCTGCGGTTCATGCTCGCGGGTGGCGGGTGGGTGGGCAACTGCACAGGGTGACCGACGTCTCCCCAGACTGGTCTTGCTTTTCGACTGGTCTGCAGTGCAGACTAGTCGGCATGAACGAAACCGCTTCTCCTGCCACTCCTGATCCGGATCTGGTCCGCGCCATGGAGCGAATCAGGGACACGACCGACTCTCTGCCGTCGCGGCTCACCCTCTATATGATCCCGGCCGGTATCACCGTGGCCCTGCTCGGCCTCGGCGGCGCCATCGACAACACCATGATCACCAACCTCGTGTCCGCCGCCGGGGTGGTTCTCGGCCTGTTCGGCTTCCTGGTGATCCATCGCCACTACCGCCGCACCGTGGGCCGGGTCCGGGCTCGCCAGGTGGTGCCGTGGGGTGCCGTCACCTTGGCCGCTGCGATCATCGCCGGGGCCCTCCTGGACGGGCGCGTCGCCGCGCCGATCTCGATCATGCTGGCCGCCACCGCGGTATGGGTGGTGGCCGACGTGCTGGCCCACCGGCGCCGACTGCGGTGGTACGTGGGTGCCGCGCTCGTGGCTGTGGCCCTCCTGCTCGCACCCCGCTGGTTCGACGGTGAAACGTTCGACAACATCCGCCGTTCTCTGCTGGGCGTGACGCTGATCGTGGTTGGGTTCCTCGGGCAGCGCCCGGTGGAAGGCGCCGACCTCGAGGGCGGCGTGTGACCAGCCCCTTCGAACGTCTTGCCGCCGTCGATCCCCTTGTTCACGCTCCGGCTCGATTGGCGATACTGACCGCACTCGGTGCGTGCAAGGAGGCTGACTTCACCTACCTCCGCCGCATCACGGGGCTCACCCAAGGCAACCTCGGCAGCCATCTGACCAAGCTGGAGGACGGTGGTCTGGTCGCCATCACCAAGTCGTTCGTGGGGCGCACCCCACGGACCTCGGTGGCGCTCACCGACGACGGTCAGGCTGCGATCAGAGCCTGGTGGGATGCCATTGCCGAGACTCGGTCCGACGCCGATGCCTGGGAGCCCGACGGCGAGCGATGAGCCACGATGGCATCGGGCGGAACTCGCGCACGCCGACAGGGGGCCGACGAGTGATCGACATCACCGAGGAACTGGACGAGGAACGCCTGGATGCGTTGAACCACGTGATCCGGCAGCGTCGAAGCGTTCGCAGCTTCGAGCCTGGGCACCGCGTGGATCGACGCGTCCTTCGTGGCATCGCCGAAGCTGGACGATGGGCGCCATCGGGGGCGAACACTCAGCCCTGGGAGATCTGCATCGTCGACGACCCCGACCAGCTCGAACGCACCGCCCGCCTCCTCGCCGCCCAGGCCGATCGGCTGAACGCATACTGCAAGGGCTTTCCTCACGTGCACAAAAAGCACTGGGTGCACGACGCCGTGGCGATCTTCCTCGTATTCGTCGACCGCAGGTGGTCGAACGCCTACCCGGTGGCCAACGATCCGCAGATCGACGCGGCCGAGTACGCCGCCAACCGCGAGAACATCCTCCTCGTGTCCGCTGGTGCTGCGGCCCAGAACATCCAGCTGGCAACTGCGGCTGTCGGGCTCACCTCGGCGTGGCTCTCTGGCGGCGGCGAGCCGCAGACCGCCCGTGAGCTGCAAGCCGAACTCGGCTTCCCCGCCACCCATGTGCCGCTGGCGATCATCCCTGTCGGCTGGCCTCACCGTCGCCATGAAAGCCGCTGGCGGCGCGACCTCGACAGCGTCGTTCACTGGAACGGGGCCGACCCTGCGGCACTCCGAGGTCAAGAACAGATCGATCGGTACATCGCCGAGGAGCGCCGGCACTCGATGTACCGCGACGCCGAGATGCGAAACGAGCTGCTCTCGGGTGACGATGTCGCCGCGAGTGAGTTGACCGACGTGGACGACGGCTCGGTCTGAGCCGGTGACGGTCACGCGGAGAGTTTTGCCCCCAAGCCAGCCAGCAAGAGGTCGAGGCCGACCAGGAAGCCCCGCTGGCGAAAGTCGAGGTGCTCCTCCAGCCACGGCACCGCATCGGCCTCGTCAGGCGTTGACGAGGCGACCTCGGGCGTGAACACCGCCGCCCAACCCAGGCAGTGCATCGACAGCACCCCGAATGCGTCCATCGCCGCGGGCTGATCGAATCCAGCCCGCATCAAGACGCCGATCACCGCTGTCACCACCGCCTCGGACCGATCTTCGAGCAGCTCGATCGGGAGCCGTTGGGTGGCTGCTGGCAAGCCGGGGTAGGCGCGTGCGTGGGCCAGTGTGGTTTGGCTCCACAGTCGCAGATCGGCCGCCCAGTCTCCGGTGTCGGGTGGGGGAGGCCACTGCTGTTGCCACTGGGCGCCGGCCGCCGCAAGGAGATGGTCGGTGCTCGGCGCCAGCCGGTACAAGGCGCGGGCCGACACCGCGAGCTCATCAGCCACACGTTGGCGGGTGAGTTGATCGGTGCCGTTGGCCCTGATCACCGCCAGCGTTGCGGTGCCGATGAGTTCGCCGGTCAGTTCGGACCCAGCTCGCGGTCGCCCTCCCCTGGAGCCTGACCGCTCCCGTGGTGGTTCTGCGACGGTGCTCATCGGCTGAGTATGGCGCGTTGGTCCGGCTCCGGCGTGGTGCTGGTGTCGACGTCGGTTGCGGCTGGTGGGCTAGTTGGCCAGCGCTGCGATGCCGGCGGCGATCACGCCAATCGGGATTCCCAGGAAGATTCCGGGGATCGACTCCTTGGCGTGGTGCTGCCACTCGTAGATCTGGGGAGCGTTTTCCATGCCATCGAGATGGAACCAGCTCGGTTTGAGGCCGATGAACACGAGCCAGTCGATGATCAGGAAGTCCCACAGGCTGAACACGACGACTAGGGCCCACCCCGCGATTGCGGCACCAACGAATCCGAACTCGTCGATGGTTGCAACCGACGCCGCCACGGCACCGCCGAGCATGATCAGCACGACGATGGCGGCCACGACTGCGCCGCCGACAGGATCGGTGGTGCGAGGGAGGCCAATGTCGCCGGCCCAGACCGTGGGTCGATAGCGCCACGAGGCAAACACGACGGCCGTGACAACGATGCAGGTGACCAGCGTGATCACGGCGAATACAAGGAGCGGATCCATAGCGATACTTCATATCATATGAAGTATTCCGTCAAGGGTGGCTGGTCGGGCCACACCGGTCGAGTGGCGCCGCCTTGGTCAGGGGCGGAAGCGGAGGTCGCGGGGGCCGAGGCGATCCGGCTGGCTGAGCCGCCGGTACGCAGTGGGCGCCCACTCGCACACGAACCGACGGGTGTCCCGGGGGTCGATCATCTCCTCCATCTGGAACCGACTGAGCGGCCCCACCGGGCCGCGGGCTGCCTCGATGCGTGCCTCCAGCTCGGCCCGGAACGCCACCGGATCCTCGGCGTTGGCGAGCTGTCGCTTGTATGCAGCCTCGATTCCACCCTCGGGCGGGATGCCACCGACATCAGCGGCCGGCCACACCACCCGCACGTTCGGCTCGCGTCGAGGGGTGGCGTAGTTGTTGCCGGCCACCCCGAAGCTTCGGCGCATCAGCACCGAGAAGATCGGCACGGTGGTCTGGGCGAACGCCACCATCCACTCGCCACCCTTGCGGATCGTGCCCGCCTGCTCGTGCTCGATGCCAACGGCGAAGCCCGGATTGTCGATCAGGTTCAGAATCGGCAGGTGGAACAGGTCGCACAGATCGAGATGGCGGGTGAGCTTGTCGCAGCCGTCGGCGGTCAGCGCCCCGCCGTTCACGTGGCGGCTGTCGGATGCGATCACACCCATCGGGTGGCCGTTCATGCGCACGAAGCCCACGATCTGATCGGTGCCCCACAACGGGCCGATCTCGAAGAACGACCCCCGATCGGCGATCAGTTCGATTGCTCGGCGCATGTCGAAGGTGGTGGTCCGCTTGCGAGGGATCAGCGTGAACAACTCCTCGTCGCGCCTATCGGCTGGGTCGTCGGTCCGGGGCGCCAGGATCGGCGGGGCCTCGTACACGTTCGACGGGAGGTACGACAGGAATCGCTGGGTCTGGGCCATGGCGTCGGCTTCGGTGTCGGCCAGGTTGTCGACCGACCCGTTGCGGCAATGGATTCGCCAGTCACCGAGGTCCTCCTTGGTCACGTCGTAGCCCATCGCGTGGCTCACCACGGGCGGCCCGGCCACGAACAGCTGCGCGATGTCGCGCACCATCACCGAGAAGTGCCCGAGCACCGCCTTGGCCGCCCCGAGTCCCACCACGCTGCCGAGCAGCACGTTCACCACCGGTACCTCGGCCAGTTGGCGGGCGTACTCGGTACTCCCCAGATGGCCCGGGAGGAACGAACCCCCACCGCCGGCCACTCGCGGCTTGCCGGCGCTGATGGCCCCTGAGCTCTCCTGGGCCGTGCTCTCGCCCTCCTTGCGTTGTTCAGGCACCATCGCGGCCACGCTGCCCCCGCCCGACGAGCCGTCGAGCAGACGCACCGACGGCACCCCCAGCTCCATTGACAGCAGATCGAGGTGGAAGCTCTTCGCCCCGATCGCACCGTCGGCGTGGCCGCCACGGGAGGTGAAGTCATCCGCGCACACCACGGCGGCCCTCGACTCGATCTCGCCCGTGCCACCCACGTGGTTGGCAGGTGTGAACGCCGCCACGTTCCCCTCGTCGTCGTATGAGGCGAAGCCAGCCAGGCTGCCCACCTCACGGAAGCTGTCAGCATCGAGCAGCAGATCGATCCGTTCCCGGCAGGTGAGCTTGTTGCGGCTCCGCTGACGGACCACGCCCGGATCGGAAGAGTCGGGAGCGAACCGGGCGTGGGCGAGTTGCTGTAGCGCCGCCACCTCGTCGAGCGTCGGGCCCCACGTGTCGGCTGGGTCCGCTGGCGTCGCCGCCCCGTTGGTGCCCTCAGGGCTCGCCGGCACCGCACCTTCGAGTTCGGCCAGCACGGCGATCACCTCGCCGGCCGCCACCTGGTCACCTTCGGCCAGCGAGGCAAGATCGACCACCCGCCCTGCCTGCGGGGCGGTCACCAGCGTCTCCATCTTCATCGCGTTGAGCACCATCACCGGATCGCCAGCGGCGAGGGCATCTCCAACGGCCACCCGTATCTCCATGACCACCGCCGTCGTCGGCGACTCCACGCCACAGTGCCCGTCGGGCACGGCGAGCCCGGCCGGTGCTCCGGCGGCGGTGCCATTACTTGCAGGGGCCGCCGCGGCCCGCCGATCGCGGAGAAAGCCGGCAGGCCCGACCAGCGATGCGCCTCCGTCGACTCGTTCGGTGCTGGGCGCGCCAGCGCTCGCATCAGCTCGCTCACCGGCACCAGCGCCGACGAGCTCGCCGACGAGTGTGGTGCGGGCGTCGCCGGCGCCGACTGCGGGGTGCGACAGCAATGCCGCCAGCAGCCCGAGATTGGTGGGCAGGCCGGCCAGGTCGAACTCCTGCAACGCCCGGGCCGTGCGATCGAGGGCCGAGGGCAACGTTCCCGATGAGTTCGAGGCGCCGATCACCTTGGCCAACAGCGGATCGAACTGGGTCGACGGCTCGTAGCCGGCGTAGCCCGCACCATCCACCCGCACGCCGGGCCCCGACGGCTCGCGATAGCCACTCAGAACGCCGGCCCCGGTTGCCACCACCCGGGCTTGGACGGCGAACCCGCGTGGACGCGGCACCGAAGCCTGCGCCGCCAGCCCGAGATCGGAGAGCGACGCGCCAGCGGCGATCCGGAACTGGGCCTCGACGAGATCCACCCCGGTCACCACCTCGGTCACGGTGTGTTCCACCTGGATCCGAGGATTGCACTCGATGAAGAACGTCTCGCCCGTCTCGGGCATGTGGAGGAACTCCACCGTGGCGGCGTTGACGATGCCCCCGGCCTCGGCGAGGCGAACAGCGTGGTCGTGGATCGACTCACGCACGTCGGCATCGAGTGCCGGCGCCGGGGCGATCTCCACCACCTTCTGGTTGCGCTGTTGCACCGAGCAGTCGCGCTCGTGGAGATGCACCACCGAGCCGTGCCCATCGGCCAGCACCTGCACCTCGATGTGGCGGGGATCGAGCACCAGCCGCTCCACGAACAGCGATCCGTCGCCGAAGGCAGCCTCGGCCTCGCTGGCGGCCCGTTCAACCTGCTCTGCCATCTCGTCTGCGCCGGCCACCACCCGCATGCCACGGCCGCCGCCACCTGCCGCCGCCTTCAGCATCACGGGGTAGCCGACGGTGGCCGCTGCGTCGACGGCGTCGGCCACGGAGGTGATCGCCCGCTCCGAGCCCGGCACGGTCGGCACCCCGATTGTCTGCGCCAGGTTCCGGGCTGTCACCTTGTCGCCGAACAACGCAAGCGCCTCGGGGTCGGGGCCGATGAACGTCAGCCCTGCCTCGATGCAGCGGGACGCGAACGTCGAGCTCTCGGCCAGGAAGCCGTATCCCGGATGCACGGCGTCGCACCCAGCGTCGGCGGCAATGGCGAGCAGCGCATCGATGTCGAGGTAGGCGGCGATCGGCGTGGTGGCGCCAGGAGGGTGGGGGAGGGGACGGCTGGTCGTGGCGAACGCCGGGTGCAGCGAGTCGGCATCGGCGTCGGCGAACACCGCCACCGACTCGATCCCCAGACTCGTCGCGGCCTTGGCGATGCGGATTGCAATCTCGCCCCGGTTGGCGATCAGTACTCGTTGCATGTGCGGCCTCCCCGTGTGCGCCGAGGCCATGTTGGGCCGCCCGATTCACCCGCCGCAATCCAGCGCGCAACGCCAACTGCGGCCGGACCGAGTTGATCAGCTCACCTGGAACACATGCACGACGGGGAGGCGATCGAACCCGCCGCCAGTGTGGGCGAGCACCTGCACCAGGTAGAGCCGGCCGGTGGTGGCGTCGAACGAGAGCGACGTGAGCTGCATGCCGCACGTGTCGATCAGGTGCTCGCTCACGTCCACCGTTGCGTAGGGCGCCACGGCCCATGGCTCGATGTCGCCGGCGGCGACACGGGCGAGATCGTCGGGCTCGAAGAACTGCAGACGGGGCCCGAACGACGCTGGATCCCGCTGCTCGACCTCCTCGCAGCTCACGCTCCTGAGCTCCTCGGCGTTGCCAGCTGTCACGATCGCCCGCCGGCCATTGGATGCCGTGACCCAGTCGGCTCCGGGGGCCACGTTCCGCGCATCGAAGCCGGCGATCGCCCGCGACGGAGGGGGAAAGCTCGCCAGCTCGACGGCGTTGAGCCTGGTGCCCGGCTCAGCCGACGCTGGCGGGGAGTACCCGAAGAACGGCGGGCCGTCACTCTGAGAACCCGAGTCCTCGGCTGCCTGGAAGCCGGCGACCAACGCGGGACTGGCGAGCCCCACTGACGTCGCGAAGTCGTCGGGAACGGCGAACAGATATCCCGCTGTGTTCGTGTTCAGATAGTCGGCGAGGTACCACGGGCCCTGGGGGCTCGGATTGGACAGATCGAGGCTCGAGTGACCGTGCCCCGCCACGTCGTTGTCGGCGGTGTTGGTGTGTTGCCACGCCGTCCAATGGAGCCGTCGGCCGTCGGGACCAGCCACGATCTCGAGGCCTCCGATCCGGAAGTCGTCGTTGCCACCCTGGGCGGTGCCGCCCACGAAGGTGGTACCCCGTCCGCCTGTGACGTCGGCGAGAGGTTGGAGGATCTGTGCCGTTGGAAGCCCCTCTGGGGATCCGTCGTGCGCCTCGGGTCTCGGTACCGACACCTCACCGACGAAGGTGTTCTCCGCGATGCCGGTGATGTACAGCGAGCCATCGAACCCGTCGTCGCTGCCCAGGTCGCCATCGGGGTCGTAGGCGGCAGCCCGGCCGCCGTAGGAGAACGTCGGCTCGCCCGTGCCGGCCGCAGGCACCATGAACGCTCCGACATAGCTGAGGTCGGCGCCGCTCAGCGCGCCGTTCGCCGCCCCAGGGCCAGTTGAGGGCCTGGATTCGGTGTCGAGGGCAGTGGCCGTTGTGGCCGTGCCCACGGTCGATTCGGTGATCTCGGCCACAGCGGTGGCGGCGGTCGTGGCCGTGGGTGCGGGGATCGTCGTGGCAGCCGGGCCCACCGTGTCGAGCGGTTCGCCGGAGTCCTGCTGCCCGAGCAGAGCCAACCCGCCGACAGCGACGCCGAGCACCACAACCGACGCTCCGACCCCGGTCGCGACCCGGGCCCGGCGGGTACGGCGACGGGCCTGAGCCTTGATCGAATCGACCGGGCGGCCGCCCATCGCCGTCTCGCGACGGACAGTGGCGAACTCATCGCGGAGCTTGTCTTCGAAGGTCATGATGCGTGCTCCGAACCGTCGTCGAGCACGAGCCGGAGCTGATCCAGGGCACGGGCGGTTCGACTCTTGATTGTGCCCTCCGAGACCTTCAGCGCCGCCGCGGCATCAGCCACGGGCCAGTCGCAGAAGTACCGCAACACCACCACAGCCCGGTGGTCGACCGAGAGCTGTTCGAGAGCATCGACCAGCTCCACGCGCTGGCCGGCAGCCGGAACCACCCCGGCAGAGGCCGAGGCCGACACGAGCCGCTCCCGTCGACGGCGGCGGCGAGTCGAGCGATGCCACGACCGGGCCCAGTTCAGACCAGTGCGGTACACCCAGCCCGCCGGGCTCTCGTAGCCACCGACGCTGTCCCAGCGCTGGTAGGCCCGGATCATGGCCTCGTCCACGGCCTCCTCGCCGAGCGCCTGATCGCCGAGCGTGAACCCCAACGCCATGCCGACCTCGTCGCGGTGGGCCTCGTAGAAGGTATCGAAGTTCGATGGGCCGAGCCGAGATCTCCCTCGGCCCGCCGGGGTGCGTTCCATCAACGGCACCGCAGCGTTCGAGGGATCGCCGTGATCCAACGATCCGCGCCCGCCGGCCCCGATTTGCACTGCGACATGTTCCCTGGACGCGCACACGAACTGCAACACACAGATTTTTTTCGATCCCACGGAACCGACCTCCGGAGCGGCGGCATTGGTGGGGTGCTCGCACCTCCAACCCCGGGAGACTCCGATGTATGACCGAGAGCCAGCAGCCACCGCACCGGCCGGCAGACCACGAACCTGGGCTCGATCAGCGGCGGCGCTGCTCCTCGTGCTTTCCGCCCTCGTGATCGGGCCGGCCTCGGCCCCGGCCCCGGCCAGCGCTGAGGCCAGGCCGACCTGTGCGTCGGCCGAATCGGACCCCGACGGTGACGGTTGGGGCTGGGAGAACGACCAGTCCTGCATCGTCGAGCCCGGCACTGGATCGGCGGACAGCTCGGAGCCTGAGGAGGGTGCGGCTCCGGACACGCCAACGCAGACAGACCGGCCGACTTGTGCGTCGGCCGCGTCGGATCCCGACGGTGACGGTTGGGGCTGGGAGAACGGCCAGTCCTGCATCGTCGAGGCGGTGGACCCGCTCCAGGACTCCGAGGGTTCGGGCGAGCAGGCCACATCGGGTACGCCCACCTGTGTGTCGGCCGCGTCGGATCCCGACGGTGACGGTTGGGGCTGGGAGAACGACCGGTCGTGTCGCGTTGGTTCGACGTCGATTCCAAGCCCTGTGACGAGGGAGCCCGTTGGCGAAATGGGTTGGATCATTGCCAGCACCTCGCCCAACTGGGTTCGGATCCAGTGGGAGGTGGGCGACGCCGACGCCTTCGACGGATTCGAACTCCATACCGAGCGCCGGGGGCACCGTCGGGACGTGAGTGCCGAGGAATCCGACGTGTGGCTGCACACCACCGCCTCCGACCGCTACTTCGTGGTCGGCTTTGTGGAGAACAGCGACGGATCCCGCACTCGTGCGATCGCTACCAACAGCGTCTATGCCAACGGGACGGTCAAGGCTGTCTCGGTGGGGACAGGTGATGGCCTTGCCCCGTTCGCCCCCGCGGTGCTGATGGCCACCGAGGAGAACGCCAGCGGTGTCGGTCTCGCCTGGGGTCAGGCTGCCGGCGCTTCGGAAGCCGACGGCTACCTCGTCTTTCGGAACTCGTTGCTCATCGGGCAAACCACCGACCGCTACTTCGTCGACGGCGCTGGCTCTGATGAGTCCTGGTACAACGTGGCCGCCGTGCGCGACGGCGACCTGTCGCTCTCGGATGGATTCGGTCCGCCCCTTGCACTCGACGACGCCACCTCAACCAGGCGCACCACCCAAGGTGGTGTGGATGGCCCCGAGACCCAGTTCGTGGTGAGTGACCAGGCCACGTCGATCAACTACGCCTTCCAGGAGGATCTCTCCGACGACAGCCTCAGTGTGCAACCGAGCGAACTCGCCGAGTTCATCGTGAACGTTCGGGATGCGAGTGGGTTCGTCGTCGGCTTCGGGATCGGTCTGATCGAGCAATTCATCGACGAGCCCCCCTACCCGACGGGCATGGAGGCCTTCAGCGGCCCGGTCGACAACGAGTACGGACGCAAGGTGCTCACCGCCGAGTCGGCTGCGCTCAACGGCGTGCTCCATCACCTCGGATCCCATCACCGGGTCGGAACCTACGACTGGATCCCGGCGGGCGAGGCGCAGCCCCTCGAGAACAGGCAGGCCCTCGGCGAGCAGATGCAGCTTCAGCAGGCGTTCTACGAGGAGGTGCTTGCCACCTTCAACGAGATTGCGCCGATGGCGGGCTACCGGCTCAACCCGGCGGCGACCCGCGAGATCATCGAACGCGAACTGCTGCAGTACGCCGCTCTCGGCATGTTGGTGGACACCCGTGGCAGCCGCACCGGGGAGTACCCCGACGGCGACGACGACTGCACGAACCTGGGCTGCGAGGGTTTCGTCTACTCGATCCACGTGGAGGACTACTCCGCAGGGGCTCAGGGTGGCTACGACGAGCAGACTCAGCAGGGGGAGCAGATCGGCGGCCAGGCCGACAACGATGGTGACGGCATCGACGACTTCATGGACGACGATGACGACAACGACGGCACCCCCGACGCCGTCGACGAGGACCCGTGGGATCCGACCAAGTCCGACTTCGACATGAGCGACTACGACGGCGACGGCATCCGCGACTACTTCGACCCCGATGACGACAACGACGGTGTCGGTGACTTCGCCGATCCCGCTCCGCAGGACAGCAGCATCTCCGAGCGGGACTCCGACGGCGACGGCGTTCCCGACTCGCGAGACACCGACGACGACAACGACGGCACCCCTGACGACGAGGACGAGTGGCCGTTCAATCCCGATCTTCCGGCCCCCGGGGGTGGGGGCGGAAACAACACCACCGACATCCCCTACACCACCGTGCCCGACGAGTGCTCGGCGATCTACGCCTGCCCGTAGGCCGTGACTGCCCCGCAGTCGATGGGCTCCCCGCTCTCAGGAGATGTCGGGGAGCCCATCGACGAGGTGCAACTCGAAACGGGCGCAGCCTGCCCCGCGCCCGCTGACGCCAGCGGTCAGGCGTCGGTGCCGCCCATGCCAGCGCGAGTGAGGAGTTCCCGCACGCCGTCGCCAGCGAAGCCGCTCGCCTCATGTGATGCGGACATCTCGAAGATCGGCATCGCCATCTGGTACCAGCCGCCGGCGGAGCGCTTCGTGAGGCTGACACCGTCGGGGTGGTAGCGGGCGATCGTGGTCGCGATGTCGAGCACGTCGTCGTGGAGGTCGGCGTCGTCCACACAGCGGGCGATGAGGCCGTTGCGTTCGGCCTCGTCGGCGGTGAGGGGCCGGGCCGTCAACAGGTGGTACTTCGCCTTGGCCATCCCCATCAGCAGCGGCCAGGCGAAGGCGGCGTGGTCGCCGCACGCAAGCCCGGCCACCACGTGCGCGTCCACGAGCACCGCTGACCGAGCGGCAACGGGGATGTCGGCCATGAGAGCCATGGCCAACCCACCCCCGGTGCAGGTGCCCTCGATGGCGGTGATGATCGGCTTCGGGCACTCGATGATGTTGCGGACGAGCGCCACGATGTCGTCGCGAACGGTGGCCCGGAGCGTGCCGTCGTCGAGCAGCGGTGGCAGGAAGCTCAGATCGCCGCCCTCACACAGCGCACCATCGCCGCCCTGCACGATCACCACCCGGGCCTCGTCATCGGTGGCGACCGCGGGCCAGATCGTGGAGAACTCGCGATGGTTCTCGTGGGTGATGGCATTGCCGGCCAGGCCGGTGTCGAGCCACAGGCGCAGCACCCCGGGCGCCGGCCGGTCGTGGAAGAAGATCGTGGAGCCGGGATAGGGGAGGGCGGTCTCGGGGTGGGTCATCGCGTTGCTCCGGTGGGTGATTGCGGAGCGGGGGCCGAGCGAGCAGGCGGGCGCAACCCGATGAGGCTCATGCCGTGATCGGTGTAGGCGCGGTCGTCAACGTAGATGTGTTGCGTGGCGGCGAACATGTCACGGAGGAGGCGCTGCAGCGGGTGGTCGAGGCGCAGGGCTGCACCGCCCCCCTGGCGGAACGCCCAGGTGGCGATCTCGAGCGCAACGTCGTTCGCGTAGCGGGCGGCGGCTCGCATCTCGCGCATCAACGTTGGGGCCTCGGGGGTGTCGGCGGCCTCGACCATGCGGTCGGCAACGTCATAGGTGTGGAGGCGGGCCGCACTGACCGCAGCGTGATTCTCGGCGAGCGCGAACTGGAAGGTGCCGCGGGTGCCGATGGACGCATCGTCGAACTGGCGGATCTTGGCTGTGGCCATCCCGGTGATCTCGTCGAGGCACCGTTGGGCCACGCCGAGGGCGAAGCCAGCATGGAGGATCACGAGCTGGCCGGGTATCGGGAGGCGATAGGTCGCTCCGCCCCGCTTCGGGTCGGCCACCGGAAACGAGTACCAGTAGCCATCGGGAACGTGGACGCCGTCCATCGAGTAGTTGTAGGAGCCCGAACCGGCGAGCCCGGCCACGTTCCAGGACTCCTCGTCGATCGTCACTCGTTCAGCGGGCACGACCACGATCGCGGGCTCGGGTGCCCCGTCGGCCCGCTCGATCAGGACACCGGCCTTGACCCAGCTGGCGAGGTGTATGCCACTCCCGAAGCTCCACTGGCCGCTCACCTCAACGCCTCCCTCGACTGGGACAGCGCGACCAACCGGCGCGGTCTGGCCGGCGATCAGCGGAAGGTCCTCGGCGAAGATGGCCTCCACGGCGTCCTGTTCGAGGTAGGCGCCTGCCAAGCCACTGCCGAGCGTGCACACGGCCAGGTTCCAGGCCGCCGAGGTGTCAACCGCGGCGACCGCCTCGATGATCTCGATGCCGTCGCGCACCGTGGCGTTCGGCCCGCCGAGCTCTGCCGGCCACCAGCACTTGAACAGCTCGGTGGATCGGAGGGCCTCGGCTGCGTCGGCGCTGAGCCGGCCCAATGCCTCGGCGTCGGCGGATGCGGCCTGCAACACGTCGCCGATGGAATCGACGCTGGCCTTGATCGCCTCGATCGTGATCGGGGCTGTGGTGTGGTCAGTGACTGACATGGTGGATCACCTCTGTTCCGAAGGTGGCGAGTTGGTCCGACAGCTTGTCGGGGTCGAGTGTGCGGGGGCTGAGCACGATGCGGTCCACGCCCCGGTCGGCCCAGGCGGCGATCGTGGCGGCCGCGTCGGCCGGCTGCCAGATCGACGAGTCGCTGACCGTGACCTCGACATCCGCCGGATCACGATCGGCCGCTCGTGCCTCGGCGGCCATGGCCTCGGCCAGGGCGGGCAGGGTGGCCTGCGTCGCCTTGGCCGGAAACCAACCGTCGCCGAGGCGGCCAGCGCGGCGGGCGGCTCGAACGGAGTCCCCGCCGATCACGATCGGAATGTGGTCGGCTGGGGGGCGGGGCGCGAGCTGGGCGCCCCGAAACGACAGATGCTCGCCGCTGAAGTCCGCAGCGTCGGTGCTCCACAGCGTTCGCATGGCCTCGATCGCCTCGTCGAGCCGCGGCCCCCGGGTGGCGAAGTCGGCGCCGACGGCCTCGAACTCCTCGGCCAACCACCCGGCCCCGACCCCGAGCGTCAACCGGCCGCCGGACAAACAGGCCACGGTGGCTGCCTGCTTGGCCAAGAGCACCGGTTCTCGCTGCGGCAGAACGAGCACGCCGGTGGCGACGCGGATGGTGGCGGTGACGGCGGCGATGTGGCTCGCCCACGTCATGACCTCGGCCATCGGTATGGGGCCGTCGACCGCCATGCGCCCGTTGTCGCTGTAGGGGTACCTCGACGCGTACTCGGCGGGGATCACGATGTGGTCGCCGCTCCACAGCGACTCGAAGCCGGCAGCCTCAGCCGCCCGCGCCACCTGTACGGCCCCGTTGGGAAACGCGAGTGGGCCAACGGCCGCATACCAGAGTCCGAACTTCATGGCCCCCTCATTTCGTAGGTCGGATGACAAGCGAAGTATCAACGACCATCCTTGACTTGTCAATCGACCAGCGAGATCATGGCGCCGTGAACCGAGCCGCCCAGCGGGAGCAGACACGAGATCGCATCGTCGAGGCCGCCGTCGAGGTGTTCGCATCCCACGGTTTTGACGGTGCCGGCACCAGGGCGATCGCCGAGGTGGCCGGAGTGACGCAGGGGCTCCTCACTTACCACTTCCCATCGAAGGACGAACTGTGGCGAGCCGCAGCCGATCGCATCTTCGATCTCGTGGCCACCGAGGTCGTTGATCAGATGCGACGGCTGCCAGCGGACGTCAGTCGAGACACCGGACGGGAGTACGTCCGCATCTATGTGCGGTTCGTGGCCCGCCACCCCGAGGTGCTGCACTTCATGGT
>JBCCFL010000068.1:0-27425 GCA_039029735.1 Actinomycetota bacterium | reverse complement strand
CCTGAAGTCGCTTCGGGTTGCGTGGTGAGCCCAAGCGGGTTGTGCAAGGGTTGGCGCCATGGCTGAACGCACCCTTCTGATGCTTCACGGCCTCGGCGCCACCAGCGGTGTGTGGGCCGACGTGCAGGCCGAGCTCGATTGGCCCGGACGGGTGGTCGCCCCCGACCTGGCGGGCCACGGATCGGCGCCGTGGTCTGGCGATTACACGGTGGGGGCCTTGGCCGCGGCGGCGTCGGCTGTGCTCGAGGCCAACGAGCCGACCGTGATCGTGGGGCACTCGCTCGGCGGCGGCGTCGGGCTCGCGCTCGCATCCGGGTTCTTCCGCCCCGCGGTTCATGCCGTGCTCGGCCTCGGCATCAAGACGTCGTGGTCGGAGGCCGACGTGGCCGGCATGGCCGCCGTGGCGGCCAAGGGCGTGCGATGGGTCGATGACCGTGACGGGGCCATCACCCGCTTTCGTCGTAACGCCGGGCTCGACGGGCTGATCGCGGACGATCATCCGGCTGTCACTGATGCAGTCGTTGAGGATGGCGGCCGGTGGCGAGTGGCCCAGGATCCCGCCACGTTCGCGCAGCAGCCGCTCGACATGGTTGGCCTCATGGCTGCGGCGCAGTGCCCTGTGGCGCTGGGCGCCGGCGAGCACGACGCCATGGCCGCCGAGGCGGAACTGGCCAGGTTCACCGATGCGCCGCGGATCGCGGCCGGCAGGGGCCACAACGTGCAGACGGAGGATCCCGGTTGGGTGGTCGCTCAGCTCAGGGATCTGGTGGCGACGCTGCCGGGCTGACCAGGGTCTGCCCTTCGCGGGCCACGATCACTCCCACGGTGATCAGGGCGACCACGGCCGCCACGATCGACGTCTGGTGCTGGCGGGTGAGCCCGTCACCAACGTGCGGAAGCCAGATCGACCCCACGGCGCGGATCCCGGCAATAGCGACGGCCGCCGCTGCCAGTTGCGCGGCCGGCGAGAAGCCTCGGAGGGCCAACCGGCGTACACCCCAGGCTGCAGCCACCACGGCCAGCGCCATGAGCCAGCCCACCGGCACCATCGTGGTGGCCACGCCCGGTGGGCGGAGGCCAATCGGCGACGCCGGCCCGAAGCAGCCATCGCGTACCACGCACCCGGCTTCGTAGGCGGCGTAGCCCACCATGGCGAGGGGGGCGATGGCGGCCAGCCGGGCCAGCACCGGCACGCCGTCACCTCGGGCCGCCCAGGCGAGCAGGGCGGCGGCCACCACGAGGCCGGGCCAGAACTCCACGCCGCTGCGGATGATGAGCAGCTCGCCGATCTCGCCACTGGCCGCTCGTCCGAATGCGGTGGGGTCGTCGAGGGCCACGGTGACGATCCGGCCGACCAGCACGCCGACGAGGGCGGGAATCAGCGCAACGTCGAGGAACCCGGTCGGCTGGGTGTAGGTGCGCAACGGCCACCACCAGGCGAGCAGGCTCGGCACCCCGACGGCAACGATCATCGAGGCCAGGAGGCCGAAATCGATCACGGCGTTTCGGTGGCGGCGAGCGCGTCGTCAACCAGCCCGGCGAGGCGCTGCTCGGAGATCCCGCCCCGAACCTCGGCCCGTAGTTCCCCGTCAGCCCCGAACACGTAGGTGGTGGGGAACGCCGACACGTCGAGCGCCCGAGCCACGTTGCCGGTGCGGTCGAAGGTGTTGGGGTAGGTGATGTCGAGCTCGTCGATGAAGTCGGCGGCAGCGCTCGGCGTGTCGTTGGCGGCCACGCCGAGGATCACCGCATCGTCGCCGTAGGAGGCCGCCGCGTTCTGGAGCAGCGGCATCTCGGCTCGGCACGGGGCGCACCACGACGCCCAGATGTTCACCACCACGGGTCGCCCCTCCTGACCTGCCAGGATCCCCTGGAGATCAACGGGATCGATCGGCGCCAGCTCCCCCGACGCGGGAAGCGTGACGGGGGGTCCCTCGGCTGAGAACTCCGGCAACGAGGGCTGGCGGGAGGCGAGGAAACCGGCGGCGATGGCGGCGGCCGCCACCACGGTTGGCCACAGCCATCGGGGCAGGGCGCGGCCGTCGCTGGTCTCGGGTTCGGTCTCGTCGCTCACGCCTCTCCTCAACGTCTCGGGGTGATCACCAATTCCGGCGTGCTTGGTCCGCTCCGTCGAGCGTAGAGGGCGGCACCCAGTGCATGGTCATGGGTCGTCGGGCCCGTCAACCGTGGGCCGAACGGCCCTGTGATGAGCCTGGTGATCGCCGTCACTGCGGCAGCCCGGTACGCTGAGCCGTTCATGGGTGAACCAGTAGCTGTCACGGAGAAACCGTCGAGTCGAGCCGGGTTCGTCCGGTTCGAAACCAACCGGTCCTTCACTGGCATGGGCCACGAGCGCTACGAGGCCGGTGAGACCATTCACGGTACGCGTCCCCCCGACGTCGTGGCCCAGCGTCTCTTCGAGACGGGCACCGTCGACGAAGTGCACGTCTACGGCCAGGCCATCACGGTCAAGCTGTTCGAGGGTGCGTCGGCCGACGGTCTGCGGGAGATCATCGAAGACCTGTACGTGTACTACCGACCGGGTGTCGAGGTGCCAACGGCAGAGTCGTTCGCTGCCGAGGGATGATCCATCACGCCGCCCCGGCTCGGGTCGGCATACTCGGTAACCCGTCTGACGGGTATGGCGGCCGCACGCTCGCGCTCGCCGTCCAACAATTCGAGGCGAGTGTCACCTTGGAGCCCGCCGAGGGCATCGAGCTGGTGGGAGCCCCCGACGACGACCCGTGCTGGCCGTCGTTGGCGGCGATGACCGACCATGTGGATCGTCACGGCTACGGCACCGGGCCCCAGCTGTTGGCGGCCACCGTTCGGACGTTCGCCTCGGTGGCGGCGTCGCTCGGCATTCCCATGGACGAGGGATGCCGCCTCCAGTACCGCACCTCGATTCCACGCCAGGTGGGCCTGGGTGGATCCTCCGCGTTGGTGGTGGCCACGTTGCGGTGCCTGTGCGAGCACTACGGCATGACGGTGCCGTCGATGATCCTGCCCTCGATCGCATTGAGCGTCGAGACCGATCAGCTCGGGATCTCCGCTGGCCTGCAGGATCGGGTGGTGCAGACCTACGGCGGCCTGGTGGCCATGGACTTCGGCGACGCCGTGGTGGACACCCGCTTCGGGGTGAGCCACGGCACCTACGAGCCCGTCGACCCCTCGGCCCTGCCTCCGCTGTTCCTTGCGTTCCGGGAGTCGGCGGCCGAACCCAGCACTGACTACCACCGCCAGCTCCGGGCTCGCTTCGACGCTGGCGACAGCGCCGTTCGCGACACCCTGCGGGAGCTGGCAGCGCTCGTGATCGAGGGTCGGGCAGCGCTTCGCTGGGGTGACGGCGCCCGGTTCGGAGCGCTCATCGGCCGCAACATGACGCTGCGGCGCAGCCTCGGACCGCTGCCGGAGGCGCAGCTCGAACTCGTCGACGTTGCCGAGTCGCTCGAAACCCACGCCACGTTCGCAGGCTCCGGTGGTGCCGTGGTGGGGTGCTTCACCGACGCAGACCACGCCGAGGAACTGGCCGACGCCTACGCCGACATCGGGGCTGACTTCGCGGTGATCGACGCCACCGCCTCCTCAGTGGTGGCAGCGCTGACCGACGACGAGCCCGACGACAGCAACGTGGTGGCCCTCCAGCCTCGACGCGGCTAAGAAGGGCCGATGAGCGGCATCAACCAGTCCGAGCACGAGGCTGGCCTCGCCACGACCCCCGGCTACCGCTACGCCGACCAGGTGGGCGATCAGTTGTTCGTGGCCGGGCAGGTGCCCAACGATGCGAGCGGTGACCTCGTGGGTATCGGCGATGCGGCGGCCCAGGCCACGGCCTGTCTCGACAACCTGCGCACCGTGCTCGTTGTGCACGAGTTTGATGTGGCCGATGTGCGTCACCTCACGATCTACGTGGTGGGCGAACACCAGAACCTGCTCGACGCCTGGGCGGCTGTGGTGTCGTGGTTCGGCAACGAGGTGCCGCCGGCCACCCTGTTGGGCGTGAACCTCCTCGGCTACACCGACCAGCTCGTCGAGGTCGACGTCACGGTGTTGCGCGACCGCCACTGAGGCTCGGCCGGCTCGAGGGCGGCGAGACGCGTGGGGCCCGAGCCGGAGCGCCCGAGGCCGTACCGGCCAGGGTGCCTTCCACGAGCACGACCCTGCCCTCGACCGTGGCCGTGCGGGCGGACCACACCAAGTCGATCTCGATGTCGGCCGCGCCCGCCTCGGCGGCGAGACGTTCGAGTTCGGTGGTCAGCCACACCTCGCCGGCCGCGCGCGCTGCCTCGGGGGTGTCGAACCGAGGCTGGTCGTCGACGTGGAGCCGGTAGGTGCCGGCCCGGGGTCGGCTCACGGTGACCGTGCGCCGCACCTGTACCCGCCCGACCGCGGCCCCGACGGCATTGGCCACCCCGGCATCACCGGGAATGATCGCCGTGGTGCCGACCTGGTCGGCGATGGCGGGGTAGTAGACGCCTGCCGATGCCCCAACCGCCACGATCGGGTCGGTGAGGGCGAGCCGGAGCGTGGTGCGGCCGGTGTGGGCCTGGCGGGCGGCGGCGACCACTGGGGTGTTGACCACGGGACTGACCGCACCATCCATGCCGGTGTCACCGTGGTCGAGCAGGCCATCGGCCCGGAGCGAGGCGTCCACTGCGGCGTCGGCTGAGCGGCTGATCAGCTCGGCTCGCACCGCGCTGGCGATCGTCATCACGGGGTCGGTGGTGGCAACACCGGGGGAGGTGCCGAGGCGTTCGGCCACGGTGCGGCCATCGTTGGTCCGCGCTCGGGCGAGCAGCTCAGCGGTCAGGCGGGCCACGTCGGCGTTGCCTGCGATCGAATCAATCCTGTCGTCGCCGTGGCCTGGGAGCAGGAGCGCTGCGTCGGTGGGTGTGAACGTGGCTGCGCGTACATAACCCCAGCGGCGGAGGCGGTCGACGGCGGTACGCATTCGGCTGTTGGGCGCGACGTCGAGCTCGGCGGCGGGGCCCTCTGCGATTGCGGTCAGAACGGCCCGCTCCCGCTCGTCGAGAACGACCGTCGGCAATGGGGGAAGCCCGGCAACGAGGAAGCGGCCGTGCCCCGAGCGTGGGCTGGCCAGTAGCTGGAGTGAGAGCTGATCGGCCAGAGGCGGATGCTCGAGCGCGAGCCGGCTGATCGGCACCGCACGGCTGGGGCCGATCGTGAGCTGGCCGGTACTGGGATCGACGTGCACCTCGGAGTCGCCGCCGATCCCGTGGGTGACCGTGGTGACAGCCTCCACCATCGTCTGGTGCCCGGCGACCCGGGCGCCATCGCTGATCTGGGGTCGGCCGTCGACCACGGCGGCGATGTCGGTGGTGGTACCGCCGATGTCGGCAACCAGCCCGTCAGTCACACCAGCGAGGTGCTGGGCGCCGAGCACGCTGGCTGCTGGCCCCGAGAGGATGGTCTCGATCGGGCGGCGGGCCACGAAGTCGGCGGCGGCCAGTGATCCGTCACCCCGCACCACGTGGAGGGGAGCGTTCACCCCCAGGCCGATCAGCGTGTTGCCGACGGCTTCTTGGAGGCGGGCTCCCAGGCCGAGCAGCCGGGCGTTGAGTACCGCCGTGAGGGCGCGCCGTGGGCCGTGGAGGCGGGCGGAGAGCTCGTGGCTGCAGGTGATCGGCAGCCCGGTGGAGGTGGCCAGATGGTGGCGGGCCTGGCGTTCGTGCGTGGGGTTGCGCACGGCGAACTGGGCGACCACGGCCCATGCCGTGATCTGGGGGCCGATGTCGGCGGCGACGGCATCGAGCGCGGCGACGTCGAGCGGCTCGACCTCCGCCCCGAGGGCGTCGTGGCCGCCGGCAACCCGCCGCAGCGGGCAGTCATCGGGCGGGGCGAACCGATGCTCATCGGCGGCCCCGTAGCCCACGATCACGAGTCCGGCCGGGTCGCCCTGGCCTTCCACGAGCGCGTTGGTGGCCAGCGTGGTCGACATCGCCACCAGATCAATGGCGTCGGGCTCCACCCCTGGCTCACCGAGTACGGCCGTCAGGGCTCCGGTGAGCCCGATCGACAGGTCGTGGTGGGTGGTGGGTGCCTTGGCCTTGGCGATCACGGCACCGTCGTGTTCGGTGACCACAACCGCATCGGTGAACGTGCCACCAGTATCGAGCCCGAGCAGGAGTGTCACAGGTCGTCGACAGTATCGTTCCGGCCGAAGAGGTTGATAGCTGGCCAGCGTGTGGGTTCCCGCCATTGACATGGGCGAACATGTGTTCGATCATGAGGAATGGCCCGAAGTGCCGCCCTCACCGAGCTGCACGAGCGGCTGGCTCCGGTCACCCTCTCGCGGGATCAGCTGCTCGACGTCCCCGAGCCGCTGGCGCCCTTGTTCCCCTTCGGGGGTCTGCAGAAGGGGCAAACCGTGGCGTTCATGGGGCCCGGGTGCTGGTCGGTGGCCCTGGCGCTGGCGGGGTCGGCCATGGGGGTCGACGGGTGGATGGCCGTGGTCGGCGTTGAAGAGTTGGGGCTCATCGCCGCAGCAGAGCTGGGGGTTCGGCTCGATCGGGTGCTCCTGGTGGAGACCGTGCCCCCGGCTCAGCTGGGGCAGGTGCTGGCTGCCCTCGTGGAGCACGTCGGCATCGTGGCCTACGCCTCACAGCGACCGTTGCCGCCACGTGATGCCCGCCGGTTGACGGCTCGGGCCCGAGAGCGGAGTGCGGTGCTGCTCGACCTCGGCCTGGGTTCTGGTCGGGGTGCCGGGGCGAAGAGCGCTGCTGATCTCACCCTGGCCACCGAGGCCGAGGAGTGGGCGGGGATCGGTGAGGGGCACGGCTACCTCCGTCAGCGCCGATTGACGATCACCGCCACCGGGCGGCGGGCCTCCGCTCGGCCCCGTCGAACCACCGTGCTCCTGCCCGGCCCCGATGGAGCCATCGCCGTCGTGCCCTCCGAACCACAGGTGGAGATCAGCCGCCACGAGCAGACCGCGGAGGAGCGACCGCGGCTTCAGGTGGTGCGATGACCGCTATCGCCGGCATCCGCACGCTGGTGGTGTGGTGTCCCGATTGGCCGTTGATCGCCTGGGGGGTGCCGCTCGACGAGCCGGCGGTGGTCACCGTGGCCAACCGCGTGGTGGCCACCTCGCCGGCCGCCCGAACTGAGGGGGTGGCGGTGGGGCAGCGGCGTCGCGAGGCCCAGGGACGGTGCCCCGACCTGGCCGTGCTCGACCGTGACGTGGATCGCGAAGCCCGGCTCTTCGAGCCCGTGGCGGCGGTGCTGGAGGCGCTCACCCCCCGCATCGAAGTGAGCGGGCCGGGCCTGGTCGGGTTCCCCACCCGGGGCCCGTCGCGATTCTTCGGCGGTGACCACGCCATGGCCGCCGAGGTGATGACCGTGGTCGAACCGGTGTTGGCTCGGCGGGGATCGGTGCGGGTAGGGGTGGCCGACGGGGTGTTCGCCGCCCGTCTGGCCGCCCGCTCCCGTCGATCGCGGGATGCGCCGCTCGTGATCCCGGCAGGGGAGGGGGCTGCCTTCCTGGCACCACTGTCGGTGGGCACGCTCGAGATGGAGGAGCTGGCGGGCGTGCTCCGTCGGCTCGGCATCACCACGCTCGGCGCTCTCGCCGCGCTGCCCGCGGCCGACATCGTTGGTCGCTTCGGGGTCGAGGGTCAGCTCGCCCACCGTCTGGCTCGCGGGGAAGACGATGTGCCGCCCGATCTACGCCGCCCCGCCCCCGACCTGGCCGTCACCTGGCAGTTCGAGCCACCAGCCGATCGGGTGGAGAGCTGCGCCTTCGTGGCCAAGATGCTGGCCGACGATCTGCACAGCGCCCTCGGGGTGGAGGGGCTGGCCTGTACCCGGGTGGCGGTCGAGGCTGAAACCGAGGACGGTCGAACCCATCTTCGGCTCTGGCGTCATGAGGGTGCGCTCTCCGCTGCGGCCATCGCCGAGCGCACGCGGTGGCAGCTCGATGGCTGGATCCGGCAGCGGTCGGATCGGCCGGGCTCGGGCATCGTGCGCCTCACCCTCGTGCCCGACGAGGTGGTGCCGGCCACCGGTCGCCAGCTCGGATTCTGGGGTGGGCGCAACGAGAACGTCGATGACGTCACTCGGGTGGTTGCTCGGCTTCAGGCGATGCTCGGGCCGGAGGCGGTGTCGGTGCCTGAGCTTACGGGTGGGATCGGGCCGGGAGAACGGGTACGGCTGGTGCCAGCAGCAGCGGTGGATCTCGGGGAGGAGCGGTTGGCCACCGATCCCCATTCGGTGGTCGAGCCGTGGCCGGGGCGGATCCCGGCCCCGTCCCCCAGTCGAATCCTGATCGACCCGGTGGCGGTCGAGGTGACTGATCACGGGGGCCAGCAGGTGGGTGTCACCGGCCGAGGGGAGATCACGGGGGCACCGGCACTGGTGCGGCTCGCGTCGGCGGCTGGTGGCGGAGCGAGTGGTGGCGAGCTCGGAGTCTCGGGCGTGCATGCAGTGGAGGCGTGGGCCGGGCCCTGGGGGGCAGAGCAGCGGTGGTGGGATCCGATCGGGCATCGCCGCTGTGCCCGTATGCAGGTGGTGCTCGCCTCAACTGATGCGCTGCTGCTGATCCTGGAGCAGGGTGAGTGGGCGGTGGAGGCCGTCTACTAGGGAGAGCGGTGCAGCTACCCGGAGCTCCGCCGCTTGTGGGAGATTCGACTCCATGACTGTCCACCCCGTGCTTCAACTCGGAAACCCTGCGTTGCGGGTGGTCGCCGAGCCGATCGATCCGGCCGACATCGCCACCGTCGACGTGCAGACGCTCATTGATGACTTGGTCGCCACGATGCGCCACGCCAGCGGTGCGGGCCTGGCTGCCACCCAAATCGGCATTCATCGGCGAGTAGTGGTCATGGAAGTTGTCGACAACCCTCGGTACCCCTACAAACCACCGCTTCCACTCACCGTTGCCATCAACCCAGTGATCGAACCGCTCGACAGCGAAACGGTGGTGATCAACGAAGGATGCCTGTCGGTGCCGGTCCGGGGCGATGTCGTGCGTCACGTGAACGTGCGAGTCCGCTATCACGACCGTGATGGAATCGCCCACGACGAGGTGGTGCGAGGCCTGACCGCAGGTACCTGGCAGCACGAGTGCGACCATCTCGACGGCACGCTGATCGTCGACCGGGCGGATTCGCGAACCCTGAGTACCTGGCCCGAGTACGAGCAGCACCACCGAGAGGCCTTCGTTGCTCGGATCACTGCCTTCGTTGACCGTGTCGGATCCTGACGCCGTTCAGCCAGGATCAGCGGGCGGAGAGTCGCTCGCCTCCACCGCAGCCGCCTCGACGGTGGCGATGTAGGCCGCCCAGTCGATCTCGTCGTCGCCCGGAATGCTGGCGTCGCCCGCGTATCGGCCCGCCTCCCCGTCGATCTGCTCACGCAGGATGTCCAGGTGCCCGGCGTGGCGCGCCGTCTCGTTGATCATGTGGACGAGCAACGTGTGGAGGGTGGGGTGCCGCCGCTCCGGCGGCCACCACGGCACGGTGCCCGCCTCGTCGAGTGCCGTGGCGGCGAACGTCTGCTCAGCGTGGGCCCAGGAGCGTCGGTAGAAGTCGCGCACCCAGTCACTCGTCTCGGTGGCCGTGGCGTACATGTCGGCGTTGATGGGCGAGTCGGGCCCGTCCCAGGGCATCGGTTCGGGCCATGGCCGGCCGAACACGTCACCGAAGTACCCCGCCTGCACGGTGGCCAGATGCTTGACCAGACCGAGCAGGTTCGTGCCGGTTCGCGTGCGTGGCCGCCGAAGCTCGTACTCGTCCACTCCGTCGACCTTGTCCAACACCGCCTCGTTGAGCGTCCGCAGCGAGTGAACGAGGCCGTCCTTGATGTCGCTCATGATGCCTGACCCTAGGCGGTGCTGAGCCTCGGCCGAGCAACGAGGTGACTGTTAGCCTCGCCGGCACGTCTTCTCATTGAGGCAGGGAGCTGAGGAAGATGGCCGAGTTGCAGATCAACACCGACAAGGCGACTGAGCACGACGAACTTGGTCGTGCTGAGTACGTCGACCTGCTCGCCGATGTCATTGGGAGCCGAAGGACAGAGACTCCGCTGGTCGTGGCGATCTACGGCACATGGGGTTCTGGCAAAACATCGCTGATGAAGCAGCTCCGGCGCCGGCTGGATCCCGAGCACGATGCCGTTGAGCGGAGCACGGGCTCGGGAGTTCGGACCATCTGGTTCGACCCATGGATGCATCAGTTCGATGACTACCCCGCACTCGGCCTGCTGCACACCACCGCCGATCAGCTTGGCATCATGAATCGTGAGGTGGTGACGAGTGCGCTCCTCAAGCTCGCCGTGGCCGTCGCGGAGGACATTCAGCTGCCGGTCATCGGCGTACGAGTCGGAAAACTGCTGAAGATCCGGGATGAGATCTCGAACGATGCACTCGTTCGTCGTGACGAGCGCACGAAAGTACGGAACTACTTCGCTGACATCATCGACCAGGCGAAGGACGGTCACGATCGACTGGTGTTCTTCATCGACGACCTCGACCGATGCCAACCCAAAGTGGCGTTGTCCATGCTCGAGTCGATGAAGCTCTACCTCGACTTTCCTGGATGCGTGTTTGTGGTCGGGGTCGATCGAGAACCGCTCGAAGCGGCCGTCGAGTCGGAGTATCGGACTCTCGGGCTGAACAGTGGCTCGTACCTCGACAAGATCGTCCAGCTTCCGTTTGCCATTCCCGCGATCGACCGCTCAGCAATGAGGACCTTCGTCGAAGCGAAGCTCCCTGCAGATCTCGACGAATCGGCGACCATCCTTGCGTTGGCCGCTGCCGACGATCCGCGGAACGTCAAACGACTGGCGAACATGGTTGCGATCAGTCACGAGCTGGCCCTCAAGCGGCTCGACCCGGTCGAGTACCTGCCGCGGGTTCTCACACTCATTCTCGTGATCCAGGCACAGGCGCCATCGCTCTACACGCAGCTTCGGCTCGATCCGTCGCTGATCCACGAGCTTCGCGAACCCGGCCTTCCGGAAGGTGATTCGGATGAGATCTCCTCGGGAGATCCGGAGAGCCTTTGGGAGGTGTACCTCCGACCCCGCCCCAGACTGCAGGCCGCCGTCGAGGCCGCCGAGCTGCCGGCGGATCTCGATGCAACGCCCTACCTGACGTTGACAGCGATCACAGCCTCCCCGGATGCCGCTCCCCCGACAACCTCTCGCGGTCAGGTCTACCTCAACTACCGACGTGATGACACGGGGAAGGAGATGACCCTCCTCCGATCTGAACTGGGACCACTCGGCTGGACGGTGGTGGCGGATCGTAAACTCTCCACTGGCTCCAAGGTCGCCGAAGAGACCGAGCGTGAGATCCGCTCATCGGCGGCGATGGTCGTGCTGATTGGCGAGAGCTGGGCGGAGCTTCGGCATCCCCAGGGCGGACGACGAATCGACTATCCTGCCGACATCGTGGCGAGCGAGATCCGGATCGCGCTGGACGTCGGCGTGCCGATACTGGTCGTCCTCGTCGGAGACGCGCTCCTCCCTGAGATGCCGCCTTCATTGGCGGCGCTCAGGGATCTTCAGTTTGTGAGGATGGACCCTGCAGAACTCGGACCTGGAATTGCTCAGATCGACCGCTTCCTGGAGTTCTCGAGTACGGCGTCGTAACGCCGACACTGCGGGCGTTCAGCCACTGCAGTTGCGGTCGAGGCTGAACACCTTGATGTAGTCGACCTGCATCTGCACCGTGCTGGGCACGCTGTGCTTCCAGGCGTCGAGCTGGATCGCCGCGAAGTGCGGGTTGTCCGGGAGGAGGTCGGCCGAGGTCTCGTTGATCGTGCGGATGAGTGACCCGTCGCGGTAGATCCGCATCACGTCGGGCTCCCACTCCATCACCATCGTGTGCCAGGCCGTTGCAGAGGTGTTGTGCTCGATGTACTCCTGGTCGTGCACCGAGCCGAACGGCTTGTGGATGAAGGTGAAGAACTTCGACCGATCGCCGGGCTGGGCCAGCGTCTCGTACACGTTGTTCTCGCCGTCGCGGGGATGCTGCTGCGAGGCCGGCCAGGTGAGCACCACGCCCGAGGTCGACTCGGATGTGTCGGCATCGGTGCGAACTCGGAACTCGTAGCGGCCGTACTGCTGGTTCACCCGGTGCTGCATGCCGCCCGAGACCAGCGAGCCATTCTCCATGCGGGCGGTGATGGTGAGCAGGCCACCGCCAACCGAGATGGCCGAGGGGCGACGCAGGCCGTAGCCGGCGTTGCCGGCCGAGTTGTACGGCGCCCATACGCTGGTGTTCAACGACGAGCCGTTGAACTGCTCGTCGAGCACCAGGTTCCACTTCGAGCACGCACCGCTGGCAGTGGTGGTCGTGGTGGGGGCGGCCGTGGTGGTGGTGGCCGGTGCCTCCGTGGTGGTGGTCGTGGCCTCGGTGGTCGAGGACGAACTCGACGACGTGGTGGAAGCACCGGGCTCGTCGTTGCCCTCAGAGCCGGTGTCGCTCTCGTCAGCGCTGGCCGTGTCGGACCCATCGGCCGCCGAACCATCGGCTGTGCTGTCGGCCGTACCGTCGGTCGTGCCGTCGGCGTCATCGGGCCGGGTCAGGTCATCACCCGCACTGTCCCCTGGCGTCGGCAGCGCAAGGCCATTCCGGTTGGTGCGCAGCAGTGATGCGCCGTCGGTGGTGCGAGTCACGAGCGATGTGCTGGTGGAGGTGGAGGTCGCCGTTGAAGTGGGGACGGTGGACGCCGTCTCCAGGCTCTCGTTGGATCCGCCGACCACGAAGGCCGCAGCGGCGGCCACCATCGACACCACAAGGGCACCGGCGACGCCGAAGGTGATCAGGCGGTTGTAGTCACGGCCATCGTCCCAGCCCGCATCGGTGCCGTTGACGTCCATCGACGTGCGGCCGAGCGGGTCGGCGCCGGTGGGCGCACCGAGCAGCGCAACCGAGTTCGACGGCGTAGAGCGGGGCCCGTTCCAGTCGAGCGCCGGAGGCTGCGGGGCGGACGCAGGAGTGGTTGGCGGCGGTGGGCTCGCAGTGGCTGCTGCGCGCCGGGCCTCAGGGGGCATGGGTGGAGGCGTCGCCGACGCCGTAGGCGTCGGAGCAGGGGTGATCACCCGGCTGGCTGCGGTGGGTTCGGCCCGGAGGAGACGAGATCCCTGCAGCGCCGACGGCGCCGGACCTTCCGCGGAAGGTTGCGCAGCAGAATCCGCATCGACATCTCGCTGGATGTCACCTGGTCGGTGTGATTCGATCATGTCCGCCTGAGTCGCCCACTGAGAACCCTGAGGGTTCACCGCAGGAGAGCATAGTCAATCCGGGCCCGGAACGGGCCAGCGTGGCGTACGACCACCAACGGGGAATGGCGCCGGGCCCTCAAGTAGTTAGGCTGTCTAAGTTATGGAGGACGACAGCACCACCCCCGAACGCAGCGGCATGTTCTCCTCCTTCGCCAGCCCCGGCTACCCCTCCTTGTGGTGGGCGGGGCTGTTCTCGTTCCTGTCGGTCCAGATGCAGTTCCTGCTTCGAGGGCTCCTGGCCTGGGATCTGACCGGCCGCGAGAGCGCACTCGGCGGCGTGTCACTGGCGTTCGGCCTGACGATGCTGATCGCCACCCCTCTCGGAGGGGTGGCCTCCGACCGGCTCTCGAAGCGGCTGATCCTCGTGGCCAGCCAGGGTGTGATCATGGCCATCGCCGTCTCGATGGGCACGGCAGTGCTCACCGGCGTGGTCCAGTACTGGATGCTGCTCGTGGCTGGCGCCGCCCAGGGTCTTGCGTTCGGATTCTTCGGCCCTGCCCGGGTGGCGATCTCATCCGAACTCGTCGGCCGCGACCACATCGGCAACGCCATCACGTTGTCACTGCTGTCGATGAGTGGCACGAGGGTGTTCGCGCCCGCCATGGCCGGCTTCCTTGCCGGGCTCGTCTTCATCGGGATCGGCGGCGCCTACCTGATCTCCGCCGCCGCCTCCACCGTGAGCTTCTTCTTTCTGCTGCGCCTGCCAGGCAGCCCCCCGGCAGAGGCCGAAGGCGAGGCAGCGGCCACCACCCGCGGGTGGGTGAACCCCTTCTCCGAGGTGCTCGACGGCATCCGCTACGTGTGGGCGCGGCCGGTGATCCGGCGTCTCACGCTGGCGTCGTTCGGCGTGATCATGTTCGGCTTCAACTACATCGCCTTCCTGCCTGCCCTGGTGAAGGGTGAGTACGGCCTCGGCGACACCTGGGTCGGCATCATCAGCTCGGCCAGTGCCATCGGCGCCGTCGCGGTGTCGTTCCCCTTGGCGGCCCGGGCCGACTCCCAGCTCGCGGGCCCAGCGATGAAGGTGGCCGGGTTCGCCTTCGGCGCCGGTGTGGTGGCCCTCGCCACGGTCGGCAGCTTCTGGCCAGCCTTCGCCATCATCGTGGTGATCGGGGCGGCCACCACGGTCTTCCAATCGCTGTCCAACACGATCGCCCTCGGCCTGTCCGATGCCGCCCACCAGGGCCGGGTGCAGTCGCTGCTCATGTTGTCATTCGCCGGGTTCGGCATCGCTGCGCTGCCGCTCGGAGCCCTGGCCGAGGTGATCGGCCTCCGCCCGGCGATCGCCGTGATGGGCGGCGTCACGATCGCATCGATGGTGATCTACGAGGCGGCCGAACACGGCCTGTTCGGCTCTGGCCGAGCCACCCCAACTAGCCTCGAGGCCGATGAGCACCTCGTTGGACGCGCTGCTGCCTGATCCGGAGCAGTCGATGCGCTGCGCCGATCACGCCCGCGGCCTCGCCCTGGATCCCGGGGGGAGTGCGATCCGGGCCGACCGGGTGGTGGTCGTCTCAGTGCCGTTGCCCTGGCCCAAGCCAGCGCTGGCCCACCCGATGCTCACCCGGCTTCGGGCCACGCTCGACGAATGGGATGCACCGGTCCGGCTCCTGGCCGCCGTGCCCGATCCGGGCCGGGCTCACGACGTGGCAGTGTTCGACCGCATCGATGGTGGCGCCATCGAACGCCGGTTCCGCCTAGACGACGCCGGCGACGGGGAAGCCCTCGGTGCCTTCGGCGCCGCACTCGTCGCCGGTGAGCCGACGGCCACCGAGCTGGGCACCGCAACTGAAACCCCCGACCCGTCCGTGCTCGTGTGCACCCAGGGGAGCCACGACATCTGCTGCGGTTCCGACGGGGCTCGACTGGCCTCGGACCTCATCACCGACCCCGTTCTCGGGGGTCGCGTCGAGATCTATCGGGTGAGCCACACGGGTGGTCACCGGTTCGCGCCAACGATCATGACCCTGCCCGACGGGCGGATGTGGGCCTACGTCGACCGGCCGGCGGTCGAGCGCATCGTGTCGGCGTCGGCGCGGGGGCCGTCGCCCGCCAACGAGCTCGATGCAGGTCTGCTCGGCCGGTGCCGCGGCTGGTGGGGAGCCGACACCGGGCCGGCCCAGGTGGCCGAGCGAGCCGTGTTCGGCGAGACCGGATGGCCCCTCGACCTCTCCGCTCGGCACGTGACCGTGCTCGACGAGGCTGGGCCCGAATGGGTGGTGTGCCGAGTCGACAGCGACCACGGTGCCTGGTTGGTCACCGTAGGGACAGGCCGGGAGGTGCCCACCATCGCCTGTCGTGAGCCGGGAGGGCAGCCCTCCAAACCCGGCCGCGAGTACGTCGTCGCATCGATCGAGGCGGTCGGCTGACGGCTCGGCCGTTCAGCCGAAGGTGATCACGCTGCGGGCCACGGTGCCCGCCTTCATCTCCTCGAAGCCGGCGTTGATCTCGTGGAGGTCGATCGTCTTCGACACCATCTCGTCGAGCATCAGGCGCCCGTCCATGTACATCTCGACAAAGCGCGGCATGTCGGTGCGGAACTGGTTCGAGCCCATGTTCGAGCCGGTCAGCGTCTTCTCGTTGAGGAGATCCGCGCCGTGCACCTCCACCATCGTGCCCACCGGGATCATGCCGATCACCGTTGCCTGCCCGCCGTTGCGCAGCATCTTGAACGCATCTTCAGCGGTCTGCTTCAGCCCGATCGCCTCGAAGCTGTGATGCACACCGTTCCCCCCGGTCAGTTCCATCACCTGCTCGACGGCGTTGCCATCGGTGCCGTTCACAACGTGGGTCGCACCCATGGTCTGGGCCAACTCGAGCTTCGATGCAACCATGTCGATTGCGATCACCTTGTTGGCACCCGTGATGCGGGCGCCCTGCACGGCCGACAGCCCGATACCCCCGCAACCGATCACGGCCACCGTTTGGCCGGGCTCCACCTTCGCGGTGCGGAACACCGCACCGAGGCCGGTGGTCACCCCACACCCGATGAGGGCGGCCCGGTCGAGCGGCATCTCGTTGTCGATCTTCACCAGGGCGTGCTCGTGGACGAGCATCTGCTCGGCGAACGACGACAGGTGGTAGAACGAGTTCACCGGTGAGCCGTCCGGCCGTGAGAGACGGGAGGGTTGGCCGGGTTTGCGTACGAGTTCGGTGTCGGTGTTCTCGCACAGCGTCAGGTGACCGCTGATGCACTGCTCGCAGTACCCGCAGAACGCCGACAGGCACGTGATCACGTGGTCGCCGGGCGACACGTAGGTCACGTCCGAGCCGACAGCCTCGACGACGCCTGCTGATTCGTGCCCGAGTACCGCCGGGCAGGGATGCGGGTACGTGCCTTCCATGAAGTGCAGGTCGCTGTGGCAGAGGCCGGCGGCCACGGTGCGGATCAGCACCTCGCGGGGCGCAGGATCGTCGATGTCGACGTCCTCGATGTCGAGCTGACCGGGGATGGCGTTGAGGACCGCCGCCTTCACGACCGGTTGGGCTTCTTCGCCGGATCCGGGTCGAGGGAGATCACGGAGTCATCGTCGCTGGCGTGGCGCTCGACCAGGCGGTCAACGGCATTGACGAAGCGTTCGAGATACTCAGCGAGCTGAACCTGCTCCTCCGGAGTGAACTCGGCCAGGATCTCGGTGAGGCCGGCTTGGATCCGCCGGTTCATCACCTCGAAGCGGCTGCGGCCGAGATCGGTGGGCGACACCACGATCGAGCGATTGTCGTCGGCGGCCTTCACCCGCTCCACGTAGCCCTTGTCCACCAGGCAGGTGACGGCCCGGGTGGTGGACGCGGGGGTGATCTGCAGCGCATCGGCCAGCTCGCCCATCCGCAGTGAGCCCTGCTGACAGATCACGGCGAGCGCGTCGGCGAGCGCCAGATCCAGCGTGTCGTTGTGGGGCGAGTCGTCGCCGGCCGGGCCGTAGAACAGATCCTTGACGCGAACCGCACTCGCCCCTCGCCGGATCTTCCGCCAGGCGCGACCCACCCGCCACCGGAGGTCCGTGGGTACCGCAGTCGCCGAAGTCATCGAGTCAATTGTGGCCCCAACGTGAGCCATCCGTCACTTTTGGATCAGAAACTGCGACATGGCCTCAGCCGCCAGGGTGCGCACGGGAACGCCGATCCGGTCGCTGAGGGCGCGGAGTTCGTCGTGCTCGGGCTTGGCGCCGTGGGGCCCAACCTTCATCCGGATGGGCTCGCCTCGCACCGTCACCTCCACCGTGTGGCGCTCGAGCGCATGCTTGGTCACGCTCTCGGTTCGCACGCCGAGCGAGCCGGTTTCGGCCAGCAGCACCGCCCGGAGGTGCTCGGCCCGCTCGGGGGCGACGAGCACCTTGATCTCGTGCGCCGGGCGAGACTTCTTCATCACCATTGGCGTGGCCCAGGCGTCGTCGGCCCCTTCGGCCAGGCATCGGTCGATCGTGCGGCCGATCACCTCGGGCGTCACGTCGTCGACGTTCGTGGCCAACACCACCGCAGAGGTGGCCGGGGCCGTTGGTGTGGGGGCGTCGACGATGATGCCGGTGACCACGTTCGGGTGGGTCGACGGGTCGCGTCCGCCGGCCCCGCGGGCACTGGCGGTGATGGTGCCAGCAGGGATCGGGCCCCACTCGTCGACCATGGTGGCGAGCAGTGCTGCTCCGGTGGGGGTAACGGTCTCGCCTGCGGTGTCGAGCCCGCGGACCGGGGCGCCGTGGAGGAGTGACAGGGTGGCGGGTGCCGGGAGCGGCAGCTCCCCGTGAGCGGCGTTCACCCGACCCTGCCCGAGGCCGATCGGTCCGGCGATCACACGGTCGACCCCCAGGCGGTGGCGAGCGGCCCAGGCCCCGACGATGTCGACGATGGCATCCACCGCCCCGACCTCGTGGAAGTGCACCTCGTCGATCGTCACGTGGTGGATTTCGGCCTCCGCCTCACCAAGCGCCCGGAAGCTCCGCCGCGCCCCGGCTCGTACCTCATCGGCGAGCGGTGCGGCGGCGATCATGGCGTCGATGCTGCTCCAGGTGCGGTGGTGGTGTGGCTCTGGGCTGGTGGCGACCACCGCTCGGGTGGCGCCGATGCCGGCCCGCTGGCAGCGTTCGACGCTGATCGTCCAGCCGTCGACGCCGAGCGGAGCGAGATCAGTGGCCACGGCTCTGGCCGTGGCGGCGGGGTCGGAGCTGAGACCCATCAGGGTGCCGAGCATCATGTCGCCCGACGCCCCGAATCCGGGGTCGAGCCACAGTGATCGGGTGGAGGCGTCGGTCACTGGGCCCAGGGTACGCAGGGTCTGGGGGAGGCGGTCGAGCCAGCGTGCAGGCGGACCTACGAGAACTGCTCCCGGAACACCAGGCCGGCGAGGTCGGCCCGGTCGGCGGGGGAGAAGTTCGACCAGCTCTCGCCAGCGTTCGACGACAGCTGCGCTTCGCCGTCACTCCAGGTCGCTCCGTCGGGGAAGTTCGTGGTCAGCCCGCCAGCGGAGCCGTCACGGATCACCGAGATGGTGGTTGCGCCCGAGCCCGCCGTCTTGCGCAGCGACAGATAGTAGGTGGTTCCCTCTTCGAGGGTGATCGGATCGAACTCCTGGGTCTGCCACTGGCCGAGGTCGTTGCCCGACGCGGTGAACGCGAGGGGCCAGCTGCCCAGCGAGGCATCGTCGGTGCGCAACTCCACCTCCATCGTGGCGGCGTCGCCGAACACGTGGAGGGCGACGGCGTCGACAACGTGGTCTTCGGTGGGGGTGAACATCTGGCGCACGATCGAGGCGTCGGTCACGGGCCGGTAGCGCTGGATCGAGGTGCCCTGGTCGGCCATCTCCATATAGCCGTTGCCCCACGAGGAGCCGTCGGCCATCTCGGCCACGAAGATCGGGTCGTAGCGGCCGTCCGCCCGGCCGGCCCGGGTGGTCCACTCCAGCCACTCGCCGGTGTCACGGAGGATGCCCCAATCGGCCACCTGGGGCCCGAACGGCCCCCGTTCGAGGGCGCCCGACACCTCGTAGCCGTTGTTGATCGACAGGAAGTTCGTGTTCGGGTTCGGATCGAGATTCTCGAACACCACGTGGTAGACGCCGCCGGCTTCGATGGTGGGTGGCGTGGTCCATTCGGAGAACTTGAAGAACGTGTCGTGCTGGGAGCCAACGGGGCGGCCGTTGACGAGACTCGGAGCCCAGGGAGGAATCTCGGCCAGTGGCGTGCCGCTCTCGTCGGGGAACCCGTTGCCGTCGTCGGGCCACAGGGTGACGGTGATCGTGCCGCCTGTGCCCGCCGAGTAGCTGCCGGGTCCGGCGGTCTGGGAGCCAATCGCCGCCTTGTAATACGTACGGAAGCCAGTCATCACACCGCCGTACTTGGCGGTGATCCGCACCGACACCCGCTCGTCTTCGATGCCGACATCGGCCAGCGAACGCATCGTCCACGGGTTGCCGTAGAACGCCCACGCCGCGGGTGGGCCGGCAGCGACCTCGGTGGCGGCTGTGGCGCTGGCCTCACAGTCGGGGCCGAGCCGGTCGCCTCCGGCCTCGTTCTCGCCGCCCCCCTCGCACACGTCGGTGCCCTCGTTGCCGTCGAGGAAGTCGTCGCCGGGTCCGCCGTCGAGCACGTCGTCGCCAGCGTTGCCCGAGAGCACGTCGTTGCCGTCACCACCGAAGATCCGGTCGTTTCCGGCGCCGCCCAGGATGTTGTCGTCGCCGCCCTCGGCGCAGACCACGTCGTTGCCAGCGAGGGCGTCGATGAGGTCGGCCCCGGCTGTACCGAGGATCACGTCGTCGCCGGGGGTCGGGGTCGCGCCGACAGCGAGATCGACAGTGACAGCCAACCCGTCGCACGTGGGAGTGGTGGGGCCGGCCACGGTGTCGACGTCGTCAGCCTCGCCCGCCTCGTCAGCCACGGCGGTGTCGGTGAGGGCGGAGGTGTCCACGTCGTCGTCGGCCGGCCGGGCGGTGAACACCAGCACGGCGGTGGTGAGCACCACCGTGGCCAGCACGAACACACCGGCCACGAGCGCTCTCGTGCCCGACGAGGTGGCAGCGGGCGCTGCATCGCCGGTCGAGGCCACATCGTCGTTTGGGGTGGGTGCCGCCATCCTGCTCGATTCCCTCGGGCTCGCTGGCCGCTCAGCCTATGCGTCCGACGTTCGGCCCGGTGGTCGTCACTGCTCGGGCGGGTGAGTCGACCTGGGGGCGAGGTAGCGATGGGCGGCACAAGCGGCGCCATAGCCATTGTCGATACCGACCACGGCCACACCCGGGGCGCAGCTCGTCATCATCGCGGCCAGCGCAGTCTGACCTTCGAACGCCGTGCCGTACCCAACCGAGGTTGGGACCCCGATGATCGGCTGAGCGACCAGGCCTGCGAGCACCGTCGGCAACGCCCCTTCCATGCCTGCGATTGCGATCAGCACCTCGGCAGTGCGCAGCTCGTCGAGCACCGACAGCAGTCGATGGAGACCAGCGACCCCGACGTCGGTGATCGTGCGGATGTCGTGTCCGAGCGACTGGAGGGTCACAGCGCACTCGTCAGCCACGGGCAGGTCCGAGGTTCCAGCAGCCACGATCGTGGCGCTGTTGCCGGTCGAGGGTCGAGGCCGCCAGCAAAGCGTCGAGCCTGATGCCACGTCGGGGTCGAGTTGGCGGAGTGCCTCGAACTGCTCAGGTGTCGCCCGGGTGGCGAGTACTGCGTCACCACCGCTGTCGAGGAATTCCCGAACGATACGCACGCACTGGTCCGTGGTCTTGTGCGCGCAGTAGACGGCTTCTGGAAGGTCGATCCGCTCGGCGCGGCCGAGGTCGAGCCGAGCGTCGGTCACGAGTCGACCGCCGTCGCGACCGTCGGAGTGGTCACGGCGTGGTTGAGGTTGCCCGAGCGAAGGCCGGCGAGATCGAGGGTGATGTATCGGTATCCGAGGGGCGACAGCCCGTCGACGATCGCAGTCGCGTTCGATCCGGCCCGCGCCAGGTCCTCCGGCGGCAGCTCGATACGGGCGGTGTCGTCGTAGTGGCGAACGCGAACGTCAGCGAAGCCGAGCTGGCGGAGCACGAGTTCAGCTCGGTCGATCCTTGACAGTAGAGGAACCGACACGGCCGTTCCGTAGGGGAGACGGCTCGACAGGCACGGCATTGCCGGGCGGTCCCATACCGACAGTCCCCACTCTCTGGCGATGGCTCTGATGTGAGCCTTGGTGAGCCCGGCTTCGACGAGCGGAAAGCGAGCTCCCCGCTCGGCCGCTGCTCGTTGCCCAGGTCGGTGGTCACCGAGATCGTCGAGATTCACTCCGAGGGTGACGGTCGCTCCACGCGCGGCGGCGAGAGGCTCGAGTTGGTCCATCAGCGCTGACTTGCACCAATAGCAGCGGTCGGCGTCGTTGGCCACGTACCGGGGGTCGGCCAACTCGGCTGTGACCACGGCGTGCCACGCAATACCCCAGTCGCTCGTCAGGGCTCGGCAGTGTTCGAGTTCGCCGGTCGCCAGCGACGCAGAGTCGGCAGTCGCAGCGAGCACCTGGTCGGCCGGAAGGGCCTTGGCCGCAGCGACGGCCAGGAGTGCGGAATCCACCCCACCAGAGAACGCCACGACCATCGGTCCGATGTCGCGAATCACGGCCAGCAGCGATTCGACTCGATTCTCCACGCTCACACGCCCAAGGGTACGTGCGAGGCACGCGAGCCGCTAAGGCTGATTGAGAACGCACCTGTCGAAGGTGGAGCAGACTACGGTTGAGAGGGGCGGCAGGTCGAGGGGGCACCGCTCCGACCCGTCGTCTCTCATTGATCCGCGACAGAATTGATCTCCATGGGCCAGCGCAAGACGAGTCGAAGCGGTCTCGAGACCCGCGATCGAATCATCGATGCTGCGCTGGAGACTGTGCGGACAGAGGGTTTGGTCGGTACCAGCGTCCGGGTTATCGCCCGCACGGGTGGGTTCAACCAAGCGCTCGTGTTCTACCACTTTGGTTCGGTCGAGGAACTTCTGCTCGCAGCCCTCGAGCGGGCCAACGAGCGGCGGATGGGCCGATTCCGGTCTCGTCTGGAGCAGGCCGAGACCCTTTCGGACCTGGTCGCGGTGGGTATGGACCTTCACGCCACCGAGGCTGATCCCGATCATCCGGCCCTCACCGCCATCGTGGCGGGCTGGTCGACGAGTAGCGACATGGGGCCTCGGATCGTGGAGATCCTCAAGCCCTGGGACGATCTGGTGGCAGGAGCACTCCGTCGGAGCCTTGCGGGAACCTCGTTCGAGGGCGTGGCCCCGGTCGACGATCTTGCGCATGCGATCTCCGCGTTGTTCATGGGAATCGAGGTGTTCGAACGGCTCGATGGTGATCAGAGCCGAGCGGACTCGTTGTTCGACTCGCTCGCTCGGGCGGCGAAGATGGCGGATCCCCTGCTCAAGGCACTGAGCGGCAGCGCATTGGCGGCCTCGGTCGAGGCGGCCGCGGCCAACCGTTCCTCCAACTGATTTCTGATTTGCGGCTGTTCGGGACTCGTTCGTCGATGGAGGCATGGGGGATTCAACCCGTTGGGCTGTCACGACGCCCGCTGATGGTTTAAACAAGAGCAGTGGCGAAATCGGGTCGGGTCGCGACAATCCTCTACACGGTCGTCGCTGCGGCCACGGCTGCCATGATGGCGACGTCGTGTGGCAGCCCCGTAGAGCGTGACGAGTCCGGTCAGGTGCTCCAGGCCACGGTGCTCGATGCGTTCGATCTCCAGGTCGGGGACTGCTTCAACGACGCCGGCACCGACGAGGTGCGCAGTGTTGAGGTGGTGCCCTGTGCGAGCGGGCACGATTTCGAGGTGTATCACCAGTTCGAGCTGGAAGGTGGGTCCTTCCCTGGCGATGACGTGATCGAACAGGCGTGGGTCGAGGGGTGTCTGGCCGAGTTCGAAACGTTCGTTGGTGTCGGGTTCGACGAGTCACAGCTGGACATCTCGGCGGTCTTTCCGACTGAGGCGAGTTGGGAACAGCTCGACGATCGAGTGATTCTCTGCTCGGTGACTGCCGTCGACGGGAGCCGACGGTCGAGTTCGGCCGAAGGGTCTGCCTTCTAGCCTCGCGGATGGCATCCGAGGATTTCGAACATCTGTTCGATTTTGTCAGGGTGTCGTCATAGGGTGATGGGATGGGTTGGCAGAACCCCCCGGTGCGATGGCAGGACATCGAGCGACGGTTGTCCGACCGCGACGTGCGCCCGCACCAGCCGCCCGATGCGGTGCCGTTCGGGCCGGCCGCCGATGGGGGAGACAGCCCCGCCTGGTCGTCCCGGCGTCAGCCCTACGAGGCCCCGGCCCTGGTGCGTTCGACGTCGTCGGTGCCCTACGCCGAGCTGCACTGCCATTCCAGTTTCAGCTTCCTCGATGGCGCCTCCCACCCCGAGGCCCTGGTGGAGGAGGCGGCCCGGCTCGGGTTGGAGGCCCTCGCCCTCACCGATCACGACGGGTTCTACGGTGTGGTCCGCTTCGCCGAGGCAGCTCGGGCGGTCGGGATGCCAACGGTATTCGGGGCCGAGCTCACGCTCGACAAGCTCGACGTGGCGCCCGGCCAGATCGACCCCGACGGCTCGCACCTGCTGGTGCTGGCCCGCGACCCCGAGGGTTACGCCGCCCTGGCCCGGGTGATCAGCGAGTCGCAGTTGGCTGGCCAGAAGGGGGCGCCTCGGGTGTGCCTCGACGACATCGACCGGTGGACCGAGCCCGGTGAGCTCGACCACTGGCTCGTACTCACCGGGTGTCGCAAGGGGCTCGTGCCCCGAACGCTGGAGCGTGAAGGCCCAGCGGCGGCGGCCAACGCGCTGGCGCTGATGATCGACCGCTTCGGACGCGACAACGTGGCCGTGGAGCTGTGGGATCACGGTCAGCCCCTCGACAGCTCCCGGAACGACGCCATGGTGGAGCTGGCCCTGCGGGCTGGCGTGGAGCCGGTGGCGTCCAACAACGTGCACTACGCCCACCGCGGCCATCGGCGCCTCGCCGGGGCGATGGCCGCAGTGCGGGCCCGGCGCTCGCTCGACGAAGTGGAGGGATGGCTGCCCGCCATGGCCGGTGCCCACCTCCGCTCGGGGCCCGAGCAGGCTCGTCGGTTCGCCCGCTACCCGGGCGTGGTGGAGCGGGCCGCCGAGATGGGCTTGGCGTGTGCCTTCGATCTGTCACTCATGGCCCCCAACCTCCCGCCGTTCCCGTGCCCGAAGGGGCAATCGGAGATGGCGTACCTCCGCGAGCTGGTGGAGGAAGGTGGGGTGCGTCGGTATGGGGCCCGCACCGATCCGGTGGCGGCGGAGGCCTGGGCCCAACTCGACCACGAGCTCGACCTGATCGAGCAGCTCGACTACCCCGGCTACTTCCTCGTGGTGTGGGACATCGTCGAGTTCTGCCGGCGGGAGCGGATCCTCTGCCAAGGGCGGGGCTCGGCTGCCAACTCCGCCGTGTGCTACGTGCTCGGTATCACCGCGGCAGATGCGGTGAACCTTGGCCTGCTGTTCGAACGGTTCCTATCGGACGTGCGCAGCGGCCCGCCCGACATCGATCTCGACATCGAGTCGGACGAGCGGGAGAAGGCCATCCAGTACGTGTACGACAGGCATGGCCGCCGTCATGCCGCCCAGGTGGCCAACGTGATCACTTACCGGGGGCGTTCGGCGGTGCGGGATGCGTCGAAGGCGCTCGGCTACGCGTCGGGCCAACAGGATGCGTTCGCCAAGGCAATGGACCGCTGGACCAGCCTGTCGCCCTCGTCACCCGCCCCCGACCCCGAGAACGAGGACAAGAAGCAGACCACCTACAGCGGCGGGTACCGGGCGGTGGGTGTGGCCGATGCCGACGACGAACTCCCCGCCGACGTGGTGGCCCTCGCCCGGGAGTTCGAGCATCACCCCCGCCATCTCGGCATCCACTCCGGGGGCATGGTGATGTGCGACCGGCCCGTGATCGAGGTGTGCCCGGTGGAGTGGGCCCGCATGGAGGACCGCACCGTGCTCCAGTGGGACAAGGACGACTGTGCTGCCGCCGGTCTGGTGAAGTTCGACCTGCTCGGCCTCGGGATGCTCTCGGCCCTCCGCTACAGCATCGATCTGGTGGCCGAGCACCATGGCATCACCGTTGAGTTGGCCACGCTGGACATGGAGGATCCGGTGTTCGAGATGCTCTGCCACGCCGACTCCATCGGGGTGTTCCAGGTGGAGTCGCGAGCGCAGATGGCCACTCTGCCCCGGCTCAAGCCGAAGACGTTCTACGACCTGGTGGTGGAGGTTGCTCTCATCCGCCCCGGCCCGATCCAGGGCGGATCGGTGCACCCCTATATCCGACGGCGTAACGGGGAGGAGCCGATCACCTACCTGCATCCGTTGCTGGAGTCGGCCCTGAGCAAGACGCATGGCATCCCGTTGTTCCAGGAGCAGCTCATGCAGATCGCCATCGACGTGGCTGGGTTCACCGCGGGCGAGGCCGACGAACTCCGCCAGGCGATTGGTTCCAAGCGCAGCCGGGAGCGGATGGAACTGCTGCGTGACCGATTCTTCGCCGGCATGGCCGAGAACGGGATCGGGCCCGACATCGGAACCCAGATCTGGAACAAGCTCGCGGCCTTCGCCAACTACGGCTTCCCCGAGAGCCACTCGATCAGCTTCGCCTACCTCGTGTACGCCTCGTCGTGGTTCAAGCTCCACTACCCGGCCGTGTTCTGCACGGCGCTGCTGCGGGCGCAGCCCATGGGCTTCTACTCGCCACACTCGCTCATCCAGGACGCCCGCCGCCATGGCGTGCCCACCTATGGGCCGTGCGTGAATGCGTCGGAGCACACCGCCGCGATGGAACGGATGCCTGAGGGGGAGGCGGAGCCACCGATCATGGTGGCGGGGGCCGAGAACATCGACCGGGAGCGGTGCGATCGGGGGTGGGCCGTGCGCCTCGGGATCGACACGGTGCGCCAGATCGGTGACGACGTGGCCGAGCGCATCGCCGCCGGCCGGCCCTACACCTCCATAGAAGAGGTGGCGCGGCGGGCCGAGGTGGGCCTCGAAGGGCTGGAGGCCCTCGCCACCGCCGGCGCGTTCGACTGCTTCGGCCTGTCGCGACGAGAGGCGCTGTGGGCGGCCGGGGCGGTGGCCCAAGGGGGAGTGGGCAAGCTCGAAGGCATCCTCACCGGCACCGAGGCCCCACAGCTCCCGGGGATGAGCGAGCAGGAAGAGGCCGTGGCCGACCTGTGGGCCACCGGGGTGTCGGCCGAGGGCCATCCCACCCGGTTCCTGCGGGAGGCCCTCGATGAGCGAGGCGTGGTGCGGGCCTGCGACCTGCCCGAGATCCCGGCCGGATCGAAAACGTGGGTGGGGGGCGTGGTCACCCACCGCCAGCGACCGGCCACGGCGTCGGGGGTCACGTTCATGAACCTGGAGGACGAAACCGGGCTGATCAACGTGGTGGTGTCGGTCGGCTGTTGGAGCCGCTACCGGCGTGTGGCCCGAGGTGCGCCCGCCCTCTTGGTGCGGGGGAGGGTGGAGCGCCAGGAAACGGTGATCAACATCGTGGCCGAGAAACTCGAACCGCTTCCCGTCGGCACCGTTCCCGCCAGCCGCGACTTCCGCTAGTCCGGCTTCGGTGGTGAGTCGCATGCCGATGTCGCCTGGGTGCGAGACTCATCCCATGACGCTCACGACCTATCGAATCGATCGCGACGGCGCAGACCGCCTTCTGTTCCTGATGCATGGGTATTCCGCCGAGCAGCACCACCTCGCGTCGTATGTACCTCTGATCGACCCCGATGAGCGTTTCACGGCGATCGCCCCGCGGGCGCCGATTGATCTGCCGGAAGGCGACGGCGCGGCCTGGTGGACGATGAACCCCCAGACGCGATCCCGCGACGTCGGGCAGTTCACCGCGGCGGTTGCGATGGTCGAGGCTCTCATCGCTGGTGAGGCCGACAAGGCCGGTGTCCCGCTCGAGCGTTGTGTTGTCGGAGGATTCAGCCAGGGTGGCTACCTGTCCCTGGCGCTCGCCGGCGCACCGGATGCACCCCGCTACGCCGGGGTGTGGGCGATGTGTTGCGGGATCCCCGACATCGAAGGGGTGGAGGTCGACCTCTCACAGGGTGGCGGGCGGCCGGCGCTGTTCCAGTGGGGAACGCGGGACGCAATCATTGGCACCGACCAGCCGAAGGAGGTGGTCGCCGCGCTGCGCAATGGTGGGTGGGATGCGCGCGACCACGCCTATG
>JBCCFL010000067.1:0-27748 GCA_039029735.1 Actinomycetota bacterium | reverse complement strand
TTCGACGGCAACGACGTCATCGGCGGCCAGAACACCCTCTACTGGAACGCCGCCCTCCGCCTCACCCTCGACCCCGACAACACACCAGATCCGCCCGATCCGGTCGACCCCCCAACCGGCACCACCGGAACCATCGTGGTCACCGCTCGCGGCACCGATGCGCTCGACGTCTGGCCGGAGATGTCGGTCCGGGTGAACGGTCTCGTGGCGACACCCGGCATCGTCAGCGTCGAAACGGCGAGCTTCGCCGAGTTCACCTTCACGACCGACAACATGGCTGACGAGCCACTCGTTGACGTGGTGTTCGCCAATGACGGCGCAGGTGGTGGGCGCGATCGCAACCTCTTCGTCGATTCGATCGACGTCGACGGTCGGGTGATCCCGGCCAACGACGATCGGGTGGTGTTCGACCGCGGCAGCGGCCCTGCCGCCTTCGACGGCGCCGATACTGAGCCGGGCCGATTCTCGCTCTATGTCAACGGTGCACTCCGTGTCGACGCCCGTGCGGTGGAGCCGGTCTCGGCCCAGCCGGCCCGCGAACCGCTCGACGCCGAGTTGGTCTACCGGCAGGACTTCTCCGACGGCGCGATCACGACCGACGAGTGGATCGTGTACGACAGCATCGGCAACGCCGGGTACGGCCTCCGACGACCGTCTGCGATCTCGGTGGTCGCCGACAGCGAGGCCACCGAGGGCGGGCACCTCCTGGCGATCACGGCAGACATGGGCACCGGCGACGAGGCCGACCAGTTGGTGTCGGGCGGCATGATGCTCAAGGTCGAGCAGACCTATGGCCGCTACACGATGCGTGTGCGCACCGAGCCCGACCCCGACCTCGTCACAACCGGCGTCGGACTCCTCTGGCCCGTCTCGGAGAATTGGCCGGCGGACGGCGAGATCGATTTCTATGAGACCTGGCGGGATCGACTCAGTCGCGTGCCCGTGGATCTCTCGCTTCACGATCAGGTCGACGGTCAGCACGTGGTCGACGGCCTCACGCTCGTGGATGGCAGTGGTGATCCGGTGGACGGCAGTCAATGGCACACCTACCAGCTCGACTGGAGGCCCGACTATCTCGCCGTTTCAGTCGACGGCGGCCCACCGCAAGTGCTCCCCCAGATCGAGGCCAGCTTGCCCGATGTGCCGATGCGCCTCGCAATCCAGCTGGATGCCTGGCAGCCCGACTACGCCCCAGGTGAACAACCCACCATCAGCGCTCCTGTCCGCATGTACGTCGACTGGGTGTCGGTGGAGCGATATGGCGACTTCGCCACCGATGCGGGCCAGGCCACCGACGAGCCGGCGGTTGACGAGCAGAGTTCTCTGGAGACGCCACCGAACCGTGAGCGCCCAGAGGGCTGAGTGATTAGGCCGATCCGTCGGCCACGAAAACTCCCTCGATTACCCGGGCCCGAGCCGCTCCCACCGCATCAGCTGCTTCTCGCAGCGCACGGCTGAGTGCGGCAGCGTCGGCCTGTTCCGCGTCGATGCGGCTCCGGAACGTGCGGGCGTGGGGCCCAGTCCACGCGGACAGCGCAACGCTGGCGGCCTCGGCCCGGACCAACATGGCCCGCGCCACGGCATCGGCTGCGTCGTCGAGCGAGGCGCCCCACTGCGCTACCTCGGTGAGTTCTCCGTCGGTCACCATCAATCAAACTCTAACGCAATCAAACATATTCAAAAGTATTTTCACGAACCGCTTATGGCGTGACTGTTGTCACAACCGGGCCACAGAGAATCCTTATCGTCGCCACTCACCGTGATTCCCACGGCACCACCGCCGTCCAATCGAAAGGATCCCTCATGTTCGTCTCCCGTTCCCATCTCGCCGCCGTTGTGGCGACGGCAGCAACCGCCTCGATCCTGCTGTTCACCGGTCCCGCTGCCGCCGACGACATGCCAGACGAGCTCCGCCCACGGGTGGAAGCCATATGCGCCCGCGTACCGGTGGCCGAGGATCGAGTCGATCGGCTCCTGGCCCGGATCGACGGCGACGAGTCGGTGCGCGGCTCACTGGCCCGGCTCGAGGCTCGTCTGCAGCGTGCCGAAGACGACGGCCGGATCGACGCTGCGACCGTACTCACCAACCGCATCACCACGCGCACTGCAGCCCGGGAGTTGCTCGCCGCCCGCCAGAACGAGATCCACGTGATCGCAGACCTCTGCGCCGAGCACGGCTTCACCACCGACGGGTCAACTGACGGAGCCAGCACGTGAGCCGTCGGCTGATCGCCGTGCTGATCGGGTCACTTCTCACCATCTCCGGCTGCGGGCCCGGCGGGATCCGCTCAACGGCTTCGTCCACCTCGGCGCCACCGGCCACGGAGACGATCGGAGGGTCGGTGACCACCGCATCGCCGGTCGCCCGCGACCGTGCGCTCACCGAGGCCGACGTCGAGGCACTGGAGAAGACGCTGGACCAGATGGATCGGCTCCTCACCGAGGTCGAGCTGGACCTGGACGCCGATTGAGCTCGGCGATGCCTACGATCGATGCCGGCCGCCTGGCGGCCCCATCGACTGAGCAAGGGAGCCCGGTGGGCGATCGCACCACGCAACCAACGGCGCGAGTGCTCGTGGTCGAGGACGACGAGGTGGTCCGCACCGCCGTCGACCGCGGCCTCGTGGTCGACGGCTGGACCGTGCGGTCGGTGGCCGACGCCGAGACCGCGCTCGACGTGACCGCCACCTGGTCGCCCGACGTACTCGTGCTGGACGTCGGCCTCCCGGGCATGTCGGGCATCGAGCTGGTGCAGCGCCTGCGGGCCGTCGACATGCACGTTCCGGTGCTGATCCTGTCGGCGCTGGACCAGGTGTCGGATCGGGTGGCCGGTCTCCAGGCCGGCGCCGACGACTACCTCGTGAAGCCGTTCGATCTCCAGGAGCTCACGCTGCGCCTGCGGGCTCTGGTTCGCCGCTCCACCGCTCCCAACGCCGACACGCCCGACGTCGTGTCGTGCGGTGGGCTCTGGCTCGACGAACAACGGCGCCAAGCCTCTTGGCAGGGTGAACGGATCGAGCTGTCGCGTCGCGAGTTCGACCTGCTCTGGGCCCTGACCGCGAACCAGGGCCTGGTGCTCACCCGGATCAGGCTCCTCGAGCTCGTGTGGGGGTACGACTTCGACTCCGAGACCAACGTGGTCGACGTGTTCGTCGGGTACCTCCGACGCAAGCTGGCGGCCGCCGGCACGCCACCGATGATCGAGACCGTACGGGGCGTCGGCTTCGTACTCACTCCCCCCTAGGCGATGAGGCTCGCCACCCGCACCGCCCTGGCCGCCGTGGGCGCCGCCACGCTCACACTCATCGTCACGGTGGTGCTTGCCACGGTGTCGTTCACCTCCGCCTTCGTCGACCGCACCGACGACCAGCTCACCCAGCGGGCCGAGACGGCCCCGATCCTGGCTGCGGTTGGCCCCCGCCTGAGCCGATCGGAGCTGAACGCCGCCCTGCCGGGCGCCAGGGTGATCCCAGACGACGGCACAGCGGTGATCCTCGGCACCGTGCCCGCCACCGAGCCCGGCTCTGCGTTCCGGGCCGGGTTCAGGACCGTTGAGGTGAACGGCGAGCGCTGGCGGGTGTTGGGCGTGACCGTGCGCGACGTTCCAGAGGTGGGCGACGTGACGCGGGTGGAGCTCCTCGAGCCCCTGGGCCCGGTGGAGGAGACCGCCCGATCCGTGCGCCGCCGGGCGTGGCGCCGCAATGCCTGGGTGCTGGCCGGGGCCGCCGTGATTGGCGCCACCTTCGGCGCGGTTGCCGCCCGCCCGCTCACCGCCCTGCGCCGCGACGCCGCCGCGCTCGACGACGGCGAACCCGGCAGCTGGCGAGTGGCCGACAGCTACGGCGCAGCCGAGGTCGACGAGATCGCGACGACGCTCAACACCACGTTCGCCCGGCTCGCCACCGAGACCGAGCGTCGAGGCCATGCGCTGGACGCCGCGAGGGGCTTCGCGTCAGCGGCCACGCACGAACTGCGCGTTCCCCTCCAGGGCGCGCTCACCAACCTGAACCTCGCATCGTCGGATCGTCTCGATGAGGCTGAGCGGGCCGATGTAGTGGCGCAGGCCACAGCAGAAGTGCATCGAATGGCGGCGGCGCTCGCGGCAGTTCGCGCCCTGGCCGAGGCCGAGTTCGCCGACCCCGCATGGTTCGTGCCGGTTGCGCTCGACGACCTCGTTGAGGCCGCCGCGGCCAGCGAGGCGCGCGACACGATTCCGGTGACGGTCGGATCACTGGACGGCCCGGCCCGGGCGCCACGCACGATCTGGGCCGACGGGGTCACCCTTGCGGTAACCAACGTGGTGCGCAACGCAGTTCGCCACGGGACACCCCACGGCGATGGCGCTCCACCACCCCGGATCGCCGTGACCGTGGGCGGGGCCACGGTCATCGTCGATGACAATGGACCGGGGATCGAGCCCGGCGACCGCGAGCGGCTCCTGGGCCGCTTCGAACGCGGCCTGGCCGGCAGCACCGGCGGGACCGGCCTGGGCCTCGCCATCGCCCGGGAGGTGACGGCCGCCCACGGCGGCTCGATCCACCTCGTGGACAGCCCGCTGGGCGGAGCCCGCGTGGTCATGCACTTCGCACCACCCCCGAGCGTCGGGCCGGCGGAGCCCTAGAGCGGCCTTGCGTTCAGCGGAGCCCGTCGGCCGGCAGCGACTCGAACTGGGCCTGGTCGTGGCCGTAGAGCAGGCGGCAACCGTGATCGTCGCGGAGTGCACGTAGGTGCTCCATCGACTGCCGTTGCTGGTCGGTGTCATGACCGAAACTCGGCACGGCCATGTCGTCGAGCATCTGCTCGAAGTAGACGCAGTCGCCGGTGAGCACCACCGGCCCCGAGTCGAGCTCGACCCGCAACGCCTGATGGCCTGCGGTGTGGCCCGGCGTCGGCACGCACACCACCCGGCCGTCGCCAAACACATCGTGGGCACCGTCGACGGCCTGCACCTCGTGACCGTGGTCGTAGTCGGCCGGGTTGTAGACACCGGCCTCGATCGTTGCCTGATCGTGGGCCGCCGCCCACTCGCGCTGCTGCACCACGAACCGGGCGTCGGGCAGCTCCTCGCTGCCGCCGGCGTGGTCGAAGTGCAGATGGCTCAGGATCAGGTAGTCCACGTCTTCGGGCCGTATCCCTCTCCCGGCCAGCCGAGCAGTGAGCTCCTCACCAGGGTGGAAGTCGGGCGTGAACGCCCGAGCCGAGCGGCCGATCCGGTCGTGTGAGGCCTGGAGGTCGATGTGCATCCCCGCGTCGAACAACGCGAGGCCATCGGGGTGCTCGATGAGCCACGCCGGAATCGGCAGGGTGACGCGCCCGTCTCCACCGGTGACCACGCGCAATGCGGCATCGATCCGACCGATCTCCAGGGGTACGAGCCTCATGGCGGCATCGTGGGCGTCCGGAGGCAGCACTGTCAATCCAGCGCTTGACGCCGATCGGCGTTCGTCCTAAAAACAATACGATTCGTATTGTTTATTAGCCCCACGCAGGAAGGGACGCTGCTGTGTTCTCTCTGGTTTCGATCGATGGCCCGGTGCGCAGCTCGCGCTGGTGGTACGTGCTGCCGGGCTACCTCACCATCTGGTCACTGGTGAACGGGACGTGGACGTTTCTCGACGGTGAAGGCATCTTCTCGGCCTTCGGGATCGACGTGACTGTTGCGACCAGCGGAGACGAGTTCGTGCTCGCCAACTCCGGTGCCCGCTATCTCGGGGTCGCGGCGGCGCTGGTGGTTGGCGTGTTCGTGGTCGACAGCGCGGCCGCTGCGTTGGCTGCGCTCTGCGCCCGGCTCGTGATGGACGTCGGCGACGTGATCGCGGGTCTCAGCACCGAACAGTTCGACAACGTCGCCCTCGGTCTCGGCCAGAGCGCTGTGCTGTTCCTCATCCCCGGCCTCGTCTCGATCGTGTGGCTGTGGCGAGCCACCCGGAGCGACACGCCGATCGAGGTCACGCTCGGTCGAGGTGATCCCGCATGAGCATCGATCCGAGGATCGGGCGACGCACGGGGAGGGTACGGTCCGAGGACCACGGGGCAGGCGGGGCCGACACGAGGCCCGCGATGGCGATCAGGGGCAGGTCGTAGTTCACCCGCCACCCACTGAAGTCGGCCCATGCCTGATCGAGGTCGGCCACGATCGGGATGCCTGTGTCGCGCATCTGGGCCACCGCGTCATCGAACTCCGCCCGGGTCACGCTGATCGGATCAGTCGGCTCGGGGTCGGCCGGGATCACGAACCCGTAGGCGAAGGCAATCTCGCGCAACGCCGAGTAGCCGGCCCGGATGGCGAGCGCGCAGCGTGGCTCAGCCGGCACGTCGACCACCGACATCCGCAGCGCCGCTGCGTCGAGCACTGCTCCACTCGTGGTGAGCCACGACCGCGCCGGGTTGGGCGACCGGAAGAACGGCAACGCGAGAAACGAGGTGTGGGTCTCCGACAGCTCATTGAAGAACGCCTCGAAGCGCACCCAGATCTCGTCGAGTTCGTCCACCGCCTCGATGCGGTGGAATCGCTCCAGCATGGCAACCCCGCTCGGGGGTGTTCCGGCCCTCACGGCCATGTAGGCCACGGTCTGCTCCCGCTGAGAGAACTCGGCGTACATCGTCGGCAGGAACGAGATCAGGAGGGCCACCAGGATCAGACCGATCACGGCCTCCACGACCGACAACACGGTGCCGGACCAGTCGGCACCGGTGGCAGCGAAGCCGAGCGTCGTCACCGACGAACCGCTGATGCGGGTGGCCTCGCGCCACGAGTCGACCCCGATTGCCCAGTACATCGGAGTGAACGCAAGCGTGATGAGGGCGATCCAGGTGATGGCCAGTGCGATCAGGCCGAAGGGCGCGTAGTAGGCCATCAGCCGCTCCTGCCTCACCGGATCGGATCTCATGATCCGCTGCACGGGGAGCATTGCCACCCGCACGGCCGTGAACACGATCCGCTGCAGGAGCAGAGACTCCGACCTTGGTACCACGACGGTGCGGATCGCTGAGGAGAACGTTGTCACCACGCCGACCATGCCGACCGCGAACACCAGCACCCGAACCACGATCATCGGTCGCCCTCATCATGTGCAGCCACGGCGCCCACGGTAACCATGTCGATTCGGCGACTCAGATGACGATTCGGACGAGGAGTCGTTAACACATAGGTAAGGCGTGGGCTGCTTCGACGCAACGGCCCCGACAGCTCAACCTCCTACTGTGATCCGTGCACCGGTCGAAGGCCGTGCACGGGGTCTCCTCTCCCCTTCCCGTGCTGCTGCCGAGGCTGTCGAGAATCGGGCTGCGGGCTTCAGCCACCCGCAGTCCGATCTTGTGTTCCCGGGCTGGCAAATGCGCTGCCGGGCCACCGCGGCGAGGCGATACTGACCCTCATGGCCAAGATCTGTGTGTACTGCGGTTCGAACACCGGTCGCGATCCTCGCTACGCCGAGGCCGCGACCGAACTCGGGCAGACGCTCGGAGCCGATGGCCACGGCTTGGTGTACGGCGGCGGAAACGTCGGCCTGATGGGCGTGGTGGCCGACGCTGCGCTCGGCGCCGGTGCCGACGTGATCGGTGTCATGACCGAGCAGCTCGTGCAGGCCGAGGTGGCCCACCGCGGCCTGACCGAACTCGAGATCCTCCCGAGCATGCACGCCCGCAAGGCCCGAATGGCCGAGTTGGCCGACGGGATCATCGTGCTACCGGGCGGATTCGGAACGTGGGAGGAGGCGGTCGAGCTCCTCACCTGGAACCAGCTCGGGCTCGCCTCGGCCGCGGTGGTGTTCCTCGACCTCGACGGGTACTACCGGCCGTTCTTCGACCTTGTGGCGGGAGCTGTCGACGCAGGATTCGTGAGCCCCGACAACGCCGCGCTGGCCCAACGCGCCACGACCGTGGCCGAGGCCGTCGAACGGGCCAGCAGTGCCGCACCCGCCTCGACCCCGAAGTGGACGAACTGAGGGAGCTACCGCGGGGCGGGAACGTCCGGCGGGGTGAATACGTCGAAGAAGACGCGCTGCTGCTCCCCGGCGTGGTCCGGGAGCTGGCCCGGCGTGACCAGGGCGAGGTCGGTGAACACCGAACACTGCGCGGTGTCCACCTCGGCTTGGCTGAGGGCGAGCGGCTCATGCCACACGCGGTAGTGCCCGACACGGCCGGAGCCGAGGCGTCGATACCACCCGTGGAACGGATCGAGGAGTACCGCACGACCCTCGGCGGGATCGTCGAAGCCGACGGGATCGGGGTAGGGCGTACCGGTTGAACGCATCGAGAGTTCGGCGCCGCCCCAGCCGCCGGTTCCCACCAGTGTCACCCGGTCCCCCGCAGGCGCCGGCACTCGTTCGATCGTGAGCTTCGTCCGGTGCCACGGCATCCGCCACAGCGCTCGGGGGATGTGGACCAGGCGGCTGTCGAGGGACGATCCGTAGAACCACACGCCACGCTGATCGCCCCGGCGCACATAGGTGCGGTAGTTCACCTGTCCGCACGTCATCTTGACCAGCGGCATGCCACGGAAGTGGAAGTCGACATCACGGAACGACACCATCGACGCCCACGCCCCTCCGTCCCAGGTCTCCACCTCGAACCCGGCGGGCAGCGTACGAGCCACCGCCTCGGGATCGACCCGCCACGACAGGATCGAGAAGTCCTCGAGCCAGGTCGCAGCGTGGTGCCATCGGCGAGGTTCAGCCGCCAGCGTCGAGCCCGAGTCGTGGGTACCCATCAGCACAGTGTGGGTCGCGTCACTGCTTCACGATGTATCAGGGCAGATCCATTAGGTTCTGGTTCTGAGCAGGGGGCACGTCGAGGGGACGCCAATGGGAACCGAGGAGCAAGAGGCCGAAACTGCATATCGTCGCTGGTGGCCCACGTGGGTCCCCGTCGTCGGTGTGCTGCTTCTGATCGCCGCAGCCACGCTGTTCACGCTGGCGGCGGCGCAACGTGACCTTTCGGCTGGCCTCGTTCGGCTCCTTCCGGGCCTGCTGCTCGGCCTCTTCTTCCTGCTGATCTTCAGCGAGTCGCTGCGGGCCCAGGGCAATCAACGGGCCCACAGGGCCGAGGCGGAACGTCGAGCGGCGGTCAATCCGTATCGCAGCTACCGCGACCCGCGCCCCTGGTATGACCGGTGGCTCTTCGAGGCTCCGCTCGATGCGTTTCTCAGCCACGGGCTCTGGGTGTTCGTGGTGGGCGTGGCGATGGTGACCGGGGCACTGCTGACCGACTCACTCGGCCCGGGGCGGTTGTTCCTCGTGCTCACTGGTGCCCTGCTGGTCGTGCTCACCCTCGTCAACGTCGACCAGAAGCTCTCCACCACGATGTCGGGCCAAGCGCACGGCGGCGCGCTGGTGGCGGTGTTGATCGCCGTCCCCGCAATCGTGGTGTGGGCCACCGTTGGGGGTGGGCTGCGCCTCATCGGCTTCGTCGGCCTGGTCGCGGCGGCGGTCGTGCTGAAGGTGGCACTACTCCCGCTGATCGATGCCGCACTCCCCCCTCCCGGCTGCCCCCCGACCGAGACCCATCTCCGGCCCCACAGGAACCGACGCGCACTCAATGCGCTGATCATCGGCGTCGGCTCCACCCTCGTCGGCGCCTTCATCATGCAGGGCGGCGCGAATGGGCAACGCTCGGGCCTCCTGGTCATCGGGTTGTTCCTCGCCGTGGCCGGCCTGACCGTCGCCGGCTCGGCCGGCGTTCGGCTCGTGACCCAGGCCCAGATACGGATGCTCGGACGGATTCTGGTGGCGGTCGGCCTCGTGGTGATCGGATGGGGCGCGATGCAGGGCCTGGATGCCATAGGCGACTGGTTCCTGCTCGTCCTGTCACTCCTGGCCGTTGTCGGTGGCTTCGGGGCGTGGTTGGTGTTCCGGGGCGAGGTGCAGGTCGCGCTGTTCCTGCTCGCGTTCATGTTCACCTGGGCGTTCCTCGATCGTGACGCCCAGCCGAGTTCGGTGGAGGCCGCGGCCCCAGGGGCCGAGAACGTGGTACTGGCCATCGGAGATTCGTTCATGTCGGGCGAAGGAGCCCAGTCGTTCGAGAACGGCACCAACACCCCAGGATCCAATCAGTGCCGTCGAACCGACACCGCGTATTCGGCTCTGGTCACCCGTGAGCTCGACGCCGTCGCCCGTCGCGAGCATCGGAGGAACACCGGTACCGAGGCCGCGCCAGGCTCGATGTTCGCGCACGTCTCGTTGGCCTGTTCGGGGGCCAAGTCGACCAACGTGGTCCGTTTCACGGGGAGTGAGCCCCAGTTTCCCGAGAGTCCCGCCGAGGTGTTCGGCGGTCGCACCCAACTCGACCACGTCATCCAGCCGGTCCCCGACGACGCGGAACTCGACGATGAGACCGTGGCGCTGCTCACCAAGCATGGCGATCTCATGGAACGGGTCAAGGTCACCCTGGTGAGCATCGGGGGCAACGACACCGGGTTCTCCCCCTTGATCAAGGCCTGCCTGCTACCAGCCGACTGCAGCGAGAACGAGGATCTCTGGACGGCGAAGGCCGAGTCGCTCGAGGAGCGGCTCACGGCGACCTACCGGGAGATCAAGAACGCGACGCCCGCCGACTCGGTGGTGCTCGTCGTGCCCTATCCCGACTTCATCTCACCGGTTGGCTGCGACCGGCTCGCCAGCGAGGCCGAGTTCCAGTTCGTCGACCGCTTCATCGGCGTGCTCAACAACACGATCGCCCGGGCCGCACGCGAGGCCGGGGTGCTGGTGGCCGACACCTCGGGAGCCTTCGAAGGCAAGACACAATGCGACGACGAACGCGGCGCGCACCTCGTGGTGCTGGAGCCCACCGACGGCGGACCCATCTCCCGCCTCAATCCGAGCAACTGGGTGCACGGCACGATGCACCCATCGGAGACCGGCCATGCCGATCAGGCCGATGTGCTGTGGCCCCTCGTTGACACGCTGCTCGGCTGTGAGGGGGCCGGCTGCCTGCACGAGTGTCAGCGCACCGTCGAGCAGCCGGGAGTCGAGCCAACGGATGGGCTCAAGAACCCGCGGCTCATCGACAACCTCGCCGGCCGCTCCCTGATCGATCTCTGCGATCCCGACTCGTTCGCCGCCGTCACCGCGGATGACGAGATCGAGGATCTCGCCGCCCAGGCTGATGCACTCCTGCTCGAAGACGGCCGTTGGCTGAACGGACAACTCTTCGCCGCTGCGGCCGCGATCATCTGGCCGATGCTGGCGCTGGTGATCGGCGGCGCCATCTTCGCACTGGGCCTGGTTCGGCTCGAAGGCCCACTCGCATCGTTCCTCACCCCGGCGATACCCGAGGAGCAGAGCCGGGCCAGCGACGTCGTGCAGGGAATCCACGCCGTCGGGATGGCATCGACTGCGACGTCGGCCACGGTGCTCCTGGTGACGGCCGCTCGCGGCGATTTCGACTCCGACGCCGAGCCGGAGCGCCCGGGCGCCCATGTGGTGGCGCTCCATGCCGTTGACGGTGACGCCACCGCGGCCGCGCCGGGTGCCGTCGCCATCGGGGAGGACGAGTGGGAGCTGTTTCCCGGGGGATGGCACCGGTTCTGGTGGGCCAAGGCCACCGTGCACGACCTGGCGTCGGGCACCACCTACGAGGTGTTCGCCGCGGCCGATCCGGCCGAGATTGGCCCTGTCCGGGCCACGGTGACGACAAGTCCGGGGTCAACCGACTCGTCGCTGTCGGTCGTGGTCGGCTCCTGCTATCACCACGACGCGGCGGCCGCCGAAAACCTCGCTCATCGGTACGAGGCACTCACCGAAGGCCACGCGACAGGCCCGCTCGTGCACTGCTGGCTCGGCGATCAGATCTACCTCGATTCGTCGACGATCACCGACGAGGGGCACGAACTGGTGGCGGCCCGCTACCTGCACAACTGGGGCATCAGCGCCCGCCCTCACCATCGACGAGTGGGAGCAGCAGACAACTCCGACGGGCGCTTCGGCGACGTGCTTCGGCGGTCGAGCAATCACTTCCTGCCCGACGACCGCGAGTTCTGGAATGGGTATCCGCGGGTGGGCTACCTCGACAACACCTGGCATGCCGTGAAGCGCTCGGCCTCGTTCGTACGATCGATGCTCACCGATGCCTTCACCGTGCCGGATCCCGACCGTCGCACCGGTGCGGAGCTGTCGCCGGGCGAGTCCGTGCCGTGGCGCCAGGGCGACATCGGACGTGCCGCCGGCTTGGGCTACCTGGTGTTCCAGAGTACGAGGCGGCCGAAGCAGGCGAAGGCCAATACCAACGGAGCGCCGAGCTGGGAGGTCGACGCCGGCGACCAGTCGCCGTGGCATCCTCCGGCCCGGACGACCATCGACTTCGGTGGCGCCTCGTCGGCTCGGCTGATGATGGTGGACACCCGGTGGTACCGCACGATCCAAGCCCGACTGGCCCAGCCCGGGTTCATGCGTGAGCCTGAGCTCGCCGACGTGTGCGCCACGATCGCAACGACTGAGGGGCTGCTCGTGCTCACCCTGTCGCGGCCGCTCGGCTACGCCGTCCGGCGTCGGTCGTGGCTCCGGGAGGCGACGACCGAGACGTACAAGGACCAGTACCAACAGCTTCTCGCTGCGGTCGAGACGAGAGCGAGGAACGGCGCACCAACCGTGCTGGTCGGTGGCGACATCCACAAGAGTCAACTGGCCACGACCCTCGGTGGGACCACTGTGTGGGTCGTGAGCTCCCCTCTCGCCAGCTCCACCCCAGTGCCGCCGACTCGCCCGCAGGTCAACGGTTGGCGCGACCTCACCCGACGGGCCGCTTGGGTCTCGGGCTTGCGCTGGATCCGCCACCGCACCTGGCAGCCGGTGCACCGGCAGCTCCCCCGACGGCTCGACGAAGCGCTGCCGACGACCTTCGGTGGTCGCCAGGGCTACACCGATGCCGAGCGTGCGCACTACGCGATCGAGCCGATCGACCACACGGCGCTCGGGGGCGACAACCCCCACAACCTCGATGCGGAGTCGGTGCTCACCCGCCTCGACATCGCAACCGGTGCCGACGCCGGACCGCACACCTACGCCTTGGCCTATCGCGTGGCGACGACCGACAAACCCGGTGGGAGCACCGAGGTGCGATTCGTGTGGGACGGGTCGACATGGCGCCTCGCCGACGCCGACGCCGGCCTGGATGAGGATGTGGATGAGCCAGAGGATGAGCCAGACATCACCTCAGAACATGGTGAGGCCTGACCGCTCCACGAAGCGGGCCAGCGCGGCGCGGCCTGCGAGCGAGTTGCCAGTGGCATCGAGGCCGGGCGACCACACGCACACCGCCGCCTGATCGGGCACCACGCCCACGATTCCCCCGCCGACGCCGGACTTGCAGGGCAGCCCGATCTCGTAGGCGAACTCGCCGGCGGCGTCGTAGGTGCCGGCCATGAGCATCAGGGCATTGACCCGTCGGGCATCCAACGGCGCCAGCACCTGCTGGCCCGTGGCCGGGTCAATCCCGTCATTGGCCAGGAAGCGGGTGGCCGTCACCAGCTGGCGGGCCGACATCGCCACTGAGGACTGGCGGAAGTAGACGTCGAGCACCCGGTCGAGGTCACCGTTCATGTTCCCGAAGCTCTTCATGAGGTTGGCCAGCGAGCGGTTGCGGAACCCGGTATCGGCCTCGCTCTCCGCCACCGCGGCGTCAACCTCCACCGGTGCGCCAACGAGCCCCGACAGCAGCCCGAGCAGTTCATCGATCGGATCATCGAGGGCCTCGGCCAGCACGTCGGCGACCACGATCGCCCCGGCGTTGATGAACGGATTGCGAGGCACCCCCTGCTCGCGTTCGAGCAGCACGATCGAGTTGAACGGATCACCAGAGGGCTCGCGCCCGATTCGGGCCCAGATCCTGTCGGCCAAGCCCCGCTGGAGCGCCAGCGTGAGCGTGAAGACCTTGGCGATCGACTGGATCGAGAAGGCCTCGTCGGCGTCACCGGCCCCAGCGATCCGGCTCGGATCGGAGCCGGTGCGCCAGGCGGCCGCCGCCAACCGTTCGGCCGGAACGGCGGCGAGGGCAGGAATGTAGGTGGCGACACGGCCCTCGAGGCTGCGAGGGCGCACCTCGTCCAACACTGCGGTGAGCAGGTCGTCGTCGATTGGCGAGGGAGGGGTGCGATCAGGGTGTGGACCGGATCCGCTCGTGCTTTGCTGTGTTGTCATGACGTACTGCCTCGCCCTCGCCCTCCAAGAAGGGCTCGTCTTCGCCTCCGACTCCCGGAGCAACGCCGGAAGCGACTATGTCACCACCTACGGCAAGACACACGTCTTCGATCTCGGCCCCGACCGGTTCTTCGTCATCTTGACCGCCGGCAACCTCGCAACCACGCAAGAGACGATCAATCGGCTCTGGCGTGACGTGAACGCCGGCGACGGCCGACCGAGCCTCCACACCCCCAATCACCTGTTCGAGGCGGCCAACCTCGTCGGTGAGGTGCTGCAGGACGTACGCGACGACCACGAGCCAGGCATGAGCCGCGACGGCCAGAGCGGCTCGGCCACACTGATCCTCGGGGGCCAGATCGCCGGCGAGGCACCGAACATCTTCTTGATCTACCCGCAGGGCAACGCCATCACGGCGTCGAGCGACACGCCGTATCTCCAGATCGGCGAATCCAAGTACGGCAAGCCCGTGCTCGACCGGATCCTCACGCCGTCGATGTCGCTGGCCGACGGCGCTCGGCTCGCGCTGGTGTCACTCGACGCCACGGTGAAGTCGAACGCGACCGTTGGCATGCCGTTCGACGTCTCCCTCTACCGCCGTGATGGCTTCACCTTGGCCTCAAGCCAGCGCTTCGAACGCGACTCCCCCGCCTACCAGCACATCAACAACACATGGAGCAAGGCGCTCACCACAACGCTTGCCCAGCTCCACAACGAGCCGATCCCCGACTGGTATCTCGGGTAGCCGTCAGGCCGGAACGGCGAGGGTGTCGAGATCGAGGGCCGAGCCCATCAGATCCTCGAAGTTGCGCCGGAAGAACCGCTCCTGCACCTCGGGCGAGAGGTGCGCCACCTCGTCATCGAATCTCCGGAGCGGGTTGCGGCCGCCCTCAACGTGCGGGAAGTCCGACGAGAAGAGGCAGATCTCCGGACCCGACTCTTCGATGATCCACCCGGTGGGCTCCGTGGGGTAAGGCGTGACCCGAACCTGGCGGCGAATGTACTCAGAGGGACGAAGGCTCAGGTTCTGCAACCGCTGCTCGTGACGAGCGAAGGCCTCGAACGCGGCCTCCAACTGGCGCAGGAACGACGGAACCCACACCGCACCGAGCTCGATGATTCCGACCTTGAGACGGTCGAACCGCTCGAACACGCCGTCGAACACGAACATCGACAACGCCTGCAAGGGCGCGCTCGAAATGGCCATGTAGGACACCGACCGGAAGTTCTCGCCCCCGCCGTGGAAGTCGGGCTCGGGTGGGAGACCGTTGTTGCGATGCTGGGGCGGCATCACGAGGTCGGGCGTGGCCACGTGCAGCACCACCGGGATACCGGCCTCTTGAGCCTGAGCCCACACGGCGTCGAATGCGATGTGGCTCGGTGCATGGTTGGCGGGCATCCGGTTGGGAACCAGAAGAGCCGCCGCTCCGCCCTCGATGGCCTCGGTGGCACAGGGCCCCGCACGCTCCAGATCCTGCAACGGCACATACGCCACCGGCAACAGCCGGGGGTCGTCGGCGCAGAAGGCCATCTGGGCCCGGTTCGCAGCGGCGGCTGTGGCGTAGGTGAGGGCGGCCGGGGCGGTGTGCTCCATCTCCTCCAACAACGTGTTGGGCATCGTCGGGAACACCAGCTGACTGGCGAAGCCGAGGTAGTCGAGCGCCTCGGATCGATCGCGGGCATCCCAGGCACCGTGGGCCCGATAGTTCTTGCGGAGCATCACCTCGCGCTCGGCCTCGGCCCGGAACTCCGGGTCCACCTGGAGGGTGCGGCACCGATCGATCTCGGCGTAGATCACGTCGGTGGTGGCGGTGTCGAGATTGTCGCGCACGTAGTCCACGACGGCCGCCGGGGCGAAGGCGTCGAGCCACTCCGGTGGTTCCATCGTGTGGGCATCGGCGTCGTGGATGATCCGTCCGTCGACATAGGCCATGGACGCGACGCTACCCATGGCGCGTGGGGCGAAGCGAATGAGGGCCGGTTCAGGACTGGCCGGTAACGTCGACGCTCGTGGCCGGTGTGGACGAGATCACGATGGACCATCTGGCGGTTGCGTCGGAGCGGGCGTGGGACAACATGATCCGCTACTGCTACCACCTCGGCGGGGAGTGGCTCGGTGGCCCGACGAACGACCCTGACTCTGAGGCCGGTGAGCACTTCTACTTCGCCCAGGTGGCGTTTGCCAACGGCACCAAGATCGAGCTGCTCGAGCCGCTGCCCGGCAACCCTGGCAGCGACTTCATTCGCCGGTACCTGTGGCGCAACGGGCCGGGGCCCCATCACTACACGTTCAAGGTTCCTGATCTCGACGAGGCCATGGCCGCGGTCTCAGGCGCCGGCTACGAACTCGTCGGGGTGAACCGAGAGAACCCCAATTGGCAGGAGGCGTTCCTGCACCCGAAGCAGAGCCACGGCATCGTGATCCAGTTGGCGTGTCAGGGGGGCGAGGGTGGCGGATGGATCGACGCCACGGCCCTCCCACCGGCCGGCCGGGCGGTGGCCAGTCTCGACCGCTGCGTGCACCTGGTGGCCGACCTGTCGGCGGCCACGAAGCTGTTCGGCGGGGTGCTCAACCTCACCGAGATGAACCGAGGCACCGACCGCGCCGGGGAGTTCGTCGAGCTCGCCAATGGCCCGTGGGTGCTCCGCCTCGTGCAGCCCGAGCACGCCGCCTGGCGCCACTGGCTCGGCGATCGGGCCGGGCGACTCCATCACGTGGCCGTTTCGCTCGACGATCCGGCGTCGGTACCAGGTGCGATGTGGCGCCCGGCGGCCGTCGACGCCGCCGGCGACGGGTCCGACGAGGCGGCGAGCGACGCCGCCTACCCGGAGCGATACGAGATTCCGCCCGAGTACAACCTCGGGCTGCGGCTACGCCTCAACGCCCGCCGCTGACAGGTCGGCCGGGGGTCGCCGCAGCGGCTGCACCCTCCAGTAGGTGGCGGTGCGCCAGAGCCACTCGAAGGGCCCGAACCGGAACCGCTCCAGCCAGGGCTGCGACCATGCGAGTTGGGCCGCCCAGACGAGCAGCACCCAGATGAACAGCAGCGTACGGGTGAAGTCGATGCCGTCGAGCAGCACCCACAGCACGAGGGCCGACAGCAGTGTCTGGGTGAGGTAGTTGGTGAGCGCCATCTGCCCTGCGGCCCTGATGCGCTGCGCAACCTGCCCCTCGTTGCCAGCGTCCCACAGAATGATCACGGCGCTGTAGCCGAGCACCGCTGGGATCATGCCGACTGTGTTGGGAATGAGATGGAGCAGCGCAATGTCGTTCGAGAAGTCGCTGCCGATCGCAATGGCCACGCCCAGCGCGGCGAACGCCCAGCCCACGGCGATGCCCACCAGGGCCACCTTGCGGTAGAAGCTGGCTGGGAACCGACCGTGGAGATAGCCCGAGCGGTAGAGGGCAACGCCGATCAGCATCATGCCGATCGCTCGGCCGAACCCGTCGATCAGCAGGAACAGGCTCACCGCCCCGGATGGGTCGTCTTCGTTCACCCAGTACCAGCCGAGTTCGGCTCCGTCGGGGTCGACCGTGGTCTGGGCCCAGGCCGCAGCGAGGCCCGACGCCAGCACCAGCGCCGTGCCCACCACGGCCAGCGCCACTGGTGGAGCTCGACGAGCGGCGATCAGGATCGGTGCGCACAGGGCGTAGATCACGAGCACATCGCCCTCCCAGATCAGGGTGTGGGCGATGCCGAAGATCAGGAGGAGCAGGTTCCGCCACAGGCTCAGCAGGATCGGACGAGAGCTCTTCATGGCGGCCCGGTCGGCGAACAACACGATGCCGGCCCCGAACAACATCGAGAACAGGCCCATGAACTTCTGATCGACCACGATCTCGCCGAACACGCCGATCAGCCAGTCGAGCGCCGTTTCCGTGCCGTCGAAGTCGAGGCGGATGTAGGCCGTGTCGACCAACCCGAAGGAGGCCACGTTCATCACCAGGATGCCGAGCACCGCAACACCGCGGATGGCATCGAGGCTCGTCACCCGGCCCGACAGGGCCGAGGGGGCTGCAACCTCAGTGGTCACCGGGACCTCTCCTTTTCCTCAGGCGGGCCACGCCAATGGGGCACCAACGACCCACACGGTATACGTTCAGGCCGTGACCGCTCCCTACAGCGACGCCGTCGTTCCGGTTCGGGCCGACCTCCGTGATGCACATCTGACCGCAGCCAGGACCTGGGCCGAGCCCGGCGGCTTCTGGACCGGGTACGAGCGCCTCGCGATCGTGAACGAGGTGCGACGCGCCCGACGGGCCGAGCCCCTGCCGCCCTGGGTGGCCCCCACCACGGTGGACGGATTGATCGAGCCCGGCCACGTGCTCCCGGCTCCGGCCGTCGACGCCGTCTGGCGCCTCGCCAATCATCCGGGCACCACCACCCAGGACTGGTACCAGCAGCTCCTCGATCGGGGCCTCGACGCCCATCAGTACGTGGAGCTGGTGAGCCTCGTGGCCACGGCCACGTGCATCGACGTGTTCGCCAGCACCGTCGACGCAGAGCCGGTACCCCTCCCGGCCCCAGCCGAAGGCCAGCCCGATGGGGCGACCGCTCCCGGGGTGTCGGTCAGCACCCACTGGGTTCCGACCGCGGACGTGCGGGGGCCGAACGTCGGCAAGGCACTCTCCGCGCACCCTCGGGCCATGGAGCTGTGGCTCGGTCTGTCCGACGCGCAGTACGTGCCGATGCGGGCGGTGAGTGGCGATCTCAGTTGGGATCGCGGCACGATCGACCGATCACAGATCGAGCTCTTGGCCGCTCGCACCTCGCTGTTGAACGAGTGCTTCTATTGAACGACGTCGCACACGGTGCTGCTCGGTCTGAGCGGCGATGGGGCTGACATCGACCTCGACACGGTTGCCGGGGGGAGCGACGGCGACGGTGGGGTGGCCAACGGTGCGCTCCTCACCCGGTTCGCCGAGGCGGTACACGCCGGCGACGATCTCACGTCGATCCGGTCTGAGGTGATCGACGCCGTCGGTGAGGCCGGCTACGTGGACGCCGCGGCGATCTGCGCCAATTTCAACATGATGGTGCGCATCGCCGACGGCACCGGCACACCTCTCGACTCCGGCACAGCCGAGTTGTCGGAAACGGTACGGAGCGATCTCGGTCTCGACGACCTGACCAGCGCCCGCGTCGCAGGCTGAGGCCGGCCCCGCAGCTGGGATCAGACGTCGATCCAGCCGGTCGGGGAGTCATCGGCGCTGTCGCCATCATCCGATCCAGCGTCGTCGGAACCTGCATCGTCGCTGCCGCTGAAATCGGGCTCCACCCACGCCGGGGCCTCGGCCTTGGGCTCGTCCTTCGCCGCGAAGTCGGGCTCAACCCACGCCGTGGCCGGGGCCTCGGCCTTGGGCTCGTCCTTCGCCGCGAAGTCGGGCTCAACCCACGCCGTGGCCGGGGCCTCGGCCTTGGGCTCGTCCTTCGCCGCGAAGTCAGGCTCAACCCACGCCGGGGCCGGGGCCGGTGCTGGCTCGGGGGCGGCCGCCACCGGGGCGGGCTGAGGTGCCGGGGCGACGACAGCCGGAGCGGGGGCGGGGGCGGCAGCGGCGAGTACCGCAGGGGGAGCCGCGGCGGGGATCTGGGCCGGGGCGGCGGCGACCGCCGCCACTGCGGCCGGCGGGAGCTCCTCGACCAGGTCCGGAGCCATCGACGGATGGAAGATCCGGAGGCGCCCGAGCACCGTGGTCCACTCGATCGTGATCGTGGGAACGGGGCCATCGGGCTCGTCGTCGGACACGAGCACATTCGAGGCCGCCAGGAGTGAGATGCCAGAGGGCTGGACCACAGCCCCCTCGGGCACCATCACGGTCGCCGTGCCGAACAGCACGGTGACGGTCATCTTCAGTTCTTCCTCGTCGATGACGGCGTGGGTCATGTCGACCTTGCAGCCCCCGAAGAGGGCGAGCACGTTCGTGGTCTTCGCCGGGCGCCACCGACCAGTACGGCGGCTGCGACCCAGAACGGCGAGCATCTTCGCTGGCGGCTTCTTCTTGGCCATGGCCAACCCCTTTCTGGATCGGTGGCACCCGGGGTGCCGAGGACGTTCTCGCTAGCTGTCGGCGCGATTCACCTACCGCTTGAGATTCACGATCTCCTGGAGGAGTTCGTCGGCTGAGGTGACCACTCGAGAGTTGGCCTGGAAGCCTCGCTGGGCCTGGATAAGGGTGGTGAACTCCTGGGCCAGGTCGACATTGGACATCTCGAGTGAGCCCGGAGCCACGAGGCCCCGGTTGCCGGTGTTCGCCTGCCCCACCTGGGCCAGGCCCGAGTTCACGGTGGGCCGCCACGTCGAGCCGGTGACTCGTTCGAGACCGCCGGGGTTGGCGAAGGTGGCCAGAGACAGGCGGGCGATCGGCTGGGTCTGTCCGTTGGAGAACGCACCCATGATGTCGCCGGTCGGCGAGATCGAGATCGTCTGCAGGCTGCCGGCCGGGAAGCCATTCTGGGTGGCGACGGCGAGCGTCGACACGTCACCGAACTGGGTGACCTTCCGCTCGGAGTTGCCACCGATGACCAACGACACAGCACCCACGTCGGGCACAGCACCAGCGGCGATGTTGATGTTGAAGTCGGCTGGAACGGTGACCTCGCCGTTCACGAACGTGACCACGTTGTCGGTGAGGGGCACGTTCGTGGGCGGATCGCCGTAGCTGGCGGTTGCCGTCCACTGGTCAGCGGCGGTCTTGGTGAACAGCACGGTCAGCGGCACGGTGTTGCCCTGGGTGTCGTACAGCTCCACACCGGAACTGACGACGTCACCGACGAGCGAATTGCTGGGTAGGTTGCCGGCCAGCGTGACTTCGGAGGTCACGATCGGGGCTTGGAGATCACCGAGAGGAACCCGGATGAAGTCGGCATCGAGCGCTGGATCGAAGGTGCCGTCGGGCAGCGCCGACCACCCCTGCACGAGGGAGCCGTCGCTGGTCACGAGCCGAGATTCGGCGTCGAGGAAGAACGAGCCCGAGCGTGAGTACAGGGGCTCGGCGCCGTTGTTCACCACGAAGAACCCGTCGCCCTGGAGGGCGACATCGAGCTCACGGTTGGTGATCTGCAGGAACCCCTGGCTGAAGTTCTGCGGCGTGGCCGACACGGTGGAGCCGAGGCCGACCTGGGCCGGGTTGGTACCGCCGACCACGTCGGTTGGTGCCGTGGCGCCGCTGAGGCTCTGGTTCAGCACCTCCTGGAACAGCACATAGGTTCGCTTGAACCCGTGCGTGTTCACGTTCGAGATGTTGTTACCCACCATGTCCATCATCAACTGATGGCTTCGCAGGCCCGACACCGCCGAGTACATGGACCGGATCATGCATTGTCTCCTGTTGCAGTACGAGCATCCGCCGGCTGGTTCTCACCAGCCACGCTCGCCGTTGTGTTTGAGGGGGAAGTGGTCGAAGTGTTTGTTGTTGACGATGTGTTGGTCTGGCCGGCCGCCGCCGCGGCGGCAGTCGAACCAGGGCCGATCTCCACCACGCTCTCGATGGCGATCGGGCCCTTGTCGGTGATCAACGACACGCTGCCGCCAACGAGCTGACTGCGGTGGACGGTGGCCGTGGTACGGGCTCCGTCGACGAGAGCAGTGATTTCCTGACCGAGGAACGAGTTGGCTGTGCTCAGGGCCGAGATCGCTGCCGCGTCCTCGCCCTGCTTGGCGATCTCTTCCAGTTTCTCCACCACCGTGAACTGCGCAGTGGTCGCGATGAAGTCCTCAGACGAGCTCGGCTCGAGCGGATCCTGGTGCTTCAACTGGGCGATCAGAAGCTGGAGGAAGGCGTCCTGGTCGAGTTCGCTCGTGTCCTCCAGGTCGGGCCCGGTGTCGAGCTGGAACCGCGGGGGAACAACAGCGTTCCCTGCGGTTGCGCTCACGGTCTCGTTCATGGGGCGGTCCTTTCGGGGTCAAACATCTGATCGGCAGATCGGGCGATGGCGGGAGTGGATCTCATAGATCCAGATCCACCAGACGCGATGCATCGCGGCCCACGGGAGCCAGGCGATACCCGCGCTCGAGGTCGGCCAGGGTCGCATCGGGCCCGCCTCCGAGGCGGAGGCCAAGCGCAGGGTCGTCGCTGGGGGTGAATCGATCCTCACCGTTCTGGTCGAACGCGCCGGGATCGGCGGCTCGTCCGTCACGGGCGTCGCCCGCGCCACCGCGAGACCCGTTGGAGTCCTCACTCCGAACGTCGACGCTCACGTCGGTGAGTCCACCCGCCCGCAACTCGTTGAGCAGATGCGGGGTCTGGTGTTGGAGCCGGGCCAGACCCACCATGGAGTCGGCAACGATGCCAACCGTGGTCCCTGCCTCGCCCGACGTGATCCGAATGGTCACCCCACCCAGCTCAGCCGGATGGAGCTTGACCGTCAGCTGCTGCTCGCCACTCCCGGTGGTCCGCAGCGAGCCCAACGCTCGGCCGACCTGGCGCCAGGCCGGATCGGCGGCGTCGATCGACGGATCCGGCGAGGCGTCGGCCACCCGTGGCGCTGGCGAGTTGGTGGTCGTGGTCGACGGGGTCGCAGCCGCAGCGTCGACCCCGGCCACTCCCGAGGCACCGGTCGCCGAGGTGGGCGCCGGTGTGGTGGGTGTGGAGGGAGCGGCGTTCGAGACCTGGCCCTCGGTTCGGGGCGGGGCGTCGGTCGCGGCGGCATTGGCCGTCGCCGACGGCGCCGGCTCGGCGCCATCCGCGGTCGCCATTGGATCGGCGTCTCCCGGCGTATCCCCGCTGTCTCGTGCCGTGGCGCCGCCCGCGGTCGCCCGAGCGGGTGAGACCTCGAGAGACCCCTCGTCGCCGACGTCACCAGATTCGGCGAGGTCGGCAGTGGCATCGCGGCTCGCCAGCACCTCGCCGTCGGAGGCGGCGTCGTTGCCTGCGGCTGCGGCCGCGGCCGCAGCCGCCGCCGTCGCCGGTGCCGGTGCTGGCAACTCGTCTCCGGTCGAGGACTCCGCCCCGATCGACACGTCTACGTCGGAGGACTCAGCTTCGGTTGGGCCGAGCACGATCTCGGCGGCATCTCCGAGCTCGCCGTCGGCCACCAGGTCGGCCCCAGCGGCGGCGGCACCAGGATCAACCGTCGCCAGATCCAAGGCTGGTTCCACGTCGACCGGTGCGACCTCCGCTGTGGCCGTGGGGGCCACTGGTGTGTCGTCGGTCAGGGCCGTGAGGCTGAGCACGATCTCGGCGGCGTCTGTGCCGTCGAGCTGGGCATCGGTTCGTTCTTCGTACTGGTGCCCGTCGCCCTCAGCGCCAGTCTCGGCATTGGACGTGGCATCGGCATCGGAGGTGTTCTCGACCTGATCGGTGTCATCGGATGGGCCGCGGTCGTGCATCGTGCGGTCATGGACGTCGTCTCCGGCGTCCACCCCATCGGTAGGGGAATCGGTTCGTTCGTTGGCGGATGACGCGTCACGCAGCGCTGCGTCGAACCGCTCAGAGCGATCCGACGACGACGAGGAGTCCGAGCGGGATCCGGGCCCCGCTCGCTCTCCAACGTTCGATGTGCGTGACGATGCGGCGCCCCCCGCCGGGTCAGCTGGCGGGGGCGCCAGCTGGGGCATCGTGGGAATCATCTCTGTCCTTTCCAAGCTGCCAGTACCTTCTGGACGTAATTCTGGGTTTCCGGGAATGGCGGGATGCCGTCGTAACGGCTCACCGCCCCGCGGCCTGCGTTGTAGGAGGCCACGGCGAGTTCGACCGACTCGAACTGGTCGAGCGACGTGCGGAGATATCGGGCGGCACCGTCGATCGCCGAGCGCGGATCCCACGGATCGACGCCCATCTCGGCGGCGGTGGCCGGCATGAACTGCATCAACCCCTGGGCCCCGACGGGGCTGACGGCATCGGGATTGAACGCCGACTCGCTGCGAGCGACCGCAGCCAACAGGGCCGGGTCCACACCGTGGCGGCTGCCTGCGCTGATGAAGAGATCTCGGTAGGGCGCCGCTGCATCGCTGGCGAGGGCGGGCCCGTTCGTGTTGGCGCTGGCGGCCACGACCTGGGCCGCCGCTGACGCCGGCCCCGCGTCGGTCGCCGCTGGCGCTCGGCCTGGCCACAGGCTGGCCAACCCCTCGGGAACCGTTCCCGGCTCCACGATGCGGCGGATGGTGGCGATCGGCCGATCGATCTCTTCGATCTTCACCACCTCGCCGGTGTAGGGGGCGTGGAGCATCTTGCCGTCACCGACGTACAGGCCAACGTGATGGACGGGCTCACCGAACGCCAGGACGTCGCCCGGGAGTGCCTCGTCGATCGACGGTACCTCGACGCCCATCGTCGCCTGGTGCCTGCTCCACTTCGGCATCTCCACCCCGATCTGGCGGTAGGCGTCCTGGATGAGGCCCGAGCAGTCGAAGCCGTGTTCGGCATCGGTTCCGCCCCACAGGTACGGCACGCCGAGGTGCTTCTTGGCTGCTTCGACGACGGCCTGCCCAGCACTGAACCCCTGGGGGAAGCCGGCTGGAGCACCCGTCGCCAACGCACCAGTGGTGGTGGACCTGGTGGCCCCGCCGAGCACGCCAGCACCGGCTGACGAGCCGGTGGCCCTGGCGAGCAACGACTCGAACGACGACGCATCGCCGCCGAGCGCCGATCCACCGCGGATCCGGCTCTGGATACTGGTGACACGGGTCGGTTCGAAGCCGAACGAAGACAGCGGGTCAGGCATCGGGTCCTCCTGGGGAGCTGGTCCGACGCCGTCCCATGCGGTGAACGGCGCGGCTCACGATCAGGTCCTGATGGGCGGCGAGCTCAGCGGCTCGTCGCGCCTCCTCGGCTGCGGTTCGCAGCCGATCCGCCAGCTTGTCGAGCGCCCGGGTGCGGACCCTGGCGTCGGTGAGTCGATCGAGTTCGACGGTTGCCGCCTCTTCGCGGGTTCGACGGAGCTCGGCGAGCTGTTCGAGCCGCGCTGAACCTGCGTGGGCCAACATGCTGCGGGCCCGCGCCGGCAACGACTCGCGCGCCAGCGCCGAGGCGTTGTCCAGCTGCTGTTGGCGTTGCGCGTCGGTGGCCACGACCTCTGCTGCTGCGTGCACCCATCGCGCTTCCGCCCGCCGCTCGGCCTCAGCCGCCAAGGCCGCCGCCCGGATGATCCGTTCCCGCCGCCCGCTCATGGTGCGGTGCCCTCCGGCTCATCGGGCGCGAGCACGGCAGCGAGCCGGCGCCACGCCTCGGGGGCGGGGCAGGCCTCGTTGATGGGCTGACGGCGGAAGACCTCGAGCGCAGGAGCCAGCCGCACCGAACGATCGATCTCCACATCCTGGCCGGGCACGTAGGCGCCGACTTCGATCAGATCCCGGGTCCGCTCGTACCGGGCCAGCATCCGCCGGGCGTCGGCGGCGAGGGCTTGCTGCTCCGGGGTGGTGACCGACGGGGCAACGCGAGATGCCGACGCCAACACGTCGATCGAAGGGAAGTGTCCCGCGTTCGCCAGATCACGGCTCAACACGATGTGGCCGTCCACGATCGAGCGGACCGTGTCGCCAACGGGATCGTTCACGTCGTCGCCCTCGACGAGCACGGTGTAGAAGCCGGTGATCGATCCCGGGCCGTCCTCGGCCGTTCCGGCCCGCTCCAGCAGCGACGGCAGCGAACCGAGCGCGGAGGGCGGGAAGCCTCGTGACGTCGGGATCTCACCGGCCGCCAGGCCGATGTCGCGCTGGGCGAAGGCGAACCGGGTGACCGAGTCCATCAGCAGGTTCACGTGACGGCCTTCGGCCCGGAACTGCTCGGCGATGGCCGTCGCGACGTAGGCGGCGTTGCGTCGGATCAGCGCAGGCTGATCGGAGGTGGCCACGATCACCACGCTGCGGGCGAGGCCCTCGGGGCCGAGATCCACGTCGAGGAACTCGCGCACCTCACGGCCACGCTCCCCCACGAGGCACAGCACGTTCACGCCGGCGTCGGAGCCCCGAATCAACATCGACAACAGGCTCGACTTGCCAACGCCGGAGCCGGCGAGGATGGCGATCCGCTGGCCACGGCCGCAGGTCAACAAGGTGTCGACCGCTCGCACGCCAACCGCCAACGGGGCGGTGATGCGGGGACGAGCCAGGGCTGATGGTGGTGGCCCGTGGAGCGGCGCACGCGGGCAGTCGTCGAGCGCCGGACCGCCGTCGATCGGTCGGCCCAAGCCGTCGAGCACCCGGCCGAGCAGCCGGGGGCCACTGGGGACGCCGCCCGGCGCCTCACTGAACCGAACCGGCTCGCCGACCCGTCGACCGCGGAGGTCGCCGAAGGTGAGCACGGTGGCCCGCGCCCCTTCGACGGCAACGACCTCGGCCCGAACCGGATCTGTAGTGCCGATGTCGACCACGTCACCGAGGCCGACGGGGAGGCCGGCGATGTCGGCCTCGGACGGCCCAACGCGCTCGACCCGCCCCTCGACCAGCGGCTGAGCCTTGGTCCGCAGTCGTGCTGCGTGCTCGGGAGCGCCGATCACGTCAGCAGCTCCCGCACCCGCTCGATGGCGGTTGCCCGTCGAGCGTCGATCGTGGACTGATCCACCATCACGATGGCGTCACCTGGTTCGAGCGACGGGTCGGGCACCACCGTGAGTTCGCGGGCCAACAGCCCATCGATCTCGCCAAGCTTCTCGACGTCTCCGGGGTGGAGCCGCACGAAGAGATCACCCCGCTCCGGTGCCAACGCAAGGCACCGACCGATGGCGTCGGCTCCGGGGTCGGTGGCCGCCGCCACCTCCTGATCGAGGATGGCGGTCGCCACGTCGAGCCCGAGTTCGGCGGCCTCGAAGCGCATGCGATGCTCCACCTCCTGCTCGCGTCGCTGGAGGGCCTTGAGCACCACCTCGACCACGGAGTTGACCGACGCCATGTGGTCTTCGGCGGCGTCCTCGGCCTGCTTGCGGCCTCGCACCCGGCCTTCGGCCAGGCCCTGATCGAAGCCCTGCTGACGGGCGTGGGCCATCGCCTTGTCCATCTCGTTGGCCCAGGGGCCTGTCGGCTCGATCGAGCCCCCGAGACTGTGGAAGCCAGCGAGAGGGTTGAGGGTCCCGGGTGAGCCGCCGCCCGGCAGGGTCCCGGCGTCACGAGACAAAGTCGCCACCTCCCCGGTTGATCACCAGGTCGCCCGACTCCTCCAGGCCACGGATGACCTCGAGGATCTCGGCCTGGGCGTCCTCCACGTCGGCCATGCGCACCGAGCCAAGCAACTCCAGCTCGTCGAGCAGATTCTCGCGAGCCCGGCTCGACAGGTTGTTGAGGAACTTGTCGCGGATGAGATCGGCGGTTCCCTTGAGGGCCAATGGGAGACGGCCCGCGTCCACGTGACGAAGCACCGTCTGCATCTGCCTGTCGTCGATGAGCTCGATGTCGGCGAAGGTGAAGAGCTTGGCCCGTACCTGCGCTGCCAACTCGGCGGCCTGATCGCTCATGCCGGTGAGCATCGTCTCCTCGAGCGACTTGTCGGCCACGGTCAGCAGATCGACGAGTGAGTCGACGCCGCCGGTGATCTCGTGGCGCTGGCTCTCGAGCAGCGTCGTGAGGCGACTCTGCAGGCCACGCTCGACTGCCAGCATCGCGTCGGCCGGCACCTTGTTCATCGTGCCGAGCCGGATCCCGATCTTGACCTTCAGGTCGTCGGGCAGATGGCTGATGATCTC
>JBCCFL010000066.1:0-27837 GCA_039029735.1 Actinomycetota bacterium | reverse complement strand
GTAGGAGATGAACATGAACGGGTCGGGGATGATCTCGGTGCCCGCGGAGTGGTGTTCACCAACCCAGACCTCGTCATAGCCCAACCGGTCGAGTAACTGCACTGTTTCCAGATCACGCTGGATCGCCGCAATCGGGTCCTGACCCGCCATTGGATGAAACGGCGCCATGAAAATACCAAAACGCATAACTGAGTCCCCTTCAGTTGTGAACTGTTTACAAATCCTGGGTCAGTTCACGTGCCTCAGGTTGTTTCAATCTGAGACGGTCAGGGCTCGATATCGAGCCCGTAGGCCTCGATGCGGCGGTACAAGGTGGCTCGCGAGATGCCGAGCTGGCGTGCTGCTTCGGTTCGCGTCTTCGTTGAGTTGATCGCCGCCACGATCGCATCGGCCTCCTGCTGCTGCAGGCCGTGGAGGGGGCGACGGTCGTGGTCGCGCTGGATGTGCCGGGGCAGATGCTGGAGGGCGAGCGGCCCAGCTGGTGCCTTGGCGTGGGCCGACGTGATGGCCTGTCGCAGTTCCACCACGTTGCCCGGCCACCGTTGGCGCCCGAGTACGGCCACTGCCCGGGGCGCAAGCTGTCGCCCGCCGATGCGGGAGGCAAAGTGGCGGGCGAGCGGCGGGATGTCCTGACGGCGGGCCCGTAGGGGCGGAACGTCGATCCGCAGCACGTTCAGCAGATCGAGCAGCGCAGCGAGGCCCGCTCGGTCGCTCGTGGTGGCCTCGGTGGTGGCGATCACACGCATCGTGCTGGTGGCGACGAGCGAGGCGAGCGCCGCTGCGACCTCGTCTGGAAGCTGATCGATTCGGCGTACGAGCACCGTCGCGGCCTGGTCGTGGTCGAGGGCCTGTTGGGCGTCGGCGAGCCACTGGTGGCTGCCAGCGATCGGAACCGTGGCGCTGTCGAGCCGGCGGACCTCGCCGTTGTCCGCCTGGTCGACGATGGCCTTGGCCACCGACTGGCGCCCGGTGCCACGCTCGCCGACCACCAGCGTGTGGAGGTCGAGGCGGGCGGCCTCGAGGGCGTCGTTTACCACCGTCTGCCACTGATCGCTCTCGCCGACCAGATCACCCAGCCGGCGTCGAGTACGGGCACGCTTCGTTGGCCCGGCGTGGTCGATCAGCTCGACGGCGGCCCCACCAAGGTCGCCGCCGCGGAACAAGGGGTGGCAGCGCAGGCGGAGGGCAGGGCCGGCCGGGGTCGCGATGTCGGCCTCGGTCACGGCGCCGTGGCGGGCCACCGCTCGCACCTGGGCCCAGAGCTCGGCCTGGTCGAGGCCACCGAGCAACCGTTGCGCAGCCGGCGTGGCGATCAGCACCCCGTGACCCACGGCGGCGATCGCTTTGTGATGACTCCGGCGGCGACGCAGGAACTGATCGAGCAGGAAGCGCTCGTCCGGCGTTGCCTGTTCCAGTATCAGCTGGCCGATCTGGGCCGACAGCTGCATGGCGGTGGACAACAGCAACGGCCCGGTGTCCTGCACCGGGCACACCACGCCAACTGTCGCCTCCACCTTGCCGGAGATCGGATGCACGATCGGAGCGTTGGCACAGGTGAACGACTGGAACCGTTCCAGGTAGTGCTCGGCGCCCACCACCAGCGCGGGCTGTCGGGTTTCGAGCGAGGTGCCGACACCGTTCGTGCCTACGTCGGGCTCGGCGAGAGAGAACCCCACGTCGATGTGCCGGCCGTCCATCACGGCGAGCGTGGACGACGCCGGTGCGTCGCGATGGATGAGGCGGCCGGTGCGGTCGGCCAGCACCACGGCCAGTGAGCTGCCGTCGATCTGACCAACGAGATGGTCGAGCACCGGGGTACTCAGAACACGAACGGCGTCGCCGGCAGCTCTCGGCTCGCCAAGGTGAGGAACTTCGGCCGTGATGGGGTCGATCCCATACAGGGCAGACCGGCGTCGAGCCGCGGCCATGTCGGCGGTCGCCGGAGCCTTGGTCCTCGCCGGGGTCGCCATCGCCTCGACGCCTTCCCTTCTGATCTGCACGTTTCCAGTACAGGAGACGGTAATCAACGGTTCACGATCTGTCTCGTCCGTGTCTCACCTTGAGACACGACGGCTCAGCCGCCCCGATCGACACTGACGGCCCGAAGCCGGCCACGTCGGGGGCGTTGGCCGCTGCCATTCGGGTGAACGACAGCGAGGGCCGGCGGGCCAGGGGAGCGCAACGCAGGGTGAACGAGACGTCGACGGTTGGGCTCATCGCCAATCCTGCCTCGGCCCGCGACCTGCGCCGGATCGTGGCCCACGGCGGGGCGGTCACCACCCACGACAAACTCAACCGCCTCCAACGCGTGTTGGCCGGGCTCGCAGCCACTGGCGTGCGTCGCGTCATCGCAATGCCGGACCGGGCTGGGATCACGGCGGGCTTGCTTCGCCTCGCTGGTGCGGCGTCGGCCCGGGCGTGGCCTGCACTCGAGTTCGTCGATCAGCCCGTCACTCACACCGAGGCCGACACGATCGGTGCCACCCGAGCCATGGTGGAGACCGGAGTCGGGGCGATCGTCGTGTTGGGCGGCGACGGCACGAACCGGGTTGTGGCCCGGGAGTCGGCCGACGTGCCGCTGGTGTCAATCTCGACGGGCACGAACAACGCCTTCCCTCGGCCGGTGGAGCCGACGGTGGCGGGCCTGGCCGGCGGGCTCGTGGCCAGGCACCGATGCTGCCGCGAGGCCGGCACCTACCGGGCGAAGAAGCTCGTGGTCCGCTGCGGGCCCGACATCGAGGACGCGCTCGTCGACGTGGCGATCACCGCCGCCGACGGGGTGGGCTCCGGTGCGATCTGGGACGCCAACACCATCCACGAACTGTTTCTCACCTTCGCCGAGCCCGATGCCATCGGCCTCTCGGCGATCGGGGCCCAGCTCCAGCCCACCACCAGGCGCGAGGCGGCGGGGCTCCAACTCCGCCTCGATCCAAACGCGTCGACCGTGGTGTGGGCTCCTGTCGGCCCCGGGCTGGTGCCGCCGGTCGGCGTGGCCTCGATCTCGACGCTCGCGATCGACTCGCCTGTGCCCGTGGCCGCCACCACCGGGGTGATCGCCGTCGATGGTGAGCGGCGCCTCCGCTTCGGCCCGATCGCCACACCAACGGTGACGTTGAGTGCAGCGGGCCCTGCGGTGGTCGACGCCGCCGAAACGATGGCCCACGCCGCCGCCAACGGCCTGCTCCGGACCACCAGCTCTCGATCGACAGCCAACCAGACACCCAAGGGGGAACCAACGTGACAGCATTGAACCGGCTCGACCTCTACACCGAGATGGTCCGCATCCGGCAGTACGAGTCTCGAATCCTGCAGGAGTACCACACGGACAAGGCCCCGGCGTGGGACATCGGCGCCGGGCTCATCCCCGGCGAGATGCACCTCTCTGCCGGCCAGGAACCGGCCGCGGTCGGGGTGTGCGCTCACCTGAAGCAGGGCGACGCCATCACGGCTCCCCATCGCCCCCATCACTTCGCCCTCGCCCACGGGGTGGACATGAAGGCGATGACCGCCGAGATCTACGGCCGTACCACCGGCCTGTGCAAGGGCAAGGGTGGCCACATGCACCTGTTCGATCCCGAGAACCACTTCTCCTGTTCGGGCATCATCGCCCAGGGCTACCCGGTGGCCTGCGGCCAGGCGCTCGCCATGACACGCCGCGGCACCGACAACGTGGCTGTGGCCGTGGCCGGCGAGGGAGCCGCCAACCAGGGCGCGTTCCACGAGTCGCTGAATCTGGCGGCGCTGTGGAACCTCCCGGTCGTATTCGTGATCGAGGACAACGACTGGGCCATCTCGGTCCCGCGGTCGGGGTCGACGGCCAACACCTCCAACGCCGATCGGGCGTCCGGCTACGGCATCCCCGGTGTGCGAGTGGAGGACAACGACGTCGAGGCCGTGTTCGAGGTGGCCGGTGCCGCCATCGATCGGGCCCGAGCCGGGGAGGGGCCGAGCCTGATCGAGATCCACACCCTGCGGCTGTGGGGCCACTTCGAGGGTGACGCCCAGGCGTACCGCACCGACCTCGAAACCGTGGACGACCGAGATCCGATCCCGCGCTACGCCGCGGCGTTGACCGCGGCCGGCGACTTGACCGACGACCAGATCGCCCAGATCACCGCCGCCGCTGACGCCGAGGTGAACGAGGCGATCGAGCACGCCATCGCCAGCCCCGTACCCGCCCCCGAAGACGCGCTCCTGCACGTGTTCGCCTAGCCGACCGCCACGAGAACGAGAGGAACCACACGATGACCACCACAGAGACGCCAATCCGGCGGATCACCACCGCCAAGGCCATGGCCGAAGCGATCGGGCTGGAGATGCAGGCCAACCCCGACGTGTTCGTGATGGGCGAGGACGTCGGCGCCTACGGCGGGATCTTCGGATCGACCACTGATCTGTTCGGCGAGTTCGGGCCCGAACGTGTGCTCGACACGCCGATTTCCGAGACTGGCTTCATCGGCGCCGGGATCGGGGCCGCCGTCGAAGGCATGCGCCCCGTCGTGGAGCTGATGTTCGTCGACTTCTACGGCGTGTGCATGGACCAGATCAGCAACCACATGGCCAAGATCCACTACGAGTCCGGGGGCGCCGTGAAGGTGCCCATGGTTCTGATGGCCGCCACCGGGGCCGGCTACTCCGACGCCGCCCAGCACTCCCAGTGCCTGTGGGGAACCTTCGCCCACTTGCCCGGCATGAAGGTGGTGGTGCCGTCGAACCCCTACGACGCCAAGGGCTTGATGGCATCGGCCATTCGTGACGACAACCCCGTGATCTACCTGTTCCACAAGGGCGCTCAGGGCCTGGTCTGGATGGAGAAGAACCCGCGGTCGATCGCCGACGTTCCCGAGGAGGCGTTCACGGTGCCGATCGGGGAGGCCGCCATCGCCCGGGAGGGGAGCGACGTCACGATCGTGACGCTGTCGCTCTCGGTACAGCACAGCCTCGACGTTGCCGAGCAGCTCGAGGGCGAGGGCATCAGCGTGGAGGTCGTCGACCTCCGCAGCCTCGTGCCACTCGATCGTCAGACCGTGCTGGAGTCGGTGTCGAAGACCGGCCGCTTGCTCGTGGTCGACGAGGACTACAAGAGCTTCGGCCTGACCGGTGAGATCGCTGCCATCGTGGCCGAGACCGATCCGACGATGCTCTCCAAGCCCGTGGTGCGCCTCGCGGTGCCCGACGTGCCGATTCCCTACGCCCGCTCGCTCGAGTACGGCATCTTGCCAACGCGGGAGCGGATCGCCGATGCAGTCAAGGGCTTGATGGCGTGATCACCGAAGTCGCCTTCCCGGTCATGTCCGAGGACGAGCCCGACTCCGAGGGCGTTGTCGGCACCTGGTTCGTCAATCACGGCGAGCAGGTGGCGGCCGGCCAGGTGATCGCCGAGGTCCAGGTCGACAAGGTGTCGCAGGACGTCGAGGCCCCCGTCGCCGGCGTGATGTACCAGTACGTGGCCGAAGGCGTTGCCATCGCCCAGGGCGCGCCGCTGGCCCGCATCGATTCGTAGCAGCCAACTGAAAGGAAGAGTCATGACCGCATATTCCGTTCTCGAGGTCACGCCCACCGACGACGCCTGGATCCCGGGCTACCTCGCACCTGTGGCCGAGATCATCTCCAAGCACGGCGGCAAGTACCTGGCCCGCACCACCACCCACGAACGAGCCGAGGGTGAGGGGCCCGACGTCGCGTTGCGGGTGCTTCTCGAATGGCCGTCCATGGATGCCGCCCGGGCGTTCGTGAACGACCCCGAGTACGCCCCGCATCTGGCGGCGCGCACCAACGGCTCCATCAGCCACCACGTGATCATCGACGGGGTCGACGACATGGCCTGATCCCTGAACACGACTCGGCGCACTCAAGCCGCACCATGAGTGCGCCGACCATAGGGACGGTCCCCAGATCCGTGGCGGCTCGGGAAGGAGGGGCGAGATGCAGGACCTGCGGTACGACCGCATGGTGCGCCTCGTTCTCGCCCTCTGGGGGGCGATCCCGCTCATGTTCGTGGCCTGGTTTTTCGCGCCCTTCCCGGTGGTGGCCTGGGGGGTGTGGTCGCTGTTCACCCTCGTGCACGTCGCCTTCGCCGGCGACGCGCTGCGTGTCGCTCGTTCCGAGGACATGCCAGCCCCGACGCGCCGCGTCTGGGCTGGCCTCTTCGTGACCGGCGCGCTCCTCGTCGGCAGCGACCTCGTGCGGGCGGCGGTGATGGCCACGACGACGCCCACGCCTACCAATACCGACGAGGGAGTGATCGCACAAGCTGTGCTGGTGAGCGTTGCCATCGGCGTGGCCGTTGTTGCGTTCCTCACCCACCCACTGGGTCTCGAGACCGGTGACGCGAAGCTTCGATTCACCCTCGATCTCGGGGTGGTCATGGCCGCGACTGCGGCCTTCAGCGCCTACACCCTCGATTGGCCCGACGCACCGACGCTCACCGAGATCGCATGGGCGTTCCTGCTCGGGCCTGGTGTGTCGGCGTTGGCGGTGGCCACCGTGTTCAAGCTCGTGCTCGCTCCGCAGCGCCCGTTCACGACGCCAGCTGGCCTGTGTTTGCTGGCGGCGGCGCTGGTGAACGCCGTCCTCGGCGGCATGGCCGACTCCGTGCTGTTCACCGCGTACCTGCCGGTTGGCTACTCGCTGTCGCTCGTCAGCAGCACGATGTTGCCGTTGGGTGCTCGGCTTCAGCTGCGGAGCGGCCGGCCCGTGGTCGCTCGGCCCGACTCGGTGCGCCGGTACGCGCTGTCTCCCTACGTGGCCGCTGTTGCCGCGAACGTGTTGATGGTGTTCGCACTCGCCGGGCAGGGGCTCGGCCCACGGTCGTGGATGGTGGTGCTCGCCACCGTCACGGCCACCGGTTTCGTGATCGTACGGCAGCTCACGGCCCTGAGTGAGTCGAGCCGGCTCTCGGCCCAGCTGGAGCACATTGCGTTCCATGACACCCTCACCGGTCTCGCCAACCGCCGATCGTTCGATGCGACCTTGGGCACGGCCATGTCGCAGCGGAGCCTTCGGGGGCCCGAACCGTCGGCCCACGATCCGATCACGGTCATGCTCGTCGACCTCGACGCGTTCAAGCAGGTGAACGACACGCTCGGCCACGACGCCGGTGATGAACTCCTGGCTGCGGTCGCCGATCGCCTGCGGGCGTGCACCCGACCGGGCGACATGGTGGCCCGGCTCGGTGGTGACGAGTTCGCCGTCATCCTGGAGGGCTCTGCGGAAGCGGTCGCCGTGATCGCGTCGCGGATCGTGGAGGCGCTCGCCGCACCGTTTCCGCTGGCCGCAGGCACGGCACAGATCGGAGGGAGTGTCGGCGTGGCCGAGATGGGAGCGTCCGGCTGCTCGCCCGATGATGTGCTCCGGCGAGCCGATGCCGCCATGTACCTCGCCAAGCGCAGCGGCAAAGGCCAGGTGCGCCGGGATCTCGTCGCCGCGGAGTAGACCGAGGTCGGCCGAGTTCTCGGTTGGTTCAGCGGCGCGGCTCGAACTCGAACCCGTCGAAGCCGTTGTCGGCGATCTCGGTGAGGCGCTCGAAGTACTTCGATCCCATCAGGTGGCCGAGGAACTGGCGGGGCTTGCCGGGGATGTTGGCCCCCATGTACCAGGAGTTGGCCCGGGGGTAGAGCGTGCGGTTGGCAATCCCCTGGATCTCGTCGTCCCAGTTCGCCTCGGCCTCCTCGGTCGGTTCCATGGCGCCGAGGCCCTCGTGTTCGAGGTGGCGGATACACGAGTCGATCCAGGCGGTCTGGCGTTCGGCCCCGAGCGGCATGGTGTAGAACACCCCGGGCGACCCGGGCCCGTGGATCATGAACAGGTTGGGGTAGCCGGCGATCGTCATACCCAGGTTCGTGTCGAACCGGTTGTCCCACTTCTCGGTGAGTGGCACACCGCCCCGCCCCTTGGGGTTGAGCTTCAGCATCGATCCGCTCACGGCGTCGAAGCCGGTGGCGAGCACGAGCATGTCGATCGGGTGCTCGCCCTCGCTCGTCTCGACACTCGACGCGGTGAAGCGTTGGATCGGATCCTCCCGCAGATCCACGAGGCTCACGTTGTCGCGGTTGTAGGTCTCGAAGTAGCCGTTGTCGAGGATGAGGCGCTTGGTGCCGAACGGGTAGTCGGGCATCAGCTTGCGGGCCGTTTCCGGATCCTCGACGGTCTCGGCGATCTTGCCCCGGACGAAGTCGGACACCTCGTCGTTCAGTTCCTCCCACACGAGCACGCCAACGAAGCTGTTGATCGAGAGGTGCATGCCGCCTCGCTCCCACATCTCCTCGTAGCGGGCGTGGCGCTCCTCGGGGGTGAAGTCGGTTGCCTTGAGCCGGGATGTCTTGAACGGCCAGCCGCCTCGGCGATTCATCGACTCGCGCAGGTCGTCCCAGTCGGCCCGAAAGCCGTCGAGTTCGCCAGGGTCCATCGGCCGGTTCCGTGCGGGTAGCGAGAACTGCGGTGTGCGCTGGAACACGGTGACGTGGTCGGCGGTCTTGGCGATCTGGGGGATTGCCTGGATGCCCGACGATCCCGTTCCGATCACGCCGACGCGTTTGCCCTCGAACGACACCGCCTCGTGGGGCCAGCGGCCGGTGTGGTAGCACTCGCCGGCGAAGTCGTCGATGCCGGGGTAGTCGGGCTTGTGGGCTACGAAGAGAGCCCCGACGGCGCAGATCAAGAAGCGGGCCGATGCCTGCTCGCCGCCGTCGGTCTCGATCGTCCAATGCTGGGTGGCCTCGTCGTAGCGGGCGTCGGTCACCCAGGTGCTGAACTGGATGTCCTTGCGGAGATCGAAGCGATCAGCCACGTGTTCGAGGTAGGCCAGCACGTCGGCCTGGGCCGACTGCGTCTCCTTCCACTCCCAGTCATCCACGAGATCCTGGGAGAAGGTGTAGGCGTAGAACGGGCTGCTGGGCGCGTCCACCCGGGCTCCGGGGTAGCGGTTGTACCACCAGGTGCCGCCGACGCCGCTGGCCCCGTCGTAGGCCCGCACCGAGAGGCCCATCTCGTCTCTCAGATGATGGAGCGCGTACATGCCGCCGAAGCCCGACCCGATGATGATCGCGTCGTAGACGGCGCGTTCGGCCGTGGTGGCGTTGGAGCTGGCGTTCGTGGTGGTGGTCGCCATGGTTGGTCCCCGCTTCTCGTTGGCGATGGTCACATCATGCAGCCGAGCGCCGTCATCTCACCAGTTCGGCGCGACGGTTCGTCGGTGTGGACGGGTGCCGTCGGCCGGTCAGGTGGTAGCCCGCTCGGCGTGCCAGGCCTCGATGGCCGGGCGGAGCCAGAGGCTGGGCCGCCCCCGGCCGAGGCTCACCACAGGCCTCGGCATGTCCGGGTAGCGCCGTTGATAGAGGCTCACACTGTTGGGATGGGAGAGGCCCAGAATCTCGGCGATCCCCCGGGCATCGGTGAGATCCTCGGTGTTGACCATCGGCGCCATCGGCCCAGCATAGCTGTTTCGACGTGTAGACAAATCTGTCTCAACCCGTAGACTCGGGCCATGGAGCGCATGCGATCGAACGGGCCCTGCTGGTGTGGGAGCGGTGCCAAGTTCAAGCGATGTCATGGCAACCGTCGCCTGTTGCAGCGCGATCGGGTGCGGCTCGGTTCGGTGTCGCCGGCTCGGTCGGTGCCCGCCCACATCACCCGGCCCGACTACGTGACCGACGGGCGGGTGACCACTCCTCGCACGAGGCAGATCCACGACGCCGAATCGCTGGTGAGGCTGCGCACCGCGGGGCGGGTGGCGGCCGAGGTTCTCCTGGAGGCTGGTGAGGCGGTGGCCCCCGGAGTGACGACAGACGAGATCGACGCCGTTGCCCACGCCGCCTACCTCGAACGCGGCGCCTACCCGAGTGACCTGCACTACAACGGCTTCACGAAGTCGGTGTGCACGTCGGTGAACGGCGTGATCTGTCATGGCATCCCCGACGATCGTCCGCTGGTCGATGGCGACATCGTGAACATCGACGTGACCGCCTTCGTCGACGGGATGCACGGCGACACCTCCGCCACATTCGGAGTCGGAACGATCGACGAACCCACCCGGGCGCTGGTCGACACCACCCGCGAGGCCACGATGCGAGGCATCGCCGCCGTTGCCCCGGGGGAGCCCCTCTTCCGCATCGGCGAGGCGATCGAGCCGTTCGCCCGGTCGCGGGGATTCACCGTGGTGCGTGAATACGGCGGCCATGGCATCGGCGCCACCTTCCATGCGGCACCCCACATCTTCCACCACGTCCAGCCGGGTGACGACGAGCTGTTCGAGGTCGGGATGAGCTTCACGGTCGAGCCGATGCTGCTCTCGGGGGGGTCCTGCCTTCACCCAGGCCGCCGACGGGTGGACCGAGCACGCCGACGACGCCATGGCGTCGGCCCAGTTCGAGCACACCGTGGTGGTGACCGAGACTGGCGCCGAGATCATGACGGTCACTGCCGACGGGCGCTGTGCCGCCGACGCAAAGCTGGTGCCGTCCGGCAGCGCAAGCACCTGATCTGGGCCTTCACGGTCGCACAGCCCGTTATCCTCCCGTCATGCACGAGCTCTTTGCGGCTGCTCCCATCGCCGCTGACGGTGGCGGCTCCGGTTCGCTCACGCTCCTCGTCGTCTACATCACACTTGCGATCGGGGTGTCGTTCCTCTGCTCGATCATGGAGGCGGTGCTGCTGAGCGTGTCGCCGGCCTACATCGGAGCGCTGGAGGGCGAGAAGCCGGGCGCAGCAGCCCGCCTCCGAGAGCTGAAGAGCGACGTGGACCGGCCACTGGCGGCGATCCTCACGCTGAACACGGTTGCCCACACGATTGGTGCTGCCGGGGCAGGGGCCGAGGCGGCCGCCTACTTCGGCAACGGCGCCATCGGCATCTTCTCGGCGCTGCTCACCCTCGGCATCCTGGTGCTGAGCGAGATCATCCCGAAAACGCTGGGCGCCGTGTACTGGCGGGGCCTCGCCCCGCTCGTGGCCCGGATGCTGAAGCCGCTGATCTACCTCATGTACCCGCTGGTGATCATGTCGCAGTGGTTCGCCAAGCTGCTCACCCGCGGTGAGCGGGAGGGCGACGTGAGCCGCGAGGAGCTCGCCGCCCTGGCCGACATCGGGGCCGAAGAGGGTGTGTTCCACCACGGTGAGGCCCGCATGTTCAAGAGCCTCCTCCGTATCGAGAGCCTCAGCGCGGCCGACGTGATGACGCCGCGCACCGTGGTGGTCGCCTTTCCCGAAACGGCCACGGCGCAGGATCTCGTGGAGGCCAAGCGCCCGTTCTCGCGCTACCCGGTGTACGCCGAGAGCCGCGACGACATGACCGGCTACGTGTTGTTGAGCGATGCGCTGGCCAAGGTGGCCGCCGATGCCCACAGCACCTCGCTGAAGGAGCTGCGTCGGGATCTCATGGCGATCCCCGAGGGGCGCTCGCTGCTGGAGGTGTTCGAGGATCTCGTGGAGGGCGGCGAGCACATCGCCCTCGTGGTCGACGAGTACGGCGGTACTGCCGGCGTGGCCACCCTGGAGGACGTGATTGAGACCATGATCGGCCTCGAGATCACCGACGAGACCGACACCACCGAAGACATGCAGGTGCTGGCCCGCAACCGCTGGCGTGATCGGGCCGCCCAGCTCGGAATTCTCGAAAACGAGGTCGATGGCGCCGGCGCGGCCGTGGGCGAGGTCGACCCCAGTTCCTAACGGGCCGGGGAGGCGAGCGCGATCGTCTCGGCCTCAGCGAGCACGACGTGGAGGAAGGCGTCAACGTCGCCGAGGTCGACCTGGAACGCTGATCCCTCCACGAGGGCGTTGATCAGCCGGGCCCGGCTGCTGGCCTCGGTGGGGGAGAGGCCGGGATTCATGTCCTGTATCAGCGCCTCGAAGAGTGGATAGAACTCGGCGTAGCTGGCTCGGATCAGATCGCGGAACCGCAGGTTGTGCTGGGCCAGCGCCGTCATCATGAGCAGGAGATGACCCGACTCGCTCCGGTAGCGCGTGGCCATGTCGTGCACCACGGTGCGGAAGGCCTCGCGGGGCGAGGCGAGCTGGCGTTGCTCGGTGATCAGCTCGGCGTCGCGGGCGCTCTCGATGTCGAGCACATGTAGCGCCAGTGCTTCCCGGGTGCCGAAGTAGTACTGCAGATTGCCCACCGTGATCCCGAGTGACTGGGCCAGTTCCCGCAGCACGAGCCCCTCATACCCCCGTTCGAGCAGCATCGTCCGAGCCGCGGCCACGATGCGGTCGCGGGTGGAGACGCCTTTGTCGGTGAGCGACCTGTCAGTGGTGGTCATGGCGTGTGAGGGAGGCGCGTCAGGCCGAGGCGTGCACCGACGGGTCGTGGAAGCCGAGCGAGCCGAACATGTTGAACCCGGCGAGGCGCCGGACCTCGGGCGACAGCTCTTCGATGCGATCGGCCGGCACGTCGAGGCAGACGTTCTCCTCTTGGCGCAGCCAGCTGAGCGAGTAGGTGAGGATGATGCCGTAGCGCCAGTCGTCGGAGGTACTGGCGCCGGCGCCATGAAGGGTGCCGCCCATCCAGTAGAGCACCGAGCCAGCCGGCATCTCAGCCTGGATCACCTCGTGCTCGGTGGCGGTGCGGTCGGCCGGCCACAGATGGCTTCCGGGCACGAGCTGGGTGGCGCCGTTGTCGGCCCGGAAGTCCGAGATCGCCCACATGCTGGCTACCACCATCGTGGGGCGGGGCGGCGGGAAGAACGAGAACGGGTCCTCCTCGCGGTGCAGCAGCTGCTTACGAGCCCCGGGGCCGACCTCCAGTGCAGCGGTCACGTGGAGCTGGTAGCCGGCCTCGCTGTTGGGGAGGAGGAACTCGTCGCAGGCGGTCATGGAGATCGGGTGGGCGGTCAACTCGTCGGCCACGGTGGCCGATCGGGCGAGCAGGGCGGTGATGCGGCGGGTCTGGCCGGGGTAGAAGTCCTCCGGCTTGTCGTCGGCGACGGCAGCGCCCGCCATCGCTGGCTCCAGCTCGCTGCGGATCGCGTCTCGCGTCTCGGGGCTCATCACGTCGGTGACCACGGCACAGCCGGCCTCGCCCAATGCGTCGGTCAGGCCATCGATCGACCCGTTCGCCGAGAACGTCGGAATACCCATCTGCGACCTCGCAGTCTCATGCACCGGCCGCTGGATAGCGGCAGCCTCGTTGTCGCCCCCAGTCTTCTAGGTCGATGACCTAGAAATCAAGCCGTCGACCCGGCAGGCACGAAGACTCCGGCGACGTTGGCAGCTGCGGTCTTCCACTCCACCTTGCCGGTGTTCGGGTTGTACACACCCGCCACGTTGGCGGCCTTGGTCTTCCACTCGACGTTGCCGGTGTTGGGGTTGTACACGCCGGCCACGTTGGCCGAGGCGGTCTTCCACTCCACCTCGCCCGTGGTCGGGTTGTGTACACCTGCAATGCTGGCTGCTGCGGTCTTCCAGACCACGTGACCTTCGCTGGCATCACCGCCCTGTGCCGGAGGCTTGTTTCGCCCAAAGAACCGACCCATGGATCGCAAAATAGACCACCAGGGGTGGTCAGGTCTCTCGAACTGACATCCCAACCGGGCTGTCGATCGCAGGCCGTAGGAGATTGCTGGGATCACCAGGATGTTCGCACCTCATGCGCCAATCTCGACCTGCTCCCCACTTGCGGGGTGTGTTCCGTACCTGGCCCCCTCGAAGCTGATCCCGAACTGGGCATAGAGGTCAACCATGTCGGCGTATTCGATTCTGAAGTCGGCATCGGCGTCGCCCGATACCCAGTACTTCACGTCCTCGACGAACGTGCGGAGGATGTGGAACGGGTTCAGCGCAGCCGTCGACTGCGTCTTGGAGTCTGACCAGGCCGAGATGATCAGGTCCCAGGCCTCGGATGCATCACGAAGGCAGGACTTGGCATGTTGGCGTTCGCCAACCCGTTGATAACAGGCAGCACGCAGCAGACAGGCCCATATGTCGCGGTTCCTTGCGTGGTCCAGTGCGGTCGCGTCGCGAAGGCCCGCTCGCACGCCCTTGACCTCGAGGACCTTCCTGTAGGCGTGGTGCGCCGAGGACAGATGAACCAGGGCGGCACGGATCTCGTGGTCCGGCTCATTGGACGTCTGCGCCTTCACGAGGGCATCGCGAGCGGCCTCGAACTCGACATCCCCCATCTTCTGCAACAGGTTCGCCAGGTCGCCTCCGTCTACGAAGCTGACGAGCCCATGGCCCGACTTCATCGCGGACATCAGCGCCGAGATGGACTCAGCCGCCATGGAACCACCTACCTTCCACACGGAACTGGTCATGACGGTAGTCGAGCCTCGTGCCGGTGGCCGCGGGGCCTGGGGCCGCTCACGAGATCCAAACTCCTCGCCGTTGCGGCCACGGTGCACACGGCCCGCCAGCGACGAGCGGCCCGTTGCGGGCGGTCGGGTTCTCGGCCAGTTCTCAGGTACCGCTGCTTTGATGGGCTGATGGACCATCGCCGCCGGACGTCGACATGACGGGGGAGCGCCTCCTGGTTGTCGACGACGAGGACAACCTCCGTTCGATGCTCCGGGCCGCCCTTCGCCACCACGGCTTCGACGTGGCCCTGGCCGCCGACGGCCGTGAAGCGCTCCACACGGGCCCTTACAAGTTGTCGCCTAGCTCGTTGGGCGGCGAGTGCCGGCATACCAGAACGGCAGGGCCACCAGCAGCGCACCACCCAGCACGTTGCCGGTCGCTGCGGGCAGGATGGCCCACCACAGGCCGGTGCTCCATCCTGGCCCCGCCCCGGTCGGGCCGAGGAGGGCGTAGAAGCCCATGTTGGCGGGGCTGTGAAGAAACCCGCTGGCCACGAAGGCGACCACCACGAGGAAGACGGGAACGTACCGATCGATGATCGTCCGGCCCATCACCGACAGGAAGGCGGCCATCCCGACCAACCAGTTGCCGAGGACGCCGGAGACGACGGCCCGTAGCCAACCTTCGACGCCACCGATCTCCCGGAACCGGGCCTTGTACTCAGCGGTCTCCACCAGCGCCTCGAGGTCGGTAGCGCTGAACTCGTGGGCCACATTGATCAACTGGCCCACCAGGAACGCCCCGGCGAGATTCCCAGCGGCGGCGAGCAGCCACAGGCGGAACACCAGTTGTCTGACATCGCGGGCCCGGCCACTCAACATGGTGGCGGGGATCTCGACGTTGACCTCGGTGAAGAGCAGTCCGCCGGTCATGATGACCACGAAGAAGCCAATGGAGAAGCCGAAGCCCTCGATGAGACGCCGGATGCCCGTCGACTCGACGTCAGCGACGAGCAAGGTCGACACCAGCGCACCCGCCGTGATGAACGCACCTGCCAGCATCGACAGCACCAGGATCTTGCCGACCGACAGCGTGCGGGCTCGTTTCGCGCCGGCTTGGCTCAGCTCCAGCAGGACGACGTCGGCTTCGAGATAGCGAGTCGGTGGCTGTGCGTCGAGCGCCGCGTCGTCCGTGGCCTCCATGGTCTGGTTGGGGTCGGTGCTCGAGGTCATGTCGTCTCCGTGGTCGCAACCCCGATCACCTGCTCGATGGCGAGGCGGTGATCGTCGGGTATCTCGCCCGCAGCTCAGGCGATAGAGGCAACGTATGGATCGTCGGGCCCGCTGTCCGCGCCTTCGACGACACAGACCGACCGTCTGCTGCCAGACCGGCGATCAAACGGCCGACATCGGCGGGCCGTGCCATTTGGCACCAATTGCGTCGTCGTTGTCGTGTATGGCGCGGACCGCAGAGCTGGCAGTCAATACGTTTATGGCGCCAATCGATCCTCCTCGACCGCAAAGGACCGAGCATGTCGAACGCCAGGCTTGAGCCAGCCGAACTGATCGCAGCGGCTGAGAACCTCCAACCGCTCCTCCGAGAGAAGGCCCGACAGGCCGAGATCGCCCGCCGCCCCCTCGACGAGGTCATCGACGCAATCGCCGACAGCGGCATCTTCGCCACGCTGGTGCCCCGGTCGCACGGGGGCCACGAGGCCGACATCGACACCTTCTTCGAGATCTCGCTGATCATTTCCCGGGCCGACGCCGCGATGGGGTGGCTGGTGGCGTTCTACATGGAGCACTGCTTCTGGTTCTGCGGCTTCGCTGAAGACTTCCAGAAGGAACTGTTCGCCGAGCGGCCCTACGTGCTCGCCCCGGGCTCGCTCAGCCTTGCTGGTGGTTCCGCCGACCCGGTCGACGGTGGCTACCAGCTGAGCGGCCTGTGGCAGTGGGGCACCGGGATCGTCCACGCCGACTGGGCGATGGTCGGTGCCATGAAGACCAACGCTGACGGCACGCCGTCACCGGTCTTCTTTGCGATACCCCGGGATCAGGTCGAGGCCATCGACACCTGGTACGTGGCCGGCATGTGTGCCACCGGCTCCTACGACCTGAAGGTCGACAACGTGTTCGTCCCGGAGAATCGAGCGGTCGACATGCTCGGGCTGATCAATGGGACTGCGGCGAGCGAGTTCCACGACGGTCCGCTCTACCGAACGCCGTTGGTTCCCATCCTCGGCTTCGCCTCTGCGCTGTCGGCGCTCGGCGCAGCCCAGGGCGCGATCGACGCGTACTGCGAACAGACCAAGGCCAAGATCGCAGCCAACGAGGGGCGAGCCGGCGGCCTCACGAGCAACGAGGGCAAGCCGTCGGTCGTGGCCGAGGCGGCGCTGACGGTCGAAGCGGCCGAACTGCTCCTGCGAGACGTCCTGCGTGACGTGATGGAGCAGCGCAACACCGCATCACCCGAGACGCGCGGCAGCTGGATCAGCCGCATGGCCCACGCCGTGTTCATGTGCCGCGGGGCAGTGCAGGACGTGGTGTCGGTCACCGGGGCCGGCGGCCTCAGGCTGGAGAGCCCGATCCAGCGAGCACTCCGTGACATCACGACCGGATCGAACCACATCATCTTCGATCGCGAAACCCGCTATGCCGACTACGGCCGCACCCTCCTGAACCAGCCGATCCAGAGCTTCCTGGTGTAGGTGATGGCCACGCCGAGACTGCCGCTGCTTTCGGTCGACGAGGCCGGCGCAACCGCCGCCGGGATCGATCTCGACGATCGGAAGGGCCAGTCATCCCTCTATCGCGTTCTGCTGCATCATCCGCAGCTGGCGAGGCGGATCAGCGATCTGATCGACACGCTCATGGCTGACGCCGACCTCGACGCCCGCCTGCGAGAGCTGGTCGTGATGCGCATCGGCTGGACGAGCGGGTGCGTCTACACCTGGACTCAGCACTGGCGGATCGCCCAGCACGTCGGAGTCGAGCAGCGAGACCTGCTCGCCGTGCGCGACTGGGAGAACCACGATCACTGGTCGGGGGCGGAGCGCGTCGCCCTTCGGGCCACCGATGAGATCCTGGCCGATCGAATCGTGTCGCCGGAGACCTGGGATCAGTGTGCCAAGGCCTTCCCCGCTCCGACCCAGCAGCTCGAGCTGATGACCACGATCAGCAGCTGGGCGATGATGTCAGAACTGCTCCGGAGCCTGGCGGTACCGCTCGAGGACGGTGTTGCTCCATGGCCGCCCGACGGGGTGACTCCCACCCGCTTCCAGGAAACGATCGCAACCGATATGCACGACGAGGAGATCCGATGACCACGCTGCTGCCACTGCCGACCGAGCCTCTGGCGATTCCGGAGGATCGAGACATGCTCCCCTCCGAGCGACGGGAGTACGTGCGGACCCACCGCACCTGCGTCTTCGGCTACGACCGCCAGGAAGACGGGCCAGCGATGTCGATCGTGTACTACATCCCGACCGGCGACGATGAGCTGCTGATCGCCACGATGGCCGGTCGGGCCAAGGCCAAGGCGGTGGCCAGAGACGGCAAGGTCAGCTTGTGCGTCCTCGACGAGCAGTGGCCCGTTGGGTACCTGCAGGTCTACTGCGATGCCGTGGTCGATCGCACTCGATCGTTGACCGTCGACGTGATGATGGCGGTCGGCGGACGGATGTCGGGCGAGGAGCTCGACGCCTCGGCCCGTCCGTTCGTCGAGGCAATGGCCGACGAGGAGGACCGCGTTCTGCTCCGCTGCCGGCCCTATGCCACCTTCGCCACACCGCCACGCCATCTCCACAGCAACGATCAGCAGCAGAAGCTGACCCATTGGCTCTCGGGGTCCGTGGCATGGGATGCCGCCGATCCTTCACAGCCCTAGCCGCAACCCTCGCCAACCACTCACCGGGAGCACGAACATGGGATTGCACCGCCTCACATCGATCACGCTCGGCGTCCCCGATATCGCCGCATCGGCTGCGTTCTTCGCCGACTTCGGGTTGGTCCCGACCGACGATCACTGGCTGGCCACACGAGACGGCGGCGACCAGTTGCAACTGGTCGAGTCGAGCACGCGGCGGCTGAACCGCCTCGGGCTGGGCGCTGACGATCCCGACGACCTGGCCCGCCTTGCGGCCCGGGTCACCTCGGTCGGGCTTGGATCGATCGCCGACTTCTCTGCCGATCGCCTTGTCGTGACCGAGCCGGTCACCGGCCTGGCCATCGAGGTGACCGTCGCCCCTCGGCTGGAGGCGGCGGCACCGCCGGTGGCGGTGAACCGACCTGCGGGTGTCGATCGGTTCGACCAGCCGGCTGCCTCGGTGCTCGCCGACGAACCAGTCCGGCCGTCCAACCTGACCCATGTGGTCTACGCCTCACCGGATCAGCCGACGACCCTTCGGTTCTTCACCGACGTCCTCGGCTTCGAGGTCAGCGACGGGCTCGACGGCATCGTCGCCTTTGTCCGGTGCAGCGAGGTCCATCACAACGTCGCGATCCAGGCCGGCCCGGTCGCGTACCCGCACCACATCGCCTTCGAGATGGACGAGGTCGATGATGTGGTCCGCGGGGGTACGGCGATGGTCGAGGCCGACCCGCAGCGCCACACGTGGGGCCTCGGCCGTCACGCCATCGGCTCGAACTGGTTCTGGTACCTGCGGGAGCCGAACGGCACCTTTGTCGAGTACACCGCCGACATAGACCGCATCTCCGCTCAGGACCTGTACCGGCCGAAGGAGTGGGCCGGCCACGAGTTCCTCTACTCCTTCGGCCCGCCGGCGCCGCAGGAGTTCCTGGAGCCGACCGATCTGCCGGACCTCATCGCCGCCAGCTCCTGACCGACCGCCCGTCACCTCTGATCTCGAACGCCGAGGAGCAGCATCAATGGGATTCCGGCTTGCAAATGTCGACGGAAGAGCAGCGCTCGTCGTCGGCGACCACTACCACGACCTCGAGACCGTGTCCGCCGGCGCGCTCGGCCCCGACCCGATGGCCGCCCTGGCGGCCGGGGACCGGCTGCGGGAGCTGACCGAGAGCCTGCGCGAGCGGACACCGACCGGCTCCATCGCTACCGCTGCGCTCGGCCCGCCGGTCCCTCGTCCGCCCAAGTCCTTCGCCGTCGGCCTGAACTACCACGCGCACGCGGCGGAGGCCGCGATGGAGCCTCCGGAGAACCCGCTGGTGTTCACGAAGTTCCCGTCGTGCATCGTCGGGCCGACTGCCGACATCGAGATGCGCAGCGACGCCTGCGACTACGAGGGCGAGCTCGTCGTGGTCATCGGCACTGGGGGGAAGGACATCGCCCCTGAGGATGCGTGGGCTCATGTCGTCGGCCTCACCGTCGGCCAGGACATCTCCGACCGGGAGGCCTAGTTCGCAGCCAAGCCCCCACACTTCGACTTGGGGAAGTCGTTCGACACCTTCGGTCCGATCGGGCCGTGGCTCGTGTCGGTGGATTCGGTGGACGATCCCGCCGATCTGCGCCTCGTCACCGCCGTCAACGGCGAGATTCGGCAGGACGACACCACGGCAAGCCTGATCTTCGACGTGCCGACCCTCATCTCCTACCTGTCGCACATCACAACCCTCACCGTCGGCGACATCATCTTCACCGGAACGCCGGAGGGCGTCGGCGCCAGCCAGGGCAACTTCCTGGCCGACGGCGACGTGATCACCACCACCATCGACGGGATCGGCACGATCACCAACTGCTGTCGCCGATCCACCGATTACCGCTGACGGTGGGTGCGGGCGGGCAAAGGGGCTCGACCGCACATCCTCAGCTTGGACGGCCGCCGCCTTCGATGACCTCGCAGGCCCCGTCCCGACGTTGTCGACCGTCCGAGTCGTGCCGTACTCGGACGGTCTAGTCCGTGATGGCGACGTACGTGCCGAGTGTGCTGCCGAAGATCAGCAGCTGAAGGGGCAGAGAGATCAGGCCCGCGCAGAGAAGCGATCGACGGATCCTCGACGTCGGCGTCGTGGCCAGAACCGCTGAAGCAAGCCAGCACAGTCCGACGGCGGCGATGATGCCGAATCCGAACGGGTAGTAGTAATCCGCTCCTACGGCAAGCAGCTCGTCATGCAACGTCTGGAGATGGGCAGGCCAGCGTAGGTCCGACCAGCGAGCCGTGCCATACGTCGATTCGTAGCGTGCAACGACGGAACGCAGACGCCATGCGTCTCTGATCATCCACGCCCAGACGATCGTCGTAGCGGCCAACGAGGCCGGGCCGAGCCATCGGCGGAAGGGCGCAGCGTCGAGAGTGGCGCTAGGCGCCGTGGTGGCCGTTTCATCAGTAGGTGAAGGCACGTGGACCGGCACGCCGCCCAGTATCGGGCCGCCGGGCAGGAGCGTCAACGGGCACGAAGACACCATTCGGCGTTGGCAATCAAGGGCCCTGGAGGTTCCCAGACGCCGGGACGGTGACTCGGGCGGTCAGGTTGATCCCGGAATGCCTGCTGCTGTGAAGAGCCCGGTTAGGCAGCGGCTTCCATCCAGATCGTCGTTGTAGACGCGTCCGGCGTTCAGTCTTCTAGGTCATTGACCTAGAAAGCAACTTGGGTTGGCGGCCGCTGTGCGACGCAGGTTTGGCCAGCATCGACGGATCGTGCAGGTTGACGTCATCTGCGCGCTCGCTGTCGTTCATGGCGCGGTCTGACGACACGGAGATACCTACGGTTGACGACGTCGCTCGACATGAGTGGACGGCCAAGGACCAACGAGGAGGACACATGGCCACCATCACTCGCTCGACTCCGAACCCCAAGGTGACGGCAGCCGTCAACCCCATCGTGAAGTTCTTCATCCGTCGCGGGTGGGGGATGGTTGCCCGACGGCTGATGGTGCTCCACTGGAACGGACGAAAGTCAGGACAGGCCTACTCGACGCCCGTGAGCCGGTACGAGCTCGACGGCCGACTGTTCACCCAGACCCGAGCCGGCTTCAGGCACAACTTCGTCGGCGGCCATCCGGCGGAGCTCGTGGTTGACGGCGAACGCCGTCCCGTCGTCGGTACTCTCGTCGACGCTCCCGACCTGGTGGCACAGCGAATGCGGGACGTGCTCGCTGAGATGGGCCCGGATCAGGGCTCCCAAGCACTCGGCGTGAAGATTGACGGCACGCCGACCATCGATGATCTCACGAGATACGTCACCGACGAAGGTGTGGCCCTTCTCGACTTCACGGCTGCCTGACAGCACCTGGGCATCCCTGGCCGGTCGTCCATCCAGCACGCGGCCCCAGATCACGTGCGCTCGGGCTGCTGGGCGGTGATCTGGGGCGGAGTCGGAAGCGGTGCTCAGCCCATCTGGAGGTCGGTGCCTTCGAAGGTGGTGACCATCGCGTCCATGTAGAGGCCTTCGCTCACGTAGGCGTCGCTGCCTCGGTAGGGCTCCGACAAGAAGTCAGCATCGGCCACCCACTGGACGTTCTGCGACCCACCCGCTTCGAAGCGGGATTCCTCGACGAAGGTGAGCCCGCAGAGGCCGCCGTCTTCGGGTGGGAGCACGAAGCCGGCGAACAGCTCGCCGATGGCTTCGCGGCCCTTGACCACCGTGCCGTCGGAGAGGTGGATCTCAGCATCATTCGGGTACTGCGCCATCAATCCGACCCAGTCGCAGTCGTTGAGCACTCGGATGTGCTCCTCGTACACCGCCACCGATCCGTCCTGGGGCACCAGCGTGTCGGAAACGTCGCCGGTATTCGGGTTGGTCACCGGATCTGCGTCTTCCAGCATCCGAAGGTCGGTGCCCTCGAAGGTGGTGACCATCGCGGTCATGTACCGTCCGTCGCTCACGTAGGCGTCGCTTCCCTTGTAGGGCTCGAAGAGGAAGTCGGCATCGGCCTCCCATTGGACGTTCTGCGTGCCGCCGACTTCGAAGCGGGATTCCTCGACGAAGGTGAGCCCGCAGAGGCCGCCGTCTTCGGGTGGGAGCACGAAGCCGGCGAACAGCTCTCCGATGGCTTCGCGGCCCTTGACCACCGTGCCGTCAGAGAGGTGGATCTCAGCGTCGTCGGGGTACTGGGCCATGAGCCCCACCCAGTCGCAGTCGTTGAGCACTCGGATGTGCTCCTCGTAGACCTCGAGCGAGCCGTCCTGTTCAACCAGCTCCTCTGACACTTCGCCGGTGTTCGGATTCGTGACTGTGGCCGCCGTCGCCTCTCGCTGGCTTTCACCGCAACTGGCAGCTATGAGCGCAATCGCGACAACGCCGGTCAGAACGTACGTGTTCATTCGTCTTCCCCCTGATTCGGGCCGGCCCCCGATAGCAGCCGCCGCTTGTTGGGCGTCAACGCTATTCGATAACCGATAATCGATCAATAGTCTCAGATGGTGTACCGGCGGGTGATTGTTGGGTGCGGTGTCACCCGGTCAGGCCGCCGGTGGCGACGTAGGTTCAGTGACGATGGATGACCGCTCGGATGAGGCTGTGTATGCGGCGTACGGCGTGGAGCTCGTGCGGTTCGCGGCAGGGCTTGTTGGTCCGGACGACGCTCCTGATGTGGTGGTGGAGGCCTTTCTTCGGGTCGGTCGTTCGCCGGCCTGGACGCAGGCTCGTGACAAGCGGGCCTTGTGGTATCGAGCGGTGGTGTTCGAGGCGAGGTCGTTGCATCGGTCGACCGCCCGGCGCCAGGTTCGCGAACGCCGCGTCGCGACCACCGTGCCCCCAGCGGCGGTGGACACCTGGCGGGACGATCGCGTATCCGAGGCACTGGGCGTGTTGAGCCCTCAGCAGCGAGCGGTGGTGATGCTGACCTACTGGGCCGATCTCGATCCCCCTGGCGTGGGGAGCCTGCTCGGTATCTCGGCTGGAGCGGTCAAGAAGCAGTTGGCCAGGGCTCGACGGAAGCTGAAGGGAGAACTCGGCCATGGATGACGTGGAGTTCGACGAACGGATGCGTAACGCAGTCACCGGCATCGCCGACGGCGCCCCGCCCCCACACCCATTCCCGGCCCCGACCGGCGGAGCCGATCAAGGCGATGGGCTCGGGCGTCGCCGCCGTGTGATGGACCACCGGAGCCGGCTGGCGCTGGTCGCGGCGGCGGTTGCGGTGCTGTTGACGGGGGGATGGCTGGCCGCCAGCGCTGGGTTGTTCGACCAGTCCGTCGACATCGCAGCAACGGATGAAGGTGCAGGTATGTCGTCCGCTGTGGCCCCCAACCCTGGCCGCAGTCAGGAGTGGCCGACGGTGACGCCCGGCGCCGACCTGATCCCGCTCGGCGCGTTGGAACCGAGGCGGGTCATCTTCGGCCCGGGCGACGAGGCGGCGACCGCGGCCGCAGACTATCTGGCCGATCGACTTCCGGATCTGGCGGCTACGCCCGACGGGCTGGTCATCGAGGAGGTCGAGACGGTCGACGGGCATGCCGTGTTCAGTTGGTCGTACGACATCGCCGACGTGAGCACCACTGGGTGGGTCTACCTGCTGGAGGCCGAGGGGTCGTGGTGGGTGGTCGCCGCTGTCAGCGATGGTGTCGATGCTCGCCGGGTGGCCTACGACCTCCGCCGTGTGACCGGCCTCATCACCGCCACCGGTGACAACGCGCTCGTCGTCGATCTCGTCGACATCGACACCGGCGAACCGTTCCAGCCGGCAACCGGTGACACGGTGGACCCAGGCCCATCGGGGCGCCAACTCGGCACCGCCGGACGCAGCGAACGCCTCGACGGCGAAGAGACGATCGACATCGACACGCCCGTCGCCCGAGAACAGTTCGCGATCCGAATCCAGGCCGTCGGCGGCACGGCCCTCACCATCACCGAGTTCACCGTCAGCGCGGAAACGGCAGAGACCGTCCTGATCCTGTTCGTCGAGCCGGCCGCCATCAACGCGGTTGTCGCTGCGCTGGCGGCCGATGACCGGACTGGCGACTACCAACGTCATGACGCCGCCGAGACCAGGGTCGACGAACAGCGACTGGTCAGCGCTGCGCCGGAGCTGGCCGAGATCTGGGACGCAGGGTCCGAACTGGAATCGGTCTCTCTCGCCCTCGCCACCACCGATCCGATTGCGGCGGTGATCGAGGAGCTACGACTGCTCGAGGGTGTCGTGGCTGTGGTTCCCGCCCCGTCGCCGTCCCCGCCAGACGACGAAGAGGCTGCGACTCCGGCGAGGGGGGAGTGTCCCACCACCCAGCCTCCCGAAGAGGCGTTCGTGCCGCCCGCTCCGTGGCCAGCAACCCCTGCGTCGGACAACATGGCCTGGTACGGCACGGACGAACTGTGGACCGTGATCGAGATCGACTGGCCGATCGAGAACAAGAGCGTGTGGTGGAGCGCCCAGTTCCCCGGCGGCCCCGACGAGCCCAACCCACCGCTGACCGTCATCTTCGAACGACTCGACGCCGACCTGCCGCCAATCGTCTACGACGCTCCCGGGACGAATGCGTTCACCGACGCCGACCAGTGGTTCATGATCAACGGCCGCGAGCCAACGGAGTCCGGCTGCTGGCAGGCAACCGCCACCTACAGGGGCACGACCCTCAGCTACATCTTCGAGGTGCCCTAGCAGGCCGAGCCCGACGTTCCGCTGATCGGGGGTTTGGAGCGGGCGATGGGAATCGAACCCACATCATCAGCTTGGAAGTCCGATCGAGGCTTCGGTCTCGCGGCCAGCGGCGACTTGATCGCCGCTGGCCAGTTGCCGGTTGGTGCCGCCTGACGACGGGTCCTTGCGGTCGGAGCTGATCACTTCGGGCAGTGGAGGGGCAGCTCCCTTAGGTAGGCAATGGCCGGATCGGTGTGGCGTGTCCGACTGACTGAGTACGTTCTGTGAGAGCGCCGCTACCTGAGCTTGCGGGGACTTCAGCCATAGGCACCCCCCTCGGGGAATCTGTGGAAGTTGGAGGGGTCGACCCAGAGCCTGCGTCGTTGCTTGTCGCGGCGCATCTCCAGTCCAGCGAAGTTGGGATCCTCGTTGCGAATGAGATCCTGTACAGCTCTGAGAGTCGGTCCGCTGAGGGGTCCACCGTCGACATTGACCAGCGAGCCGCCTGATTCGGATTCGCTGTCGCTGAGATCGGCCGCCAGCGAGGCTGCGTCGGAGAGTACATCGAGCGACGACACAGCGGTTGCGACGTCGGACTGGATGGCCTCGAACGTTGCCTTCTCGAGATGCGTCTCGCCGGCCATCAACGCAACTGGACTGAACCCAGCTACCACCTTCGTGGCCAGCGACAACAACGGCAGGACGCGCTTGATCGTCGCTCTCGTGACCGGAACCCGGTACCGCCCGTTGTCAGGATCGCCATGGATGAAGTACAGCGGCTGGCGGGAGTACTCGCACCAGAGGGTGAAGGTAATCTCCGTCGTGAGCCAGCCTCGCTTGAGTAGATGCGGATCGTGGGCTCGCGCTGTGATCAGGCGTGGCCCGTGCTGGGCGGGGTCGTCGGTGTCGGCCAGGAAGAGGTCGAGGTGCTCGTTGGCCTGCGCTGCGAGCTCGGCCATGCGCCCATCGAGCACATTGAGACCGCCTCGTAGCTCCGCCAGGTGCTCGGAAAAGTATGGAGCGAGTTCGCTGGCGACGCCTCGTGGAACTCGCTCGACGGCACGTAGGACTGCATTGGCGTGCTCGTCGGATCGACGGCTGACCGAGTCGACCTTGTGGCCCAGATCAGCAAGGGCGCCGAGGATCACCCCCGAGTCGCCGATACCGGCAGGCGGCTTGTAGCCCGACAGGAGTGACTCGATCTGGACTCGTTCGCCACAACGTCGTGCGTGGCATCGAATCGTGAGCTCGTTGTCGTCCTGTGCCTTGAGTAGGTGCTCGATCTCGAACACACCCTTGCCCGGTGTGTCATTCGGGCAGCCACTGCCGCATGCAGCAGCCAGGGAGCTGGTCATGCCACGCCAGAACTGTGGCACAATGCTGCGCTGGATATCGGCGGCGACCTCTCCGGCTAGTAACTCCGGTCGAGTGCCCATGGCCTTGATTCGAATACCACCTATGTGATCGTCGACCTGTACCGTGGCCACGCCGTAGGTGTCATGTCTCAGCACGACTCCCAGTTGCCAGTGAACGGCCTTGGCGTTGTCAGAGGCACCGAGGCTGTAGCCGTGAAACCGTACAATCAGCCGATACAGGAGCCCGTACGGGACCGGCACGTCTTCGCCATCGAGGTCGGAGAAGCCTACGATCCACTCCACCGATCGAGCACGATCGGAGCCTTCGGTTGCGGTACGGAGCCGATCTGGGTTGGGCGACTCCGGCACAAGCTGGGCGACAAGCCAGCGATTGGGCAGACCGGCCGCCCGCTCGTCGAGGCTCTGCTCGATCTCGTAGGCAAGATCGTATGACTCCATCAGCGACACGAACACGGGGTAGAGCTCGGGTTCGTACTGCGCGTTGTTGGACGGGTTTGCCCAAATCCTCCCGAGGTCGTCTTCGCGAAGCAAGCCAGCAGCGTCGCGGGTTACGCCGTCATTCATTACGAACGAGATCGCCTTGGCGAGCCACTCGGGTTGGGTGACGACGAGGTCATCGGGCATCGGCGGGTTCTCAGGGTCTCCGTAGTGGATCCATTGCCCCCGTCTCGATGCAATGGCGCAGAGCGCTCGGGCTGCGCCGGAGTCAATCCCGGCGCCATCGGCGAGCTGTTCAAGCTCGCTATACCGAACGTACGGGGCACTACTGACTGCTTGGTCGGCGTCTGGGTGCCCAGGTGTAATCCGACATCGGAACTTCGTCCATGCTTCTGGGTAGGGATGACCCATCTCAGGCAACGACGCTGCTGCGTTAGCAATGGACGCACGGACGTCAGCGATTCGCGGGTCGCTCTCGCCGTCAGCGTTCGGCTCGCAGTCGACCTCGAAGAAGCCTGTGATGAGATCGCCGTAGCGTTCGGTCAGCGCATCCTTTGCGATGTTGGCGAGATGATCACCAGGCCCACCATGAGTAGCCACAATGAGGCATCGCGAGCCCGTGGGCGCCCTCAGGGTGATCATTCGGAGCCAGTCATCGACCTGTGACTGTGACTGTCCGAGCCGAGGCTTCCAGACCACCAAGTAGACCGCCGGCGCAGTGAAGAAGAGCTGATGGGTCGGCCGATAGACGTCTTGACCGCCGAAATCCCATGCGTTCAGCTCCAGCGTCACGTCATGTTGCTCTGGGTGTGTGAGGCGGAGCGGAGTGATTTCGAGCCCGTGAGTCGAGTCGCGATCTGGATCCCATGGATCGCCCCGGAGCGCTCCCAGCAGGGAGGACTTGCCTACTTCGCCCTCGCCGACGAGCAGGACCTTGGCCTCCCACAGTGGGACGCCCTGTCCCTCGACCGAAAGCTCGTCCAAATACCGAGCCAGAACATCTATCCCGGCAGCGGCGGCCGCGAGTAGCTCTTCAGGTACTTGGTTGCTGTTGAGTCCTAGGTTGGTGAGGTTGGTGAGGGCGCCGATCTCGGGTGGTAGTTCCGTCAGCTGGTTGTCGTTGAGTCCCAGGTAGCCGAGGTTGGTGAGGGCGCCGATCTCGGGTGGTAGTTCCGTCAGGTGGTTGCTGTTGAGGTACAGGTAGGTGAGGTTGGTGAGGGCGCCGATCTCGGGTGGTAGTTCCGTCAGGTGGTTGCTGTTGAGGTACAGGTAGGTGAGGTTGGTGAGGGCGCCGATCTCGGGT
>JBCCFL010000065.1:0-29065 GCA_039029735.1 Actinomycetota bacterium | reverse complement strand
GAGTCGAGGTCGGCGATCGGCACGGTGAACGGGCCTGGCTCGTCGAACCACGCCGGCCACGGTTGGGTGTAGTCGAACGGCTCCTCGGGCAGAATCGGGATTCGCTGCGCGAAGCCGGTGGTGGGCGGCGACTGCCCGTTGGCATCGGGGGGCACCGTCGTCGGTGGCTGGGCCGCGCCAGAGGTGCCCGGCACAGCGGTGGGGGCTGGTGACGACGAACCGCTGCCGAGCGCCAGTGCTGCAGCGATCACAACCGCGACGGCGAGCGGAAGGATCCAGATCCCCATCGAACCCACTCGACGGATCATCGGCGCCACCCCGACGTCATCGGTGCGAGGCTAGCTGGGCGTGGGTCAACCGGCCCTTCAGGGGGTTGTGGTGGCGCCGATGGATGCCGAGGACCGTTCCAACCCGGAGGGTCCCTCCACTGTTGTCGACGCTGCAGTAAGCTTTGCTCGCCGGGTGGAGTTCCGCGACTTTTTCGCGATCCCGAGGTTCGGGTTCCGCGGAAGGAGGCGAAACGCAGTGTTACCAAAATGGGCCCCGCCCCTCATCATCCTCTTCGTGATCTTCTTCATCCTGAACAGCCCGGAGACCGCCGGTCCCCAGGCTCGTCAGTTCTTCGGCTGGATCGGCGACCAGGCGTCCGCCACCGGCACCTTCCTCGACGGCCTCTTCGACGAGGATGAGGAGCCGGCGGTTGAATCCGACCAGCCAACATCAACCCCGTCGCCAACCACCCCCACCACGGTGCCGACAACCGGGGCTGATCAGTTCAACACGATGGGCCCACTCGTCGCCCCGGAGAGACTCCTCGTCGCCAGCTGACGCCAACGACGATTCTGTTCGCCGGCAAGGACGCGACGATGGCGACACCGAACACCCCACACACCACCACCACACAACCGGCCACGCTGTCTTCCCTGCTGAAGCCGTTGGATCGCAACGCGATCCTCGTGGAGGACGAAACCGTCTACTACGAGTCGCTCCAGCACTGGACGTCGATCCTGCAGCCCGTCTACGAGGCGTTCCTGGCCCTGCTCGCCATCGTGGTCGTGCTCGGCATCGTGTCGGGCGCGCCGTCACTGCCGGCGATCCTGATCCTGGCGCCAGCCGTGGCCCACATCATCATCCTCATCGTCGCCACAGGGAAGATCCCCACGCCTCGGCTTCTGGCCGACCCCTTCTCCAACTCGAGCAGCCGGGGCATCAACCGGCCGAACGTGCTCGGGTTCCTCGCCCTCCTCGTGGGCGCCAGCTTCGTGTTCACCCCGATCTTCCGGAACCAGCTGGCCGCCGGCGCCGTGGTTCTCATCATCAGCATCATCACGAGGCTCGTGATCATCGTGGCCCGGTGGGCCCTCTACGAACGGCGCTTCGTCACGAGCCGACGCCTCATCGAGTCGGGCGGGTTCCTCGGGTCCAGGATCTCCTACATGCCACTGTCTCGCCTCACCGACATCGACTTCAGTCGGTCGGTGGCCGGCGAGGTTCTGGGCTACGGCACCATGCGAGTCGAGACCGCCGGCCAGGACCAGGCGCTCGGCTTCGTGCGCTTCATCGACCGGCCCCGCGAGTTCTACCAGGCGCTCACCAAGCTCAGCGCCCCGCAAGCCGATGTGAGCGGTAGCGGCAGCACCGACGACGGCACCGGCGACACCGGAGGCGACCCGGGCCGTGGCAGTTCGCCGCCACCACCGCCCGCCCCGACACCCCAGGGTTCAGGAGGGCCGCGACGCATGCCCCCGATGCCTGAAACCAGCCGCACCACGCGGATGCCGTCCACCCCACCGCCACCTCCAACCACAGCCTGACCCTGGCCACCCCGACCGGCCGTTGCGGCCTCACGCTGCTACCGTCGAGTTGATGGTGCGGGCAGTTGCGCAACGACCGGCCCAGCGTGAACAACGCCAGCGAGGCGCCGACCGATGAGCGAGTTCCGCTGGCTCGCAATCCCCGCCCTGGTAGGTCTGGTGGTGCTCGTGGCCATGGCCACCACCACCGAAACACGTGACGAGGCCCTCGAAACCGACCAGTTCGACTCACCCCTCGACGGTGACGGCGATCCGCTGAACCCGCAGGACGTCGAAGATCTGCTCGATGACGTCGACTTCGACGACAGTTTCTTCGACGCACCGGCGGGCGATGCCCCGTCGCAGCCGGTGGAGCTCGCACCCGACGGCGACGGTGGCGGCCTCGGCGGGTTGCCAGGGCCGTTCGGCCAGCCGGCCGGCGGCCCCCCCATCGACATCGACGTGCGCAACGCCGACGGTGACGGGATCGGATTCGATCTGAGTGGCGACGACCCGGTGGCGTATCCATTGGTCGACGGGTCCTACGGCGATCCGGTGACGCTCGACTCCGAGGCCCTCGTGCCAGGCGAGGGCGTCCAACTCACGCCAGAGGGAGATCTGGCCTCGACCACCGACCGCCCATCGGATTCGTCCGAGGTGGTGGTTCGACCCACCCCCGAGGGCCTCGACGTGATCCAGGCCGACGGCGACGTGATCGAGATCCGCCCGGCACCACCCTCAGACGAGAACCCGAGCGGGTTCACGGTCACTGCGGCGGGGCCCGACGGCACTGACACCGAGCTCGTTCCGTCGGAGCAGGGTGTGGTCGACATCGGCGAAGACATGACCGTTGAGTTGCCGCCGCCGCCCCGCAGCGTGTGGGAGGTGGCCACCCGAACCCCGTGGCGGTGGATCGTGCTCGGCTACTCACTGCTCGCATTGGCCAGCATCGCAACGGCGATCTATCTCCATCTCACCCGGCCCCGCGTGGAGGGCTGGCCCGATGAGGAGCTGAGCGACGCCCTGCCAGTCGGCGCCACGTTCGCCGAGCTGCTCGATTGGCTGAGCGCCGAGCCCGACCCGGCCCGCGCCATCCGCCTGGTGTTCTCCGTCGCCGAGACCGGGATGGGTCGGCTGCCCGCCCGGGCCCGAACGGAAACGCCGTTCGAGTGGCACGACCGGGTGGCGGAAACCTGGCCCGACCTCGCCGAGCCGCTCGGCTCGCTCTGCAACCGCTACGCCACGGCCCGGTTCGCCCCGAACCGACCCACCCGCGACGACCAGCTCGCCGCGATCGACGAGCTTCACATCCTCGCCGCCCTCACCGACTCCCACGTTGGGGCCGACGGCGCCACCTCTGCGCCCGGCGCCGCCACCTTCGGGGGCGTCTCATGACCGAAGTGGCCCAGTGGTTCCCGTATCTGGTGGTGCTCGCCTTCCTCGTGATGGTGTACGCCGCCTATCGCCTGTCCAAGCGGGTGAGTCGCGGCGCACGCACCGCCGGGCCCCGCGAGATCGAACAACCCGACCCGCCCGGCCAGGCCCCGTTCCCGTGGGAACTGTCGGTGATCGACGACCACATCCGCTACGCCGGCCAATCGGGCGGGCCGAGCGGGCGCTATGACGTGTCGGCAATGGTCAACCGGCTGAGTTCGGTGGCCGGAGTGGACGACCCCCGTTACCGTCTCACCGAACGCGCGACGGAGGCCCAGGTCGAAGCCGCGATCTCTCGGATCGAGCAGCAGCTCGGCCTTCCTCCCCTGGTCGATGATCAGGGCCGACCATCCAGGACCCAGCCATGGACTTGACGCCACTCCACGTCCGCGAGGCCACGAACGCCTTGGTGGCCGAGATGGAGCGGGCCATCGTCGGGAAGCGCCAGGTGCTCGAACTGCTGACGATGGCACTGCTCGCCGACGGTCACGTGCTGCTCGAGGACGTGCCCGGTGTGGCCAAGACGGCGATCGCCCGAACGGTGGCCGAGGCGGCAGGCCTCCGCTTCTCCCGGGTGCAGTTCACCCCCGACCTCATTCCGGCCGACATCACCGGCTCCACCGTGCTCGCTGGCCCCGACCGCGAGCCCGAGTTCCGTCGCGGCCCGGTGTTCGCCAACCTCGTGCTGGGTGACGAGATCAACCGGGCTCCGCCGAAGACGCAGTCGGCGCTCCTCGAGGCCATGGAGGAACGCCAGGTCACCGCCGATGGCGTGACCCGGCCCCTGCCCAAGCCGTTCCTGGTGATCGGCACCCAGAACCCCATCGAGCAGGAGGGCACCTATCCCCTGCCGGAGGCCCAACTCGACCGGTTCCTGCTCCGAACGGGTGTGGGCTACCCCGGGCGCGACCACGAGATCGAGCTGATCCTGCGGAGAGCCGAGCGCGGCGCCGATCGGGCCCAGCTCCGAGCCATCCTCACCGCCGATGACATCGCGCTGCTGCAGCAGGCCGTGGAAGCCGTGCACGTCTCTGCCCCGGTTGCGGCCTACATCGTCGACATCGTGGAGGCCACTCGCGCCAGCGCCCGAACCGAGACAGGTTCGAGCCCCCGCGGATCGCTCGCCCTACTCAAGGCGGGGCGGGCTCGGGCCGCCATGCAGGGCCGTAGCCACGTGCTCCCCGACGACATCAAGGCCGTGGCCGCCGTGTGCCTCGCCCATCGACTGATCCTTCAGCCCGACCAGTGGGTCCGGGGTGTGCGGGCCGAACAGGTGGTGGCCGAGGTCATCCATCAGGTGCCGGCCCCACCAGCCACCGACCCGGGTGACGGGGCCTATCCCCAGGCCGGACATCCTGGCCAACCCGCCCACTACGGGGCGGCGCCCGGCGCCGTCGCCGGTGGCGGGTACGCCCCAGTTCCGCCGCCGGTGGCGCAGGTTCCCCAGATGCCGCCTGATCAGGCGTCGGGCGGGGCTTGGGCGCCGCCCTCGGTTCCCCACGGCAGGAGCTGAGAGCACTCGGTCCGGTGAGCAACCACCTCACCCACCGGTTCTGGCTGTGCATCATCCTCGGGGTGGGCGCGACCGTGATCGCGCTCTCCACCCGTCAGCTCGAACCGCTCGCGGTCGGCGTGCCGTTGCTGGCCGTCGTCGTCGGCTCGATCGTCGACGGCTGGTGGCCCCAGGGTCGGATCACGGCGGCCGAGGTGAGCGCCCCTCGGGCCATCGAAGGCGACGAGCTCACGCTCACCATCGACGTCACCGCCGATGATCGGCTCCCCTACGCCGAACTCGAAGTCCAGCTCCCCGCCATCTTCGCCGCCACGAGCCCCACCCGGTTCGTGCATGCAATCGACGGCACCGCCCGCTTCGAGGTGCGCATGCGTGCCGACCGCTGGGGGGCGACCGGGCCGGAGTGGGCGCTGCTCACCACCCGCGACCGGTTCGGTGTGTCCGAGCGGCTCCTCCGGCACCCCCTGTACGTTCCCACCAGGATCCACCCACCCACCGAGCGCCTCGTCGGCCTCCTCCCGTTGAGCCACACCCGGCCCGTCACCGGCGATCACCGCAGCCGCCGCCAGGGTTCGGGCACCGAGCTGGCCGAAGTGCGGCCCTACCGGTTCGGGGATCCCGTGCGGATGATCCACCCCCGCCTCTCGCAACGCCGAGGGAGCCCCACCGTGGTCGAGCGCCATCCCGACGAGTCGAGCGACGTGGTGCTGTTCATCGATTCCATGCAGGACCTCGGCGTCGAGCTCGACACCACACTGCGGTGGACGATCACAGCGGCCACCGCACTCAGCGAACGACACCTCCGGTCGCAGGACCGCGTAGGGCTCCTCGACGCCGGCCTCGGCATCCGCTGGTTCCCGGCCCGCCTCGGGCGCCGCCACCTCCACCAGGTGGTCGACGCGCTGCTGTCCACCGAGGTGCTCCCCCGTGACCAACGGCAGCGGGCGCTGATCGTGCCCGAGCACCTGCCGCCCTCGGCGATGGTGGTCGCCATCTCGCCGCTGCTCACCGAGCCGATCCTCACCATGCTCATCGAGCTGCGTACCCGAGGGCACGAGGTGGTGGCGATCAGGCCCGACTTCGTCTTCCACGATGCGCCGGTGAGCATGCTCGCCCGTCGACTGTTCCGGGTTGGCAACACGTTGAACCATCGGTGGCTCACCGAACGAGGGGTCACGATCGTGCCCTGGACGGCGGGCGACCCGCTGGAGGCCCTCGTGCGCCGCATCGGTGCCAACAACGCCAACCGGGCGGGAACGCGCCGATGACCACCCCCCAGCCAGGGCGGCAACCCGACCCCGACCGGCCACCCCCGTCGGCTGTCGGCAGCGGAGACGAGCCGTCGTGGTTCGACCGTGCGCTGGTGCGCTACTCCCCGCCCGAGCTGGTGGTGAGCCACCTCATCATCGGGATGCTCGTGTTGGCATCGTCACTCGGATTGTTCTCGATCGTCATCCTGATCGTGCTGCTGTTGGTCGGTGGAGCCGCCCACGTCGCGGCAATCGAGGCGGGCCGCGCCGACGTGCTTTGGGTGTCAACGATCGTCGTGGCCACCCTTGGCCTCCTGACGCTGCTGATCTACCAGGCAGAGGCCCGCCCGGTGTCGCTGGCGATGGTCGCCGTGGTGGCCCTGGCCTACAACGAGGCGGTACGCCTGTCGTTCGGCCGTCGGCGCAATGGTGTGGTGACCGACGCCGTGTTGCAGCGTTCGGCGATCGGGATCGGCGCGATCGCACTCGGTTCGATCGTGGCCGTGCAGGCGGCCGCGGCCCTCAGCGGCGAGGTCGAGGACCGGCCATGGTTGTGGATGCCGATCGCCGCCGCTGCCCTCACCTTTGCCATCTTGGCCTTGCTGTGGATCCCGAGCGTCGGTCGTCGGCCAAACGACCGGCAGCGTTGGCGACCGGGTGAGCGGCTGCCACCGCCCCCTCTTCCCCAAGCTGGGGAGGACCAACCACGGTTCGGCCCGCGCTGATGGCCTGTATCAGAGGGGCCGTGCCAGTTGGGGGACATCGCCGATGCCGATAGCCTTGACGAGTCAATGACAGGGCGGTGGCCCTGCAATCGCTCGAGGTTCACGATGTCCAAGGTCTGCCAGGTCACCGGTCGCAAGCCCAGTTTCGGCAACAATGTGTCGCACTCGCACCGAGTGACGAAGCGGCGCTGGAATCCCAACATCCAGCGGCAGCGGTTCTGGCTGCCGTCCGAGAAACGTTGGGTCACGCTCACCGTGAGCGCCAAGGGCATCAAGACGATCAACAAGCGCGGCATCGAGTCCGTCATTGCCGACATGCGTCGCCGAGGGGAGAAGGTCTGATGGCGAAGAGCAACGAGAAGCGCCCTCTGGTCAAGCTCCGCTCCACCGCTGGTACGGGCTACATGTACGTCACCCGCAAGAACAAGGTGAACACGCGCGAGCGCATCGAGCTGAAGAAGTACGACCCTGTCGTACGCCAGCACGTCATCTTCAAAGAAGAGCGGTAAATCCGGCGCCGGCAACGGCACCGGCCCACGTCGAGCGCCCGATTCGATGCCCCGAATCGTTCGTCGTCTCATCTCCATCACGGCAGTGCTCGTTGCGCTGCCCGTGCTCGTGGTCACTGCACCACTGTGGCTGGTGATCGCTGTCGTCGCCGACGCATCAACGCGCCTCTGGGCGTTCCCCACCGTTCGGCTGGGTGTGTTCGCCGTGGTCTACCTGATTCACGAGTGGATCGGTCTGACCGTGGCCCTGGCCCTCACTGTTGGCAACCTCGTGCGCCGACCGGCCACCCGTCACCAGGCGATCTCGCCGTTCCGGCAGGTGCAGGGCTGGTGGGCGGCGTCGCTCCTGCGCTGGGCAGGGCGGCTGCTCGGCGTGCGGTTCGATCTCGACGATCTCGACACGCTGCCCACCGATACCTTCATCGTGCTCAGCCGCCATGCGAGCATGGTCGACGCGGTACTCCCGGCCAAGATCGTGGCCAGCCTGCTCGAACGGTACGTGCACTACGTGATGAAGCAGAGCCTCCAGTGGGACCCGAACCTCGACATCTACGGGGTGACGCTGGGCAACTACTTCGTGGCCCGAGCCAGCGACGGTGACGCTGAGGCCGCCGCCATCGCCCGGTTCGCCGAAGGGGCCATGCCCAACTCGGCCCTGATCATCTTCCCCGAGGGCACCTACGCCACGGCGGCCACCCGGGCCAGAGTGCACGCCTCGCTCGACCGCTCCGGATCGACCGAGATCGCGGCCTTTGCCCGATCGCTCGATCACCTGTTGCCGCCGAAGCCGGCCGGCACCGTGGCACTGCTCGCCACCCAACCGGAGGCCGATGTGGTGGTGCTCGGCCATGTCGGCCTGGAGGGCGTGGCCCAGCTGGCTGGGCTGCGCACACGGCTACCGCTCGAGCGCCCCATCGTGGCCCGATGGTGGGTGCACCCCCGCTCGACTGTGCCATCTGACCCCGACGGCCAAGTTGGTTGGCTCAACGACCAGTGGCTTACTCTCGACCGCTGGGTCGACGCGCAGCAGTCACCCTGACCGACCGCTCCAAGGACTCGATCGATGCGACTGACCGCTGACGACTACCGCTCGCTGTTCGCCACCGACGTCGCCCGAATGCGCGCCGTCGAGGCCAGTGACCTGGCCACACCGGTACCTCATCTGGATGGATGGACCATCGCCACGCTGATCGGGCACACCGGTTGGGTGAGCCGATTCATCACCGCTGCGGTCACGGCCCCGCCGGACGAGCCCCCGGCCCGATCGTCGATAGACGATCCGCCGCCAGGCCCCGAGGTGCTCGGGTGGTTCTCCGACGCGCTCGACCTCGCCACCGACGCCCTGGCAACCACCGACCCTGAGGGCCAACGCGAGACCTGGGCCGGGCCCCAGTCGGTGCAGTGGTGGTTCCGACGGCTGGCCCACGAGACGGCGATCCATCGCTGGGATCTCGAGGTGGCTCGAGGTGGGCTCGAGGCCGCCGCGTCGATCGACCCGGCGGCCGCCCTCGATGGCGTTGACGAGGTGCTCGAGGCGTTCGTGCCCCGCCGGATGAGCTTCGAGGCACTCGGCGGCTCGGGTGAGAGCATGCATCTTCACGCCACCGACATCGACAACGGCGAGTGGATGATCCGCTGGCATCCCGACTCGATCACCTGGGAGCACGCCCATGCCAAGGGTGACGTCGCCGCCCGGGGCCCTGCGTCAGACTTGATGCTGCTCCTGTGGGGCCGGGTCAAGGCCGACCGGTTCGAGGTGTTCGGTGATGCCTCGCTGCTCGACCGGTGGCAGGCCGCAGCAACCTTCTGAGCAGGCGCTTGGTCGGACCCGCTGCTCAGTTCGCTGCGGCCGGGGCGTGCCTCAGCGGCGTTCGCTGACCGCCACCACGGGCAAGAGCGGCTCCTCGGGCACGTCGTACTCGGTGTCCCAGCGGCTCAGGCGCTCCCGCCAGTTCGACGCGTCGCCGACGGAGTTGGCGTATGCGTGCTGGCGCTTGGCCACGCGACCCACCGGCGCCTCACCCTCGGCGTCGCCGTACTGCGCTTCGATGCCGAGCTTCAGGTTCCGGAGGGCCTCACTGCGGAGCTGGGAGATGCGTGATTCGGTCACGCCGAGGAAGCGGGCGAGATCCTGGGAGGTCTTGCCTTCGAGGAAGTAGCCCACGATCACGAAGCGCTGACGCTCGGGGAGCAGGTCGACGGCATCGCGGAGATAGGTGTGCAGCTCCCGGGTTTCGAGCTCCTCTGAGGGCTCGATGGCGGAGCGGTCCCGCAAGATGTCGACGAGGGTGAGTTCCTCATCGGTGTCATCGCTCGTCTCGTGGTCGAGGGCCAGCACCACGGAGCGGAACAGGCGATCCTGGAGCTTGGTGAGCTCCTCTTTCGACATGTCGAGCGTCTCGGCCATCTCCTCGGCCGTTGGAACGCGGCCGAGCTGGGTTGCGAGCTGCTGCTCGGTCGCCTCCAGGCGGCGGGCCAGGAGCCGCACCGATCGCGGCGCCCAGTCGGCGGCACGGACCGAGTCGAGAATCGCTCCTCGGATCCGCTGCGCAGCAAAGCGCTCGAACGGCACGCCCCGGCTGTCGTCGTAGCGGCGGGCCGCCTCGACGAGCCCGAGGGCTCCCGCTCGGGCGAGTTCCTCGCGGTCGACGTGGCGAGGAAAGTGGACTGCCACCTGGAACACCACGTGCTTCACCAGTTGCAGATTCGCTTCGATCCGTGCGTTCAGCTCGGGGTCGACATTCTTCATTCTCAGTACACCCTTGTGAGTCGGTTCCTCCATGCAGATGAGGTTTTCGACACGTGAGTAAGAGAACTTGAACGCATTTTTCAGTTTTTCGACGGAAGTTGCATCGACACCAATGGTGCTCAACTTGAGCACGTCAGCAACGTTGAGCCTGTCGACCCCCTCGCCTCTGGCCGATGGCCTAGGCCCCGGCGATCTCAGGAACGCCGGAGAACTCAGCGGCTCGCACCCCGCGGCGCCGTAGCTCGCGGAGCAATCTCTTCGGATCGTCGTGATCGGCCAGGCCGGACGCGCCAGCGCCGATACGACCGTCGAGAACCTCGGCCACCGCAACGGCCGCCATCGTGCCCGCAGCCACCGACGGGTGATCCATCACGCCGAGGATACGGGTTTCCACTGCGTCGGCTCGGCGCCCCCGCACCTCGACGCGAATGCCACCCGGGCCGCCATCGCGGTGCGGGGGGCGCAGCATCGGGAGCCGAATGGTCAGTCGATCACGACGACTGGCCGCAATCCGGGCCGAGATACGCCGCGCCTCGGGGAACACCCGCTGCAGAAGCAGCGGGCTGGCGAGGGCACCCCGGTAGCAGTCTCGGGCGCCGAACGGATCGGGAAACCAGGCGAGGTCGCGTCCAGAGCCCCCACGGCGCAACACCCACTCCCCGTCGATCCAGTCGCGACCGGGACGTTTGAGAGCCCTGTGGTGCTGCCGGGCGCACGCGGGTCCGCCCGTACCTGCGGTATAGACGCTGATCACCTCGACCGCGTCGAGATCGAGAGCGGCGAAGCGGGCCAGTACACAGCTCAGGCCGGGGGCGAACCCGGCACCGGCGACCAGCGCTCGATCGTGTTGCCGGGCCACCGCATCGAGGTCGAGGAGGGCGGCCACCTCCTCGGGGTCATCGGAGATCGACACCACGTGGGCGCCGCGTTGCAGCCAGATGGTGGCCAGGCGGTGGTGGGTACCGGCTGGGGTGCACAACACCACCACATCAGGATGGTCACGGTGGTCGCTGAGCCCGCGGCCAATGGCATCGCGGCCGAGCGTCGTGGCGACGGCTTTCGCAACGCGAGCTTCGCGGCGACGGTCGTCGTCGTCGATCACGAGCGAGGCAAGGGCGAGCTGGGTGAGTTGACGGGCGGCGTGAGAGCCGGTGGTCCCCACGCCGACAACGGCCACCTGGGTCATTCGAGGTCGGCCGAGGTCAGCTCGCGCCACCCCCCGCTGTGGGGTTCGACGCCGGCCGCACCCTTCAGCCGGACGAGCACGGCAACGAGGCCGGTCATACCCAGCGCCACCAACATGCGTCGTCCCAAGGTGAGCACGCGGCCAGCTTAGAGGCCCAATTTCCGCTGCGGGCAGCGGAAAAACGGGATTTCAGTGACTATTGAGCGAACGATTCGATGACGGACAAGCCGCATGAAGCCGCATCCGTTAGGGTAAGCGCCGACCACAATCAACATAGGTACAGCTGTGCGTGCGCTGGCGGGAAAGGGCAAACAGTGAGCGACACTCCTGATTCTTCGGCGATGGACGACCATCCGTATGGTCCAGGTTCGCACGGGTTGTTGGACAACCCCCGTGACATGCCGGAGTGTTACCCCATCAAGGGGAACATCCGCGACGACGGAACTCGCTATTTCCACCGGCCGGACAGCCGAAACTACGGCGCCACGAGGGCCGAAGTCTGGTTCGACTCGCCGTCAGCGGCCGAGGCGGCCGGCTTTGCGCTTGCACCGACTCATCCCGACGGCGCCAACGCCGCGGACTTCGAGCCAGGCGGCAGCCAGCACCCTTGCACCGCCGCCGCCGTGCAGGCCAACCGCTCGGCGGTTGCTGGTCTGACCGGTGCGGCCCTGCCCGAAGGCGATGCCTCGATGCATCCCTATGGCCCGGGGTCGCATGCGCTGCTCGACAGCCCTCGTGACATGCCCGAGTGCTACCCCATCAAGGGGAACATCCGCGACGACGAGGTTCGTTACTACCACCGGCCCGACAGCCGCAACTACGGCGCCACCAGGGCCGAGGTCTGGTTCGACTCACCGTCTGCGGCCGAGGCCGCCGGATTCGAGCTCGCCCCCGTCCATCCCGACGGCAACGACGCAGCCGACTTCGAGCCCGGCGGCAGCCAGCACCCCTGCACCGCCGCCACCGTGCAGGCCAACCGAACTGCGGTTGCCGGCCTGACCGGGGCTGCATTGGGCCTGGTCGGCGGTGGTTTGGGCGATGGCGATACCGGCGACGATGACGACGACGGTTCGGGCATCGGCGGAGCCGTGGCTGGAGCCGCAGCCGCCGTGGCCGGAGCAGCAGCCGCAGGCGCCGCCGCCATTGGCCTCGGCGACGATGACAACGACGACAGCGACAAGGCCGCCAGTGGCCGTGGCGATGGCGATACCGGCGACGATGACGACGACGGTTCGGGCATCGGCGGAGCCGTGGCTGGAGCCGCAGCCGCCGTGGCCGGAGCAGCAGCCGCAGGCGCCGCCGCCATTGGCCTCGGCGACGATGACGATGACGACGAGGCCGCCGCAGGAGCGGCCGCTGGGGCGGCCGGGGCCGAGGTGGGTACCACCCGCCTGAGCCGCACGATCACCCCCGATGATGGAGATACCGACAGCGACGCCGACAGCGACGACGATTCGGGCATCGGCGGAGCCGTGGCCGGAGCCGCAGCCGCCGGTGCTGGCGCCGTAGCCGCTGGAGCCGCCTACCTGGCCGGGCGCAGCGGTGACGGTGACGCATCAGAGAGCGGTGGCGGCGAGGACGACACCGCGCAGCTCGCCGTCGCGGGTGCAGCTGGGGCTGGTGCTGGCGCCTCTGGTGCCTCTGGTGCTGCCGGCTCTGCCGGCTCCGAACCCTCGGGGGCCTCGGCCTCCGCTGGCCGCAGCAGCGCTGGTGGGTCGGGATCGGCTGGCAGTGACGGGGCGAGCGGCGGCGGCCGTCGGCGCTGGGGCTGGCTCTGGTGGCTCCTCGCCATCCTCGCCTTCCTGATCCTGTTTGGCCTGCTTCTCCAGGCGTGTGCCGGGCTTCTCGACGACGACGATGACGACGACGACAGCTCCGCCACCACCGAGACAACCGAGCAGGTCGACGACGACGATGACGATGCCGACGACACCACCACGACGACCGAGGCGGACGACCCAGACGAGGGCTCGACCGACGACGAGGAGGATCCTGAGGGTCCCGACGCCGTGTCCGACGTCGATCTACGGGCAGCAGCTCTCGCTGCGCTGGCCGCCGCCGGGTTCGGTGCGGTCGACGTCGACGTGAGCGATGCCGCGGTCACCCTGTCGGGTACGGTGCCCGGCGCCCCTGACATCGACACGATCGGCACGCTCGTCGGTGAGATCCCCGGCGTCGCCAGCGTGACCAACAACGTCACCGTGGCCGAGGCCGAGGAGGAAGAGCCGGAGGGTCCCTCCGACGACGACCTTCGCACGGCCGTGATCACCGCACTCACCGGCGCCGGCATCGATGGCGTGAACGTGGATGTCGCCGATGCGAACGCCACCCTGTCGGGCGAGCTCGCCTCCGAGGCGGACATCGACACCGCCGTCGGTACCACCGAGGGCGTGGACGGCATCGGTGGAGTCACCAACGACCTGAACCTGTCGGTCGACCTGCAGGCACTCGTCCGTGACGCACTCGATGCCGCCGGCTACCCCGACGTCGACATCTCCATCGCCGGCGATGTGGTCACACTCACCGGTGAGGTGCCCTCGGCCGCTGATCGCACGGCAGCCGAAGCTGCGGTGTCGGCCCTCGATGGTGTTGGCAGTGTGAACAACGAGCTGACGGTCGCCAGCGATGGCGGCGAGAGTGAGCCGGCCGATCCCGAGGACGGTAACCCCACCTTCACGGGCTGATTCTGACGTCGGTGGATCCGGGCATCTCCAGGCCTGGATCCACCGGCCCAGCCCGCTGATCTGACTTCGACCGGTCAGATCATCACGCTCGCCGCCGATGGATCGGTATGGGAGCGGTGGTTCGGGCGCTACGCGACGCGGAGCCGGCTGATCGTCGCGTGTTCAGACTGGTCGGGCTCCTTCTTGGCGTCGACCTGATCCTGACGATCGCCCTTTGGCGCCAGGGCCCCGTGCTCGACGGCTTCGCGATCCCATGGTTCGTACTGCTCGGCCTCTTCGTCGCCGCCGAGTGGCGGGCCGTCCACGTGCACCTACGCGAGGAGGCCAGCAGCTTCTCGTTGCTCGAGTTCCCCATGGTGCTGGGCATCCTCTTCGCCCCGGCGAAGGTCGTGATCCTCACCGCCATGGTGGGGGTTGCGGTCTCACTGCGGTGGGGCCGGCGCCAGCCGCCACGCAAGGTGCTGTTCAACGTCGCCAACGTCACCCACTACGTGGCCCTCACCGCCACCCTCGTGCACCTGACCGTGGACGGACCGGATCTCACCCGGGGCGCGTGGCTCGCGGTGCTCATGGCTGTCGCCGTCGGGTCGGTGGCCATGGTGTCGATGATCATCCTGGCAATCACCTACACCGAGGGACCCCCGACGCGTCGCACGATGGGCGGCGTCATCGGCTTCGGAACCACGGTCGCGGTGACCAACACTGCGACGAGCCTCGCAGCTGCGCTCCTGCTACCCCTGGACGGGCTCAGCGTGCTCCTCCTGGTCGCACCACTGAGCCTGGTGTTCGTTGCGTTCCAGATCTCAGCCAACGAGCGAGAGCGACAGATGCAGTTGGAGTTCCTCCATCGACCCGCGGAGGCCTCGGAGGGCGGCGGCGACAAGCGGCTGCGGGAGCTGGTCGACGATGCGATCGAGTTGTTTCGCGCTGGCGTTGGCGCAGCGGTGATGCTCGATCAGGACGAGGCCGGCCAGTCCAGCATCATCCGGGTCAGCCCGCAGGGCACCGAGACGCTCGAGCTGTCGCCCGTCAATGCCGCCATCGCAACGGAGTTCGCCGAGACCCTCCACGGCGTGGTCACGGCTTCGGCCACCACAGTGGGGCCCAAGGGCGCCCTGATCAGGATGGTCGGAGCTGACGAGGCGATGATGGCAAGCCTGACCGCTGACGGCCGGCCGCTCGGTGTGCTCGTGATCGGCGACCGCCGGGGCGACGCCGTGGACAGCTTCGCCAACCAGGATCTGCGCACCATGGCCGCCGTCGCCAGGCAAGCCGCCATCCTGTTGCACACCGGCCAGCTCGAACAGACCGTGTCGGACTTGCGCCGCACGGAGCAACGCCTCGCCCACGTTGCCACCCACGACGGGCTGACCGGCCTGGCCAATCGTGCCCTCCTGGCCGCCCACCTGGCCGATGCGGTGACGTCGGACAAGCCCTTCCTGGTGCTCTATGTGGACCTTGACGACTTCAAGCAGGTGAACGACACGTTCGGCCACACCGCCGGTGACCAGGTACTGGTTGAGGTGTCGGCCCGGATCCTGCGGCACGTGAGGCCGAACGACCTGGTCGCCCGGCTCGGCGGCGACGAGTTCGCCGTCCTGGTGAGGAACCGCGACGATGCCGACGACCTCGCCTCGCGCATGATCAGGGCCGTGCGCGAACCAGTCGACCTCGGCAACGGCGTCACCACGCAGGTGGGGTGCAGTATCGGGGTGGCAGCCTCAGCCCCTGGGCTCACCCCACGGCAGTTGATGGACCAGGCCGATCGAGCCATGTACGGGGCCAAACGGGCCGGCAAGAACGTGGTGGCGATCCACGTCCGCCAGCCCGCACCAGCAGCCACCTGATCCGCTGGTCCTCCGTCCGACCCACGGGGCCCGGGTACGGAGATCTCGACATGGGGCTCAAGTCTCAGCGACGGCCCCGCCGATGAACCCAGTGTCCATGTGACGCATCGCATCGTCGGCCCGGGCCGATGGGTTTCGGCCCATCGGCCCGTCGCCTTCTGAGCGGGCGGTGCGTCCTGAGAGTTCTGGAGTGCAATGGCCCACCACACTGCCGTCCAATCCCACTCCTTGCGCCCATCTGGCGGGCGACGGCCGGCGGTTGGCATTCTGGCGCTGGCCGTCGCAGGCCTGCTTGTCGCCACCGTGGCGGCGGCACCGGCAACGACGGACGATGTCGGCGGCGAGGCTGCCGCAGGGGCCACCGTGGCCCAGGCCGGCGTGCTCCAACCGGCAATGGTGGAGATGCTCCACCACGAGGGGGCTGAGCGGGCGCCCGTCACCCTGGCCGCGCTGTCGTACGACATCGTCGAGCGGCGAGGTCGCAAGCACGGCGACGGGGCCGGCATCGACGTGGCCCTGATCGACACCGGTGTGGCGCCCGTGGACGGTCTGCAGGGAACAGACAAGGTGATACACGGACCGGACCTCTCCATGGAGACCGGCTCGCCCGTGGCCCACCTCGACACCTATGGCCACGGCACTCATCTCGCGGGGATCATCGCTGGCACCAGGAGTGGACACGAGGGCATCGCCCCCGGCGCTCGAATCGTGAGCGTGAAGGTGGCCGGCCACGACGGCCTGACCACGGTGCCCCAGGTGGTGGCGGCCGTCGACTGGGTGATCGAGAACCGCAATCGCGACGGCCTCAACATCCGGGTGCTGAACCTGTCACTCGGTCAGGCCGAAGTGGACAGCCACGTGGGCGACCACCTGTCGGCCGCCGTGGAACGGGCCTGGGACGCCGGCATCTTCGTGGTCGTGGCTGCCGGCAACCGCGGCGCCGAGCCCGGCCACCTCGACTCCCCAGCGATCGACCCCTACGTGTTGAGCGTCGCCGCTGTCGACTCCACCTACTACACCGAGTGGGAAGAGCTGCAGCCCGCCACGCAGTGGTCGTCGCGGGGCAACGACGGACGGCTCCCCGATCTCGCCGCTCCGGGCCAGTCGATCCTGTCGTACCGGGTACCGGGCTCCACCATCGACGAGCGAGCCCCGCGGGCCCGCGACGGTGACCTGTTCCGAGGCTCGGGCACCTCGCAGTCTGCGGCCGCCATCAGTGGGCTCGCCGCTCGCCTCCTCGAGTACCGGCCGGACATGACGCCCGATCAGCTCAAGGCCACCATGCGGCGCTCCACCATGACCATGGTCGAGCGAGTGGGCGGCCCCGAGGTCGGCCAGGGCGTGATCAACGCCACCCGCGCCTACCGCAAACCCCTCTACACCGCCCCGACCCAGGACCACGTGCGAGCAACCTCCGGCCACGGCGGGATCTCGCTCCCTGCTGGCAACACCTGGTCGGGGGGAACCTGGAGCGGCGGCACGTGGAGCGGCGGCACCTGGTCGGGTGCCACCTGGTCCGGGGCCACGTGGTCTGGTGCCACCTGGAGCGGCGGCACCTGGTCGGGAGCGACATGGAGCGGCGCCACCTGGTCGGGCGCCACCTGGAGCAACGGTTCGTGGAGCTGAGCTGACGCCGGCTTCCAACCCGATCCGCGCCAGGAGAGACTTGACTGATCCGTCTGCATCCCCTACGACGAACCCATGGCGCAACCCAACAGGTGTGCCGGGTGAGTCCAGCTCGACACCCCGGACTCCGCAGTGAGCTGATCCGAACCCAGAATCTGGCCACGGTGCTGCGGTTCCTCCATCTCGACGGGCAGATGTCTCGATCTGAGATCGGACGACGCACCGGCCTCACCCGGAGTTCGATCGGCACGCTGGTCACCGATCTCATCGCCCTCGGCTACGTGGAGGAGATCGACCCCGACCGCAGCGGCAACCCCGGGCGACCCTCTCCGATCGTCCGACCGCTCGCCGAGCGCACGGTCACGGTCGGCGTCGACCTGATGGTCGACTCGATCGGGGTGGCCGTGGTCGGCTTGGGCGGTGTGGTGCTGCGATCGGTGCGGCGAGACCGAGCCCGTGAGTCCCAGTCGCCGGAGACGTCCGTTGGCGATGCGGTGGCGCTCATCCATCAGGCGCTCGGCACCCTGGACGATGCCGCCCGTGTGGTGGGCGTCGGCGTGGCGGTACCGGGCCTGGTCGCTCACGGCCCCCAACGGGTGGTGCTGGCCCCCAACCTCGGATGGTCCGACGTCGACATCGTGGAGCTGGTGAAAGGCCAGGTACCCGACACCTCAGTGCTGCTCGGCAACGAAGCCGACCTCGGTGCCCTGGCCGAGAGCCGCCGGGGGGCCGCCGCAGGCCGGCGCGACGTGCTCTATCTGTCCGGCGAGGTGGGCGTGGGTGGCGGCATCATCGCCGATGGCGTGCTCCTCACCGGCCGTGGAGGGTTCGCAGGCGAGGTCGGCCACATCCCGGTGAACCCTGATGGGCGCCTCTGCGGCTGTGGCGCTGTCGGCTGCCTCGAGACCGAGATCGGCGAGAAGGCCCTTCTGCGCCGGGCGGGCCGCCCCGAGAACGGCGGCCGCCCCGAGATCGATGCCCTCCTTCGCGATGCCAGAGCGGGCACCCCCACCGTGGTCGCCGCGCTCGAGGAACACGCCCGCTGGCTCGCGATCGGCTTGGCTGGCCTCATGAACGTGCTCGATGTGGAGATCGTGGTGCTCGGCGGCCTCCACGGCCGTGTGTATCCCCATATCACCCGTACCCTCACCGCGGAGCTGGGGCGGCGCGTACTGCCCACCCAACGGGACATCCCGGTGGTGGCCGCCGAGCTCGGCGACGACTCCGCCCTCATTGGGGCGAGCGAGCTCATGTGGGATTCGGTGCTGGCCGAACTGGCTGCCGGCTGAGCGATCGTCGGCCCACCCCGACGCAGTGCTCACAGCGTCGTGGCCCCGGCCGACAGGGTCGAGTGTTGGTTTCCGCACCGTCGAGGGGACGCGCATGTACGGCATGGTGAATCGGGCGATCAAGGATCTCGTCGAGGCCTCGGCGGGTACCGAAACCTGGGAGCGCATCTGCGAGCGCGCCGGGCTGTCGGTCACGACGTTCAGCAACACCACTGTCTACGACGACACGGTGACCTACGATCTCGTGGCCGCCGCCAGCGAGGAACTGAACCTCGACCCCGCCGACGTGCTGCAACGCTTCGGGCGACACTGGATCCTCTTCACCGGCCGCGAGGGCTGGGGCCCCCTGTTCGACATGGCAGGATCCGATCTGAGGAGCTTCGTCGATGGGCTCGACGCGATGCACGCCCGCGTGCAGGCGAGCATGCCGGCCTGTCGAATGCCGACGTTCTCAGTCGAGGAGTCCGACGATGGTTCCCTGCTGGTGGAGTATCGCTCGGAGCGGGAAGGGCTCGGCCCCATGGTGGTCGGGCTCCTCTCAGGGTTGGCGGAGCACTTCGGCGAGAGCTGGGACGTCGAGCAGTTGAACCGCCGCCAGGGCGACCTGGCCGACTACTTCCGCCTGCGCCCGGTGCCGGCCGCATCACGAGCGAGCGAAGCCGTTGGGAGTCCTTGAACCGGGAGGCCTGGCCCACCGGCTCATCGGCGAGCTGTTCCCGTTCCACCTGCTGATCGCCCTCGACGGAGAGCCCACCGTGGTCGAGGCGGGCGCAACGGTTGAGCAGTGGATTGCGAGACCGGTAGCCGGCGAGCTGCTGGCGAAGCGCTTCGCGATCTCGCGGCCTCGCCTCACCGAGCTCGAGACCGACGATCTGCTCACGCGACGAACCTCGGTGTTCATCCTCGACGTGGTGGATCAGGCCAAGCAGCTGCGAGGGCAGATGCTCGTGCTCGACGCCGACCACGTGCTGTTCGTCGGATCGCCGGTGCTCACCACCATTGGTGACATCGAACAGATCGGGCTGGCCATGGCGGACTTCGCGCCCCACGACGCCACGCTCGACATGATCGTGCTGCAACGGTTCGCACAGATGCAGGTGGACGATCTCGCCCAGCGAGCCACCGAGTTGCAGGAGGCGGTGGCCGACCGCGACCGATTCAGTCATTCGGCGTTCACCGACTCGTTGACCGGGCTGGCCAACCGGCGCGCCTTCTGGCGCCGATGCGAGCAGCTCGTGGCCGAGCGCCGTCCGCTGGCGCTGCTCTTCGTGGACGTCGACCACTTCAAGGCGGTGAACGATGCCCACGGCCACGCCGCCGGCGACGCAGTGCTTTGTGCGATCGCGAACCGCCTCGACGCTGCTGTTCGGCGGAGCGACCTCGTGGCCCGTCTGGGCGGAGACGAGTTCGCCATCGTGCTCGTCGGTGCCGACGAGGCGACCACCAGGGCGATCGTCGAGCGCATCGACGATCACGTCTGCGCGCCGATCGACGTGGACGGTGAGCGACTCAACGCGTCGGTGAGCATCGGCGTCGTCACCGACGCCGGAGGCAAGGGGGTCGACGAGCTCGTCCAGGCGGCCGATGTTGCGATGTACGAGGGACGACAGGTCGGGCGAGGCACCATCACGTGGTTTGTGGAGCGCATGCGGGACGAACGTGAGGAACGGCGGGCCCTCACAGACGACCTCAAGCATGCGCTGGCAGCCGGCGAGGTCACCACGATGTATCAGCCGATCGTCCGACTGTCGGACCGATCGGTCGTCACCTGTGAGGCGCTTGCTCGTTGGAATCACGCCCAGCGCGGCCCGATCTCGCCTGCGGTCTTCGTGGAGCTGGCGGAAGGTGCAGGGCTCGTCGAGGAGCTGGATCTGATGATGCTGCGCAACGCGCTGGATCAGCTCGGTGTCTGGAGCGAGGCGCATCCCACGCTGGGGATGCAGGTGAACATGTCGGGACGATCGATCCACAACAGTCTCGCAGCGACGGTTGACGAAGCCTTGTCGGGGGCCGGTGTGGCCGCTGACCGGCTGACGATCGAGATCACCGAGAGTTGGCTCATCCGCAACGAGTCGGAGGTGGCGGCGATCCTGGCCGACGTGGCCGAACTGGGCGTCGGGCTGCACCTTGACGATTTCGGAACGGGCTACTCGTCCCTGCCCCACATTCACGCGCTCCCCATCTCGGGGGTCAAGATCGATCGATCGTTCGTCGGCCAGGCAATGCAATCGGAACGCAGCCGACGGCTCATTGCGGCGACGATCGGCATGGCCCACTCGCTCGATCTCGATGTGGTGGCCGAAGGGGTCGAGACCGAGGCGGTGGCCGAGCTGCTCGTGGACCTCGGCTGCGAGTACGCGCAGGGCTTCCTGTTCTCGCGGCCACGGCCGGCGGCTGAGCTCGACGAGCTCATCACTCATCGTCATCCCGACCGTCCGGACCATCCCGACCATCCCGACCATCCCGTGCGGTCGTGACCGCCACCAGCGAGTTCGACCCGGCCCTCGTCGCGGCGATCGACGTGAACGACCCGGCCTTCATCGCCGATCCGTACCCGGCACTGGGCCGGCTGCGGGAAGCCACGCCCATCGCGTTCGACGAACGGCACGCCATGTGGTGGCTCACCAGGTTTGATGATGTGCAGGCGATGCTCCGCGACAGCCGGTTCGGCCGCCAGTACCGCCATCGGTACGACGACGCAGCGTTCGGTCAGCCACCGACGGACGACCGCTGGACGGCCTTGGCCGGGCACGAGCGCTGGTCACTGTTCAATCTCGAACCCCCGGAGCACACCCGGCTGCGACGTCTGATTGCCAAGGTGTTCACCCCCCGAGCAGTGCACGACATGGCCGACCACGTCGGTGCCGTGTCGGATCGCCTGCTCGACGGCCTCGTGGAGCACGCGCACTTCGATGTGATCGCCGACTACGGCCAACCGTTCTCGCTGTCGGTGATCTGCTCGATGTTGGGCGTGCCCAATGAGGCGACAGGCCAGGTGCTGGCCTGGTCGCACGACATCGTGCGGATGTTCGAGGCCGACAAAACCGATGCCGCTCGGAGGCGGGCTGAGGCCGCAGCTGCTGCGTTCACGTCGTTCGTCCACTCGCTGATTGCGGAGAAGCGTCGAAACCCGGACGAGGGGCTCGTGTCGCGTCTGGTGCAGGTGAGCGACGACGGGGAACAGCTCACCGAGCCTGAAATCGTGTCAACCACCATGGTGTTGCTCGAAGCCGGGCACGAGGCCACCGTGAACAGCCTCGGCAACGGCATCGTGGCCTTGGCCGCCCACCCGGAGCAGTACGCCGCCTTGGTCCGGGGCGAGGCTGATCCCGAGCGAGCCGTCGAGGAGATGATGCGGTTCGATCCGGCCACGCAGCTCTTCGCCCGCTGGGTGCTCGATCCCGGTGTCGAGATCGCGGGCCAGCCGCTGCCGGTCGGGAGTCAGGTCGGTGCGCTGTTCGGGGCCGCCCAGCGTGACCCTCGCCGGTTCGATGCACCAGACCAGTTCGACGTGTCGCGAGCCGATGTGATGGGGCATCTCGGCTTCGGCGCCGGCATCCATCACTGCCTCGGCGCGAGCCTCGCCCGGTTGGAGCTGACCACGGCACTGCAAGGGCTCACGGCTCGATTGCGACACCTCGCAGTCGAACACGCCGTCGATCTGCAGCCGACGTTCGTGCTCCGGGGCCGGACAGCAGTGATGGTTGCCGGCCGGGGCTGAGCGTCAGAGGGAGTTGGTCCGCTCGACACCTTCCATGCCAACGGCCGCCAGCTCCGAGAGCACTGAGGCAACGTCGCGCACGGCACCGACGGTGTCGCCGACGTCGCCCGACAAGTCGGCGACCTGGGTCATGATCGTGGCCAGCTCATCGACGGTGCGGGTGAGTTCGGTGGCGAGGTTCTCGATCGACTCGACCGACTCCTTGGTTTTGCCGGCCAGGGTCTTCACCTCACCGGCCACCACGCTGAATCCCTTGCCGTGTTCACCAGCCCGGGCCGCCTCGATGGTGGCGTTGAGTGACAGCAGGTTCGTCTGATCAGCGACTTCGCCGATGGTCTCGGACAGCCGGGCGATCTGGGACATCCGCTCGGTGAGGTCGGTGACCAGTTCGACAGCACCGGTCATCGTGGCTCGGAGGCTGCCGGGGTTCTCGGTGTCGGTCAGGGTCGTGAGGTTGTCCGAACGTTCCACCAGATTGGCGGCCTGCTCCTCGATGGCCACCGAGAGGATGCGTCTCTCGGACACGTCCTTGGCGATCGTGACGATCGAGTCGACCCGGCCGTGCTCGTCGAACAGCGCCCGGTCGGCCCACTCGTGCCACACCGGCGCGCCGTCGGCCCTCGTCGACATGAACTCCTCGACGAGCGTGCAGTTGTCGGGGGTGAGCTGGCCGAAGGAACGGATCTTGTGGGCCACGGCCGTTCTGAACTGCTCGTCGATGAGTTCGAGCACGTTGGTACCGGTGAGGTCGGCCGGCACCTCGCCGTGGTAGTCGGCGTAGGCCTGGTTGACGTTCATCAGGGTGCCGTCGGGGCGCTGATGGAACACGAAGAAGGGGATGGCATCGATCACGGCGGCGGCCGCGGCAGCCGATCCCCACCGGGTGGGCACAGCCTCTCCGTCGGCCTCTGCCGACGAGCTGTTCCAGGAGGCGGACGTGACACCGCTGCTGTCGGTGAGATCGTCGCCAGTGGCGGCGGCCTCCCGCCACGATCCCTTCAGTAGTCGCACACGGATCCGGTCGGCCCGTGGAGCGCACAGTTGACCGTCTGGAGCGTGGTTATTGAATGATCTGACGCACGCGGATCTGGTCGATGAGGTTGGCGGCGCCGCCGGTGTCGACCGAGCGGAGACCGATCTCCATCGAGGAGCCATCTGCGGTGACAGTGCCCTGATGGTTCGTCCAGGACGTGTTCGACGTGATCGTGGCGACCACGGCGCCGTCGACGAGTACCTGGAGTGAGTCGGTGTCGGTGCGGCCGCGGTGCCACAGCGACCACCGGTAGGTCTCACCGTTGCTCACGTCGAGCGTCTGGGAGTAGGTCGTCACGCCGCTCACGTTGAGCTCGGCGTGGCGGGAGCCGGCGTAGGAGCCCACCCCGCTGTGCCCGGTGGCCCACACCTCCACACCGCCGGCCGATGACTGCCAGGGCGGCAACGCCACCACGGAGAACGCCTGGGGGGCGAGATTGACCGACTCGAATCCGCCGTTGGTGATGAGGTTGGGCCCCAGCGCCGTGGTGGGAGGCACCGTCGTCGTTGTGGTCGTGGTCGTGGTCGTCGTGCTGGTGGTTGTTGTGGTGGTGGCCGTTGTCGTCGGACTCGACGTGGGTGCCGGGGTCGTCACCGGTGCAGTGACTGGCGGCGCCGACGACGGCACTGCGGGGCGCGTGGTGTCGGTGGCAGCCGCCGTCGACGTGACGGACGATGACGACGAGGTGGACGAGGAGCTGCCGTCGCGGTCGGTTGACGAGGTGGTGGTGGGCTCGACGGTTGGGTTCACGAGTGAGTCGGTGCTGGCGATGCCATCGTCGGTCGGTTCAGCAGCGTTGGTTGCGTTGGGATCGCCGGGCGCGGTCTCAGTGGCGTTCGGCCCGTCCACCACGTCGACGCCGGTTGCGGCAAGGCCCGTGGAGGAATCCTCCTGCGCCAGGTAGCTCAGGCCGACCGAGCCGACGATGAGCAGCGCCACCGGCGCAAGGAGGACGATGCGGTGGCGATCGACGAAATCGGTGATCCAGGCCGTGGGGCTCGCGGGCCGGGGATGGGCGGCGGCCGGGCCACCGTTGGCTCCAGCCATGGGGGCTGCGAACGGCACGTCACCGGTCTCACGAACGCGCTCGATCACCCCGCTCCCCGGCCGTTCGGGCAGCGGGTACTGGTTGATCCCACCGTCTTCGCGCGCCAACCACATTGGTGTGCGCTCCGCCGGCGGGGGTTCGGTCGCTTCGGCCGACTCCCGCACCCGGTCGAGGGTAGCTTTCGGTCACAAGTCGATCCACGCGGCCCCGTAACAGGAGCCTGACCAGGGGTGGCGGGTCGCTCAGGCAGCCTCTGCCGTGCGTGGTCGCGTCAGCAGGTACACCAGCGGTGAGAACATGCCAACGATGGCCGACGCGATGATCCACGGCCACGGGTTGCGCCCCGCCCTGGTCGCGTCGCGGTAGATCCACACGCAGATCACGGCCACGGCGAGCACGAGGTCAACGAAGATCTGCACGCTGTGCCAGTTGAAGGTGATGGCATCGATGATGGCGCCAGGGGCACCGTTGATCGCGAAGCCGGCCAGCGTGAGGGCGCCGAAGGCCACCAGGGTGATGATCAAGAGCGCGCGCTCGGTCGCCGTGGTCATGGATCCTCGATTCGGTCGTAGTGCATGAATGTTGTAATGATCACTGCGAACCATAATCGCAGTGATCACTACAATCAAGGCCTCGGGCTCACCACACGACTGGGAGGTGATCCACGCCGAGCACGAAGTTGCCAGCCCGTTCAGGCTGGCTGACCCCGGGCTCGGCGAGCTGGATGTCGGGCAGACGATCGAGCAGCTCCTCGAACAGCACCCGCAGTTCGAGCCGAGCGAGCTGGGCTCCAAGGCAGTAGTGCCGGCTGTTGGCCCCGAACGCCACGTGAGGGTTCGGGCTGCGGCGGATGTCGAACTCCGCGGCATGGTGGAAGACGGTCTCGTCGCGATTGCCCGAGAGGTACAGGAGCAGCACTCGGTCGCCAGCCAGTATCTGCTGGTCCCCCAGCGTCACGTCACGGGTGGCGGTTCGGTTCATGTTGCGTACCGGCGTGACCCAGCGGAGCATCTCTTCGATGGCGCCGTTGAGCAGGCTCCGGTCGGCCCGCAGGGCCGCCCACTGCTCGGGATGGAGCAAGAGCGCTTCTAGCCCGCCCGACATCACATGGCGCGTCGTTTCGTCACCCCCGACGAGGATCAGCATCGTCTCGTAGATGAGATCCTCAGCCGACAGCGGCTCGTCCTCGTGGTGGATCAGCAGGCTGATCAGATCCTCGGCCGCCGGATCGGTGCGGGTCTGCATGTGGCCGAGGATGTACTCCACCCACTCGAGCACCGCGGCCCGCACCTCGTCGCGAATCTCCTCGCCGCCGGTGGCGAACAGATCGGACCAGTGCAACAGCTTGTCCTCGTCGGCCGCAGGCAAGCCCATCAGGGTGGCGATCATCCGCAGCGGGATCGACCGGGCCACGGCCTCGACGAAGTCGCATCCGCCGTCATCGATCACCTCGTCGATCAGCTCGGTGACGGTGGCCCGCAGGAACGCCTCGTGGTCTGCGACCCGGCGAGGCGTGAACCCGGCGCTGACGATGCGGCGGCGATGAGTGTGCTTCGGTGGATCGAGGTTGATCATCGACGGCACCGATGACTCAGGGCGGGATCCGAGGGCGGAGGTGAACGTGTCGGTGTCGCGCTCAATGTGGTTGATGTGCTCGTGGCGGGTGACCGCCCAGAGGCCCGACACGTCATCCCAGTAGACGGGGGCGTGGGCTCGCATCCAGGCCATGTGCCCGAACGGATCGGCGTTGAAGGCGAGGCTCATCACCTCCACGCCGTCGCGAACGGGGTGGGCCGGTGTGCGGTGCACGATTGTGCTGGGATCGAAGCGGATGATGCCCGCCTCGTCCTCGGCGCGGTACCCGTCGAAACGATCGGTGTCGGTCATGGCTCGACCTTCATCTATCCGGCGGCGAAACACAAACGCCTGACAGGCCCCGGGCACCACGCCCGCATCGGCGAGAGGTTCAGATGTGAATGCCGGGAACGGGATGCGACTGCCTCGACCACGTCCACGTGGCTCGGGTGATAATCGCAATCACCACCCCGGTCGTGATCATCGCGGCGCTTGGGAGCGGGCGGCCCTGCACGAGCAACGACACGCCAACAGCGCCGACGATGGCGGCGGCCACAACCAGCAGACTTACGAGCCCGATCCTGAACGCCATCTCCACCCGCTTCTCTGTCAGAGCTGGATGCATACGGTCATCCTTGTCTCACGGTTCCGCCGGCGCAACCGCCGAAGGATTCCACGGCTGCGGGGCACGGCGCCGATCAAGCTGCTCGCCAGCGGGAGGAGGCAATGAAGAGGATGGCGCCCACGATCATGTAGACAGACAGCGTTCCAAGGTTGACCTCGGACTGGCCGGAGGCCGCCACGAACGACAAACCGGCCAGTGTCGAGAGCCCACCACTGATGAGCATCAGCAACTGACCGCCTTCGGCTCGGCGGCGCCGAAAGGCGAGCACGAACTGGATTGCGCCGGACACGACGGCCCAGATCCCGAACGCCAGCAGCGTGGCTCCGGCGTCAGAGCCGAACGCCGCGACACCGATACCCACGGCGGCGACCGCACTGATCACGGCATTGAAATACAGCGCACGTCCGGCAGAACCAGCGCTCGGCGCACCGAGGATCGACGACACCACATCGATCACCGGGTAGGCGGTGACGATCGCCGCGGCCAGAAGCGGAAGCACGCTCGACGCAGTCGGCACGTCGCCACCGACCGCAATGATGAACGCAACGCCCAACACGATGGCGGCCACCGCACGAGCCAAGTCGATCTGGTTCGTCATCAGCGTCCGACGGTTGATGCCCGATGCGTCGGGCGCGTCCGACATCGGGATAGCAGACAGAGTTCGTTCGTTGGATGGCATGGGTACTCTCCTTGTGAGGGATCTCATGCTGTACCTTGCGTGCGCGTGCCGGCAGAAGCCATATCGACTTCGGACAACCAATTGACCAAGTCGGACGGTTGGGCCGGGAGGATCCTCGGACAGGTCACACACCGGTGCCAGGGTCACCGACGGGGCTCACGCGATTCGTGGTTGCTCACGGGCGCTGCCCTCCAGGCGCCCAAACCCCGAAAACACAAACACCCCCGGCCTGGGGCCAGGGGCTTCGTGCGTGGGGCTAACAAGAGTTGAACTTGTGACCTCACCCTTATCAGGTGCCTCGATGCTACGGCCCGACTGGCCCCGATCGGGCCGTAGCAGGGCCAAGAGCCCGACGCTCATCCTCATCGATCTCAGCGGTCGCAACGCCCTCCGCCCGGCCGAGGCCCGAGCCGCCCGGTGGCGTAACCTCGACGACGACCAGGGCCTGCTCCGCATCACGAACCAGATGAACGCCGACGACCAGCTCGGCCCGGTCAAGACGAAGGACTCAGCCCGGACGATCCGCCTCGACGGCACGACCCTGGGCCGGCTGAACCACTGGCGCACCCTCCAGGTAGCCGCCGCCGAGCGCGCCGCCCGCTGGGACAACGACGCTGAGCTGATCGCCACTAGCCGCACCGGCACGCCGATCGAGCGCAACAACTTCGCCCGGTCCTTGCACCGGCTATGCGAGCGTGCCGGCATCGAGCCCATCCGCCCCTACGAGCTGCGCCACACGGCCTTCAGCCACCAAGCCGACCGAGGCCGATCAAGCTGGGAAATCGCCGACTGGGCAGGCACTTGCGAGCGCATGATCTCGGACGTCTATAGACATCAGCTCGCGCAGGTCTCGGTCCTTATGCCAGGCGATACCTAGATGCCATCGAGCACGGCTTCAAAGAGAACGCCCGCCATCTCAGGCACCGAGTCGGCAGCTAGCCGACCAAGCAGCTTCAACGCATCTTGAAGGCGGTCGCGGTCGCCTGCCTCGGCGGCGGAAGCAATCTCCTGCGCAGCAGCCGCAGCTGCGGGACGATCAGCAGCAGGAAGACGATCAACGATTCCGCCCAGGAAGGTCCCAAGGTCAACGCTTGCGTTTCCTCCGACGGATGCGTTCCCGGACCCGGTCGACACTGCTACGGCTTGGCCAAGAACTGTGACCTGGTCGCCTCCGATGGTGTTGTTGATCGTGATCTTGTCGCCACTTCGCTTCGGCTTCGGATCTCTCGGGTAGGTTTCAGCCCGGTAGTGCGTAATGCCGGGGCTCGTCCGCTGGGCAAGCTTCTGCACGCTGGTCCACTTGAGGAGCTTGTCGGCCCTGAGGTTGAACAGCTCAGCAAGTACCCGATTGGTCCCTCCAAGCCCAGGATCACTCTGAGCGATTGACCTCCAAGACTTCCGGTCGTCTAAGTGAATCCCGCTTACCTGGTCTGAGATCTGCCCGGGCATCTGTTCATAGATTGCTCTGAACAACGCATTCCGGTACGGCCTCTCATTCAGATCCAGGCCCGCCGCCTTCTTAGACGCTGGCAGGTAGAGCGCATACGGTCCGTACCGGTCGAGCCTTGGCCCCGAGCGATCAAATCGCCAACGCCGCCAGTACATCTGCGAGCCCCGGAAGGACAAGTAGAGGACGACGGGACTGCCGCGGGTGGGGGTGTCAACCTTGATGAGAGGATTGACACGTGGGAAAGCCGTATCCGCAGGAGTTCCGTGATGATGTTGTTCGGGTTGCCCGGCAGCGCGATCCGGGGGTGACGTTGGAGCAGGTCGCAGCTG